>JAGWKL010000011.1 GCA_028865345.1 Candidatus Omnitrophota bacterium | reverse complement strand
AGGCGATAAGTGGGCATACCTCAAAGTCATAGCCATCGATTTATGCCCCATCAGCTCTCTAACGGTATTTAAATCTACACCATTCATCACTAAATGTGAAGCAAAAGTGTGCCGCAAATCGTGAAAGCGGAAGTTTTTTATACCAGAATTGCGGCAGGCTGTAAAGAAGGATTTCTTAAAATCGCCGTATGATTGGCCGTTGTCCTTGACAAAGATCAACTCACTCTCAGGATGTTGGGGCACGCTTACAAAAGCATTAATTGTCGTTTCATTCAATGGTATTTCACGCTTCTCATGGTTCTTGGTATTCGTTAAATGGACGATGGCCCTCTTGAAATCTATGTCCCTCCATTTAAGCTTCATGATCTCGCCTTTTCGCATGCCGGTATTAAGGGCAACCGTCACGATAGGCTTGATGACCGGAAGGCAATTCTTCAAGAGCTTATCTGCTTCTTCTTTCTCGAGAAACCTAAGGCGGCCATTATTTTCTTTAGAGAATTTTATACCATTTACAGGATTGTTGCCAGAAAACTTGCCCCATGTCTTAGCCTTATTAAAAATACTTTTAAGGCAGGTAAGTTTTCGATTTATCGTTGTAGGAGACAAATACCTTTTCTCGCCGCTCTTTAACAGTTTAAATTCTTTCATTTTCTCGGATTTAAAAGTTTGAATCATGTGTACTGAAATTTCATCGAGATAATAACCGGCGAAGAAAGCTTTAAGGGTTTTAATATTGTGTTTATCAGCCGTTTCGCAGGATTTCTTATTATTCACCTTGCAATGCAACTCATAATACTCGTCGGCAAAGTCCTCAAACCTGATCCGCACTTCTTCCTTCTTCTCAAGAAACCGGCCTTCGGCGATTTCCACCTTGCGCTTGGCAAGCACGGTCATGGCCAGGCTTTTGCTTGGCCCGATATGCTCCCTGTACTTCTTTCCCCTATCGCGGTACTCAATATAATAATCCTTCTCTTGAATCTTAATGGGAGCATTGCAAGAATGACAATTAATACTGCGCTCATCGCCATAAACATTGTTATTCCCCCGACAGGAAGGACAGTAGACACGATTAAAGACAGCCATTTCAACCTTTCCGAAGCTTTTTAATTTCAGCTTCTCTTTTAGATTTGGCCATGGAATGAATATTTTGTAATTTCCATTTTATACCGGGGAGCTTGTCTAAATTATCAAATGGGATCAAATCCCATTTGGGCTTTTCTTCCATAACTGAAATTAAAAATTCCAATCGCCTCTCTCCCAGAGAATCCTGGACGTTTTTAATCACTTTATCCC
The DNA here is from genome assembly GCA_028865345.1 of Candidatus Omnitrophota bacterium. Classification (GTDB taxonomy): domain Bacteria; phylum Omnitrophota; class Gorgyraeia; order Zapsychrales; family Fredricksoniimonadaceae; genus JABDGZ01. The sequence continues at coordinate 57,713 of JAGWKL010000011.1, read as the reverse complement.
TACAGGAGAGGAGATCTTTTAAATCAACGGGATAGTTAGCCATGCCTTCAAAATTGGTTTTAAAAATTTCTTTAATATCCAATAGCCTGGGTTTAAGCAATTCCGAAAACGGCCGGCTGGATTGCAGTAAATAGACAACGAAACAGTCCATAAAATCTTTTAGTGACCTGTGGTGCTTATAATAATGCAACAAGTCAAAAATGTCCCTAGGGTGCTGGCGGTCCAGCATGGCTGCCAGCTTACCCGCCATAATTTCATTATAATCCAAACAACGGACCTTTAAATCTTGTGAAAAAGTCTTTTTGACGGCGGATGACAAAGATTTCAATTTAGGAGGCAATAAAGCACCCCTGATAACAAGATTGGGTTCTATCTTAATTGACGCCACCCCATTAGATACATAGAGGCGACCCAATGGATTATTAGATTTTACCCCTATGATCTGGGCAGCAAACCCGCGCTTCTTAAACATAGAAATATATTTCTGAAAAGACACATTCATTTCTTTAATTGCTTCTTCTCTCGAATTAACCGGCAGATAAACCAGATCGATGTCTATCGACAAACGAGGCATCTGTTCATAGAAAAAATTAAGGGCAGTCCCTCCCTTCATGGCATAACATTCATCCCAGTCCATGTACCCTAAAATGGTCAAAACCAAATCAACCTGTTGATGAAATTTTTGATCAAACATCTGTTTTTATCTTGGGAACAGATACCTTATATTTTTTATCGTAAATGCCGCCCTTGGTAATCTGCCTTGCTCCTTTCCCTAAAGATATACGCGCCACATTCAAATGGTTAAACCATTTATGTCCTGCTTTTTGGGCCGCGTGTAAAAACAACCGTTTGGCCTTAAAAGACGAACAATCCTCTAACAAAGATTGCAGAAGGCCTGCCCTTAAATTCGGTGTCAATTCCAAATTATTGATTAGCTCTTCATAGGAGGCCTTTGAAGGCACAAGGAAAGCCATCTCTATAAAGGCCCTTTCCAAAGTGGAAACCTTTACGCCATCCCCCCACGTTGTTAAACCATTTAAGGGATGTTTAAATATTTTCTCTTTTATAAAGTGAAATTCCGACAACGATTTAAACCAATCATTAAGCCGAATTGGAGAAGATAAAAATAATTGATAGGTGTTCTTAAATTTGACGTAATGGGCCTTGTTCTGAAGGGCCATGACGGATTGGGCTCCTATAAATACCGGCCATTTCAATTGTTCCTGCATCGCTTTGACTATTAAAAAGGGATCAAGGCCTCTCCCTTTTCTTTTATAAACACCTTTGGCTAATTTCTCAAGCCATCCGCTTTGAACATAGCGATAAAGCAACTGAGGCGAATATCCCTTATCTTTGAGATAGGGATAAAACAACGGAATCTGGTCCGAAAATTGAAGCAGCTGTTTTAACATATATATTCTCAATAAACCTTGAGTTTATCTATTTGCTTCTTAATAAGAAGATACCATGATTTCACATAAATGCAAGTAAATAAACTTACAGTTTATTTACGAGTAATAAAACAAAATAATATGCATCACTTGAAAATTGTTGTCCAGATTTCTGAACATATGTCAGCAAATCCGGACATGCCAACAACCCGTAGACGAATTATTAATTAAATTGCTTACGGGCATACGGATCCTCCTTGGTTTTGACCCATGAGTCAATTTTTATCATATCAAACCTGAGGGATTTTCCAAGTTTCACAAAAGGTATTTGCCCCCTAAGGCTCCATTTTCTAACGGCCTCTTCCGACACGCCAAGATAAACTGAAATTTCTTTTGCATTATAAAATCGTTTCTCCATAGGCTCAACTAATCATCAAGAGATTCTTTTGAGTTGATTTTTAACGGGATGACTTGTATTGATGGCTTTTCCTGCCTTTCAATGTAATATTTTTCAAACAGCCCTATACCTTCCCTTTTATTCAGCTTAATCTTCCTTTTATAAGGCTCTTCTTTCAGGTCAAAGAAATATCCCAAATTCACGCATTGCTGGCTGTTTGTGCCTCTATAGATAAAATAGCCCTGGCCGCGCTTGTGGAGATTCTTAATCCTGTCCGGCGGAAAATAAAACTCATTAACCACCTTATTAGATGACTCCCCTGTGTAAATTTGGTTTCCAAATCGGCCGCCGGTCATCCGATAAGTCTTCTCTTCCTTAATAAAGGTCCCCATACTTTTGGCAATGAGCTCACAAAGCTCCGGGTCCGTTTGCTTAAGATAAATCTTATTAAGCGTATTTTCATCAATGCGCTTCATAAAGGCCTCGGATATAGCCCTTAAATCGCTTAAACTCTGATGGGCAATGGTCACCATCATGCCGCTGCTTCTGGCCTTATTTAATACCTCGATAAAAGATTCCTCAGCAAAGGAAGCATATTCGTCAATAATGACACTGACCAGTATATCCTTGGGCAGCTGGCCTATTTGAATCAGCGAGGATATATAGCGTAAATTTGCCTGAACCATCCGGGCAATGCTGACTGCCTGTATAGGATAGGCATTGGTCGGAAGCTGAAAATACACAATCTTTCTCTGCCGTATCACATCGGTAAGAACAATGTCGCTGTCTGGATCATTGAGAATTATTTCCTTATGGGCCAAAAGGTAATTGTTAAATCCTGTAATGACATGCTGCCAACCCTTGTACTGCTGGCAAAGGCATGAAATCATCGTATTAAGCAACCTTAAGTAAAGATCCCCCTTGCTATCTGACTTCTCAACCAGATCATTAATGGCATTATGGCAGGTGTCGTTGGTCAAATAGGTGTAAATATCCATAACCGTAAAGGGCTTGCCCAATGAATGCAGGACATAAAAGGCATTCGTAAAAATTGTCTTGGCCGTTTCCCGGTAAAAAGAATTTTCGTCCTTAAAATTGCTGAAAAAAGCGTCGATAACAATCTGCGGATCGCACTCCCCCACATAAAGCGGATTATAGGTGCAGGACTGATTTTTATGCACCAGAGAAAAAAGCAAAAAATCATCAGTCCGGCCAATACTCTTAAGCAAGGCATTAAGTTGGTTGATGGATGACAATTCACCCTTGGCATCAAGAATGATGACCGGATGCTTTTTCAAAGCGTCTTGGTAAATCAAGGGTAAGAATATTCCCGATGTCTTGCCGGTCCCAGTCATTCCCAAGACCTGGGTATGCTGGCTTCGTTGAATATCCGGTATGCTGGCAATGCCTTTCTCTCTCTTATTTTTCCTGTAAAGGCCTAAAAAGGTCTGGTCTCTATTGTCTTTATTTTGATAAAAACTCTTCAGTTGTCCTTGCAGGTCAAAGGAAAAAGGTTCTAACTGCGTTCCCTGTACCTTATCATCCGGTATTATGCCAAGTCTTCGCATATTGATTTGATTTGCAAATTTTTCTATATAATGAGCGAAGACATAAAAAACCACTCCCCCAAAGACGATGCCTAATGCCAAAATTAAATTAAAAACAGGGTCATGCAATTTTTGATCAATTAGGCCCCAATACTTATAGGTCAGGGCTGCAATGATAACGGCAATGCTAAAGCCTTCCTGAGCCCAGGCGTTACTTTGAGATTGGTGTCTGGTTTCCATTGATAGCCCAATGTCCCGGCTTGATAATGATGTACTTGTAATAACCATCAATGTAATCACCATTTTGGTCAACGTGGGGGCTGACCCATATCCGGCTGGTTTTGGCCTCAATCCAGACCTCTTTTGGGGTTGGCTTGGTTTCCCTGGGTTCGGTGCATACGTCACTCTGGCCAGGAATGCTTATCAAAGGTTTATCGAAGTCGGGATCAGGCTCATATAACCATGTGCAGCCGCCAAGAAGCAAGACCGAAATAACCAACGTTAAAAATTTGAATGGCATAAGTTATCCTCCCTGGACATCTGCCTTCTGATTGAAATATACGATCAGCTCACTTCCGGCTAAAACGATTGCGTAACCTTTGGAATTCTCTATGTCCTGTTGTGTTGTCTGGGCCTGTTTCTGGAAGGTATTGGCCACGCCATTAAGCAAAGCGTTTCTGGCATTGGACTCAACCTGGTCCACTCCCGTTACCAAATTTGTCTGCGTTTGCTGAAATCCCAAGGCCATCCCGCTTAATAAATTCATGGCCATAGCCCAAATCGTCTTCCTTGTGGCGTCATTAATAACCGTTCCTGTCAGACCGCCGGAGCCGTCCTGACTTAAGCCAATGGCGTTCATCTTGATATCCTTGCCATCCTGAAAAACAATGTCATGGAATGAAACCGTAACCCTGTCCCTTTCCCTGCCGGCCGAGGCTGTACCATAAATGCGTGTTCCAAAGGGTAAAAGCAGCTTGCCGTCAAAATAAAAGTCCTGCCACACCTGAGCAATGACCGGCGCCTGAAAATTATTGGTGACAATGTTATGGATCAAAATACATTTGACCATGCTTCCCAGCGGCACAACCCAATTGCTCTGATAATTACTGGTATTATCAAAGACGATCATTTTAGTGTTTAGGGGGACGGAACGTTGCGGTGTAGGTCCGGGGAAGCCTCCCTGGAAAAATGTAGGCCGTGGGGTTGGCGACGGCGCTTGTAATACCTGCTTATAATCCAATTTGAATGCCTTACCTTCCCGGCTTAAAGGATTAGCCGGAAGATGTACGGTATTGGTTGGAGCAGCCGCGGTCAGGTTCCTGGCTTTGATAATGGCCTGATTCGTCTTTGTTTTCCCCACCGGCTTTTTGTTCTTAGAAATAAAGAACGAAAAAAAGACCAAAGCTACTATTAAACAGAAGGTCAAAACCGTCGGCCTGCGCCTGCCCGCATTATCCGTTCTAAGAAATAGATTGTTTACAGACATACTCTTTCTCCCCTACGCCAAGGCTTAAAGAAAATTCATTGTCCAAAGAAATATAGCTGTTCTCCAAAACCAGCCATCCGTCGGTACTTTTATCAGGGAAAAGTTGGTCATTGTCGAATAAAACGTATTGGGGAATGAACTTATGATTGTTGACCAAAATAACTGTTTTCTGTTCGGTCAAATCGAGAACTTCATCATTCGTAGTATTGGTCACCGAAATGTGCATAACCAAATAATTAGGATCATTACGGCTGAAGGCTTCAATTAAATTGACGTCAAAATCAGGATATGAACACTCGCAGGATATCTTTTTTCGCCTAAACTCGCGGTCATTGATGGCATTGTGGGTTTCAAGGAATGCGTACTGCCTGCTCAATTTGATAAATCTTTCAACGGAAAGGTGGCCCCTGGCCTTTTGTCCCATTGGATTAAAGGACTTGGTATCCAGGACATAATCGACCTTCGCGGCATCTGCAATGATCACGTTGTAATTAAACCTGTGATTGGGGGTGAAAACAAAAAGGTTTGTTTCTCCTGCATCCTGAAGAGGCTTTATAACCACACTTTTAGAGTTTTTGGGGATCTCAACCTGGACCAAGGAATTATCGCCTACAGTCACCAGGATGGGTTTTTCTGGAAACTGCAAGACTGTGCAATAGCCCAAAGCCAAGTGGACATTCATCACATCTTGCGCCAAAGGGGTTTCATAGAAGACCTTATCGGCATGTAAATACCTACCCTCTTCGGCCCACAAGGGACATGAAAAAAGCAAGAATACGATCAATAGGATGATTTTCATTACCTTGGTCCTTTGCTTTCAGATTTGTCTTTTTCGACCACATCAGTCATCAAAAATCCGTAAGGGTTCGTCTGTGTTGACTTGACCCTGGTGACTTCAAAAACATAGGTCATGGGAAGGTTCTTATCGCTGTCGGTCGTATGAATATTGCTTAGGCCAGTGACCTTGACCCAATACGGGCTTGACTTCTTTGTTACAGTAATCGTATCAACAATGAATTGCTGGGAGATGTTCTCACTTTGAATAAGAGTTTGATTGTCCTTATAGGACTGCAGAATATTCTGAATCGGCTTGGGGCCCAAATAGGCCTTTATGGAATCAATCTGGTGAGGCAGCGAGTTGACACTAAAGGAAAGGTATTGGCCGACGACAAGCCTGACAAAGTCCTTAAGCAGGGTCTCATTGATGCCCAAATCCTTGGTTTTAAGGACGGTGAGTTTCCCGTCCGTGGCGAATACCACCAACGGCGGCCTATGGAAGACCCGCAGCATGCTCAAAACCAAAATAAAATTAAGCGCCAACGAGACGAAAGAGATAATCATCAAGGTGCGGTTGTTACGCTCCAATATGACCCGATTGAAAACAAGCTCGCTCATAATTTTTCTCTCCGATTTAAGTGCCCAACATGGTGTCTTTAAATTTACCCGATGAGGTGGTGGAATTCTGGGTAAGCTGTGACAACTTATCGTTCATAAAACCTGTGGTTGATCTAAACCCCGCCTGGCCGACTGTCCCCATCCAGTTGGTTGTTGCAGTAGTAGACGTGAGCGCGGCTAACCCCGCCGAGGAACCGGCACCTATACCGGAAACCAGGCTGTTGATGATAAACGGCGAAAAAACCAGAACAAAACACACCGCAAAATTGATGGCGGCAAACTGCTCAACGATGTTGCCGGAGGCCACCTGCTGGTTGCTTAAATTGACCGCAATGGCCAAAACAATGTGCCAAAGAATGGGCCAGCAAAGAACCGAGACATAGCTTACAAACCAGCCCTTGACGATATGCCCTGTTGACTCAAACAGGATCAACGGAATTAAGACCGGACCTATCTTGTATAAAATCGCGGTCATGGAATAACGCACAGCCTCCATGATTTTGGACACAATCGCATAAAAGATAAAAGACAGGTTGATGATGAGATTATGTAAGGAAAAAGGCCCGAAGAACCCGTTGCCTATCTGAGTCAGGATGCTTTGCCGGGTCATGCTCTGCTGGCGCTGCTGGATGTTCTGGCTCATGGCGGCATATTGGGCGACATAATCCTGGGTGGGGTTGATGGTTGTATCAACATCAGCGATGATGGTACGGGTTGCGTCCATGATGGCCGTGTAGTTTTGCAAAAGCACAAAGCCGATGACAAGCCTTACAACCACGTCCGCCCAATTGACTTGATGGCTTAACAGCCCCGTATACCGGACAAATACCGCCACAACAAAAAGCGAGACCAGCATAATATGCCCGGCATTGAGGCTATTGGGCAAATCGATTTGGACCGCTTGAATGATTGTATCCATAGGCTATATCTTGAAGGTGTTGTTATCTACAATACCCATAAAGTCGCTTACCCCCTGACCCTCATCCTGGACTTGAACGATCTGCTCCTTGCGTTTTAGATTGTCATTGGCTGACTCGACACTCTGGCCTTTTAACTCTTGGGAGAGAAGATAAATGACATTGTTTTCCATTTGAATCAGTTCCGCCATCTCCTGGGCGATCTGTCTAAGGGCGCCTTTTTCGCTGACCTGGTTGGCGCTTGCGACAAACTGGGCAACGGTTGCGGCATTCTGCTGGTAAAGGTTCTGGTAGCTGTCTCCCACCAGGTAACTTGCCGCATTGAGTTTGTCTGAGGCGTCGATATTGGTAAAAGCCGTGTTGGTGTTTTGGATAAAGGGAGTAAGAGAGCCGAACACCGTCTGCCACTGACCCGACAGATCCTGATTGGCGTTAAGGTCCGACTGGATGGCTTGAAGGACACTGTTGGCCGACAGAATGGTGTTCTGGAAATTGGCCATCACCTGTAAATTATCGGCTCCCTGTGCGTTGGCTTGGGCCAACTGCAATAGGCCATTGGAGGTTGTCAGTTCCTGCTGAAGGGTTTCAACGGCTTGGATTTCTTGGGCCAACCGGCTTAAGTGCTCGCTTGTTTGGGTGGCGGTTTGCTGCAGGATGGCGGCGAGTACGACGGGATCGGTAAAGACGTAGGCGTAGGCGGGAAGGCTCAGCCCAAGAAACCCAAAAATAGTCAAAAGTAGTATTTTTTTCATATCATTCATCCTCCTCAACGGCAACAGCCCTTTGATCGTAGATGACACCATTTTCTTTATCTTTGGGGACCAATACCGTTCTTTCTAGGGGCTGGGGCCCGTCCGCATCCTTGCCGGTATTGTCATTCCAATTCTGCTTGGCGATGTCGAGCCTGGCCTGGTTATAGCCGTCCTTATAGCTCTTGTCCTTCTTGTTCTTGTCGATCTTATCCTGCCATTGGGCCGCAAGATTCCCAACCAACGCACCTCCCAGGCCGCCTATAACGGCATCCTTGGCGTCATGATGAATGGCATAGCCTATGCCGCCGCCGGCGGCCGCACCGCCAAGGGTATATCCTGCATCACGCAAGGTACAACCTGAAGACAGCACAGAAAGCAGCCCAATGAAAAGAATGTATTTGTTCGCCATAGGTATCCTTTCAAGAAAATCTTTCTATTGCTGCCATGCCCCATCTTCACCATCGATAAGAACAGTCTCCTGCTCGGACGGGTTTTCAGCAGCGACTACTGGTTCCGCTGCGTTTTTGCGCCTCTTGGGCAGGAAATGGACCATATTGGCCGTGACCCTGATGTGACTTAAGGACTTGCCGTCCTTTTCCCAGCGTTCCTGTTTGAGCCTGCCTTCCACGATGACACCGCTTCCCTTGGTCAAATACTTCGCGCAGTTCTCGCCAGCCTTGCCCCAGACCTCAACATCGAAATAGGAAACCTCGTTTACCTTCTCGCCCTCTTTGAGGTATGTGCGGTTATTTGCAATCGACAAATTGCATACTGACCTGCCTGAGGAGATTTGCTTGATTTCCGGGTCCCGTGTTAAATTACCCATCACATTAACGGAATTGAGGCTCATAACTTTGTCCCTTCCTTTTAAAAACCGGTTAATTTGTATTCTTGCTGTCCTTATAGCCAACCCCGCGTGGAAAATCTTTTACGCAGAGCTGCAGGATCGTATACATATCCATCTGCGGATTTTCCTTCTTGATTTTCTCGTAATAGTTAAGATCCATGGCATCTGTCGTTGCCACCCAATATTCGATGGCTGTGGGACAGATGACCATCTTGGAGCTGATATGTTCCAACTGTTTCGACTGTGAGAAAAACACTTCCGAATATTCACCCTTTTGGATTTTCAAGGATTCGATAAGGCGCTTCTCCTGCTCGTTGTAATCGAAATAATCCACAATGGACTTGATGGCCGGTGTAGAGTTCTGGCGAAGGATAAAACGGGTGTTGGAATTGCCCAGGATGGCATGTTCCAGACCGCCGGAGAGAAAATCATTCAAGGATTGCGTGATGGAAATCGCCCCGGCCCCGTATTTACGGAAGGTCCGGTAACATTCCGCTATGAATTTGGCAGCCTCGGGTGTTGAAAGAAGTTTCCAGCATTCATCAAAGATGACAAACTTACGACGTCCCGGCTGGCTCATGATCTTGCCCCAGACGAAGTTGGTCACAATCGTTAACATGCATGCCTGCAGACGCTCAAACTTCTCCAAACCCTTTAGATCAAAACAAATGACACTTTTATCAAGCGAGATGGTTGATTTGCCATCGGTATAATTGCCGTATTGCCCGCCCTGAAGCCAATTGCCCAAAAGGCCAACGACAGGCTCATAAAACGGCTGGGTGATTTTCTGCATTTCAGCAATGGCTTTAAGGGCCTCTTTAAGATCGCTTAGAACCGGATAATCCTTCATGCGATAAAGCTTTTGGATGGAACGAAAGATATAATCCTCGACAATCTGATCAGAACCGTTGAAGCGCGCCACTCCCCCTATCATCTGCTCGATAGTTTTGGTCTTAATGATAAGTATTTCATTTTGTTCTTCTTCGCTGAATTCACACAGCCTTTTCCCCTGCGAAAGCTCAAAGAGATTGATGGTAAACTTCTCCTTTAGCCCTAGGTCGATGTACTCACCGCCTTTTAAGAGGACCTGGCGTTTATAGGAACCTCCAATATCAATGAAGATTTCAATAGGGTCGTTTTTGCTGTACTGGTTGATGATTTGATTTATGGTAAAGCTCTTGCCGCTTCCTGTCGCACCCACCACAACCGTGTTATACGCCGAAAGCTCCTCACAAAAGGGATCATAGGAAGCCAGGCCGTGGGTTGTGTTGTAAAACAAACATTCGGCCCGGCCGCTGCCCTTGAATTCAGAGAACAAAGGCATAAGGTCCGCCAGGTGCGCGGATTTTAAAAGGACAAAACGCGATGATTCCTTGGTCCAGCCGGGAAGACAACTGACAAAAATGGGCTTAACCGAACCCCAACGTTCATCGTGCATTTCTGTGCCGTTTAGCGAGGCAAACAAACGGATCACCTCCGCCGTTTTCTTTTTTATCTCTTCAAACTCCTCGGCGTAGACATGGATGGTCAGTTGGGCGCGGAAAAGCTTCTGATTGCTTTGCTGGATTTCTTCTAAGAGGTATTCATATTGCCCCACCTTGGTCTGGGCATCCTTATTGATGATCCCAAACAAGCCCTGCATATTACCGTATTCGCGCTTTCTCATGCTTTCGATTTTTTTCCTGCCCCATTCCTTCTCTGGAGCCTCGAAATTGGCGATCACATCGAATTCGGGAAAAGACAGCCAGTCAAGTCTGGCCAACATTGCCGGAAAACTCGCCTCCGGCAGGACTTTAAGGGATATGTACTTATGATAAAATCCCCCGAAATGGGCATATTCGCCTCTTGCCTCATCAAAATAAAGATCCGAACAACATATTTGTTTTACGAAAAGTTCGTTTTCACGGGGCTTGGGACAGTCAATGCCCTGCTTCAGGCGGTCGGGATTAAGATATTTGTACATAAGACACATAAGCCTATATTCATCAAGTCTCCTTGTCCCATAACCCGCCCCATGAATTCCTTCCTCTATATTGTTAAGCACCAGACGAAAGTCCTTCTTGGCCTCATCCACCTGGGCTTGGGTTAATTTCCTGACGTTCTTGAAGAAATTAAACTGCTTCTGGCCAAGGGGAACAGATAAGAAATTGACCAGCAAATAACATCGCCTGCGCCTGAAAAGCTTCTCCTTACCCAAAGCTTCAAAGCGTCCGATACGTTCAGCATGCATGGCTTTGATTAAAGGATGAGTGGCCTTGATGATTTTATGTTCGGCGATTTCTTTGGAATAGTCGCTGTCGAGGGTAAAGAAAAGTTGATACGTGGCACGTTCGGATAAGCCATTAAGGAAGGTTTCGATCTTTTGTGAATAGGCGATCAGTTCATCGCTGGAAAGATTGTCCAAGCTTGGGCAGGTTATTTCATATGCAACGGACATGGAATCGTCCTTAAATACAAGGAGCCCGTCCTCAAAATGACTATACGGCAATAGTGATTGCAGGCCGTTGAGCCTGATATCAAGCTCACGGCCTTTAATCGTGTGGGCGAAGGTCTGTTCAAAGGCGGTGAATCTTTTGTCCTTGAAAAACCAATCCATATAATGTTCAGTGGCATTGGCTGGTTTGCCCCTCTTAATCAAAATAAGGAAACCGCTCAAAAGCCCGCAAATCCCCCAAATAACAAGGTCATTGACCTTTAAAATTTGCAGACTTAAGGCGGCTCCTAAGACCATGAAGATGTCCCATCCCTCAAAACCGAAGACAATCATCCTGTCTTGCAAATTCCTTAAACATTTTTCCGAATAGGTCCTCATAATTAATTCCCAAACGCGGAACTGATAAAATTGACCAACTGCGGCGCCGCAAACATGACAACCGTTCCCACCAACGCCAGGACAAACAGTTGGGCGTTGCCCATGGCCTTCTGCCAACCAGCCACGATAAGAAAAATTATGGCCAAAGGCTGGCTTATCATCGTCACATTACTTTGCAGCTGGCTCATGTCACTGACCAAATCCGCGAAGGCAGGCCGATCGGATAATACAAGAAAGAGCGTCAAAACCAGAAAGCATCTAAACTGCGGCAGTTTCAACCATTGTTCGAGCATTTTCATTGCGTTCTCCCTCCTTTAATTGATTAAGACCATAACTGTTATAGAAACCTTCCAGGGTGATGAACTGAAAACAAATCCCCGCCCTTTCCAGTTTGCCGCCACGTGCCAATTTGGATTCAATGGTAGCGAGCCTTTCTCTAATATAAGGGGTTTGGCAGATATAGATGACATTTCGGCTTCTCGCATCCTGGCGCTTGGAGTAAGAGCACAAAATGGCTTCGTAGCGCTCCCTGTCTTTGGAGGAACGCTCATATTCAAGAAAGTATTTCTGAAGACTGCCGTCATGGCGCTTGCGCCAGAAAATGGCATCAGGAATTTTTGTATTGGCAAAAGAAAATCGTTCCTCAGGTTCAAGTGAACGGATGTATTGTTCCGACCACCACTGTTCGATAATGAACTTAGATGATTGTTCAAAAGTGGTGCGAATGTGATTAAGCTCCAAGTAATGCGGGATTTGATCGTGAAAAACAGGACGGACAGAAAATCTGGGCAGATCGGGAAAATAGTCCCTTAAAGTATCATATAGCTGAGGCTTGTCGATATACCAGACACCAAACCGTATGCCTGGATATCGCCTATGGGCAACTCCAAGCTGGTGCATGGTGATACGAACAACATCTGATTTTTCGGATTGGAATAAGTGGCGGGCTACATCAAAGACGCTGACAATTCCCTGTTCCCCAATGAACCTCAAGATATGTATTTTTTGTGGAATAACGCGCATCGGGCGTATCCTTTACAAAAAATGCATCTTGCAAGTCCAATTTCCTTATTTGGGAAAAGAAATTGAGCTGGCGTTAGAACAATATGTAAAAACTACAAACTGCTTGGGGGATTTATATTTCTTTTTTCACTGATTGGGGGAATCAGCGAAACATATATTACCAGAATAAAAACTTTTGTCAAGTGAATATTTATCTAATCTCAATATTAGTTGATAATTTAACATTCATCCCTAAGCAGCTCATTTATTAAGGAATCGCTTTAAAACCGAGGCTTGATTACGCATTACATCTTTTGCAGAGAACACTAAGGTAACAATATCGTTCTCATCAATAAATTTTTTTATCTGGCCAACTGTCGTCTTATTTTTCTTTAATTCACGTGTATATTTATGCCTGAATTCATCCCATCTATCAGGATCGTGTCCAAACCACTCCCTTAGTCCAGATGTCGGTGCTATATCTTTCAACCATACATCCACAGCTGCTCGCTTCTTAGAGATTCCCCGTGGCCATAACCGATCGACAAGAATGCGAAAGCCATCAGATTTCTCTGGAGGTTCGTAAATTCTTTTTATCTTTAGCTTCATCAACCTACCCCCTTTTCCCATCCGGCCTGGGGGATGTCAAAACCTTATAATATGTAACCACGAACAACGTAAAGGCTGATACCCAGAGCGCCTGGCTTAAACCGATCCAGACCACATACAGCGATCCGTCTAAAAGCGGCATAAAGACCCGGATGAACGCACTTGAAATAATAAAACCAAACATCAGCGGCAAAATTCGGGGCGGTTCTGCAATATTGCGCCCCGTATGCCCCCAGGACACGCGGGCCATCATGCCCAGAGTAAAAATACCGATGCCTCCGGCTGCAAAAGCATGCAACGCGGAATCCCCGCACTGAGAATTCCAGGGTTCAAAAATCTTTAAGAAAAAGCCGCAGATGATAAAGATGTACCCGACAAAAAGGACCCATAACAGAGGCTTTTTCCATATCCCGGGCGTATACCAGCCTGACAGACGCAGGATGTGGACGATGACCAACAGGCCGCTGATGACAGAGACAACTATCGGCCATTTTAAAAAGACGTCAATGATAGTAAAAGCGGTCAACAAAATCAAACTGGCCCGGTCAAGGACCGCGTTATTGGTCAAGGTCACCGGATACCCAACGCCACGTTCAATAAAAAACGGCATCACCCGCCGGCCGATGGTCATAATAAGGCTGATGATGATATAAACGGCAAAAAGGAGGGTCTTCTGCTCCACATCCGTATAAAACTTAGAGAGCGCCAGATAGAATACAATCCCTGCCAAAAGAACCAGGATCAGTTTTGAGTATACCGAGGATTGTTTCCATTGCTTGACAGCGGTGATTGGGCGGATAACAGCCACCGATAAGAACAACAGAAATGCTGTATCGCAGAGTGTCATGGGCCACAGCGGGAAATGCCACGGGACAAATGCCAACATACGCCCTGACAGCCATAATAAAAATAGGACTAATAACGGCCTGCCGCTTAAGGTGGGCAAACCTGTCCAGTTGATCACAGCCGTCAGAAGAAACCCCGCCACAACAGCCATGGTAAACCCAAATATCATCTCATGCCCGTGCCAGACCGCCGGAGGCATGGCCAAGTTCACAGGTACGCCCATTGCATAGATCGCCAGCCAAGCCAGCATGGCGATCACCGTATATCCGGCTGCTCCAAGAAAAAATATCCTGAACCCTGTCTGTAAAAGAACCGGAGTATCGTGTTGCGGCTTATCCATGATCAACCTCTTTCTGTCACTCCTGATGGGGGTTTAATAATCAAGCGTAAACTACGGTCAAAGCTGAAGTAGCTCCACATCCAATTTATAAAAACAATGATTTTATTACGAAAACCAACCAAAGCCATCAAATGTACAAATAACCATATCATCCAACCCCCAAATCCGTGTATTTTTAGTCCCTTGATATCGGCAACAGCATTGTTGCGGCCAACGGTTGCCATCACCCCTGTGTTTTTATACACAAAAGGCTTTAACGATTGATGATATAAAATTTTCTTAAAATTTTTAGCCAAATGATTTGCTTGTTGGATGGCCACCGGAGCCAACATAGGGTGCCCCTTAGGCAACTTATCAACGACCATCACAGCAATGTCCCCAATAGCATAAATATTCGAATATCCATGGACTTGGTTAAACGGATTGACTTTGAGTCGTCCTTGGACAACAGATCCTGCTTCCAATCCCGCAATGGCCGCCCCCGAGACACCCGCAGACCAAATAACGGTATTAGTCGGAATTTTCTCACCACTGGAAAGGCACAGAATCCTCCCATCATAGGATATGACCTTTGTCCCCAAGCACATGCAAACATCGAAGCGTTTCAAAAATTCCGCTGCCCGCCTGGAAGCATCCAATGACATTGCAGCCAGCAATCGGGACTCCATGTCAACCACATGAATTTGCATACGTTTGACATCTAATTCCGTATAATCTCTCGTTAATACGTGTTTTTTTAACTCTCCCAAGGCGCCGGCCATCTCCACTCCGGTAGGTCCGCCTCCAATGACGACAATGTTCATCAGAGATTCGCGTTCCCCAACGTCTTTGGCCAGCAATGCCTTTTCCATATTTTCAAGAAGCATATTACGGATGGCCATGGCATCGGGGATGGATTTCATGGGAAGTGAGAATTTCATGAAGTCTTTCATGCCATAATAATTCGTGCGGGAACCATTAGCCAAAACTAGATAATCATATTCCACATCCCCGATGGATGTCCTGATTTTATTACTCTCCGGCCTAATTTCTAAGACCTTAGCCATGCGAAAAATAAGATTGCCTTGGCTACGAAAAATTTCCCTAAAAGGATAGACTATCGAATCCGGCTCCAACCCGGCAGTTGCAACCTGATATAACAACGGCTGAAATGTATGGTAATTGTTTTGATCAATTAATATTACTTGCACATCCAAATTCCTTAAACCACGAGCCAGTTCGATTCCCGCAAAACCTCCCCCCACAATTACAATCTGGGGCCTGGTGGTCGCTGGAAGGTTGACCAAAGCTTTATTCTTAACTGTTTGGACGCTATTCATGATATGAATTGCTTTCTTCTTCCCTTGCCAAGGCAAAACCATCATCGTCAGCTCTGGCTAAGTCTCTCCTATCCTGCTCCAATTCTTGCTCGGAGACTCCGTCATCCTTTATTTCACCTTCCAACACTCTTTGCGACTTCATGGCAATGCCCCCAATACTTCAAAAATATTCCGAGAAGGCGCCTTTACGTTCATTTTATATAAATCGTCTTAACATTAACAAATTCCTGGATACCGGCTTTTGCCAATTCACGACCATACCCGGATTCTTTGATCCCCCCAAAAGGCAAACGGGGATCGGACCTTACTGCCTCGTTTACGAAGCAGGATCCCGCCTGTAACTGTTGAGCAATATATTCTGCCTTATTAATGTCCCTCGTAAAAACAGCTGAACCCAGACCAAAAACTGTGTCATTGGCTATACGAACGGCATCTGTCTCATCGACAGCCTTAATAAGTGACGCCACAGGACCGAATAACTCCTCCTGATAAGCTGCCATCCCGGGACGCACATTTGTCAGCACCGTGGGAGGATAAAACGCTCCTAATTCATCGGGAATTCGTCCGCCACAAAGCCGTCTGGCCCCCTGTTCGACACTCCTCATGACCTGGCTGTGTAATTGGTCGCGCAGGTCATGGCGTGCCATAGGGCCTAAATTGATGCCCTCATCCAAAGGCGGTCCCATGCGCTGAGACTGCATTTTGACGGTAAACTTTGCTTCAAATTCTTTAAAAACAGGACCCTCTATGATAAATCGTTTTGCTGATATGCAGCTTTGTCCGCAATTAATGAGGCGAGAATTGATACATATTTCCACCGCCTTATCCAAATCAGCATCCTTTAAAATAATGTAAGGATCACTGCCTCCCAATTCCAAAACGATTTTCTTGAGGACCGATCCGGCTACGCATGCAACGCTCTTACCTGCTTGCGTGCTGCCGGTCAGGCTTACGGCCGAAATCAGAGGGTGTTCGATCAAACCTTTAACCTCCTTACCTGGAATGAATACATTAGAAAAAAGTGAAGGAGGGAAACCAGCCCTGTGAAAAATATTTTCAATTGCCAGGGCACAGCCGCACACATTAGAAGCATGTTTTAGAATAACCGCATTACCGGCCATAAGAGCGGGGGCCGCACATCGAAAGACCTGCCAGAAAGGAAAATTCCATGGCATAATGGCTAAAATGATCCCCAATGGATCATAAGTGACAAAACTTTTGGTTGCTTCTGTTTTGATATGTTCTTTGGCCAGGAAGGTTTCAGCATGTTGGGCATAAAATTCACAAACAAGAGCGCATTTTTCAATTTCTCCCTGGCCTTGAGAAAACGGTTTGCCCATCTCCAGAGCCATGAGACGGGCAAAATCATCTTTATCGGTCCTTAAAAGAACAGCCGCTTTTCTCATCATCGGTATGCGTTCTTGGAATGACAGACCGCGCCATAAAGAGGAAGATTTCATGGCGCGCTCAAGGATGCCATCTATTTTAGAAAAAGGCAAGTCAGCATATGATTTTATTTTCCTTCCTGTCGTTGGATCAATGGTCTGCATATTCATCCTTTTCGTTGTATATTCAGTCTTTTGATGAGATCCTGATTGACGCTGACATCGATGGATATTTCAAAGACACTCAATTCTCTCAAATCAAGGGAATGCTTTAACTGTTGGGTAAGATCGACTACGCTGTTAGGACGGTAGCTTTTAATACCGAAACTTTCCGTGTAGGCCTTAAAGTCAGGATTAGTTATTCTTGTGCCAACACTCCTTCCCCGGCTCATCTGTTGCTTCCAGCTGATCAGTCCATAATCATTATCGTTAAAGATAATAGTCGTAAAGGCCAGATTCAGGCGTTTGGCTGTCTCAAGTTCCTGGGAATTCATCAAGAAACCCCCGTCCCCCATGACCGTAATTATCCGGCGGCCAGGAGAGTGTAAGGCAGCTGCAATGGCCCCCGGTAAGGCAATACCCATGCTGGCCAAGCCATTGGACATAATGCATCCGTTAGGACAGCAGGCTGAGAAATTCCTTGCAACCCATATTTTATGGCTGCCCACGTCACTGATAAGAAGATCATCCTTACCCATCATCGACTGCAAAATACTCAAAACACCCGGGACGGTAAACCGTTGCCCTTCTTTGAGTGCGTAGCTTGCCCGATCTTCAATGATACGACGACGAACATCTTGATACCAATTAGCAAAAATCAAATGACTGTCATCCATTTTCTGATTAAGCGCCTTTAAAGTGGCGGGGATATCAGCCACTATCTCAACACATGGCTGATAATGCGTATACACCTCTGCGGGCGTAAAATCGATATGAATGATCTTCTTGTCTCTCCTGGGATTCCATGCATCAGGTGAGTATTCGGCAATATCATAGCCAACCGCTATCACCAGATCGGCCTGATTGACCGCATCCATAATAATGTCTCGAAAGCTAAAACCGATGCTGAAAAGAGACTGGATTTCGCTATCCAGCACGGCACCCTGTCCCATAAAGGTATGAGCCACCGGAATATTGTACTTCTTGACCAATTCCGTAAGCTGTTGCGAAGCCAATTTGCGTACAGCGCCATTGCCTGCAATTATTAAAGGCAACCGTGCTTGTTTTAACAAACCAATAGCTTCATTAAGGGCGGACTCATCGGGATCAGGCCTGCGCACCCGCTTAGATAAAATAGGCTCCCCCTTGCAGGATTCACCTGCAACATCTTCAGGAAATTCGATATGAGTAGCCCCTGGTTTCTCACTTTCGGCCATCTTAAATGCCTTGCGAACGATCTCAGGGATGGCCTCAGTAACGGCAATGGTACCATTCCACTTGGTCACAGGACGCAATAAATCAACCAGGTTGATGTATTGATGACTTTCTTTATGAAGCCTTTGGATACCTGCCTGTGCGGATATAGCCACCATAGGGCTCTTGTCCAGATTGGCATCTGCAATCGGTGTCACCAAATTAGTGGCACCAGGCCCCAAGGTGGACAAACATACACCCGCCTGCCCACTTAAACGACCCCACATATCCGCCATAAAAGCAGCACCCTGTTCGTGCCTGGTAGGAATAAATTTAATAGATGACTTTTCCAAGGAAAATAATATATCTTCCGTTTCCTCGCCCGGCAGGCCAAAAATATACCTGACGCTCTCATTTTCCAAACATTTAACAAAAAGATCTGAACCTGTCATGTTCATCTCCATAGGTTGACTTTTGCCAAATCAATGAGTTCGCTTCCTTTGCCGCTCAAAATGACCTTAAGTGCAAAAAGTCCAAATCCATGGACCTGTTCGGCAGTAATATGCGGAGGCACGGTCAGTTCATTGCGGCTGACAACAACGTCAACAAGCGCAGGTCCATCCGAGCCAAGGGCTTTTCTTAAAGCGGGCTCCAGATCGATTGGCCTCTCTACACGGAAGCCCTGCACACCAACAGCTTGCGCCAGTTTCGCAAAATTAGGATTTTTAAGCGACGTGGCCGTCTCCAGGAATCCTGCCGCCTTCATTTCCAACTCAACAAAACCCAGAGAGGAATTATTAAATATAATCGTCTTCACGGGAAGGTTATGCTGGGTCAGGGTCAGAAAATCACCCATCAACATGGTAAACCCGCCGTCACCGGACAACGAGATGACCTGCCTTTGGGGAAATGCGACCTGAGCACCAATGGCCTGGGGAAGGGCGTTTGCCATCGAACCATGGTTAAACGAGCCTAGAAGCCTTCGCTTACCATTCATTTTCAGATAACGGGCCGCCCAAACAGTGGGGGTTCCGACATCGCAGCTAAAAACTGCATCATCCGTCGAAAGTTCGTCAAGGAGCTTTACGACATATTGAGGATGGACTAAACTCCTGATAGAACCAGGAACCGCCAGTTCATCGAGACCTGCACGGGCCTTGGCATAATGCTTCCTGGCTTGAATTAAATGATCCTGATCTTCTTTTTGTCGCAGGCTTCCCAGCAAAAGCTCAAGCGTTTTCTTGACATCACCGACAACGCCTAAATCAACCCTGGTTCTTCGGCCAATATTTTCCCCCCTGGCATCGATTTGAATAATTTTGGTCTTTGGATAAAACTGTGTATAAGGAAAATCCGTACCCAACATCAACAACAAATCACAGCTTTCCATGGCAAAATACCCGGATGAAAATCCAATAAGGCCTGTCAAGCCTACATCGTAGGCATTGTTGTATTCAACATACTCTTTACTGCGAAGCGTATGTACAACGGGAGCTTTCAACTTCTCCGCTATCTTAATCAGCTCATCATGAGCGCCCGCACAACCGGCACCCGCAAGGATTGTGACCTTCTTGGCCTCATTCAAAGCCTGGGATAATTGCCTGATCTGCCCATCATCGGGCCGCATATATGAACCTCTGGCAGGGGCAGAAAATCCCTGAACAGGCACATTCAATTCCCTGAGGGCGATGTCTCCTGAAAGGACTATGACGGAGACACCCTTGCATGATAAAGAGGTCTCTATAGCGATCTTCAATATTCTGGGCAACTGTGAAGGATCAGACACAATCCCGCAATAATGACTGCATCCCTCAAAAATCTTTTCCGGATTGGTCTCCTGAAAATAATTAGTACCGATCTCGGCGGAAGGAATTTGTGCGGCTATGGCCAATACCGGTACACGGCTTTTGTGGCAATCATAAAGTCCATTGATCAAATGGAGGTTCCCGGGCCCGCAGGAGCCAGCGCAAACAGCCAACGTACCGGTCAAATGCGCCTCGGCGCCTGCTGCAAAAGCAGCCACCTCTTCGTGACGCACATGAATCCATTCAAAATTCTTATCTTCGCGGACAGCTTCGGTTAGAGCATTCAAAGAATCTCCGGCTATGCCATAGATCCTTTTAATTCCTGCTTGACCAAGCGCCTGCAGAAGAAATTTTGCTGCCGTTTGACTGGACATCTTTCCCCTCCTCTCACTCCATGAATCGACAAAACTATCTCCAAAATTTACTTCTTGTCCTCTTGGACTTTCGCCGGTTGATACTCCCCAGGGATAGCTCGGAAGGCGACGCCCAAACGGTTCCAGCTGTTGATGGCAACAATTGCCAGTGTCAAATCGACCAACTCCCTCTCACTGAAATACTGGTTTACTGCTTCATAAACCTCATCAGGTACGCCTTCATCGCTTATTCTAGTCACAGTCTCAGTCCATAAAAGGGCAGCCCTTTCTCGTTGGGAGAAGAACGGAGTTTCCTTCCAGACGGCAATCGCATAGAGCCGCTGCTCCGACTCTCCCCCTGCTCGAGCATCCTTTGTATGCATATCAAGACAATAAGCACAGCCATTAATCTGGGAAGCGCGTATCCTCACCAGTTCAAGCAGCGGCTTCTCAAGGCCGCAATGATGGACATAGCGTTCTATCCCCAGCATAGCTTTGTAACCATCTGGAGCAATCTCTTTATAAAGGATGCGTGGTTTCATGCCTACCTCCTCTTATTTCAAGGGTTCTTTTCATGTCCCTTGTTCTTGGAAGTACGAAGAAATGCCTTTATTTCTTGAACGGTATCCATTTCAAGAATTCTTTTAGCGAGCGTTTCACAACGGCCAATGCTTGTTGAACGAATCACATTCTTAATTTCTAATATTTCACCAGGAGCAACACTAAAGCCACGAAACCCAAGTCCCAGTAAAATTTCAATGTGTGCGGGATTGCCCGCCATTTCCCCACAAATAGAAAAATTCTTGTTCTCAGCCTTTGCCGCATCGGCTATCAGCTTAAGCATTTGTAGTACCGCTGGATGCAGCGGCTCATAGTAGGAAGCCACATCGGCACTCGTCCTATCAACGGTCAAAAGATATTGAACCAGGTCGTTAGTACCTATACTTAAAAAATCCGCCTCCTGCGCCAGCTTCCTGGCCATGATTGCCGCTGAGGGGGTCTCAATCATCGCTCCGACAGGGATAGATTGATTAAACGATTGGCGTTCACATGCCAACTCTTGTTTGACGCTTTCGACAATTCCTTTAGCATGACGGTACTCTTCTACGCTTCCGATCATTGGGAAAAGTATGGAGACAGGGTAAGCGGCGCTTAAACGAAGGATCGCGCGCAACTGAGTTCGAAGGACCTCAGGGTGTATTAACAATAAACGCATTCCTCTTCGCCCCAAGGACGGATTATCTTCATGGGGAAGAGAAAAATAAGGGAGCAGTTTGTCGCTGCCAAGGTCTAAGATCCGGATAACAGCCGGACGTTGTTTCATGTATTCCATCGTTGTATGGTAGAGCTGATACTGCTCTTGCTCAGAAGGAAAATGATCCTGGGTATGGAATACAAACTCAGTCCTATACAGCCCAATCCCATCTGCATTCAAATCAGTTACTGTGGCGGCGTCGGCTACCTTACCGATATTAGCGCACAAATTAATCTTGACATCATCCTTTGTCTGTACCGGAAGATCTATCAAACCTTTCAAGGAATTCTTATGAATATTCAATGCCTTTTCCAGTCTCTCATACTCATTGAGAACCGCAGAAGACGGATTAACAAACAGGCGTCCCGCCAGAGCATCCAGAATTAAAGTGTCCCCTGTTTTAATCCTGTTCGTGGCATCGGGGACATGTATCATTGACGGGATTCCTTTGGAGCGAGCAAGGATGATAGCGTGCGCCGTCTGAGCCCCTTGCTCTACAACCAATCCTTTGATCATGCTATGGTCCAATTGGGCGGCAATGGACGGCAAAAGCTCCCGCGTGACGAGTATGCTTTCTATAGGCATTACGCCAAGCCGCTGTTCTTTAGACCCAGTCAGGATTTGGAGCAACCTTTGCCCTACATCAAACAAATCCGCGCTTCTTTCACGAAGTAGAGAATCTTTTAATCCAGCCCACCTCGACCCCAGCTTCTTAATGGAATCATCCAAGGCCGCCTCCACATTAATCTTTTCCATTAAGCAGCGGGTTACGATTTCATTCCGTAAAGAGAAGTCCCGTAAGAGAAGGATGTGCGCTTCTAAAATCTTGGCTTCGGAACTCCCTACATTTAGCTGGACAGTCCTCTGCAAATCTATCAAATCCTTCTCTGCTTCGGAAATTGCTGTATCTAGTTTCCTGATTTCCTGCTCTATATCACTCTCGGCAACATCCTTCCGTAAAATAATCGGCGCCTGGGAGCAGGTGCACAACACAGCCACACCTTTAGCCGCCCCTGAGGAAGCAACCTCACCCAATATCATAATTGATCCTGTAATTCTTTCACTCATAAGACATTTATTGGCCCTTTATCCTACTTAGGGTCAAAAGCCAAGGTTAATAGGAATGCCGAATCTTCCATTGCCTTACAACCATGCTTAAGACTGGCATGAAGAGTCAATAGGTCACCCTTTTTTAATTCCACCGGCTCCTCATCGACATTGAAATTAATGCAACCTTCTAAAACTTGAACGCTGATCGGGCAATCAGCCTGATGTGCCGAAATCGAAAAACCCTTTTTTATGGCAACGAGAACAATCCTCAACCCCCTTCCTTCCAATAATGTCATGGCATTATGTTGCCCGCTCAACCATGTATCCTCACCCTTAATCTTGCTAAGCAATTCCGGCAGATTAAACGTAAGTAATGGGGCATCAAGAGAGTGTTGTTTTGCGGTAGATGGTATCCTTGGGCTCATGTCTTTCCTCCATTTTAGGTCAGTGTCGGTTTTTCGGAGAACCCTACCTCCCCTTCCTCTTTAAACCTATACGTTGAACAGGCCACTTCTCTGAATTTCTTCTATTCCATCCGCATCAGAAACTCTTTTAAAACTCTTAAAGAGCAATCCCATTGCTTCTCAAGAATCCCCTAGACCGTCAACCCATTGTCTGTGCCCATGACAACATGTTTAATCTCCCTGTGGGAGGCTTTGCATCAAACTAAAAACTTTTTCTTGCTCCCTACTGGAAATCCTTTCATCAATGGCTGGATAAAGGTTATGCTCTTCCTTATAATTGTGTTGTTTTAAAAAGTACCACAATATTTGTTCCTCATATCCGCTGTCAGGATCATTGCGCTGGACTTTCTTATGCAGCGCTTGCAGGCACTCGCCAATCTGGCGGTGTTCTGACTTCATTTCCATCGTTGGCCCGCAATCATCCATTCCTGTCTTTTTTTCAAATAAGGGAAAAAGGATCTCTTCTTCCCAGACAATATGACGCTGTAGACCAAAGCTGAATTTCTTGAAGTATTCTTTGGCCTGAGAATAGTCTTTGGTTTTAAGCCCCTTGAACTTCAAAAAGTAAACCTCTAATTCATCATGATCGTGTTTATAAAAAGGGGTTATTTTCTTTTCTCTCATCATGCCTCCCCCCTACGTCTTATTGTCAATACCCGCCCTTGCCATTAAATAATGATGCACTCCTTTGGCCGCTGCACGTCCTTCATTAATCGCCCACACTACAAGCGACTGCCCGCGGGTCATATCCCCAGCCGTGAATACGCCTGGCACCGACGTCATCTTGTTACTATCGGCAGCCACATTGCCTCTTGCATCCAAGGCAACGCCCAAATCCTCGATCATCCCTGCCTTGACCGGACCTGTAAACCCTAAGGCCAGTAGTAATAAATCACACTCCATGTCAAATGCCGAGCCAACCATCTCATTCATCTTCATCTGCCCAGTGGCCGCATCCCCACTCCACTGTAAACGCACGGCATGCAGTTTTTTTAGTTGGTCGCCTTCCCCGCTTAGACTCTTAGTCAGAATATTGTAATCCCGCACGCATCCTTCTTCTTGAGAAGAAGAAGTGCGAAATATAAAGGCCCAATTAGGCCAGGGATTGTCGATGGTGCGACTCAAAGGAGGCTGCGGCAGCAATTCCAGTTGGTGAACGCTTAAAGCGCCCTGGCGTATGGCCGTACCTACACAATCTGATCCCGTATCTCCTCCGCCTAGAACAATCACGCGCTTACCCTTGGCACTAATGTCCTCCATTGAAGGAGGCTTGACCTGCAGGATATGTCGAACACATCGTTCCTTAAAAGCACCCGTCGCATATTGAATATCGATTAAATTCTGTTGGGGCAGGTAATACATGGCCTGATAAACGCCTTTTAATTCCCTCCCGGATACAGGTAGTTCGCGGCCGACTTCAGCGCCGCCGCATAAAACAATAGCGTCATGTTGATTGCGCAAATCCTGAGTCTTGATATCGACTCCGATATATGCATTGGTCTTAAAAACCACACCTTCCTGGCGCATACGATCCAATCGCCGTTTCACCACCCATTTTTCTAGCTTGAAATCCGGAATCCCCATGGACAGAAGTCCGCCTAAAACCTCATTTTTTTCAAAAACCGTGACCTTATGCCCCGTCTTATTGAGTTCATCCGCACAAGCCAAGCCTGCAGGGCCAGAACCGATCACGGCAACACTTTTGCCTGTGCGATGTTTGGGTTTATGGGGACTGATCCACCCATTAGCATAAGCATGTTCAATGATTGCCAACTCGATATTCTTAATCGTCACCGGTGGAGCATTTATCCCAAGCACACAGGCATTCTCGCAAGGGGCGGGGCAAATGCGGCCAGTAAACTCCGGAAAGTTGTTGGTCTTGTGTAGCCGCTCAACGGCCTCCTGCCAGCAGTCACGATAAACCAGGTCATTCCAGTCCGGGATGATGTTGCCAACTGGGCACCCAGACTGGCAGAATGGAACGCCACAATCCATGCAGCGCGCCCCCTGTTTTCTTAGCTCTTTATCTGAGGGAAGATGGGTAAATTCCTTGAAATTCTTGATCCGGCGGTAAATTTCATCCTTCTTGCAATCCTGCCGGTCGTATTTTATGTAACCCCTGATATCGCCCATTGAAACCCTTCTTCTTTGTTCTTCCTGATTAAGTATAACATGTATTATAAATATATGTTATCATGTCTCTTCGATTAATTCAAGTTGAAAAAATTAGCGAATTTCTATGATTAACGCAGATACATTTATCAATCTTCATTGAGTAAAATATAGGGATAAACGCATAGGAGCGCAGTCACCGAATTTCGTGTGATAACAGTAAAATAATCCTCTAACTTTACAATATATTTCGATAAATGAAGCCCCATGTAACATTCCTGTTTCTCCATTACTTTTAACAAATGAGCTATTCCCTCCTTGTAAAGAATATTTGAACCTTCCAGTTTACGTAAATGCCATTTAATAAAGGCTCCGGAAATCTTAATCAGACCCTGCAAATAGTCCCTTCCAATGTTTCCTTTATCGACAACCCTCCATCTTTCTTCAAAAGCTTCGTGAGCTTCCCACCAATATCCGTTGTTATACAAATCAACACCATATAGATATCCTTGATCCTCACTCCAAAGCTCTGGATCAAAAATCATTTTTCTTTCAGCCGTTTTACTATAGGAATGGCCGGCGGGATTCTCGGTAGGGTGAGGATTCTCACCTGGGATGAAGCGGTAAGCAGGAAACGCTTTGGACGTATATCGATGTAACGGCACACAGCTTTCTCTTATATCAAAAAATCTTGTCATCGGCGTTAACTCTCATATTCAGTGATTTCCTGAACCGGTTGATCTTTACCACCCCAATGAAGAAACTCATCAATTGTTTTTTCTTAGCTGATGATAATTTCCCAAAGAAATAATCATCGTTTTCATCGGCAATAGACGCCAAACGCGGAACTATTTTTCGCCCTACCGATGTCAACTTGATTTCCTTATACCTATGATCGTGCTTAGACACTTTCTTTGTCACAAACTTCTTCTTCAATAAACGGTCGATCAACTTTGAAATAGCCCCTTGTGTTAAGCCTGTCTGGATGGCAAGACTCATGGGCGATACCCAATTTTTCAGATACATTTGTCTTAAGACGATCCACTCCGCCACCGTAACTCCGCTGTCTTCCAACTTCTGGCTTAACGCATAAGCAACGTTGTTTGATACATAACGAAGCCAATAACCTAAATGGTCTTCCGGCAGACTTACCTTTAATTTTTCTTTCCCTTTGTGTTGTAACATGAGAATTACCTCCAAAGACGATCCCTCTTTCCCTCTTCTTCTAATCGGCGCATCCATGCCATAAAAACGCCGGGGCGACCCAAATATCCTATTATTTGACGATCATCTTTCCTGCTGACAACTGGAAGACGACCAACACCGTGATGCAACATTTTATGTAAAGCCTCCTTCACAAGTTCGTCAGGATAAGCCACCACCAAGTCCTTGTTACTTACCTCTAGCATGGTTGCCCGAGGGTTTGTCCTGAAGGCTTCCATTACATCTTCACGAATAACCATCCCGATCAAATGGTTTTGTTCATCAACAATAGGCACCCCTCGATGCCTCATAATGCCATGGTGACCATTAATAACTAAATCCATAAATTCAACCACAAGCATGCTCGATGGAATCCTTTGGACCTCTTTGTCCATCACCTCACTCACGCGCAACAACTCCAATGGATCAACACTGTATTCTCGAGAAATATGAAAACCTCTGCGTGCTACTTTCTCTGTCAGAATAGAGCGACGCATTAAGAACACGGTCACGGCATACGCCACCACACAACTGACGAACAAAGCACCAATGACATTAAAATCATGAGTCAGCTCCAAAGCAAAAACTGTCGACGTCAAGGGGGCTCTCATGGTTCCGCCCATTACAGCAGCCATGCTTAACATCGTCCATAGACCGCTGTCGCCCACAGGGATCCAATGAGCCTCCAACGCGCCCAAGGCCCCGCCAATAATCAAAAGAGGCGCCAAAACACCCCCCGATGTGCCTGAACCCAAAGCCAAGACCCAAACAAAGGTTTTCACGACCAAAAGACTGACCAAAGCAGTTGTCACAAAATTCCCACGCAATAAATCTTGGATGACGTCATAGCCAACCCCCATCACCTTCGGATTGATCAAGCCCCCCAATCCCACGCCCAGACCTCCAAGCGCCGGCCACCACATCCAATGAATAGATATTTTCTTGAATGCATCTTCAACGCTATAAACTAGTACGGTCAGAAGGCTAGAACCTAAACCAGCTAAAAAACCCACCAGTACCGAAACAAACATTTCATACCCATTGGGAACGGCGTGAGGAATAACGGTAAACATGGGAGCAGGTCCTAATAATTTTACGCGAAGCATCTCTGCTGTAATCGATGAAATGGCAACAGGAATAAAACTACGAGGTTTCCATTCAAATAAAAGCAATTCTACCGCAAGCAGCACAGCAGCAATGGGAGCGGCAAAGATAGCCGCCATACCTCCCGCAGCGCCAGCGACCAGTAGTGTTTTGCGTTCAGCTGCCGTTAAATGAAAGAATTGAGCGAATAAAGAACCAAAGGCTCCACCTGTCATGATGATCGGACCTTCGGCACCGAAGGGCCCCCCGGTACCGATAGAAATAGCAGACGAGACGGGTTTAAGTAAAGCCACCTTGGGCGACATACGACTTTGGCCAATTAGGATAGCCTCCAACGCCTCAGGTATGCCATGGCCACGAATTTTATCAGTTCCATACCGTGCCATAAGGCCAATGATCAACCCTCCAATGACCGGTACTGCAATGACTGCCAGGCCCAAATGATTCCCGGATGGAGAGTTAAATGCGGACGAAAATGTTTGATAAAAGGAAAGGTTTGTAATAACACGTATAAGCCAAATTAGCGCATCGGCGATGAAAGCGCTCATAATACCGATAATCAAAGCCAAAGCCGAAAGCTTCAATATTGCAGGATCACGGTTAAAATCAGACAAACGATCCGGCCCGTGCAGATCTGTTAATTGATTATATTTATCAGCCATCCTCATCTTGCAAGCCTTTCAATATTTCATAATTTATTCATGACCGTTGAAATATACTTTACTAGTAAAGTATTGTCAATCAAAAAAACCAGAAGAATAAAAATCAAGGCTTCATAATGACAGATAGAAAATGGCCGGATCATAAACATCAAGTAGATTTGTCGGTTTCCTTCTTACGCTTAGACCTCCTAATTTTAATAAGAGGGTCTTCACTCTCTCTAAGTGGAAAAATAAACTTATCTTTTAAAACGCACCCAATTCCTCCTGGAAAGCATATAGCCTTTCGGCGGCCACAATAATCATCAGCCCTTCTGTATCGGCAATCCCACATGGATCGTCTCTCCTGTGCTAAGAATCCCCTCTTGAATAACCTTTGCATACATACCATGCCGGCCAACCGCGTCTTCTTTAAGTTGTGGATGGATAGCATCCATGACATAACAAGGCTTCCGTATTTTAGAAATTTCCAAAATCACTCCTCCTGAAAACTTGAGGATGGCTCCCAACGGCAAACTGTTGACGTGAAGATTTTCTACCGTCAAATTTTCTCCCGCTTTTCCAGGGGGGAGATCGTATTCGGCGGTACTAAGCTCCTTGAGTTTCTCTATATCCTGAATACAAACAGCCTGTAAAGGTGTGTTATGCTTTTCATGGTTATGCCCATCCCCTTGTAATCCAAAATAGCTAATAAATACGTCCTTGACTGGTAATTTGGGAATCCCTCCGGCAGAAAGATTAATAGATATGACTATCGCCTGACGCATGGCAAAATCCCCTTTCTATTTTCTCCATAAATACGATAAATTAAGCCAAAGAACGTCAGCCCCCACGCGGCCAAGGCGACGTAAACAAAGAAACGTGGGATGGCAAAAAGAAATGGCAAGTGTATGACTTCTGCCAACTTGAGCGTGCAAACAGTATACATCCCCAGGGGGAAAACTGCGCCCCAGTACAGCGGATCATAAGTCAGAGGGAAGCGCTTATAGACATGCCGCCACACTCCGAGAATCAACAGCATCGGTATCCACCACGTCGCGGTGGCCCAGAAAAATAAGGTAAATCCCTCGAGAAACGGCAGCAAACCATACAGAAAAGAGGCTTTCACAGCCCCCTGAATAAGCAGGTCGCCGGCAAGCGTGGAGATAGCGACGGCCCCCATGTTGATCCAGTAAGGAGGACTAAGATCTCCTGGATGCATCACTAAAAACGTATAACGATAAAAAATCAACGAAATGAGCCAGATATAGAGCATACCGCCGCCTAACCACATTACTAAGGCGAAAAAAAGCATACCATCGGTATTGAACCCCGGATGCCCGGCCAGTTGCGTCGAGACGATCGAGACCGACTGCGTGGCCACGACGGCCACAAGCCAACCGCCATTCAGGCCTTTGGTGAGCGGCGGTTTCTCCTGTTTAATTGTCAGCCTAGCGAAGACGACATAGGTAAAGATCACCCATAAGGTGATGCCAAGCCCCCATAACGCGATCGCCAAGCGCGGCAGGGAATGAACAACTATGCACTGCGTTGCCAGCACGCATGTGCCCGCCACCCATGTAAAAAAGCCCACGCCGCGGGCATGATCGCCCAAGTCAGCAATGAATGCGTACGGGTAACGCACCATTCGACGGATCATTAGCACCCAGAGCACCAGATAAAACAGCCCGTTCAACACAAACAGAGCCACCGCAATTCTAGGCATATTCAACAGTTGACTGGCTATGGAAACGATTCCCGTGGCCATCACCAAAGAGAAATACGCTGGTTGCGGATGTCGGCTGGTCTCGTTTTCCTCGCCGGCTAAAACCGTTTGCCCGCAATTAAGCGCTTCACGGCTCATCGGGGCCGCAATCACTTTTCTATCAGGTGGGACGGATGGCATCGCTTACCCTCAACAGATTAAGTATTACCAGGCACATTTACGCTGTACTTGCGATACAACACATAACTTCTCCACAAATATGTAATCGGCAAGCTAAACACATGAACCAGCCGGGTGAATGGAAAAGCAACAAATAGACCATAGGCTGCGAGAATGTGCACTTTGAAATACCAGGGGACCGATACCATTAACTCGGGATCCGGATGCAACAATAAAATGCCGCGAATCCATGGATTTATGGACATACGGTAATCGAAACCGGCGTGCGCGGCGGCATTGCTTGCGGTGGCGAAAATCCCGCTTATGACCATCACTACCAAAAAGACAAGAGCTATAAAGTCGCCGATGCTGCTAGTTTTACGTACGCGCGGCAATTTAAACCGGCGATAGCACAAAATCATCAATCCCACGAGCGTAGCCAGACCGGCAGCGCCACCCACCACGACCGCATTGAAGTGATAGAACTCATCATTCACTCCAAGCGCATGGTAGAATCCGATGGGTACCAACAGTCCGGCCACATGGCCGAAAAATACAAACATGAGACCCCAATGAAAAAGAGGATTCCCCCATTTCAGCAATCGCTTCTCAAGTATCTCGCTGGATTTGGATGTCCACCCATAAGGATCTGTTTTAAACCGAAACAACGTCGCTACGATGAAGAAAGTAAGGACGATGTATGGCAGTACAAGCCACAGTAACAACGTGGAAACATTCATGTACCCGCCTCCTCATCGCATAAATTGGATTTTGGTTGCATCATTCCAATGCCCTGCCTGACCGCCCGCAAAAGATGCGCATACGGACTCTCAATCTGACTCAGGGACTCCTGTAGCTGCGCAATGCGGGCGGCATGACGGAATAAAATCCGTCCAGCGGTTTCGGCATTGGTGTGAGCGCAGAATTCCAGCACGACCGGCAGGTAATCCGGCATCTCCCCTGCTTTGAGCTCAAAGCCTGCCATGGCATATTGCTCTTTCAATTCGAGCAGCGCTGGCCCACGTTCACGCTCTTCACCATAGTCGGCAAAGGTCAGATACAAATTCGTCTTTTTCCCAAAATCAAATGTATGCACATAATGATCCCACCGCTGCTCTGGGGTATAGGCATCCATCTCTTCGAGAAAACTTTGAATCCCATTGGCCATAGGATGCGAAATCGACAGAACATCTTTAACCTCGCGGACGGTTTGGGTCCAATCCCCATCTGGATAAACCAGCAGGTAGGAAATCCATTGAAAGCTAGTTTGCATTGTCCATTCGTCCGTTTGCCTATTCATGGCTCCCCGTCCTTAAAAAACGCCGCACGCCCCTGGGCCGCCCTCGAAATTCAATCCACAGGCCCCCTGTTCCATCAGTAACTCTTTCGCCGTTTCTTTGTGTGCCGCAGGAATGACGAAGCGATCGTTGTATTTCGCGATCGCAAGCAAGCGATACATGTCCTGCATGTCTTGGCCGCTCAACCCTGTATCCATCCATTGCTGCTGGTTCGGCTCCTTATTCAAAGTCAACTCGCGCATGTAACTGCGCATGGCTGCCATTTTCTTCAACGCATTACGGATGACGCTCGTGTCCCCGGCCGACAAAAGATTGGCCAGGTACTGAACCGGTATCCGCATGTTATCAATGGCTCCAAAGATATCGTCGGCCTGCGCCTGGCTGCCTTTCCCCTCGAACAGATTCATGATCGGACTCAACGGAGGCACATACCACACCATCGGCATCGTTCGATATTCAGGATGCAGGGGCAGCGCGACCTTCCAGTCCACCGCCAGCTTGTAGATTGGGGATTGCCCGGCGGCTTGAAGCCAGTCTTCCGCAATGCCTTCCTTGCGGGCCGCCGCGATAACCTTCGGGTCATGTGGATCGAGAAAAATACCCAGTTGTGCCGCATACAAATCTTTTTCATTCGGCACAGAGGCTGCTTCGCGAACCCTGTCGACGTCATAGAGCATCAGGCCGAGATAGCGGATACGTCCAACACAGGTTTCGGAGCAGATGGTCGGCAGACCCGCTTCAATACGGGGAAAACAGAGCGTACATTTTTCCGCTTTGTGGGCCTTCCAGTTAAAATACACTTTTTTATAGGGACAACTGCTGACGCAAAACCGCCAGGCGCGGCAGCGGTTCTGATCAACCAGCACAATGCCGTCTTCATCCCGTTTGTACATGGCGCCGGAAGGACATGCCGACACACACGGTGCGTTAAGACAATGCTCGCAGATGCGTGGCAGATACATCATGAACACTTGCTCGAATTCCATCCGGACCGACTCCTCAATTCCCTTCATGTTCGGATCCTGCGATCCGGTGCGGTGGGCGCCGGCCAGGTCGTCTTCCCAGTTGGGGCCCCACTCGAGGTCCATCTTTTCACCGGTAATCTGCGACTTAGGACGAGCCACCGGTTGGTGCTTTTTCTGGGGACTGTTGATCAGAGTTTCATAGTCGTAGTCCCACGGCTCAAAATAGTCGTCCAGCGTCGGTTGATCCGGGTTATGGAAGATGTTGAGCAACTTGCTGAGACGGTCTCCACTGTTCAACTCCAGCTTACCGTTTTTAAGAGTCCATCCACCGCGGTATTTTTTCTGGTTTTCCCATTCCTTCGGGTACCCAATGCCAGGCTTGGTCTCGACATTATTCCAATACATGTATTCGGCTCCCTTGCGGTTGGTCCATGTATTCTTGCAGGTCACACTGCATGTGTGGCAGCCAATACATTTGTCGAGGTTCATAACCATGCTGATTTGCGCTTTAATCTTCAAGCCAGTCCACCCTTTCTATTTTTCGAATGATGACGTTCAGGTCCCGTTGGTTGCCCGTGGGGCCGTAATAATTAAAGCCGTAGCTTAGTTGGGCGTAGCCTCCGATCATGTGGGTCGGCTTGACGTGGATGCGCGTGGGGCTGTTGTGCGTGCCGCCCCGCGTGCCTGTCAACTTGGTTCCAGGAACATTAATGGTGCGGTCCTGGGCATGATACATAAACGCCATGCCGCGCGGAATGCGGTGCGTCACTACAGCGCGGGCCACGACAACACCATTGCGATTAAAACATTCGATCCAATCGTTATCAACAATATCAGCATCGATCGCGTCGTCCTTATTCAGCCAAATCGTCGGACCGCCGCGAAACAGGGTCAGCATCGGTAACGAATCGTAATACATGCTATGGATGGACCACTTGTTGTGCGGCGTAAGATAGTTAAGCGTGATTTCCTTGCCTTGCACGCCCGGGTGATTTGATCGGCTAAACGGTGTGTGCTTGAGAATGGGTTTAAACACCGCCATCTGCTCACCGAACTCAATCATCATTTCGTGATCCACGTAAAAATGCTGCCTTCCGGTCAGGGTATGCCATGGAATCCGCTTTTCAACATTGGTGGTAAAGGGAGAATACCTGCGACCGCCCTTTTCAGAACCACTGAATGCCGGGGAAGTAATGACGGATTTCGGCTGCGAGGTAATGGAATCGAAGGTCATCAATTCTTCACCCCGCTCCTCCGCCAAATCCTTGAGCGACAGTGAGGTCTTATGCTCTAGGGCCTCCCACGCTTTGAGCGCCATCTTCCCGTTTGTCGTGGAGGATAGCGTTAGAATCGCTTCCGCTGCCTGCCGGTCACTCGCAATGTCAGGGCATCCCTGGGCCACGCCTTCCCTACGCACAGTACCGAGCACCCGTTTCAATTGTTCGTATTCCTCGGCAGCAGACCAATTGATCCCCTTGCCCCCATGCGGATTTTGGGCGATTCCCGGTCCCAGCGAAATCATCTTTTCATAGACCGCGGCGTAATCCCGCTCCACCACATGAATGCGGGGCATCGTTTTACCAGGAACCGGCTCGGTCTCGCCCTTTTTCCAGTCCTTGATCCGGCCATGCTTTTGGGCCAACTCATCGGGAGTGTCGTGCAGCAAGGGTGTTGTCACAATGTCCCGCTGCGGACCTTTGAAATGGGTTTTAGCCATCTCCGAGAATGTGTGTGCGATCTCCTTGAAGGCGTCCCAGTCAGAGCGTGATTCCCATTGCGCCCCGACCGCCGGATTGAACGGATGCACAAACGGGTGCATATCCGTGCTGCTCAGATCGGATTTTTCATACCAGGTGGCTGCAGGCAACACGATATCGGAATAGAGCGAGCTGCCAGACATACGAAAGTCGAGCGTGACCATCAAATCCAGCTTGCCCTCAGGGGCTTTTTCCCGCCACTTCACCTCCTCAGTTTTTAGGTTGACGTCCTCGACATTCATCAGGCCGTTGGAGGTACCCAAGAGATGCTTAAGAAAGTATTCATGACCCTTGCCAGAGCTTGAAATTAAATTTGCCCGCCAGACGTACAGTATCTTAGGGAAATTCTGCGGATTATCAGGATCCTCAATTGCGAACTGAAGCTTGTTATTCTTCAACCGATCCACCACGTACTCAACGACAGCCTGCGGCGAATCAGCGCCCTGCCGCTTTGCCTCCGCAGCCAGGCTAAGCGGGTTCTGGTTGAATTGCGGATAGGAAGGCAACCAACCGAGGCGCGCCGCCAGCACATTGTAGTCGGCGTAGTGATGGTACCGCGACTTTCCAACCAGCGGCGAGACCAAATCATCAACAGGAGTTTCCTCGTACCGCCATTGGTCCGTAGCAAAGTAGAAAAAGGAGGTACCGTTTTGCTGACGGGGCGGCGCCGACCAGTCGCGGGCAAAAGCGAGGTTGCTCCAACCTTCCGCAGGCCGAAGCTTTTCCTGCCCCACATAGTGCGCCCAACCGCCGCCGTTGACCCCTTGGGCGCCGACCATCAACACCAAGTTCACGATGGCGCGGTAAATAGTGTCTGAGTTGTACCAATGGTTGATCCCGGCACCCACGATAATCATGGAGCGGCCTTTGGATTCAACCGCATTTTGTGCGAACTCCCGGGCAATGCGCGTAATAAGGTGCCGATCGATCCCTGTCACCGATTCCGCCCAAGCCGGAGTATAGGGCGCAAGCGCATCATAGTCAGCTGCCGCTTTCCCATCGAGTCCACGGCTGACGCCGTAATTAGCCAGATTCAAATCGAAAACCGTCGTTACCCAATGAGTTTGCCCGTTTATCTCAATCTTCTTCACAGGAATCGGCTGGCTCGTCACGCGCTTGCCGCTGTCATCAAAATATGGCACATGCAACTGTACAATCTCGTCATGTACGCCCAGCAAGGTCATACGCGGCTGCACCGGCTGGCCGGTCTCAACATCCTCTAGCCGCAAATTCCATTTTCCTTCCTTTTCCCAGCGTGAGCCGATAGTTCCATTGGGGATGACCGGCCGTCCAGAATTGTCATCGAACACCACCGTCTTCCATTCGGGATGGTTGAACGCTTTTCCCAGATCTTCCGCCGACAAAAACCGGTCCGCGATAAATCCATCTTCCCTGGTTTTGAGCGTAACAAGAAAGGGAAAGTCGGTGTTTTCACGCGTGTATCGATAAAAATAGTCCGTCTGCCGCTCGATGTAAAACTCCTTGAGGATGACGTGCCCCATGGCCATCGCCAGCGCGCCGTCCGTACCCGGCTTGACCTGCATCCAGTGGTCGGCGAATTTGACGAATTCCGCATAGTCGGGGCTGATCGAGACCACCTTTGTCCCCTTATAGCGAACCTCGGTCATGAAATGGGCATCGGGTGTGCGGGTCATCGGCAGATTCGATCCCCAAACAAGAAGATATCCAGAATTGAACCAGTCGCTGCTTTCCGGCACATCGGTCTGGTCACCCCACATTTGCGGTGACGAGGGCGGCAGGTCCGCATACCAATCGTAAAAACTAAGCAGGGACGCACCGATGAGTGACAGGAAACGGGCCCCGGAGGCATAGCTGATCATAGACATAGCCGGAATCGGCGAAAAGCCGAAGATCCTGTCCGGCCCATACTGCTGAATCGTATAGATGTTAGATGCGGCAATAATTTGGGTCACCTCTTCCCAGGAGACCCGCACCAAACCGCCTTTTCCTCGCAGGGACTTATATCGACAGGATTTTGCAGGATTCTCAACGATAGAGGCCCAAGCCTTAACCGGATCACCCAGCTCCTTGAAGGCCTCGCGATACATCGTAAGCAGTGCTCCGCGAATGTAAGGATATTTGACACGCAAAGGGCTATACAAATACCACGAAAAACTTGCCCCCCTCGGACAGCCGCGAGGTTCAAACTCCGGCATGTCCGGTCCGGTGGTCGGATAATCAGTGTGCTGGTTTTCCCAGGTCACAATGCCGTTTTTGACAAAAATCTTCCAACTGCACGAACCAGTGCAGTTTACCCCATGAGTGGAGCGGATCACCTTGTCATGTTGCCAGCGGCTGCGATAGCCGTTTTCCCAATCCCGGCTAGCAGGCGATACCGCACTCCAGCCCCCGGAATAGGTTTCGCGTTTCGTAAAATATTTCAGCGTGTCCTTAAGCAATGAGTTATCTTTCCTTCGATCGTTTTCATCTTCTGCCTTTTGGGCATCGGATGGGACTTCTTTGTATTTAAAACGTTATCCTCCAATTTGAAACATTTCCACCTTCTTGGTCTTAATCTGCCCTACACTGTCCCGTAAACGGGTTTCGGAATAATGATCATTACGGACCATCCACATCTTATGGATGGTTTCTTTGACAGACCTGCTTGAAATCCTATTTCGCAAAATAGGACGCATGTCCAGGCCCTGGTTAGCAAAGAGACACGTATAAAACTTTCCATCCGCAGAAAGGCGCAACCTTGTACAGAAGCCGCAAAAAGCTTTTGTGACCGAAGAGACAAAACCTATCTCTCCTGATCCATCCACAAACCCATAACGCTCTGAGGTCTCCGAAGAATAATTGCGCTCCAGCAATCGTAAGGGATATTGCTTGTGAATTCTGCTTATAATCTCATCGGAACCAACCACGTACCTGAAATTCCACTGGTTTTGATTGCCGACATCCATGTACTCGATAAACCGTAAGATATGCCCCGTATTGCGGAAATGTTTAACCATATCCAATATGGTATGGTCATTCTTGCCTCTTTGGACAACGCAGTTGATCTTAAGTGGAAAGAACCCCGCCTTTTGGGCGCAATCTATTGCTCTTAAAACATCCCTAAGATCGCCTCTGCCACCGCTCATCTTCTTAAAAACATCTTCATCAAAGCTATCAAGACTTATTGTCAAACGATCCAAGCCGGATTCCCTAAGTCGTCCCGCAAGGCCAGCCAAAAGGATTCCATTGGTCGTTAAAGCCAAATCTTCAATCCCTTCAATTTTCTTTAAACTATAGATCAAGTCAGGAAGGTTAGGCCTTAAAAGAGGCTCCCCACCGGTAAGACGAACCTTGCGCACACCCAAATCCACACAAGTGCGCACCAAAGTCTCAATCTCTTCAAAAGTCAGCCATTCATTGGGATTCAGGAATTTATATGCATGACCAAAGCTTTCCCTTGGCATGCAATAGGGACAGCGCAGATTACACCGGTCTATCACCGAAACACGAAGGTCCTGTAATAAACGGTTGGCTTTATCTAAGACAATGGTCTTCTCAACAGTTGGTGATATCTGACCGCTCATAGGACTAAACTCCCCAGTTTATTGACATATTAACCTTTCCTGCAATTACC
This sequence comes from Candidatus Omnitrophota bacterium, assembly GCA_028865345.1. GTDB lineage: Bacteria > Omnitrophota > Gorgyraeia > Zapsychrales > Fredricksoniimonadaceae > JABDGZ01. Next base: position 19,831 of record JAGWKL010000011.1, on the reverse strand, counting down.
TTAAATTGGGAAATCGCATCCGTATATCTTATTAATAACCAAAAATTTTTTAGCCTACCACTTCCCCAAATCAGCAATGGTTGTATTTTGTAAAAAATTAACATACGCCCTCCTGATTTTTTTCCAATGACAATGAGCAGAACATGAATTGACGGATGAACATTGGGTACGTCCCATAAAACACCCCTGCCAGCGCTGGACATCTTCTATTGCCCCAACGACTTCATACAAACGTATCTGTGAGGATGGCTTGGCCAGACGGAAACCTCCGTTAAGGCCCTTTTGGGAAACAACCAGGCCTTCACGGGTTAATTTCTGCAGTACTTTCCCTAAATAATTATGGTGGGCATCTATCTTTTTAGAAATCCGCATAACATCTTCGGTCTCCCCTTGAGACAGATGTGAGAGTTCCAGTAAAGCATTAATAGATTGTATGCTAGTCTTTGAGATCATAATCAGATATCCACATGTTATTATCCAATATTTATTGTCATTTTGAAATTCGTAGTACTACTCAAAAAATAAGTAGTAATACTTATTATCCACCAGCGGTAAATCTTTTAGTGGAGACACTTTCCCCATGCTTCTATTTGTTGTTCCGTGATCTGGGGAATATCCCGAAGATTAAGATTGATTATTTTAGGACCGGCCCGAAAAGTCTGAAGGCGGTAAGTTTGGGCACCATTGACCAAGATAGAAACTTTAGAAACATCCTCCTGGTCACAAAAAGGCTGGACGACCGTGGTCCTGAACTCGTGTTGAATTCCAGAACCTTTGATGAGATCAATGCTCTCCTTGATGATTTCAGCAGGAAATCTGACCCCTATGGCCTTCTGATACTTCTCCAATGAAGTTTTGACATCCATGGCGATATAATCCACCAGCCGCCGTTGGATGGTTTCTCGAATTACCTGTGGCCGGCTGCCGTTGGTATCCAATTTGACCTGATATCCCAGTTCTTTAACAGAGCCGATAAACGGGACCAGGTCCGCCTGCTCAGTCGGCTCACCGCCGGTGATCACCACTCCCTCCAACTGACAGCGACGTCTTTTCAAGAAGCCCATCACCTCCTCCTGCGGGATGGGCTCCTTGAATTCTTCAGGCAGGACAAGCTCGCGGTTATGGCAATACGGGCAGCGGAAGTTGCAGCCTTGGGTGAAAACGATCGCCGCCATCTTGCCCGGATAATCGATCAATGAGAACTTCTGGAAACCTCCGATGCGCATAACTTATAGGTCTTCCTTTCCTTAAATTCTTCTTTCTTGCCTTTATTCCACTGCGCCACAGGCCTTAAGTAGCCGACGACCCTGGAATAGACTTCACAAGTTTCCTTGCACTTGGGACACTGCGGGTGCTCCCCGGCTGTGTACCCGCAGTTAGGACAGATGCTGAAGGTCGGTGTGATGGTAAAATAAGGAAGCTTAAACCGATTGCAGATCGTACGTATCAATGACTTAAGGCCTGCGGCGTCATGGATCTTTTCACCGATAAACCCGTGCAGCACCGTGCCGCCAGTGTAGCGTGTTTGCAGCTCATCCTGGAGTTCAAGCACTTCAAAGATATCATCTGAATAGTCGACAGGAAGATGGGTTGAATTGGTATAGAACGGCTCCCGGCCTTCCTTCACCTCTTGTTCATTGGCACAGACAATGTGTCCAAACTTATTTTTGTCCATCTTGGCCAAGCGGTAGGTGACGCCTTCCGCAGGTGTCGCCTCCAGGTTGTAATTATTCCCTGTCTCTTTTTGGAATTCGATGAGCCGTTCCCTCATGTAATTGAGGACCTTGACGGCAAACTCATGCCCCCGCGGACTGTTGATTGGTTCACCGATAAGGTTAATGGCGGCTTCATTCATGCCGATAAGTCCGATCGTTGAAAAATGATTCTTCCAATATTGATCAAATCGCTGTTTGACCTTGCGCAGGTAAAACTTGATATACGGATAGAGATCTTGTTCTGTAAACTTTTCCAGCACCTTGCGCTTCATTTCCAGGCTGTCTTTCGCCAACAGCATAAGCCCGTCTAGACAACGGAAAAATTCTTCCTCATTCGTGGATAGATACCCAAGGCGCGGCAGGTTGATGGTCACGACGCCTATGGAACCCGTCAAGGGAGATGCGCCAAATAACCCGCCCCCTCTTTTCCTTAACTCCCGGTTGTCCAGCCGCAGGCGACAGCACATGCTCCGGGCATCTTCGGGGTTCATGTCGGAGTTGACGAAGTTGGCAAAATAGGGAATCCCGTACTTGGCCGTCATTTTCCAAAGCCCTTCCAGGTTGGAGTTCTCCCAATCGAAATCTTTCGTCACATTGTATGTCGGTATGGGAAAGGTAAAGACCCTTCCCTTAAAATCGCCTTCCAGCATCACCTCCATAAATGCTTTATTGAACATGTCCTGTTCTTTTTGAAACTCTTTGTAGGTCCTTTCCTGAACCTTTCCACCGATAATGACGCCATGGTCGGCATAATATGACGGCGGCGTCAAATCCATCGTAATATTTGTAAACGGCGTCTGAAAACCAACCCTGGTCGGCACATTGACGTTGAATACAAACTCCTGCAGGGCCTGTTTGACGTCCACATAGGAAAGATTGTCGTAATGGATAAAAGGTGCTAAAAGGGTATCGAAATTGGAAAACGCCTGGGCGCCGGAAGCCTCGCCTTGCAAGGTATAGAAAAAGTTAACGATCTGTCCCAGGGCGCTACGCAAGTGTTTGGCCGGGCCTGATTCCATTTTACCGCTTGCACCTTTAAAGCCTTCCATCAGCAAATCCTGCAGGTCCCATCCAACACAATAAACACTAAGCAACCCTAAATCGTGGATATGCAGTTGCCCCTCGACATGGGCCTCTCTGATCGTTGGGGAATAAATTTGATTCAACCAATAAGTCTTGCTGATCTCCGAGGAAATATAATGATTCAGCCCCTGCAGCGAATACGCCATGTTGCTGTTCTCGTTTACGCGCCAGTCCTCTTTATTGAGATATTGGTCGACCAGATTTGAGTTAAACTTAGAGGTGATCTCCCTGATTTGCTTGTGTTGCTCTCTATAAATGATATAGGCCTTTGCGGTCTTCAAATAAGGGGAATTCAGCAGTACCTGCTCTACGATATCCTGGATCTCTTCCACGGTTGGAAGACGGCCAATGATCATCTGGTGTGTGATATTTAAGACTCTCACCGTCAACTTTTTGGCCATCTCCTCACCAAATTCACCCGTAGCCTCACCGGCTTTCTGAATAGCCAAGGTTATTTTAGCGGGATTAAAATCCTCTTCCTTTCCGTTTCTTTTGGCGATTCTGGTAAAAGTCTTTGTCAGTTCCATTTGCCCCCTCCCCATGTTGAAGGTTTATAAAAAATTACTTTAATTCCCGGAATATTCAAACATCTTCTCTATACATCTTAATGCCCTGAGGCGTAAATCTTCGTTGATAACCACCTCATCTGTTATGCGTGGTTCTTTAAGGACCCTTAAGATATCTTCTAGCGTATTTGATTTCATGTATTCGCACAGGGCGCAGGAACCAACCACCCTTTTGCCTGGGTATTCGGCTTCAAGACGTGCCGCAAGGCCGCACTCGGTGAGCATCAAGAATTCTTCTGACTTTGATTCCTGCATGTAGGCAAGCATCTGGGAAGTGCTGCCGACAAAATCCGAGGATCGGCAGACACGGGGAGTACATTCCGGATGGCTTAAGACCTTGGCATGGGGGTATTCTGTCCTAACTTTAAAGACCATTTCTGGGCTAAAATTTTCGTGGACATGGCATCTGCCATTGAAAAACTGTATATCCTTATCGAATCCTCGTTTATGCATTTCTTCACGCAGGTTTTCCCCCATGTATCGATCCGGCAGGAAATAAATCTTATCATTGGGAATATTGGCCACCACCTCATAAACATTGGCGGAAGTGACACATACATCACACTCAGCTTTGACGGCAAGTGAGGTATTGACATAACAAACAAAGGTATGATCGGGGAATTCTTTACGCAAGGTGCGCACTTGGGTCTCTGTGATGGAGTCCGCCAGGCTGCAGCCGGCTGACTTGGCTGGGATAAGAACAGTCTTGGAAGGATTTAAAATTTTGGCCGTCTCACCCATAAAACGGACAGCCGCGAAGACAATGATCCGGGCCTGTGTCCTCATGGCTTTGCAGCTTAAAAAGAGGGAATCCCCCGTAAAATCACTGACGCCGTAATTGATCTCAGGACTGACATAGGAATGAGCCAGAATGACTGCATTTTTCTGCTGCTTTAACAGGTTGATCTCATTGATCAAGACAACCAATTCTTCACATTTTTTCAAAGAGTAATGGCAAACTGTCCCGCCTATTCTGATATGTTTCAGGCGCTGATAAAGATCTTCTGGGGAAAGGTAAAAAGTCTCAGTATCTCTCATATAAGAGCTTCTGTACGTTCAATTTTAATAACTAACGCCCCTCTTGCCCAAGGAAACTCCACCTTAACACGATTGACCATCTCACCTTCAGTTTGAACTTCTCCTTTGCCAATAATCCTAAAGCCTTGTCCTTGTTTCCCTCCTGGCCTTTGAACCTGGCTTGAAGCAGCCAGTAATTGAATTTGAGGATTGGACTTTAAATTTTCTTCCGTCTGGAAATATTTCCCTGCTGGAAGAAGGACAATTTCACCATCCTGAATTCCAAGCTGACGTAAGCGATATCCCCAAGCAGCAACCAAATGTGGGCCAGAATCAGCCATAGTGACAATAGAGAGCCACTCTGTTTTATCGATTACTTCTTTACATTTTTCATCCAACTGCATACATCCCCCATTTTAGTTTACGGAGGTAATTCTTGTACAAGCCCCTGCTTTAACAAGATGGCATAAATCCTTTTACAATCGCTGGCCAAAGCATACAGATTCGCCGCGCTGGGAATTTCTCCCTTCTTTAATCGGTTCTCCCAACTGCACAAATCCATATCCAAATATTCCAGTAATTTATAGGGACACTCCTCACATCGTCCTTCACAGTTCCCGGAGAACGAAAGATTAAACGGTATCTTGCCCCGCGCATCCTTGATTAAATCCTCCATCGCTGTTTTTACATCTGGTTTCATAAGAATCTTTAGACATTGACCGTCCCTTGACTTACCCTATTTTTAAAATTACCGTGTCTTTTGATGGTCTCCCTGACATTGAAAGGCCTGGTTTCCTCAATATCACGGTCATAAACAGTGACCGCAGGTAAACCGTCGAAATGTGATTTGATCAGCTTTATAATGCCTTTATTCAATGGCCTTACCCCACAAGGGCGAAGTGGCGTATTGATCTGAATTTCGTCAGGCATGATCTCTCTGGCCAAGCTGGCAATCTTGCGGGCATATTCTTGATTCTGTCCCATAAACATGATCTGAAGCGCCAACCTGCCTTTATATCGCCCCTTAAACTCTTTGACCCCTTTTACAATCCTTTCAAAGCTGATACCCTCTATAGGTTTGTCGATCTTTAGGAATGACTCGGTATTGAAGGCATCAAGCTTTGCCATAACCACGTCAGCCAATGCTAAATCCTGTTGAACGTCAGATAAGTGCATCAAGGTTGAATTGGTAATCACAGCGATCTTCTCATCTCTTATCGCCCGCAGGGCCAATATCATTTCGCCTAAATTCTTTGCCAGGGTGGGCTCTCCTCTACCGGAAAAGGTGATAAAATCGATCTTCTCCGTAAAACATGGAGTATGTTTCCCTGCCACTTCAAAAAATCTGGCAATCTCTGCCGTGATTTCCCTTACGTCAACATACTCTTTGCGTTCATTGGTCAGATGGCGTGTTTTACCCAATTGGCAATATACACAATCTAAATTGCATACTTTCACCTTATCCGAAAGAGGATCAATTCCCAGCGATTTGCCCATACGCCAGGACTGAACGGGGCCGTAAATATACCTGAAATCCTCAATGTCCATGGCAACACGTTTTATACCTTTCCTCAGGAAGACTATGCATGGCGTTAAAAACCTTCTCCTGTTCCTCGGCAGAAGTCTGCCCGTCTATGGCAGGATAAAGCATATTCTCTTCTTTTTCGTTGTGACTTTTCAGGTAATACCATAACATCTGCTCTTGTTGGCCGCTGTCCGGATCATTACGCTGTACCTTTTTATGTACAGCCTCAAGGTATTCGCCGATCTGGCGATGTTCGCCCCTCATGACAGCTGTTGGCCCGTAATCCCTCATTCCTGTCTTTGCTTCGAATAAAGGGAACAAAATCTCTTCTTCCCAGACAATATGACGCTGTAAACCGAACTTGAACTTCTTAAAATATTCCTTGGCCTGGGGATAATCTTTATCCTTCAGCTCCTGGAATTTTAAGAAATAACCATCCAGTTCATCATGGTCATGTTTATAGAAAGGGGTTATTTTCTTTGTTTCCATCTTGCCCTCCTTATGATTTTTGTCTTACTTAATGGCATATTCCAAAATGGCGGTAGCATGGATTCGGGCAGTATCAAACAATGGCACCTTGGCATCCTCTGTTTGAATTAGCAAAGGCAGCTCTGTACATCCTAGAACAGCCACCTCGGCACCCTTTTCAACCAACCTCGTGATAATCTCCGCGTGTTTTACCCTATCCTGCTTTTCGATCCTGCCGTGGCTTAACTTCTCCCAAATAGTCTTGTCGATATAACTTCTCTCTGCGGCGTCAGGGATAAGAGTCTCAATGCCATAATCTTTAAATGTCCTCTGAAAGAAGCCATATTCCATGGTGGCCTTTGTGCCCAGAAGGCCAACTTTCTTTATACCGGCCTTTTGGATAGTATCTGCTGTCGCTTCCATAATACTAAGCACCTTGATGGGAGAAGCCCTTTGAATCAAATCATAAGCATTATGCGGCGTATTAGCGGCAATGGCTGCAAATTCAGCTCCAGCATCCTCAAGATCATGGATGGCGTTAAGGATCATCCCCGCAACTTCTTCCCATTTGTTCGATTCAAAGAGGCCAATAAGTTCTCCAAGATTGATGCTGCGGATCGTTATTTGCGGAAAGTTTAGCCCCCCGAATTTTTTATTAAACCTGCGGCAGATAATCTGATAATATTCAACTGTGGATTCGGGGCTTAAACCTCCGATGATTCCTATATGCTTCATTCACCGGCCTTTTGTTAAAAAAGTATAACATGTACCGCTAATACATGTTATACTGTAACATGCTTTATAATTTAATTCAAGGAGAAAAAAATGAAATTAACAAACTTTTGTGATTATTCGCTGCGCGTGTTGATCTACCTCGGGATTAAAAATGAAAAGTCTTCCATCGGTGAGATCGCCCAAGCTTATGGGATCTCAAGAAACCATGTAGTCAAGATTGTCCATAACTTAGCCAAGCTTGGCTACATCCAATCCATTCAGGGAAAGAACGGAGGAATTAAACTGGGACGTATTCCCAAGGACATCAATCTAGGAAGGGTCGTCGAACAAGTAGAGCCAGATTTTAATCTGGTGGAATGTTTCGCTGAGAAGAAAAATAATTGTCGTATTTCACCAGTCTGTCGTTTGAAAGGACTCTTAAAGCTGGCCCAGAAAGAGTTTCTTAACACCCTCAAAAGTCATAACCTTGCTGATATTATTGAGAATAAATCCTCTCTGCTGCCGTTGGTAAGCAGGCCCAATAACCGTTAATCAAACTTTCATTTAATATACTTAAATCGCAATAGCCTATCTCCTGTTAAAAGTCTTGTAAAATGGGCCTATAAAAGACAAGGCCTTCTGTTGCTTTAGTTAAAGCCGCCGATAAATGTATACTGTTCCGTTTTCGCTATCTGCAGAGAAGTAATCGTTAATAAACAGATCCCGGGCCAGCTTCTCGTAATCGATATAGAAAGCTAAATGCTGCGGTATTTCCATTGTATCTTCAGCCAAGTCCTCCGCAAAGGCCTCCTCGCTTGCCCATTCTCCGGCAAAAGCCTCTTCAAACCGCTCTAAAGTGGCGTATTCAATGCCCTCATATTCCGCGAACTTTGCCCAGGCTTCGCCATGCTCTTCAATCATGGCGGCCATTTCCGCGACCTTTTCAATGGACTCATACTCTGATAAACGCAAGTCACAGAAGCCCTCATAATCATGGATAGCCCATTCCTCGGCCCCTGCAATCGGACTTTGGGCCAGCATTTTCTTGATTTGCTCATGGATGGCCTCTGCCGGCTGGTTGGCATCAATCCATTCCCCATGCAGGATACCGTTGTTATAAGCCGCCAAACACGCTACATACACCCTTGTTGTTCGCGTTGTCTTCATTTCAACACCTCTTTCGGTTCTTTTTGATTTAATAAAAAAACATACGTGTCAAGGGTTGCCGGAGCGAAGCGGAGGCAACTTGCAAGGCCCGCAGAACATCGCGGGACGTAGCCCTTGACACGTATGTCAGAATTAAAAAACCCAGAACCGAAAGAAGGAAAGTCCCGCTTGAAAGCAGTTCTTTTTCAGAAGACTAATGAAGATAAGAAACCCACAGGCGCCAGAGATTGCCACCTGGCGAAACCAAACTAAACGACTGGCAGAAAAAGAAGGAAGAAAACCATAATCAGAACTCCAAAAAACAAGACCTTAAGATCCACCCCAAAAAACACAAACCTAAAATCACCCATAAAACCAAACAACCAAATCCAACCCTCAAAAATCAATAACACCCAACCACAGTCAACTCATTCCTTAGAACCATAACCTTGACTATACCCTAAACCCCCTACTGGACCAAAAATCATCCTCTTATAGACCGACCCCTCCCATTGGCAAGGGGTAGCGGCAGACCACTATCCCCCTCGCTTTATGGTTGGGGGAGAGTGGTCTGGCGCGGTTTCGCAGGCTTCATCGCGAAAACCCCTTGCCAATGGGAGGGTTACAGAAATAAAAAATTACAACTTCATTACAAACAGTTGTAATGAAGTTGTAATAAAGTAGTAATAATTTATTTGAATTAAACAGATCTTGGTTTTTCTGCTACTGGCCCTCTAGCAGAAAAAGTAGGTTCAAAAGTTACATTAAGACCTTTCGTCATTAACACTCCCTGCCATTTGCTTCCCGGACAGAAAAAGGCAGGAAAGCCAGGGCTTTCAATAAAACAAAAACCTGCTTTTGCTGCAATTACTATCTAACTCCAGCATTCAACTCATTTTGGGCGATGTTGAACCAAGTTCTTTGCTCACTCCGGTAGAATGGAGGGGATATTCGCCTCTTTTTCACAATGGCTTCAAAGATGTTGCGAGCTTCTTGGGTTCTTCCATCTTCTTTTAATAAAAGCGCGTACTGGCAGCGGGCTTCTTCTCCAACAAAATATTGCATCAGCGCCTCATATTCCTTTAACGCTGCCTCTTTGTCACCAAGCTTTTCCAGAACCTTGGCATATAGTAGGTGCAGTTTCTGGTTTTCAAATTTTTTAGAAGAGCCGCTAATGGCCAAAAGGCATTCTTTCGAGCTTTGATATTCGCCCTTCTGAAAGTGACACTCAGCAAATTGCCCCATAACAACGGCATCTGTTCCGTACGGCCCTTTACGGCAAGGCCCGAGAACTTCCAGCGCTTGGTCGTACTGCTTGGCCCCTGCATAAGCTGCGGCCAATGTCAGTCGGTTCTTGACGGTATCACAAACCTCCAACTCCGCCTTCAACTTGTTGATTGTAAACGCAGGCACCAAATTAGTTGCATTGGCAGCGACGCTGTCCGTCATAGGCCTTAAATATGGCAAAACCTCCATGCCCAAATATACGAGACAACCGATGACTGGAAACAAAATGATGATCCAGAGCCATTGGGGCTTGCCATTCTTAAGAGCATGAATAGCGCAGGCAACCTGAAAAATCAAAGAGATGTAAAACGGTATATACACAGTTAGTAGATACCTCTCTGGGACAGAGACAACGCCCCCTCAATTATTCAATTATCGCTAGTTCAAGCCGGTTTATGACGATGGGAATAGTCATTTACCCATCATCAAACAAAAGTGCCAGATCTGAACCTCAACCTATACTCTCTCAACGTGTCCTTCATGGCAAGAAACGGGAAAAAATCCCCTCCGAAATGGTAGCCTATGGCGCCGATGAGTCCCAACGGCCCTAGGAGAAACACAATATAGAGCACATAATTTACCGTATGTGACGGTATCATGGATCCCTTGATACAAATGAAGGACGATATGCGAAATCCGTGATAGATTATCAATTAGAGCAAAATTGTGAGAAATTTAATGTCTCTTATAATTTCTTAAGGCTTGTTTTGCTCTTGGGTCATCAAAATTATACAATGCATCAGCAGCAGAATCTCGGACAATTCCTTCCCGGTCGTTCAATTCAGCTATTAAGGGCCCAACAGCACGTGGATCTTTGATGTGACCCAATGCATCGCTAGCAGACTTTCTTAAGAGTTTATCAGGACTTTTTAAGATTGAAATAAGCGGTTGGACCGCCATGGGATTCCCTAAATTCCCCAAAGAGCTCATCGCTGCAGACCGAACATTTAAACTTGGATCCTTCAAGGCGACTCCTATAAGGGCCTTAACGATACGGGGATCATTGATTCTATACAGCGTACTCGCAGCCATATCCCTTACTTTCGCATCAGGATCTTTTAATGAATGGATTAAAGGTTCAATGACATGAGGATCTTTAACCAAACTTAAATTACAAACAGCTTCGCTGCGTTCGTTAGAATTCGAACTCTTTAAGGATTGAAACAACGTTTTTAAAGCATATTCCGTTGCAGTTGACTGTTTAAAAGAAAATAAAACAGAAGCAGCAGAATCTCGAACCATATAATCAGGATCATTTAAAGTTGCAATAAGAGGTTTTATTGCACGAGTAGCCTTATTGAGATACAATAAACCTATTGCTGCCTGTCTGATATCCGGATTGGGGTTCCTTAAAGCGGCGATCAGTGCATCATCAGTAGGCCTTCCGATCTTTAATAACGCATTATTCGCGCTTACTTGTACGTCATAGTTTGGCCAGCCTAAATAATCAATAAGTTGATTAATGTTACTGATTTGTCCGTTGTTAATTCTATTTACAATATTCCGTGCCTGATTATCATACATTTTGTAGACTATAAACCAACTGAGAATAAATAAAATAATGAAAAGAATTCCGGATTTTTTATTAAAAAGGGATAAAAGGAAAAAAAAAGAAAACGTAAGAAAACTGAAAATGATCACCTCATGTGCGATATCCCAATAATGGAACACAACGCCGGCAATTATCCCCACCATCGGGCCTAAAACAATCGCGGCTATTAGGCCAAGTTGTTTTTCAGGTTTTGCTTTTGTATCAGGCACACGGTATCCTTGTTGTTTAGCACGCTGAGATTCTGATTGCTCTTTCAACCATATAACAACTTGTTCTATAAATAACAGACCCACACCGATTAATTTGAAAACCGCCAAGAAAATCACATATCCCATGACAACGCCCAGAATTATTTGCATCATTTTCTCCTTACTAAGGAAAGAGCCGGTATACTGCCACCAGTTAAGACAGTGGCCTTTAAAAGGTAGTTAAGTTAGAATTGGCTCATAATCAAAAGGAGCCAATTCAATGAAAAACCGTACATGGACCAGTAAACACCGGTTCTAACTTAAAAATCGCTTGCTTAAGTAGTGGCATTACAATTACAGTTTAACCCCAGGAAACTCTACATGCAAATGGCTTTATTTAACGGGGTACGGTCATCTATCTCATAATTAGATTGGTAGGACAGTGTTTCTACCCGGCTTCGGATATGCCCAAAAACCCTCTCAAATCGGACATCGGCTGAATATTGACGATGACCGGCACAAAACCCGGGGCGCTTTGCAACCGGGCCATCTGCACAGGATCAAGATTCAACCTGATCCCCGATCCTGCATTCCGTATTTCAAGAGGCATGTTGCCGGCAGTAAGATCAATACCGCCGGGCGTTGCCACCATCGCATTATCGGCCGGATTCTGCTTTTTTAACTCTTCATCCAAGCGCAATTGCAGTGCAGGCCCGAGAGTCACCCTGTTTCGACCTTCCTTTTTGGAAGAATATAATAACTCATCAACCTTGGGATAGACTTCCCTTTTCCAATCCCCAAGAACCATTTGCTCCAACCGCTTATCCGGAATGCTCCTGTGTTTTTCACTCATCGAACCTTCTATCCACAAAGCTCCCAGGCTTGCGGTGACCCGCCAGTCTTGACTTTCTAACGCGGGGATGCCTTTATAGACCTCCTCCTGAATATTTTTTAGGATCTGTTTGAATTTGGCGTCTAACTCTTCCACTGTACCGCCAAAAGGCATGAGAACAACGAATTCTTCCCCCCCAAAACGAAACACCATATCGCCGCTTGACGGCCTGATGGATTTTCTTAATACGGCGGCAAACTTCTTCAGGACCTCATCTCCGACTTGATGCCCCAGCTGATCATTGATTTTTTTAAAGTGATCGATATCCAACATGACCACCACTTTTTTAACGGCCTGCCTGTTTTTCATGAAATTCATATAATAAGAATCAAACTGTAAGCGGCCGGGCAAGCCTGTCAAAGGATCGATGTTTTGAAATAACCTGTACTGGTCTTGGGCCGTGAGATTGACGGTCTCCAACGAATCGGTGTAAGACAACCCGAAAATCTCAGCCATCTTTTGAGCGACTTTATCGGTCAACTTGACCTGTTCTTTATTATCTTCGGTTTCTCCGCTGGCAACATAGACCTCCACCTGAGAACCATACCGGTCCTGCCACGGCCCGGAAAATACTTTTTCCAAATCTGCTTCCGTTTTGATGACCACAAAGTCTCTGGCTTCCTGCATCTCGTAATGGTTTCTTAATAAATTGATGATCTCATTTTTCTGGTTTCTTGTGTTGAAACTTAATAAAGCTTTCGCGTGATGACGAAACACCCTGTCCAAGAATTCGCTGATCCCAAGCTCAAAAGAAGACAATTTCTCGGAGGAACCCATCGGCCGGTCATTGAGCAGATTCCGCCGGTTGTCTAAAGTCGACATTGCCCTGTCGACGAAGGTAAAAGGCGATTTGTCGGAGAAGCGGACCTCAAAGACCACTTCATTTGATTTGGCCCCGTCATCGGCCAAACTGATTTCCGCCCCCAAAAAGGCCCTGCCGACTGACCTTGCCAAATATAGGCCGAGCCCGCCGTTTCTCTGCTTGCCTTCATTCTTGCCTTCGCCGAATGAAATCCCGCCCCTGCGATCGAAAAATAAAGTTAAGCGTCCATTAGGGGTTTTAAATAATTCATCCACTTCCGCTTTTGTAGCCGGCTGGTAGGCATTCACCAGCGTATGCCGGGGGAGATAAATCTTATGGACAAAATCTTGCACAGAACCGTTTTCATTTTTAGCCACATACAATTGATTGTTGTCTATAAGGCCATAGTATCTTTTCAGGACCTTTTGCCAATCGATGCGGCCCTTATTTTTTATAAAAAGAACGGAGTTTTGTACCTCTATCTCCACCCGCCCTTGCTTTTGTTCCTGAAACGCATTGGGGATAAACTCACTCAACAGGGTTTTTAAATTCCCCACCACCTCCTCATATTCATCCGGATCATTGAGGGTAAGACTTAATGAATTGCTGAATCTAAAGTCGGTCCTGTGCAGCCAATCCGGCGGATAGTTTACTTCTTTCATAAATTGGGTGATGAAATCTTTCAGCCTGATGGTTTGCATCGCGCCGCCTTCGGGCTGAGTCTCCTGGGCAGGATCAATATTCACGGTCACATCGACATTCTCAGGAGAATCCAAGGATGCCGGTACCCGGCCGGTTATTTGAAAAGGCGTTTTACCAAGATTGGTCTCGCCCTCAGATGCCCGGGCAAAATCCGCCAATTGAAGCTGGACGCCGCCTGAAAAATATTTCCTCGGAGTACGCTCCTGGGTCAACGGATCGGTTTCTTCCTGAATATAGTTAAAAACGCCTTTCTTGAAAGCCTGAAGGTAGCGCTGGTAAATGACCTCGACATCATCGGCTCCATAGCCGACACCCGCCACCTTGCCCTTGTCCGCATAAACTTTTTCCAGTATGCTGTCCCTGATCTTCTTCTTGTACCATGTGGCAAGGATCAATGAATTGTAGACCTGCCGCAGACGGGCAAAATTTTTGTCTTCGTTGACTTCCCTCGTTAATTCAGGGATCACGATCTCACGGACGATCCGGCCGCCTAATTGATTTGTCTCTTTGACCCGGGCAGAAGGGTTCTGGATACCCTCATGCTTTTCAAGCGATAAATAGTCCCGCTCGAGCATCACCTTGAGTTTCGCTTCCTCCACATATGCCGTCTTGGCTTTTGCATTTTCGTAGACAACCGCCTTTTGGGGCACTATCCACACCTTGTTAAACGTATTGACCGCTACATCCGTCGTCCCGTAACGTTTCTCCGCCTGCGCATACACCTTCTTCCAAAATTCCCTGCCTATCGTCCCTCCCGGATAGATGAGAGAGGCCGTTATCTGCTTGAGCATGTAATCCTCCGCCAACAAGTCCCTGCCCATCTCCGTCAATCCAAAACGCTGCGGGATGATATGATTTCCCTCATACGGACTTAAGTTGACCCACAGATCTTTTTGGGGAATGGTGATGCCGGCAAGAAAATATTTGACCAAACGGCCGCTTTCGTCTTTAAGCTCATTTCGGCTTAAGTTGCCGTCTCCTTTATTAAGGATAAAATCAAAGAGAAAAGGATTGTCCGGATGCACCTTGATGCCCTCGAGTATGGGCGGATTGAACGGCGGGCTTAAATGCACCATCACACCCGGCGCAGGCAAATAAAAATTTTCGGCCCCGGCCGCAGGCAGCGGTCCCAAAACATTGACCAACATAAAGGATAAAAGGACAAAAAAAGACCCCGGCCTGAAAAACAGGTCTTTTAACGGCATAGTCCGGGATATGGGGTTATTATTGGTCATACTATCTAAAGAATATATTATTTCTAGATTAAAAACAAGGCGGGGGCAAATCAATTTCATGCCCAATTGATCATTTCAAAAATGAATCAAGAATTGTGCCCGTGGCAAGCCCTCCCACGGCCGCGTTAGTAGTAGCGCTTGCTACAGCATTTAAGGACATGGATTGGATGCCTAATCTCCCCGGACCTTTAAACCGGTTAAAAACCAATTGGCCGGGGCTGGCAAGAAAGCCTGTTGAAAGATTCTGGAAAATGGTTTCCATGGTGACTGTAGTGTCTTTGTAAATCCAGGCGCTTGGCTCTATATCGATTTGCTCTCCGGCATTCAAGACGATTTCAAATACATTACCATAGCCATGCAACCACACAATTCCTTCCATATTGGCGCACTTAAACGTGTCTATAAAAAATCCGGTTGCCCCTAAAAACATATTGGCAAAACCCTGGACGCGTTTAAATGTATAATCAACACTGTCAGTCGCAGCAAGAAATTGATGTTCACGAACATCAATGGTTTCATTTTGTTTTAAATGGATCGCAAATACCTGCCCTGCACCATCCCTGCTGAAGGAAATGCGTCCTGCCCCCTGGGCTTGGGTCACAAATATACTGATCCCTGCTATCATGCGTTTGAAAGCACCGCTTAGCGGTTTTACAGATACATTCACTGTCAAATCCTTCCAAAGCAGCACATGATGCTCAAAATAAACAGGGGTCTGATTCAATTCAATTTGCAAGACCGGGACCAGCTCGCCTTCGATATGATAAGTAACGCCCGCGAATTTCTCGTCCCTGACTTTAGAAACCACTTGTACCGGTATAGCCATAAGTGCCCCCCATTATTTTCAGTATTTATTTTCCCGTTACTTGCCCCATCATCCTCTAAAACGACCCGTTCGCCTTCGCCCCATAAAACCATCATCCGGTCACAGCCAACGCCTGACTTTTTGTTTATACTCAATGTATCTTTTGCCAAAAGCGCTTTCAAGCTTTTTCTCTTCGAAGGGTATAAAAATTGAATTGATGACGAGCCAAAAAGCGATGGGGCCTGCCCAGGAGGTCAATGTTCCCAAAGAGATGCTTGCTCCTATCAAAATTATGGTGAATCCTAAATAGATGGGATTTCGGGTAAATTTATAAGGCCCGCCAACCAATAAAACGGCCACTTCTTCACCCGGCCTTAAAGGTATATTGTTTATCTTAAACAATCTCCTGGCCAAGCCCAATAAGACAAATCCAAGCCACATCACGACAAACCCCCAGCATGTATAAGGGAAAACGATGATTGGAACCACCGGCGCCGCATAATTAAGGACAATCGATAAAAACAGGGATATGCAGAAATATATCGGCGGGATGATCTTAAGCATACCTTGCCATGCTTCGGTTGACAGCGGCCATTTTATCAGCTTGGAGCATATTTGCCTTTATAAACAACCGTTTGGGGATATTTTGGCGTATAGGCCTTTTGCACTTCAATCTGGCTGCGTAGGACCGTTAATCGGGCGGATTTTTGGCCATTGCCTTTCTCCAAATCAAAAAGTACCACCCGGTTCTCGGTGCGAACGCCGGCAACCGTATAAACCTGCCCGTCGTCTTTTAAAACCACCTTGTCGCCGATGTTGTATTCAGCCATGTTTTCTTTCTCAATCGTCTGAAGACCCGGTTTTTTTTGGAAAAAGACGGTACCAATGTACCGGGTCTTTGATATTGACCGGCTTGCCAAGCCTGAAATGGTCGGCTATTTGGCAAACAGCATCTTTGAATTCATCTACCAGCATGTCGGTCTTCATTGTATTGGCCAATGCCGTGCATGGAACGATTTTACGGGGATCACCGGGAACTACGTGGTCAAAGACCATATAACGCGAGCTTTTGGGGTCATCCAGATCCAAAGCCATTTGTGTATAAGCGCAAACATAATCGTACTTGTCAATATAGTCCCAAAATCCTTGGACAGCCTCGGGCGGATAACCTTTATTGCGCATGCGTTGGTAGGACTTGGAACACTTTTGGCAGTATTTTGATTTTATGCTCCATCGCGGGCGGCGGTGGCAGCCTTCGCAGGTTTTGTCTTTTGCGAGCGGGATTTTTGAGGGTTTGGGCATGGCTCCTGCGCTTCTTTTAATTCAAATGGGCGTTCATCTTTTTTAAAGTTAAGGCTTTGACTTCTGAATATGAAAAGGTATACACCTTATCACCGTTTTGGTCTATCTCTTGGGCAGAATATGGCAGAGCACAGAGACTATCCATGAGTTCCGGCCTAAAATCGGTCTCTCCCTCTTTTTGAGCGAGCCCCTCTTTGACCAATTGTCTACCATATTTAAACAGAAAGTCTCTCATGACACGAAATCTATACATGTGCGCCATAAACTCAAGCCTATTAGGGTATTGCTTTTGCAGGACTTCAGCAACTAGAAACGTGTTCTGTACGCCGGCATTTCTGGATTTTCGTTTGATGGCGGCATACTTGGCAAACACTTCATAAAATTCCTTCGTTGACCAGGGAACCAGGCCTTTACGGGCCTTGAGCTCTTCCTCATCCTCATTGCGATTGGCGCCTTTTTGACGGCTCATTAGGGTAGTCCTTAAATAAATATTGATTAATTTAACGCCCCGGCAGCTTAATTGGATAAAGCTTTTCTCTCACAAAAAAATGATGCGGGTTCGAATCCCGCCTGGGGCGTTAATTGGATTAAATTAAGTTTATTCCTTAGCATTCATATTGTCAAAATTATTCAATAATTGCGGCGGGTGGCGAGGGAATGATGTTGCCGAGCGGACGGCAAGCATTCAAGTCATCAATTGAGGGAAACCAGCTTCCTGGCCGCTGATAGGGATGCCATTCGCCAAGAGAAGCGTAGCGCAGCACGGGAACATCAAGCCGAGCCAGGACCCGTCGGCGCATGACTGGATGACCGACAGAAGCATTCGGGCATTACAATTTTATTAAGATCCTTCGCTTCGCTCAGGATGACGAATAATGTTACATCTCCCGAAGATGTAACGGGTGTTAGAGGTATTTGAGCCGGGGGCCGCGGCGTCTCATTCAGCCTTCCTTCCCTGCCCGACGGGCATTTGCATCAGAAATAACGGCAGGGAGGCCTCTTTCCTTCCGTCGATGGCCAAGTCGATGGAATATTCGCCGTACCTTTCAAATCTTAACAACTGAAGGTTGAGGACTGAATTAGCGGAGATGGTGCGGTTATTGGGAACGGCAACATTGATGGTTGTCGTGGCAGACGGGATGATATGCCGCCCATCCAAATCCACAAAATTCACGACGACCTTATGCTCGCCTGTCTCAATGCTTTCAAACCTGATCCTAAGGGCAATGGCGCAATGCGGATAAATAAGAGGGAAATTGGCGGTCCAAATCGTATCGAAAGCCCCTAAAACATTTAATTTGCCGCCGGCATCCGTGGTTGCAGCATCACATAACGAGAATATCTCTATATGCATACACCCCTCCCATCCGGGGCAAAATTAAAAGCGCATGGTCTTGAGGCGTTTGGCGAGCTGCTTGCGGTAGCCTTTATTGAAGACTTCGTCGAAGTCGTAGGCGTTTTTGAAACTGTCGTAATGGTCCTGGGCGTCCTTGGCCAGGACCTTGTTCTCAACCAGGTTGTAGACGATATTGCCGAAATCATCGGTGGTCTTGATCCCCCAATGGCTGAGCACGGTCAATGTCATCGGCCCGAATTTCTTCAGAAGCAGGGCTTTAATGCCTGCCAAAAGCTCCTCACCCCTGATGTGTCTGATCTTCTTGAACTTTTTCTGGCTGAAGGCCAGGGCCTCCATCACAAATTCATAGGCTTCGGGGTAGTAACGGGAGTCGTACGTGCAGATGGTATTGATGATGCTGTAAAACTCTTCATCCATTGTTTGCATTGTAACATCCTGGCTTTGCAATTCAAAAAGTTTTTCAGAAATTTTTTACATCTCGCGTAAAAAGTCCCTGTTTTTTAGGCTGCTCAAGGTATATACTTGACCTATGAAATTAATTTGGAAAACATATTCCTGCTTGTTTTTTATCATGGCCGTCAACGATACCTTGCAGTTGTTGAACGAAAAATCCTCCGTCTGGATTTTTTACCACATGACGATGGCTTTCAGCAACCGGTTCGCCGTCTTTTATGCCCTCAATCTTTTCAACGCCATGATATCCGGCTTCGTCGGTTTTTTTATTCTGGCTTACGCATTTAAAATGAAAGACTTGCCTAAACTTCCGGTTTGGCTGCTGTGCCTGCGCCTTTTCAGCGATTGCACGGGGCATTCCTACGGGTGGGAAATCATCAAATCCGGGTTCTCACAAGGGCAGTTGGCGGGTTTGACGGGTGTGGTCGTCTGGGCCTTGCCGATCGTGCCGTCCTACCTCATCCAGTGGCGCATGACTTTTGCCCAAAAAGAGGCCCCGTAATCAAAAGACTACGGGGCCTTTTTATCAAATAAACCGGTAACGTTCTACTCTCCCATGGCCGTGAGACCACAGTACCATCGACCTTGATGGGCTTAACTTCCGTATTCGGAATGGGAACGGGTGTAGCCCCACCAGTAAAGTTACCGGAAATATACAGACAATTATGGAATAAAGGGCAATTCAAAAGCCGCTTAATTAAAAAATGATCAAGCGTTTGGCAGATTAGTACCGCTTAGCTAAAATCCTTACGGATCTTACACATACGGCCTATCAACGTCGTAGTCTACAACGTGCCTTCATCCCCTTGCGGGGAATCGATCATTCATCTTGCAACGGGTTTCGCACTTATATGCATTCAGCGCTTATCCCTCCCGAACATGGCTACCCAGCCATTGCCCTTGGCAGGACAACTGGAACACCAGAGGTTCGTATCTCCCGGTCCTCTCGTACTAAGGAGATCTTTGCTTCAATGATCGTGCGCCCACACCAGATAGAGACCGAACTGTCTCACGACGTTCTA
>JAGWKL010000010.1 GCA_028865345.1 Candidatus Omnitrophota bacterium | reverse complement strand
TAAGACCTTTGATCCCCTTATGTGCCTGTACAGAAATCCCTGACCATTCCTGATGTATAATATTAGTCAATATGGCAAATTCATCTTCTTTCTTGATCCCATGGTCTTTCCAATAGTCTGTTAGCTTATTGCGAGTCTCCTGACCCATCATGCGCTGTTGGATCCATTTTTCTCTGCGCCCATGTTTTTTCCAGGTTTCCCGTGCCCGGTCAAGCGAACGTGCAGGGTCTGCCATTTCCTGCATGCGCTCATAGCCTACCTTAGCCAGCCACAGCTTGATAGGCTCAGCTTTGGGGCTTGGGACAGATTGAACTAGACGTAAAAGCGTTTCGGCTGTGGCAACATCAGTAAAATATTTCTTGCCATCTGCGGCCTCCAATTTCAGTTGGTTACATTTTGTAACCACCTGACTGCCTTCCTTGACCAGCCTGTTTTTCAACACCTTCCAATAATTTCGAGAGGCTTTATAATCCTGTTTCTGGATCAATACCTGGATAATATCCACAACCGAGAAATACCATGTATCTGTCTTTTCGTCGTAAAGACGCCTGATCTTATGTTGTTCAAAAACGGTAAAATTCTTGTCCATTAATACCCTCCTCCCCATTCAGGCATGGGTTATAAAAATTTACACGTCGGGGGAATTTATAATTAATCTGAATGGGGGAATCAGATAGCTTTAATGATTTATAATAACGGTTTTTCGTAAAAGCACAATAAAAAAGGCTTGGGCCATTTTGTTTTACTATAGACTTTTGACAATCAGTTTGAGCCGTCTTTCTGCTGTCCATTTGCTTCTTTTAAATACAATTCTATACTCTTAACAAAAAGTTCGGACTGGCAATTGACCCCTCGGTCACCCCTAAAATCCGAACTTTTCCTCATAAACCATAACTCATTATATTGGAACAGGTAACCGATTAAAAAGCCCCAGCTACGATTAATAACTGGGGCCATATTCCGAAAAGTTCGGATTTTCAACTCGACCGACTAATAGAACTCCGCCGCAAAGACTCGGACCTCTAACCCTTAATCCCGCAGGTTTTTCATACGCAGCTCTTGGGCCGTCAGCCTGCACCAATGGTGCGGCGTTCTCTTTCTGAAAGGGGTACCGTACCTTTTATGATCGGCCAATTGCCTGATGTAATACCAGAATTCCTCAATCGTCAGGTCTGATTTCATCTCGCAGAATAACGCACAGGTGACGATCAGACTGGACCTGTCTCCTGGGACCAAATAGTCAAAAACACAGTACCACGGGCTTCTGTCGTCTTTCATTTCCAGCGGTAGGCCGGTCAATGCGCACACATAGCCGTTGGCGCGCAAGTACTCGCGTACGGCTTCCATGGCCTCGGGCGAAAACCCTTTGTGTTCCATCCGCCAGTTGAAGTGTGAACATCTCAGGCAGTACTTGGACTGGAGGCTGAAGACCGGACGGCCGCAGATATCGCATTTTTTGTCCTGGGGGTGGGGCCAAATCGGGCGCTTCTTGTAAGGCAGGCCTTCTTTTTTGGAGGCAAACACATGCTGTCTCCAATGGGCCAAATTGATTTTCTTTATCTTCTTGCCCTTGCGCTTAAAATCATCCAATTGCTCGATCATATACCAGAACTCGTCTTCGGAAAGGGCGGATTTTATCGTATTGATCAAGGCGGACGTCAGCACGATCGTCCTTGGGTCAAGGGGTATCAAATGGTCGAAAACGCAATACCAGGGGCTTTTGGTGTCATCCATCTCAAGGGGCCTCTTGGTGAAATAACAATTGTCGCCATGGGCGCGTATATACTTCCACACCGCCTCAATGGCTTGAGGCGGAAATCTTCTTATTTTCATGCGAAAGGCAAGGCGGGAGTGGGTCAGGCAAAATTTGGAATGGATGGAAAAAACCGGCCTGCCCGCACACACAGCATCTTGCGGTTTTCTGACCGCTCGCTTTCAAAGTTTTGGACATGCCCGCCTCCTTGAGTTCCCGTCCCCCGGAATAAAACGCGCCTGAGAGGACTCGAACCTCTAACCCTTAGTTCCGAAGACTAATGCTCTATCCGGTTGAGCTACAGGCGCAAAGACATTAATCCCACCCCTCATTAAAAAGAGCTTACGCCAAGCAAAGCCATTGGGCCTTTTCCGGTTGAGCTACAGGCGCAAACCTACCACAAACCAATCAAAATTTTATTCAGAAAGGTTTGCGCCGAATGTGCCGCTACCTTAATTCTTATTCCAGAGAAGCGGCCAGGCGCGCCTCGCAAAGCGAGACTTTTTCCTTAATATCGGTACTTCTGAAATTCATACGACACAAAAAAACTGCCGCCGGTGACGCGCTGAACCTGGGCTTCGATGGCCTTGTTGCCTTTGGAGTCGATCAGCACAAAGTCCCCCCAGGCATGGGACAGGGAACCTGTCATCATGTGCTTGAGTGTCGCCAGCACATACTTCTCCGCCATGCCGGGGACGATGATTTCCCAGCGGCCCATGGTGTAATCAGTGCTTTCAAGCTCGTTGATAAGCGATCTCATGGCCTGGGAAGGCCCCAACTGCAGGGTTCTATGCGCCCAATCCTTGAGTCGGCCCTGAGGCGGCGTAAACCACACCATGGCATTGTATCTGCGTTGATAATACAACGCGATGTCCGTGGGGACCCTCTCCCCGACGATGACCACCCGGCGCTCGCGGCTGTAACCCAGGGTCCCGCTGACCCCCGGCGGCGAAATGCATCCGGAGAGGGCCGGCAAACTTAAAAACAACAGGATGAAAGTCAGGCTTCTTAGATTCATAAAATAAATCTTGGCAACGCCCAAGGTCCCCCCTAAAATAAGAAGCGCCTATGGGACAGAATGATCTGCTCTACAAAATCAGGCAATGGGACAACCGCGCCGGCCAGTGGATGGGCCGCCATTTTTATATCATATTCTTCCAGATCATCCTCTTCATCATTTTTATTCTGGCCTTTATCATCGGCCTGAAAATCATCTACACCGGCTTTGATGTCCCTCAAAATGACATTGTCGCCCAGCTGTTGCTGGTCCAGGACTACGGCACCATACTGGCCATCATGCTGCTGATATTGATTTCCCTGGGAGTGCTCAACCTCATCAACCACAATGCCAGGCTGCGCGGCACCATCAAAAACATAGAATACAACCTGAGCAGGCGCCGTAACGACCAAAAACCCCGCGAAGACAAAGATTATTAAAAATATTCCTGGCACAGCTCCCTGACGCTGTTGACGATCTTGTCTTTCAGGTCCAGCGGCGTCCTGATGCTTAAAGACCCCTGCTTCTTTTTCACATAATGCATCCTGCCCAAACCAATGGCCGTCGCGTACACGGGCGCGTTATTGAGCCCGGGAGTGGAGCCCCCCATGCGCACGGGCCTGTTGACGCGCTCTTCGATACGCTCAATGGCGCCGGTCAACAAGGAACCGCCGCCCACCATCACGATGCCTCTGTTGAGTTGGTGGTACAAATTCGACCCCTTCACCACGGCCTCCAGATGGGTCAGGAAATTCTCGATCTCCCAATTCACCGCTTCGCACACCGCTTCCCTGCGGATGGGCATATACCCCTTTTCCCGCCTGACCAAGACCTCGCCGGAGACGTCCGACGGCACGGTCCTACCGGCCTGGCCTTGCGTTTTCTTGATCTCCTCGGCCATATCGACCGTCAGGCTCAAACGTTCGGCGATGGTCCGGGTGATGGTATTGCCTCCCCAGGGGATGAATTGCACATCACCGATGAGGCCGTGCTTGAAGAATATGACAGAGGTGATATTGGCGCCGATATCGACCAGGGCGACACCCTGCATTTTTTCCGCTTTGTCCACGGCCACGTCGGCGGCCGCGTACCCGCCGAAAACGACGCTGCCCACCTCGAATCCGGCCTGGTGCACGGCCTTGGTGAGGTTGCGTATTCTTAAGGAGTTGGCCGTCAACAATAAAAGGCTGGATTCGATCTTGCGCCCCACCAATCCCGCGGGGTTGATGGAGGTATTGACATCATCGACCCTGTACCATTGCGCAAATGCATGGATAATGTCCTCGTCCAGGTTGGCCCCCAGCAGTTCGGCCTGATGGTTGGCCTTGCGCAGGTCAAAGGCGGAGACCACCTTGGTGCCGCTGTCGATCAGGGGGATGACGGCCTGGCTGCGGCGGGCGGTCAGGAAACTCCCGCTGATCCCCAGTTGCACCGCATGGACCCTGATGCCGGTCTTCTCCATGACGCCTTGCATGGTGCGCCGGATGCAGTCGGCAAGCTCTGCGATATCGCTGATCGAGGCCTCTTTAAAACCCATGGCCTTAGTCTCGAAAACGCCCATCAGGTCCAGGTTCTCTTCGTCCTTGGCGCAAATGATGCAGGCCTTCATGGTGTGCGTGCCCAAATCCAGGCCGCAAAAATATTGGGCTTGTGCCATTCTCTTGAACATTTCTTATCCCTTTGCTTGCGTATGATCGGCGATCACAGGTTCATTGAACCTTAAATCAATGTACTTTACCTTGTTCAAATCAATTTTATGGGAAGCGGCCAGCATTTGCAACTGCGCTATTTCCTCTTCGGTGTTGTCCTGGTCGAGAATGACATGCAAGTCCCTGCCGACCAGAAGGTCGATTTTTGCCAGGTTGCCTGCCTGGACCGTGTGGATGCGCCATTGCCGTAAATACGGTGAACGCTTGAACACATTAAGGACTTCGATGACCTTGCTCAATTGCGGCCCCTGGACAGTCCCTCCCAAAAACAGCCAGTTATCAACAGGGACCCCGTACACCAGCGGCAGGCGGACGGGCTCAAGGGTATAATATAAAGCCACTCCTTCGGTGTCCAGAAGCAAAAATTTATTCCTGTAATAGATCTGCATCAGGGGGTCCCGTTTCTTGGCCAGGATCAGGATCCGGTTGGGCAATTGCCGCACCACCCTTAATTGGGCGATATACGGATACCGCCGGCGGATCCGGCGGCCCAGTTGATCGATGTCGACTTCAAAAATGTTGGCGCCCTTGATGCCCGTTAAAACCGCCGGGGATATAAACTGGATGGAACGCTCGATACGCACGTCTTTGACCGCAAACAAGGGTGACGTCGTCAGGAAATCAAGCGCATTCACGTAAGCCGAAAACAGAACAAAGGCGATAAACAAAAAGACGATGGCACGGATGACGGCGATCCTGGATATTTTAACGCTGGACTTTTTTGCCAAGATTCCCTTCTCCTTCCAGGGCCAAACTCAACAGTTTTTCGCAAACCTGCACAAAGCTTAATCCGGCTTCAAGGGCCGCCTTGGGAAAAAGGCTCGTGCCCGTAAACCCCGGGATGGTGTTGATCTCCAGGATAAAAGGCCCCCTGCCCTCATCGACGCGCACATCCACCCTGCAGAATTTCTGGCAGCCTATGGTTTCCGCGGCCCTTAAGGAGATCTCCCTGATCTTGGCGCTCCACTCCTCCGGCAACACCGCCGGGCAAACGTATTGGGTGGCCCCTTTTTGGTATTTCGCGGTAAAGTTGAAAAAACTGGCATTGGGGCGGATCTCCACCAAAGGCAGGCACTCGCCGTCAAGAATACCGGCCGTGAATTCCCGGCCCCTGATAAATTCCTCAATGATGACCTGCGGCCCGTAATTCAAGGCGCCTTTTAAAGCAGGCTCCCACTCGGAAGGGTGGCGCACGACGGAAACCCCGATGCTGGAACCCTCGCAGGCGGGTTTGACGACGATCGGGGTTGATTTGATCTGGGCCCAGGCGCTTTTAAAATCCAGCGCGACGCCGTCGGTGATGCAAAAATTCCCCGGCACCGGCAGTCCGGCCGCGGCAAGCGCCTTTTGAGTGAGGATCTTATTAAAGGCCAGCTGGCTTGTGCTCACCCCGCATCCGGTATAAGGGATGCCGAGTTTCTCCAAAATGTCCTGGATGGTGCCGTCTTCCCCCAGCCGGCCGTGCAGGGCGATAAAGGCAATATCCAAAGGTATTTTTTCAACCTGCCGGATGATTTTGGCGGCATCGTTGTCGGCCAAATCCAGCGGCAAAACACGGTGGCCCTCCTGGGATAAAGCCTCAGCCACGGCGGCCCCCGAACGCAAAGAAATTTCCCTCTCCGAGGAATATCCTCCCATCAACACCCCTATGGTACCGAACTGTCGAGATTTCATGAAACCCTTTCCGTGCTTAAGATTTTGACCAATTCATCCGAAAGATGATAAATGTCCCCCGCCCCCAGAAAAATCACCATGTCGCCGCCGGCAACGCGGTCCTGGAGATATTTTAAGATGTCCTCCTTTTTTAAGAACGTGACCCTTTCCGCCATCCTCTCCTGCAGCTTTTCCAGGAGCACTCCCACCCCGACCCCTTCCGTGATCTTCTCGCTGGCGGCATAAATGTCCGTCAATATCAGCTCATCGCACAGCGACAATTGCTCGACAAATTCCTTCAGGAGAAATTTGGTCCTGGAATACCGGTGGGGCTGGAACACCGTGATCAAGCGCTTAGGCGAGAATAAACGCGCGGCATTCAGGGTCGCCGCGATCTCGGTGGGATGATGGCCGTAGTCATCGATCACCGTCACGCCGTCCACCTTGCCCTTGAGTTGGAAACGCCGTTTGACGCCGGAAAACTTCTTAAGGGTTTCAAACATGACTTCATAAGGGACGCTTAAGCGCAATCCCAGGCTGATGCAGGCCAGCGCATTGAGGACGTTGTGCCTGCCCGGGACGTTGAGCCTAAAATCGCCCAATTTTCCGTCGGGGGTCATGCACATAAACGAGGACTGAAATCCGTCCGTCACGATTTGGCAGGCGCGGACATCTTCGCCCCCCCGCGTGCCGTAGGTGAGGGCCATGACTTTTTGGGCGCGCACGAGCCCCACCAGGCGCTCATCCTCGCCGCAGGCGATCACACAGCCTCCCCGGCGCGTTGCGTTGATGAACTTGCCGTAGGCTTTGGCGATGCCTTCCCAATCCTTATAAAAATCCACGTGCTCGAAATCCATATTGGTGATGATCGAATAGTGCGGGTTAAAATAAAGGAAGGTGCCGTCGCTTTCATCCACCTCAGCCACAAAATATTTGCCTTCTCCCACATGGGCATTATAGGCCGCCTGTCCGTTGATGATCCCGCCGATGGCCGTGGTGGGCTTTAATCCCGCGTTGATCAAAAGGCTTGAGACCATGGATGTGGTCGTGGTCTTGCCGTGCGCGCCGGCGATGGTGATGGCCGTCTGCTGGTTGGCGAGCCCGGCCAGCACCTGGGCGCGCTGCAGGACCGGAATGTTGCGGCTTTGGGCTTCGATAAGTTCAGGATTGGTGACGCGCACGGCGGACGAATAAACCACGTAGCCGGCGTCCTTGGGGACATTCCCGGCGCGATGGTCTATGTGGATGGTCGCGCCTTTTTTGCGCAGCTCCGAGGTCATTTCATTGTCCTTCAAGTCCGAACCGCTGACGGAATGCCTCTGGTCCAACAGCAAAGAAGCCAGGGTCCCCATGCCGATGCCGCCGATGCCGATCAAATGATAATGTTTTCCCGTCATGATTGCACCTGCAAATAATCCACCCACGCCTGGTTAAGGTCATCAATCGTCTCGAACCTTAAATAAACCTTGTGCAGGGCCTTGTCAAAAGGCGTCCCGCTTTTAAGCTCGTTTAAAAGCATGGTAAATTCAAGGCTTCCCCATTGCGTGATCAGATAGTGGACGGCGCTGGCGGATTCCGTATAAAACAGATCCACTATCTGACTATTTGAATTTCTATATAATCGCATACCTGTCAGGCGGGATAAAGGAATAAATTGACCATTTTTAATCGCCTCCCGTACAAGCTTGTCCGAGCCTAAGCGTTTGGCCTTTTCCTGGTAAATGGCCACCCCTTCTTCAAACCACAAAGGGACCGCGGCACTCAAACCGATGTCATGCCGGAAAACGATGTGTCCCAGCTCGTGCGGAAGGATGGCATCGAAAAACCCGCCGGCCTCGGGATAGGTCACGATCTTTGCCAAACGCACCAGGGCCGCCCCGTGCGACCAGAGCGCCTGATGGCCGTTGGTGACAAAATCGTCATGGTCGCTGTAAACATAGATCTTGATGCGTTTCTCCGCCGCCCACTCGAGATCGTCGATGATCCCCATGTTGTCCGTGATCCTCTGCAATGCGTTCTCCGCCGAATCCATGGTGGTCTGGGCAAAATCGTCAGGCACGTCCGGCCGGTAATAAACGACGAAATGCTCTCCCTTGAGCGTCTGCCAGGCATCCGGCGTCTGTCCGGCAAAAGACGCCCCCGCCCATAGTGCCGAGAAAATTACCAGAAGGACAAATTTGTTCCTCTCGCTCCACGGTCGATTTTTACCGCCTTCGGCGGCCGCTGCCGATCCTCGCTCACTCGGTGCCTCGGCAACTCGCCCTGAATTTCTCTGGAAATTCAGGGCTCGAACAGCCTCGGCATCGCTCGCCCTTCGGCTCGCGATTCCCTCATTCGCTCGGCGTGCGGCAGCTAAAAATCGAAGTGTCGCTCGAAGAACAAATTTATCCTTCTTCATAATCCTTCCGTCACCAGCGCCAATTGCAACGCCGCGTCCGTCTGGAACAGGCCTTGCGTTTTCTTCAGGATGTCCTGCCTGGAATAATTGGAAAAAAGCATGCGGGTCACGGCTTCCTTGAGCGAAGACTTGGTCAGGTCCTTCTGCTCGATGACGATGGCGACACCCGCATCAGCCAGCACCCGCGCGTTATGCTTTTGATGATCGCCCGCAAAAGGATACGGCACCAGAACGGCCGCGATCCCCAACAACCCCAGCTCATTGACGGTCGCAGCGCCCGCCCGGGCGATGACGATGTCCGCCGCGGCATACGCCTGGGTGATGTCGTCGATAAAGGCGCACGCCTTCACCGGCAGGTTTTCTTTGGCGTAGCGGGCTTCATACGTCGCGAATTCTTTGGGGCCGGTCATATGCACCGCCTGAAAATTGGCCGGCGGCAGGTCCTTCACCATTTCAAAAAACACTTCGTTAAGCCGCTGGCTGCCCTGGGAGCCGCCGATCAACACGATCGTCTTTTTATTCTGCTTCAAGTCAAAGGCGATCAAGCCCTGCGCCCTCGATGGAAGGGACTTGTAATGGCAGGGACAGCCTGTCCACACCGCCTTGGCCGGGGCAAAATATTTGCGGCTGCCTTCAAAACTGATGGCGATTTTCCCGGCCACCCGGGAAAGCAGCGCGTTGGCCCGTCCGGGGACCACGTTTTGTTCGTGGATCAAAAGAGGACGGCGCATCAGGGCGCCGGCCATCACGACGGGAAAAGCGCCGTAACTGCCGAAACCCACAATTTTGTCGGGCGCGCATTTCTGCACCACCCCGAAGGAACGGAATATGGCCTGGGACATGACGCGGCCGAAGGTGAGCCAGCCTTTGAAACTTGTGTCATTAAGTCCCCGCGCCGATAGGGAAAACACCGGAAAATCCAGTTCCCTGATCTTTGCCTCATTGCCTCCCAGGACCCCGGCAAAAATGACCTGGTGGCCCCTCGTGCGCAAGGCCTTGGCCGTCTCAATGGCCGGAAAAATATGCCCGCCTGTTCCGCCGGTGGCGATCAGGATCTTCATCAGTAGTCCTCTATTTTTGAAATGTTCAACAGCAAGGCGACCGACGCCAGGTGAAAGATCAGGGCCGACCCGCCGTAGCTGATGAACGGCAACGGCAGGCCCTTGGTGGGAAAAGCACCGATGCTCACCCCCACGTTGACCATGGCCTGCAATCCCAGCATCATGACAACGCCCATCCCCAAAAAATAGCCGAAGGCGTTATTTGTCTGGCGGACGATGCGCGTGCCCTGCCAGATGAAAAGGCAAAACAGCACGATCACGCCCAAGGTCCCCACCAGGCCCAATTCCTCGCCGATGATCGACAGGATGAAATCCGTGTGCGCCGCCGGCAGGTAAAAAAGTTTCTGAACGCTCCTGCCCAAGCCCACCCCGAAGATGCCGCCGGAGCCTAAAGCGATCTGTGACTGGGTCAACTGGAAACCGATGCCCTGGGGGTCCTGCCAGGGGTCCAGGAAAGCAATGATGCGCGCCACACGGTACGGTTCTTTGATGATCAGATACGCCAGCACAGGCACCGACGACCCGAAAACAAGCGCCAAATGCCACAGCTTGGCGCCGCCTAAGAACAGCATGGTCAGGGTCACGACCGCGATCTCGATGGTCGTCCCCAGATCCGGCTGCTTGACGGTGAGGACGCAAAAAACGCCCATGACGATCAAAGGCGGCAGGAATCCCCGCCTGAAACTCTTGATGGATTGCTGGCGGCGGGCGAGGAAATCCGCGGTATAAATGATCATGGCGAGCTTGGCCAGTTCCGAGGGTTGGAAATGGAAAACTCCCAGCTTGAACCACCGCCGGGCACCGTAACTTTCATTGCCGATATGGGGAATGAGGACGAGCAAAAGAAGCACGACACAAGCCCCGATCAGCAGGCGGGCATGGGGCTGTATCTGGCGGTAATCCATGCGTAAAATAAAAAACGAGACCACAAGCCCTATGGCCAAAAACAAAACATGGCGCTTAAGAAAATACAGGCTGTCTGCGAAATTTTGCATGGCATTGACGCAGCTGGCCGAATAGATCATCACAATGCCGATGCAGATCAAGGTTGAGACGGTGATGGTTAAATTGATCCGTTCCTGCCGCATATTTTATTTTAGACCGTTGACAATTTCTTTGAACACCCGGCCCCGGTGTTCATAATCCTTGAACATGTCGAAGCTGGCGCACATGGGCGAAAACAGGACGCATCCCCCTGCCTGTGCCGCCGCCCGCGCGTCCCGGACCGCTTCTTCAAGGGAAGCGTACGTGTCCACGGCCACGACATCGCCGAAGGTCGCCTTCATGATCTCCCTCGCCTGGCCGATGGCCATCATGCGCTTGATCTTCCGGGCCACCAGAGGTTTCAGGGGGGAATAATCCAGATGCTTGTCCAGGCCCCCGCAGATCATCACCGTCGGCTTAAGGGCGCGCTCCAGGGCCCAGCGGCCGGCCTCCACCGTCGTGGATTTGGAATCGTTGATGAAATCGACCCCGCCTAAATGGCGGACGAATTCAAGCCGGTGCTCGACCCCTTTGAATTCTGAAAACGTCTTAAGACAAATGTCTTCGCCGATGCCCAAAGCACGGGCCGCCTGGGTTGCGGCCAGGTAATTCGGGTTGCCTTCCTGTCCTTCCCCAAAAAACAACACCCTGGCCTTCAGCCCCGGCGCTAATTTCTTTAGTTCCGGGTCCTGTACATTAAGCACGGCAAAGTCCCGGGGGCCCTGGTTTGCAACGATCCTGCACTTGGCCCGGAAATATTCATCCAGGTCCTTGTGCCGGTCCAGGTGGTTCTGGCTGAAATTGGTCCATACCGCGACCAACGGCCTGAATCGGATGGTGCTCTCCAGTTGGAAAGAACTGATTTCCAGCACCACGGTGTCCGTTGGTTTTAAATCCAGCACATGCCTGGAAAAGGGGTCCCCGATATTGCCGCACAACCTGACCCCCCGCCCAGCGCGCTTGATGATTTCCGCGATCACCGTGGAGGTTGTGGTTTTACCGTTGCTGCCGGTGACGGCGACGATGGGGCAAGGGCACAGGCGGAAAGCAAACTCCACCTCACCCATGACCTCGATGCCGGCCTCACGCGCCCACTTGACCGGCAGCGCATCCAAACGGACACCGGGACTTAAGACCACGTAATCACTGTCTTCAATAAATTTTTGAGTATGCCCGCCCTGCTCAATGAGGACGCCTGCAGGAGGCTCGGCCATCGCCTGGCTCTCCGATACCTTCGCAATACCCCCCAGACGCAAAACCGCATTAGCCGCGGCAATTCCGCTTCTCGCCGCGCCAATCACCGTCACCTTCTTGTTCTTAAGATCAAAATACATGTTACCGTATTTTCAGCGTCGTTATCGTCAGCATGGCCATGATGATGGCCGCGATCCAGAAGCGGACGATGATCTTGTTCTCATTCCAGCCGGACAACTGCAAATGATGATGAAAGGGCGACATTTTGAAAACGCGCCTGCCCGTCAGTTTAAAAGAAAAAACCTGCAGGATGACGGACCCGGCCTCGATGACAAAAACGCCCCCTAAAACGACCAGCCACACTTCCTTTTTGATCAAAACCGCGATCATCCCCAGGCTCCCGCCCAGGGCCAAAGACCCCACGTCCCCCATAAAAACAGTGGCCGGATAACAGTTAAACCATAGAAACCCCAGGCTTGCTCCGACGATGGCGGTACAAAATACCGTCAATTCCCCCGCCCCCGGCACATAAGGGACATACAGGTAATTGCTCATTTCCGTGTTGCCCGTGACATAACTTAAGATGGCCAGGGTAAAGGCCACCATCAGGGTGCAGCCGATGGCCAGGCCGTCCAGGCCGTCGGTGAGGTTGACCGCATTGCATGAGCCCACCACGACCAGGACGACCCAAAACACAAAGAACGGCCCCAGGTTGATGACCAAATCCTTAAAGAACGGCACATCCAGGTTGGTGGTGATATCGGGGTACAGATACACGAACACCCCGACGATAAATGCGATGACCACCTGCCAGAAGGATTTGACCCTGGCCGAAACCCCCCGGTGGGGCCCGATCCCTTTCAATTTGACATAATCGTCCCAGCCGCCCAAAAACGCGAAAGAAACGCAGACCCAGGTGGTCATGACCATGAAACTGTTGGTCCAGTTGCCCCACAAGGCGATGGACGCCAGAATGCTGCCGATAATGAAAACGCCGCCCATGGTGGGCGTGCCTTCTTTCTTGGCCTGGAAGGGGTCCAGGGCCGGCGCATCATGCCGTCTGGCCGATTCGCGGACACGGCGGCGTTTGGTCAAACGGATGAACACCGGCCCCAATATCATGCACAGCAAAAAGGCCGTGACTCCGGCCATGCCGGCGCGGAAAGTGATGTAATGGAAAATATTAAAATGCCTGGAATCGGTGAAATACTGCGACAAAAAATAAAACATGGATATATTCCCTGCTACTTGGTCGTCAAACGCTTGAGAAAATGCCTTACAAATTTCCCTTAGGAGAAGCCAACAAGAATTCAGCCACCTGCTCCATCTTCATGCGCCTGGAGCCTTTGATCAAAACCGCGTCCCCGTTACGAAATACTCTGGCTAGATATTTTTGCGCCAAGCAGGCGTCTCTGCAAGCAAATACCTGTAATTTTTTATTGAGCCTCCCGGCTTTCGCGCCCATCAGCCCGGCCCCGGGGCCGACCGTAATCAACACATCCACGCCCTTTTTGGCGATGAGCGTGCCCATGGCTTCATGCAGCTCTTGTGACCGCCGGCCCAGTTCCAGCATATCGGCGGCGACAAAAATCCTTTGCCCCCGCGTCTCTATGGTTTGCAGGGTCTGCAGGGCCGAAGCCATGGACACGGGATTGGCATTATAGGTGTCGTTGATCATCCAGCCCTTGCCCAGACGCACGATGGCCCCCCGCCCCTGGGGTAATTCAAAAGATCTCAGGGCACAGGCGATATCTTTAAGCGGCACCCTAAAAAGCGCGCCGCAGCTCAAAGCGGCAAGGGCATTATAAACGTTGCTGGCACCGCAGGCATTCAATTCAATGATTTTTCCGCCCGCCCGGAAACGCAGGCCCCTGCCGGCCTGGACCCGGATGTCCCGCGCCGTCCAATCGGCCCTGGACTTGAGGGCGTAGGTCACGGTCCTGAAAATATTCTTCCGGCCCACCTGCCGGGACAAAAACGCATCATCCGCGTTCATGATAACGGCATCCCCGGGTCCCATGGACGAGGTCAGCATCCATTTCTCCTTGAAAACGCCGCCGACGGTCTTTAATTTCTCCAGGTGGGAGGCGCCGATATTGGTGAACACTGCCGCCGTCGGGCGGGCCACATCCGCCAACCAGGCGATGTCGCCGGGCTGGTTGGTGCCGCATTCCAAAACCAGGATTTGGTGGGAGGGCTTTAACTTCAACAGGGTCAAAGGCACCCCGATATGGTTGTTCTGCGTGCCTTCATTCTTCAAGACCTTGTATTTGCGGCTAAGCACCGCGGCGATCATCTCCTTGGTCGTGGTCTTGCCGGCGGAACCGGTCAGCGCAATGACAGGGATTTTAAAACGCAGGCGGTGAAAACGCGCGATGTCCCCCAACGCCCGCGCCGTATCCGCCACGCGGATGACGCTGACATTGCGGTCTTTGATGTCAACGGGCCTCTGGACAACCACCACCCGCGCGCCTTTGCCCGCCACATCGTCGACAAAATCATGCCCGTCAAAAATTTCACCCTTGATGGCGATGAACAACTCCCCCTTTTGGACGCTGCGGGAGTCGATGCAGACCCGGCGTGCCCTCCCAAGCGCGGGCCCCCGGACCAATGCGCCTCCGGTGGCTTTTAGGATTTCAGCGATTGTAAACATGCCTTCACAATGTCCCGTTCATTGAACACAATGGTGCGGTCTTTGAAGATCTGGTAATTCTCGTGGCCTTTGCCGGCGATCAAAACGATCTCACCCGGCCGGGCCGTTTTCAGTGCGCGGCCGATGGCTTCGCGGCGGTCCACGCAAACTTCATAATTCTTTTTGGAGAAGCCGGCGGTGATTTCGTCGATGATCGCCTGCGGCTCCTCGCTGCGGGGATTGTCGCTGGTGACGATTGAATGGTCCGCCAAGCTGCACGCCGCCTGTCCCATTTTAGGCCGCTTGGCGCGGTCCCGGTCCCCGCCGCAGCCGAAAACCAGGATGATCTTCTGCGGGCCCGCTCCCTTTAAAGACTTAAGCACATTGACCAGCCCGTCTTCGGTATGGGCATAATCGATGAATATAAAGGCCCCTTGGCCGTTATCAACCCTCTCCAGCCGGCCGGGCACGGCCGTCAGATTTTCAATGCCGCCGCAGATGGTCTGGGGCTCGAATTCCTGCGACAACCCCCAGGCAAAGGCCGCCAGGATGTTATAAACATTGTGTTTGCCGATAAACCGCGTACGGAGCTCGACCAAACCCCCGCCGAAAACAATGTCGAAACGGCTGCCGTTTAAATCATAAGCGATATTCTTGGCACGGACATCCGCCGGAACATCGATCGCATAGGTGATGATCGGGCTGCCGCAAAGGCGCAGGAGTTTCCTGCCGTAGACATCATCCGTATTGATGACGGCCGCGGCCGGCGCAGTCAAGCGGGTAAACAGCAGGGACTTGGCCTGAAAATAATCATCCATGTCTTTATGGTAATCGAGGTGGTCCTGGGTCAAATTGGTGAAGATGCCGGCTGAAAATTCCACGCCGTCGAGCCTGCCCTGGTGCAGGGCATGGCTGGAGGCTTCCATCACGCAATAATCCGCGCCCCCGGCGGCCAGTTGGGCCAGATACCTTTGATTGTCCAGAAATCCGGGAGTGGTGTTTTTTGACGGTATGATCTTTTCGCCGATGCGGTGGTTGACCGTCCCGATGACGCCGCAGCGCCTGCCCGCAGCATGGATGATGGACTCTATCAGATAGGTGACGGTGGTCTTGCCGTTGGTGCCGGTGATGCCGACCGTGCTGACCTTGCGGCAAGGGGCTCCGTAAAACCGCCCGGCAATGCGGCGCAGAAAATGCTTGGGGTCATCGACATTCAAATAACAGGCATCGCCTTCCTGCCCAAGGCCTGAAGGAGGAGCCCCTGAGGCAACGATGATTTTGGCCCCATGCTCAAGGGCGCCCTTGATAAAATCCCGGCCGTCGAATTTAAGGCCGGGCAGGGCCACAAACAATCCGTTTTTCTGCTCCTCGCGCGAATCGCAGGAAAGGCCCAAGACTTCAAAGTCCCGCCACCGGGGACCTATCGGCCCCGTATAAATCCCGTCGAGTAACTCACTTAACCTCATGATCAATCACCGCTTGTCCTTGAAGCCAAATATTTCAGGGAATCCCCGACCACTTCAGAAAAAACAGGCGCCGCAACCGTCCCCCCGTAATAAGCCGGATGGGGATCGTCAAAGACCACCACCGCGGCCAGGCGAGGGTCGTTCGCCGGAGCAAAGCCGTCAAAAGTCGCGTAAAAATGCGAATGCGAATAAGCGCCCTTGACCACCTTCTGGGCGGTCCCTGTCTTGCCCGCGACAACCACGCCCGCAATGGCCGCTTTTGTTCCGGTCCCCTCTTTGACAACGCCTTCTAAGATGGCCTTCACCCGGCGGGCGGTGGTTTGTGTAATGACCTTGTCCAGAATTTGGGGAGTATGCTCATAAAGGATGTGCCCCTCGCTGTCTTCGATGTACTTCACCACGAAAGGCCTCATGTAAGCCCCGTTTTCGGCGATGGCGGACATGGCGCAGACCAGCTGGATGGGGGTCACCGTCACTTCCTGGCCTATGGGCACCGCCGTGATCGAAGTCCCGGACCACTCTCTCACCGGTTTCAATATCCCCGGCGCCTCGCCGGGCAGGTCAATGCCGGTCCTCATCCCGAAACGGAAACGGTGCGCGTAATTATAAACCCTCTGTGGCCCCAGGCGCATGGCCACCTTGGTGGTCCCGATATTGCTCGATTGCTCGATGACCTGCCTGAATGTCAGCATGCCGAATTTTTCGGCGTCGTGCAGGACGCGGCCGGCGACGTGCCAGGCGCCGTGCTCGCAATTGATCACGTCCCCTTCCCTGACCACCCCTTCCTGCAGCGCCGCCGAGGCCGTGACGATCTTGAATACCGAACCGGGCTCATAGGTGTAAACAACGGCGCGGTCGGTGCGCGACTCCGGCGTGCTTTTGGATGCTTCCTGCAAATTATACGTGGGCCGGTTGGCAAGGGCCAGGATTGCCCCGGTTTTCGGGTTCATCACGATGATGCTGGCGCCCTTGCAATGGTATTTCTTATACATCTCGTCCAGGGCCCGCTCGGCGATGAACTGGATCGTTTCGTCAATGGTCAGGACGATATTAAGCCCGTCCTGCGGCGGGACATAACCTTTGTCGAACATCAGTTCCCTGGAGCGGGCGTCCCGCAAAATGATCGCGCGGCCGGGCTTTCCCTCCAAATACTTGTCGTAATCGAGCTCCAGGCCGGCCAGCCCCTTGTTGTCGATGCCGGTAAAACCGATCACATGCGCAGCCAGCTCCTGGTTGGGATAATAACGCTGGCTTTCCTTGATAAAGCCTATCCCCGTCAGCTTTAAATTGCTCACCTGCAGATAGACTTCCTGCGGGACCTTGCGCCGGATCCAGACGAAATATTTATTTTTACCCAGCTTTTCACGGATAAATTTAGGATCGGTTTTCAGAACGGCGGACAATTTTTCCACTGCCAGGTCCACATCATGCGGCCTGCGCATGATCTTGGGGTTGGCATAAATGGAATAGACCGGCAGGCTGATCGCCAATGGCCTCATGTTGCGGTCGTAAATGGTGCCCCGGCGCGGCTCCAGGACGATGGAATGCTCATGCTGGCGCCGGGCGAGAGTGCTTAAATAAGAAGAGCGGAATATTTGGATGTAGATCAAAAATCCGATGGAGTAAGCAAACCCTGCAAATAAGAATATGCACACGACGGCAAAACGGAGCGGATACTTGCGCAGAAACAATTTAACCTCTGGCTCTTCTTATAACATTCCCGGCTTTAGCTTGCCTTAGCGCCAAAAAAGGAGAACCAATCCCACACGGGGTTGACGTTCTTAGGCTGGGGTTGGCGCCAACGCTCTATTTTCCCCGCGGAAGCCGCCACGGTCATCACCCGCTGGTTGTCCATAAACTGAAAACCGCTGTTGTGGTCCAAAAGCAGGTTGCCCAGGTTGTTGGCGGACCTTAAAGTCAGTATTTGATGGTCCAAAACCCCGTTGCTGTCATTCAATTCATGGATGATCTTTTCTTTATCTTTATCTTTATAGGATAACTCAAAAATCTTCGTCTGCATATGAATATACAATAAAGCTATTATAGTGACAAATGAGGCGATTTTAAAATAGACTTTTAAGCTCATTTTAACCTTTCAACAGCCCTCATTTTGGCGCTGCGGCTGCGCGGGTTGGATGCACATTCTTCATCAGACGCCGTCAAAGGCCTTTTGGTCAAAATCAGGCCTTCTTCCGCGCTTGCCCACGATTTGAACTTGTTCTTGACCAGGCGGTCTTCCAGCGAATGAAATGCGATCACGCACAGGCGCCCGCCTTTTCTTAACATCCTGAAACATACGTCCAGGCCTGAGGCCAACTCGTCCAATTCCCCGTTAACGGCGATGCGCAAGGCCTGAAAAGTCCTGGTGGCCGGATGGATGCGCCCCCGCGTGTACCCCCGGGGCAGCGAACGCAAAATGATATCGGCCAGGCTTTGAGTCGTCGTGATTTTGGCCCCGGCCCTGTGCATCACA
Source organism: Candidatus Omnitrophota bacterium (assembly GCA_028865345.1). Classification (GTDB taxonomy): domain Bacteria; phylum Omnitrophota; class Gorgyraeia; order Zapsychrales; family Fredricksoniimonadaceae; genus JABDGZ01. Next base: position 42,777 of record JAGWKL010000010.1, on the reverse strand, counting down.
ATGGCCGCGGCGATCCTGCGGGCGAAGCGTTCTTCGCCGAATTCCGAAATTATTTTTTCCAGCTGGGCCTCTTTAAGCCCATTGACCAAATCCGCCGCCGTAGGACCCTGCGACTGCGTATCCATCCTCATGTCCAGGGGCCCTTCGGACTTAAAGGCGAATCCGCGGCCCGGATCATCCAACTGAAAGCTCGAAATCCCCAAGTCCAGTAATATACCGTCGATGGCGCTTACTTTAAGGCCGGCCAAAATTGTATCAAGCGTGCTGAAACGCCCTTTTAACAAATCAATCTTTAATTTCAAGGGGCCTAATTTTCTTTCAGCCTGCCTTAAAGAAGCGTCGTCGCGGTCGATGCCGATCAAATGTCCGTCCGCCCCCAGGGCCCGGGCCATCAATGACGCATGCCCTCCCATCCCCAAGGTCCCATCCACCGCCGTTGCCCCCGGCGAAAGGTTCAACAACTCAAGCGCCTGCTGGGGCATCACCGGAATATGGGCGGCATCAGGGGCCATCACTCAATCTATATCCAGCATATGCTCCGCGGTCTTCTCGAAATCGCCGCTGGTCTTGTTAAAGAACTCCCGCCAGGCCGAGGTCTCCCAAATCTCGATACGGTTGGAAAGGCCTATCACCACGGCGTCCTTCCTGATGCCGGCAAAATCTTTAAGGTATTGGGGGATGATGAAGCGCCCCTGCTTGTCGGGCATGACATCGACGGCACCTGAGAAGAACATGCGGTTAAAAGAGCGCGCCTCGCCCTTGGTGAACGAAAGGTTTTTAAAACGGGCTTCCTGCAGGCGCCACTCGCCTTCCGCGAACATAAAAATGCATTTGTCCAACCCGCGGGTGACGAAAAATTTATCAATGCCGTTTTCACGGGCCACCTCGCGAAAACGCGCAGGCAGGATCAAACGGCCTTTGTTATCGATGCCGTGGCTGTATTCGCCGTAAAACATACTCTCCACTTCCCTCCACGATGCTCCACTTAATGCAAAGTATAGCCCTATGCCGGGGGCTTGTCAATACACAAAAATACAAAAGGGAACGCTTCATAAAGCGTCCCCTTAGTTGTTAAGTTAACGTGAGTTCGACATAAGCCTTGAAAAGCATTTTGAATACCACTCTGGCCCCGCCCGTCTACAACGCCGATTCTGCCATACAGCGCCGCAGGCGCGTTGTATGGCTGACATTCCAGCAAAGACGGGCGGAATAAGGCCAGCCGTGGTTGAAAAATGCTTTTCAAGGCGTATGTCGAACCGGCGTTAAGTTAATAAATCTACTTGTGTGCTTTGAAATATTTCCGGGCGAAGGCCTCGTCTTTTTGGATCTGCCGGATGAGGTGTTGCGGACTTGGGAATTTCTTTTCGTTGCGGATCTTCTTTAAAAACTCCACTTCTACATGACGGCCGTAAATATTTCCGGAAAAATCGAAGATATGGACTTCCAAAATCAAATGTTGCGCGTTATTTTCAAAAGAAGGTCTACGGCCGATATTCGCCGCGGCCTGATACTCTTTTTTCCCAAGATGTACCCGCGCTGCGTACACGCCCCGCGGCGGCAGCAGGTCGGCTTCATAAGCCACATTTGCCGTCGGAAAACCTAATTTCTTTCCCCGCCGGGAGCCTTGGACCACCCTGCCGCCGGCAGAGACCGGCCTGCCCAATAACCGCCCGGCCTGGGCCAATTTGCCTTCTGCGATCGAGCGGCGGATACGTGTGGAACTGATGGCTTCCCCGCCCTGTTTCAGGGGGGCCACCGCGTGCATTTCATAACCGTACGGGCCGGCCAGACGTTCAAACAGTTCAACGCCGCCGCTCCTGTCCTTGCCGAAACGGAAATTGGCGCCGACAAAAACGGCCCTGGCGTCCAGTTTCTTGATCAAAATATCGCTGATGAACTGCTGCGGCGGCATCCTGGCAAAGGACTTGTTGAATTTCACGACCAGGAAGGCTTCAACGCCCAAACGTTCAAGCCATCGCAGGCGGTCTTTCAATGACGTGATATACTCCAATGAAATGCCGGAGGAGAGGACATGGGCCGGATGGGGGAAAAAAGTGATGACCAGGGGCCTAAGTTTGAGCCGCCCGGCACGCTTAAGCATCTGCCTGATCAGGTATTGATGCCCGCGGTGCACGCCGTCGAATATGCCGATGGCCACGCAGGTCCTTTTCAAAGACAATTTAGTAGGGCCACTTAAATATATGATTTTCATTCAAATTTTCCAGCGTCACGGAATCTTTGATGTCGAAGGGGCCGACCTTGGTGCGTTCGATCTGGGAAATGCACGCCCCGCAGCCCAAGACCTCGCCCACGTCCTCCGCCAGCTGGCGCACATAGGTCCCCTTTGAGCAGCTCATAAAGAATTCCACGTCGGGCAGGCAGCATTTTAAGATCCTTAATTCATCGATGCGGACGCGCCGGGCCTCACGCGCCACGGTCTTGCCCTGCCGGGCGATCCGGTAGAGGCGCTCGCCCTGGTGTTTGACGGCCGAGACCATCGGCGGTTTTTGCTCGATGTCGCCTGTGAATTGAAGAAAAGTCCTCCTGACGGTCTCCTCGGTGATGCCGTCATAGGGCCTTTCCAGCAGGGGTTGTCCGGTGATGTCCGCCGTGGTGGTTTTCAGGCCCAGCTTCAAGGTGGCCCGGTAAGACTTATCAAAGGCCGAGAATTCATCGAAAAGTTTTGTCGAAGCCCCAAGCAAAATGACCAGGACCCCCGTGGCCATGGGATCAAGCGTCCCGGCATGCCCCACCCGGCGCATCTTAAAAGTGCGGCGGACAAAACCCACGACGTCGTGGGAGGTCAGCCCCTTGGGCTTATTGACCAGGGCAATGCCCTGGAGAGAGTTTTGTACGGCGGCGTGGGGCCTCATATTTCCTTAAGCCTTTCATGAATGGCTTTGGCAATGATTTTCTGCGCTTGCTGCAAAGAACCGCAAATCTTGCAGCCGGCGGCTTTTTGGTGCCCGCCGCCGTCGAAATCTTGGGCCAGGCGGGCGACGTCAAAATGGTTTTGGCTGCGCAGATTGACCCGCACCTCCTGGGGATTCAATTCCGTCAGGATCACCGCGACCTCGATGCCTTCTATCGAACGCAAAAACGAGAACAATTTTTCCTTCAAGTCAAAACTTTTAGAAAAGCCGTCCACGGTTTTTCTGGACAGCGCCACACAAAAGACCCTGTTATTGTCCAGCAACCGGGCCTCATGGATCGTGTCCGTAAACTTTTTCATGTCTCCCACGGGGATGCCCGTATAAAGGCGGTCATACATGCGGGAGGCGGAAAATTTGAATGCCAACAATTCCTCGGCCACGGCGTGGCAATAGGCGGTGGTGTTCTCGAAACGGAACGATCCCGTGTCCGTCATGATGCCCGCGTAAAGAAGGATGGCCACATTCCGGTTCAGAGGGTATTTCGCTTCTTTAAAAAGATCGAATATCAGTTCGCAGGTGGAAGACGCCTTGGGCTTGACCACATTGACGTCCCCGAACCTTTCGTTGGTCACATGATGGTCTATGACGACCACAGGCCTGCCCTCCCTCATGAATTCCTTGACCTCGGGCCCCACGCGCTGCAAGTCGCCGCAATCCAATATGATGACTGCGTCATGGTCCGCCCGTCTCACACAACTTGCTTTCTTGAACATAGCCGTTGCGGGCAGGAATTTCAACCATTGGGGGCAGGCATCTTCATTAAGCACGTGGACTTTTTTCCCCAGGCTTTTTAAATAAAGGCCTAAGGAAAGCGCAGAGGCCACTGCATCCGCGTCGGGATTATGATGGGTGGTCACCAAAAACCGCTCGTGGAGGCGGATGATATTTAAAACGTCCTTATAAGAATTCATGTATTGCCCTTCCTTAAGCCGTTTTTAATTTCTTGATCTCTTCCAGGGTCTTGTCGACGTCAGCCGCGTATTTGACGCTCTTATCATAAATGAACTGGAATTGCGGCGTGTACCGCAGTTCGACACGCTGACCTATCAGCCTGCGGATATGCCCCCGGCAACTCTCAAAACCCGCAAGGGCCGCCTCAATGTCCTTGGGGTCATCCGAAAGTATGCTGAATTTGACTTTTGAGTGCTGAAGGTCCTTGCTGGTCTCCACGCTCATGATGGTGACAAAAGAGATCCTGGGATCGCTGATCTCACCGTACTGCAGGATCATGCCCAGTTCCCGTTTAATGGTTGAATTGACTTTCTCGATACGCATATATTCCCTGTTCCTTTGAGTTCGTAAGCCGGCGCTTACGCGGGCGCTTTAAAAGCATCCCATTCTTTTAAACATCCGATCGCCTCAAGAGATGTGGGCTCTTTAAGGATTTTATTAAAGTCTTTAAGATACCTCTGCGGCCTGATTGTATCAAGCACTTTCATTGCGACCGCGGATTTCAACAACCTCAATGTTTTGGCTTCCATTTTGAAACCCAAACGGGCCTTAAACCTGGCCGCCCTCAAAATACGCGTGGGATCGTCCAGAAAACTGTGATCGTGCAGGACGCGGATCCTTTTGGCCTTTAAGTCCCCGGCGCCCCCGTAGGGGTCCGTGATCTTTCCCCACGTTTTCGGGCCGATGGCCACGGCCATGGCATTGATCGTAAAGTCCCGGCGCAAAAGATCCTGCCTGATCCCCGCGGGTTTGACCGCCGGAAAAGCGCCGCCGCGCGCGTAGGTCTCCTGGCGTGCGGTGGCAAAATCAACCAGGCGCCCGTCGGGCAAAAGCACCGTCGCCGTCTTAAAAGCAGGATAAACGGTCACCTTTGAACCCCCGAATGCCGCGCCGAAAGCCCGGGCCAGGCGGATGCCGCTGCCTTCCACCGTAATATCCAGATCGGTATTGGAAGACTTCAACAGCAGGTCCCTCACCGGCCCGCCGACCAGGTAGGCCCTCATCCCCTGCTCTTCGGCCAGCCGCCCGATAGAACGCACCAAGAAGGAAGATTCAGGATTTAAACGGGACAGAAGATCCATAAACACCACTCTACCACTTTAGAAATTATCCCCTCGGATGGAACTGTTTGTGCGCGCTTTTCAAACGTTCCTTGTCCACATGCGTATAGATCTGTGTGGTGGAAATGTCCGCATGCCCCAGCATTTCCTGGACCGAACGCAGGTCCGCTCCGTGTTCCAATAAATGGGTCGCAAACGTATGGCGCAGCGTATGGGGCTTGATCTCTTTCTTGATATTGGCCTTGCGCGCGTACGATTTGATCAGGGACCACAAGCTGACCCGGCTGATCTTTTTGCCCAGCCGGCTCAAAAACAAGGAATCATCGGCCTGCCCCCCGGCCCGGCCCTTCAGCAACCGGGGCCGTGCCTTCTGCAGGTATTTCTGCAGGGCCTCGCGCGCTTTGTGCCCCAGCGGGATGATGCGCTCTTTGGCTCCTTTGCCCACGGCGCGCACAAACCCCACGTCGAAATTGACGCTGTCCGTCTTCAAATCCGACAATTCCGAGACCCGCAGGCCGCTGGCATAAAAAATCTCCAATATCGCCTGGTCCCTGATCTGCTGGACCTTCCGCCCCGCCGCGGCCGCGATCATCGACTCGATCTCCCCTAACGTCAACACCGACGGGACCCTCTTCCAAAGCTTCGGCGTGTCCACCAGGGTCGTGGGGTCCTCCTTGCTCAAATTCTCCCGCACCAGGAAACGGTGGAACATTTTGACCGCCGCCAAATTCCGGCAAATACTCACCGGCGACATGTCATGTTTCTTGAGGTCCAACATGAACGCAGAAACATGCTCACGGTTGACCTGCGGGGCCTTTTGAACGCCCTTTCGGGAAAGATAATCGATGTATTTGTTCAGATCCCGGCGGTAGGCCAAAATGGTATTGGGGGACAGCCCGCGCTCGACGGAAAGATAATCCATGAAATCATCGATGAATTCTTTCATGAATATTCACTATTCAACAGAAGGCGGCATCTGCTTGACAAAATGTCCCTTGATCCTGTCGGCACGCAGGTTGTCCCGCAGAAATCTGTCGAAGCCGATCATGTCGCTTTCGATGCGTGATCTGCTGCGCGCCTGCCAGGGGATGTCCAAAGAAGCTTTATAATAATCCAAAAAACCGTCCAATTTGACCAATTTCGCCCTGGTCGGGGCGTCCACCAGCTGTTCCATCTTGGCAATATGGTCGGAAACTTGAGAAAGAACATAATGCAGGTGCATCCCGTAGCCCTTGTCATCGATGTCATCCCATAAATCCCTGTACCAGGCTTTGATCAGGTCATAATGCCCCTGATAAGCGATCCTGGGGTCTGTTTTCGGCGTAGGGTATACTTCAGGCTCAAGGACAGGAGTAAATTGCTGCACTTCGTGTTTCGGTTTACGGATGAATTTCTCCTTCAGCGTATCACAAGAACTCAACGTCAGACTCAACGCCAAAAGGCCCGCCAGGGCCAACATTGTTGACCTATGCCGATTCAAATTATCCATGCACCATCTCCTCGAATTCCTTCTGATTGACTGTGGGTATTCCCAACTGTTTGGCCCGCGCCAGCTTGGACCCGGGCTCTTTGCCGATGACGAGATAATCCAGTTTTCCGCTGACCGCGGAGACCACCCTGCCGCCTTGGCCCTCCACCCGCGCGCCGGCCTCCTGGCGCGTAAGGCCCTCCAGCTCGCCGGTAAATAAAAACGTCTTGCCCGCGAGGCGGCGCCCCGGGGCCTGCTTCCTGGGTTCTGTAAAATTCAAACCCGCCGTCTTAAATTTGGCCAGCAGCTTTTTGACCTGTGGCTGCTTAAAAAACTCCGTCACGGATTCAGCCATCACCGGCCCAATTTCATGGATGTCCCGCAGTTGTGAAACTGGCGCATTTATAATAGCATCCAAAGAGCCGAAATGCCCAGCTAAATTTTGGGCCGCTTTGGTGCCGACCGTGGGGATGCCCAGGCCGAACAAAAATCTGGACAGGGGCCGTGCTTTGCTTTGGGCTATGGCTTTCAGTACATTGTCGGCTTTCCTGTCTGCGAACAGTTCCAATTCCAGCAATTGCTCCTTGGTCAGAAAATAAATGTCCGCGAGGCTCTGTGCCAGATTCTTTTTAAGGAGCTGACCGACCAGAGATTCGCCCAACCCTTCGATGTCCATGGCCCCTCTTGAGGCAAAATGGACCATGAGGCGCTCCAATTGCTTGGGGCAGGAAGGGTTCAGGCAGCGGTAGGCCACATCCGCTTCCCTGATCTTCTGGATTTTTCCGCCGCACGAAGGGCACGCCGAGGGCGCCACAAAATCACTTGTGGAACGTTTTTCAACGACCTTGACGATCTTGGGAATGACGTCCCCGGCACGTTCTATCAGGACGCGGTCCCCCGCATTGACTTTCAAACGCCTGATCTCATCAAAATTGTGCAGGGTGGCGCGGCCGATCATGACCCCGCCGCAAGCCACAGGCTCCAATTCCGCCACCGGCGTCAAAACGCCGGTACGGCCCACCTGCACGACGATCTCCTTGACGGCGGTCGTAGCCTGCTGGGCCTGGAATTTGAAAGCCACGGCCCAACGGGGGCTTTTTAAAGTCTCTCCCAATTCCTCCTGCTGTTTTAGATCGTTGACTTTAACGACCACCCCGTCGACTTCATAAGGCAACGACCCGCGCGCGGACTGAAACTCCCCGCAGAGCTTGATCACTTCATCAATATTGCGGCAAAGGCGGGCTTCGGGATTGACCGGCAGCCGGTAGGCGCGGCATTCCTTTAAAAATCTTGCCTGTGTGCCGAACATTTCACCCGACACCCGGCCGAAAGAGTGGACAAAAAACCGCAGTTTGCGCCGGGCCGCCAGGCGGCTGTCCAAAAGTTTTAAAGCCCCGGCCGCAGCATTGCGGGGATTGGCGAAGGCCTCTTCCCCGTTTTTTTTACGCTCCTGGTTCATGGCCTCAAAATCAGCTTTGTCGGTATAAACTTCTCCCCTCACTTCCAATAGCTCCGGAGCCCCTGTTAACCGCAATGGCAGTGATTGGATGATCCTGGCATTGTGCGTGACATTTTCACCGGTCTGGCCGTCCCCGCGGGTGGCCGCCAGGGTCAAAACGCCTTTTTCATAAGTCAACGAACAGCTGACTCCGTCGATCTTTAATTCCGCAATCAATTGGTAGCTCTGTCCGTTCAGACCTTTGGCCACACGTTTGTCCCACTGGCGCAACTCGTCGACTGAATAAGTATTGTCCAGGGACATCATTTTAACTTCATGCCTGACCGTCGGCAAATTCCCCTCCACCTTGGCCCCCACCCGCTGGGTGGGCGACGCCGGGGATTTTAAGCCGGGGAATTTTTCCTCCAGATCAACCAGCTTCTTCAACAGGCGGTCATACTCCTCGTCGGAAATAACAGGATCATGGAGCACATAATAGCGGTGATTATGCTCTTCGACGGCCTTAGTCAGGTCCCGGATTTCTTTTTTAGCCTGGGTCTGATTCATACCTGCCCGCAGTTCCCAAAGACGGTTTAAGAAAATTTTGTAACGGCCTGATATTGACAATAACGGGCGTAAACCCTTCGAACCCTCCCCGGCGAAGTTCGCGCAACCGGGCCGGGTCAAACCGGACCATCACGGACCTGCCGTAGCGCCTGACATGAATTTGATCAAGATCGATACCGCCGTTGGTTGCCTCTGCCGAGGGTGGGGCGGCAGCGTCTTTGTGAAGCTCTTCGGCCGGCAGCGCGCCTCCTGTCTTGGCGGTGTCGGGCACAACCTGCTCTAAGAATTCTTCGGTCGCCTGCGGGGTGCGGCCGATCCAATAGGCCACCTGCGATCCCTCTATATTGTTCTCGTTGACGGCAAGGGTGCGCACGCCATCCAGGGCGGATCCGGCAACCCGGGCCTCGCGGGCGATCGGCTCATCATTGCTGTATCTGCCCTCGCGGACATAAAATTCATCCCCCAAATAAAAGACCCAGCGGGGGTCCAATCCGTTGGCTGTTATAAAATCCGCCAGGGCCTCAGGTTTATCCGCATTGGCGAGCGTAATATCCGTTGTGGTCGATCCCCCGGACCTTAATTCAAACCGATCAGGGTCCTGTCCCATCTGTCTTAATCTTTCCACAATATGCCGTTGGATGACCGGACGCACATCTATCTTCTGCCCGTTAAATTCGAAAACCGGGGTCGGTTTGATGGCCAAACTGGCAAAGAACTCTTTTCCGTGCCTGGAAATCCGGCCCCTCTCGCCAATCCAGGGCACACTGACGGTCGCCGTCGCCTGTTCTTCCCGTTGCACTTCTTCCTCTGTCACCCATTGGGGCTTCCAGGCGCCCTTGTTCTCCCATGGCATCTCAAAATGCAGCGTTTCATAACTCTTCTGGCGATACGCTTCAAGCGCCTCCTTATACGCCGTCAATTGTTGCGGGCTCAATCCAAAATTATCCTGAGCCATTTCTTGTAAAGTCTCATCGATGGCCTTCTGGATGACATGGGCATCCATGCCATGGGCGACATTATATGTTTCTTCCAACACAGCACCGCCCCTGGACTTATCGATGGTGATCTTTTCTGCTCCTTCATTGACATAAAAGGTCAGGCTCTCCCCCGGCGCCATTTGTGCTTCTATCGGCAGGTATATCCTTTTCATCTGCTCGCTCCACGAATTGCCGGAAATAATGACCACCCTTACCCCTGCGCGCATAAGTCCGGCGAACAAGGACGCCAGCCTTGCATATTCCTTCAATCCCTTGCTGCCCCTGGGAAGCAGTGTTTTATCCACGTCAAACACAAAAGCGCCGCGTTGCACAATATTGTCCCATTCCTCCGGTTGTTGTAATTCCTTGATCAACGCTATTACCCTGGGATCTTGATTAAAAAGCCCCAGATTGGCCCGCTCTTTGTCCTGTTGTTCATTGGCTTTAGGGATCAGGTTCCCGCCGGAAACCACGAACCCCGCCTTCCTGATCCGGTCCATGGCCAAAGAAAAATCCGGGGCAAAAAGAGAATCATATAAAAACAGCACGCTTTGACCGCTGATGCCCGATAAGGGAGGATGCCCTTCCTGGACCTGCAGGCGCCACGATAATACCCTGGCAATATCGTCGGGGTTTTCTATAATGCCATGCTGCCGGATATAATTGACCAATTTCGCCGGATTGTCATAAACCGACAGATCCTTTCCTGGGATCGCCGGCACAACGCCATGCGACTTCAAATCATTGATAAGATCAAGGATTTTTTCATTCGTTGAGGCCATGGCAAGATCAGGCGCTTTTTCCAGGTCCACCGTTGCGCTGATCATGGCCCCGTCAGGACGCTCCTGGGCTGCCGTACCGTTTGTTTCCAGCTTGATACCGCTGAAGGAGGTGCCTCCTGAAAAATATTTCCTGGGTACGGCACGGCCGTCTCGGGCCGGGACCTCCTTGACATAATCAAACACCCCTTTTTTATACGCCTGAAGATAACGCCGGTAGATCTGCTCTTTGACCGCGGGGTCAAGGAGATTGATCCCCATGGTTTTGCGCCGGTCCGTATAAACGGCATCCAACAGCCCGTTTTGGACGGTTTGCTTGTACCATTTCGCCAGGATCAAAGCCTGATAAATCTGGCGCAACGGCGCAAAATTCTTTCCCTCATTGACTTCTTTTTCAATTTCAGGAAGTACGATTTTACGCATGATCCTGGAGGATATTCCGGCAGACGGGTTGGTGACGGCCCTGTGGTCCTTGAGAGCCAGATAATCTTCATCCAGCATGACCTTGAGCGTTGCCTTAGTGACATAAACGGCATTGCCATGCTCAAAGACCTGGGCCTCCTTGGGCAAAATCCATACCTTATTAAAGGTATTGACAGGGACGTTCGTCGTCCCGAACAGCTTTTCGGCTTTAGCGTAAACCCTGCTCCAGAATTCCTCGCCTAATTTTCTTTCAGGATAGATGAGCGAAGCCGTCAATTGTTTAAGAATATAGTCCTGGGCCAGCAAATCCCGCCCCAGCCCTGTTTGTCCTAAGGTCTTGGGGACAATCCTGTCTTTTTCATACGGGGAAAGGTTGACCCACAGGTCTCCGTCGGGGATCGTTAAACCGGCCAGAAAATATTTGACCAAGCGGTCGATTTGCGCCCTGACAGGCTGCTGCGTAGCCGGCGCTTGCGCATACGCGGCATCGCTGCCCGTATCGACGATGAACCGCAATTCCAGAGGCTTTTGAGGGTCGACGACCAGCCCCTTCAAAGCCACCGGCGCAAATTTGGCGGAAACCCCCACCATGGCGCCGGGCGCGGGCAGCTGATTGATGCTGAAGCCTCCGCCTGCCGCTGTGCCGGGCAGGGCATAAGCATATTGAAGATTGCCCAAAATAAAGGAAAGGCAAACCAGTAGGACAATCAAACGTCGGACCATCGCTCCTCCAAACAAACCCTGATCAAAATGCCGGTCGGGACCCTCCACGGTCATACAATGCAAAACTTATCGAATTCCCCCCTGGCCGCAGGCCATTCGATCTTGATGTCGCGGATAAAACTGCCGAATTCCCCTTTTAAGCGGGACAAAAGCCCGTCGATCGCCTCGCGGGGGCCTTCCACCACAGACTCCACACTGCCGTCGGAAAGGTTCCTGACCCATCCGGTAAGCTGCAAAGATTTGGCCAAAGACAAGGTGGTATAGCGGAAACCGACACCCTGAACCGTGCCGTAGAAATGAATATGGGCCCGGACCATAAATCCCCCTTTTCTCCGCAGTTAGTATAACCTTTCCAAAAGAGATTTCAACAGTTCAGGCAGGAGGCTCTTGGTGTTTAAAAAGTCGGGAAGGCCGGATTTGAACCGGCGACCTCTTCGTCCCGAACGAAGCGCGCTAGCCAACTGCGCTACTTCCCGAAATGTAAACACAGAGCTTAAGTAAGGGCGGTATTTTATCAGCCCCATGACCCTGCGTCAATAAACATAAAAAGCAGTCCTTCCCCTCTCACGGGGCGTCGGCCGCCGGATTTTCCCGGATCCCTAAGAACCTGCGAAGGTCCGTCAACGGCCTGATATTGATTTTGACCGGAGTAAATCCTGGCAAATCCCGGAGTTGCTGCAGCGTGAAGGCATCAAGATGAAATCTGATCCCCGCCCCGCCGTTTCCCTTGATTTGCAAATTCATGTTCCCTGCAGTCAGGTCGATACCGCCCGGGTTCTGGCTCTTGGGGGTCATCATCGCCTGGTCTGTCTTTGGAACCCCTCCGGGCTCTAAAATCTTTAGAACAACGACCCCCGGGAATGAACCATTGACATGTTTATTCCATTTCTTACTCAAAACAGCCTCCGCGATACCTGTAGGCGTATCATCTTCAAAAGTAAGGTCCTTTTCAAAGGCAGGGATCCCTGATGTCATGATCACGGAATCCCCTTCATCAACCGCAATGGTGATCTTTCCCGTATTTTCTTCATGTGTGTAGGCTGTCAGTTTTCCGGATTTCTTGAGCAGATAAATCCGGTTCCTGCCTTCAAAAACGATTGTCGCGTATTGACGGCCTTGCCTATCCTGCCAGACAGCGGCAAGATCGACATTAAGGACCGTAGGTTTTGAGTTTTCTTTGCTCATTTTATAATACGCCAGGGCTTTATTCCCCTCTTTAAGGGCATCCGCCAAAAAGGCTTCGACCTTCTCCCTGCCTTGGGATGCCCTGATGCTTTTCCAAAATTCCATTCTAAAATTGACCCGGTGTCTTATGACATTGTAGACTTCTCTCAATGCCGGACCGCTGCCGCTGACCAGGGTGGACAACCCTTGCGTCCTGTCGACCATTCCGAATGTCTTTCTTAAATTTACAGGCTGTCTGAACACCCCCAAAATATTGGAAGAGTCCGGCACGGCCTCCCATTTTAGGGTGGCAGGTTGATTTTGACTGTGGAAATACATTCTATAATTGCCCTTTGCCTCTTCCTCATCGACCCGAAACATGAACGCATCCCCTATCTCATGGAACTCTCTCAGGGAAAGGCTTTTGATTTCCGGTTGAAAACCATTGCTTTCAAATCTTACTTTCCCGTCTTTGACCGAAATCACATAGGCGCTATACCCGACTTCCACTTTAACGGATTTCCTGAAGCTGAGCCAATCGGATTTCCCTTGCGGGATGGAACTCCATTGATCGACCTCTTCCTGCTTTTCCAAAGCCCATTTGTTTCTTTCACCGGGTTTCCAATATAATTGCAGCCAGGTTTGAGGGCTTTTTCTCACCTCCAATCTTCCTTCCTGAAGCAACTCCCGGATCTTTAACGAAGAAAACGCATCGCTCTGATAAACTTCTCCCGCCTGAAAAGGGTAAAGAAAGACATGCACAACAGGAAGGATTTTCAGGATCGGAGCATATTCCTGCATCAATTGGGACTGGGACAGAGCAGCCTCAATGATCCCGGCTTCGCCGGGGTCTCCTCCGGCCTCATCGATGATCTCTTGCACGGCAGCCGGGTATTTTAAATCCGTATTGGCCAGCACCCTGTCACCGGAAATTTCACTGACCACTCCATGTTCAATCAATTTCTTCAATATTGCTGCCCCGTGCGGACCGGCATTTAAAATCCTGGACTTTTCAATGCCCTCCCATTCTTGGGCGGCGGGTTTGTTCCCATGGGTCATTGCCTGGTCACTTGGAAATTTTTCAACCTCATTGGAATGCAAGGCATCGGGATTTTGATCGTCGATCAGGCCCGGTAAAGCGAAACGCAATACCGACGACGCGCTGTTCATTTTTTCCAAATAAGTCTGGGGATTGGCCATCAAACCGCCTAAACCCCCGACTTCAGTGAAAAAAGCCAGTTGACCGTTCCTGTTGATATTCACTTTTGATTTATAGCCGATCACGTACTTGCGGTACAATTGGGCCATCTCCTTGATGTCGTTGTGTTGACGCGCCTCCTTAAACCCGGGTATTGTATCCAGCGCCTGATCAATATGCCGCCTGGCGTTCTCGGGATCGCTCCAATAATTGATTTCTACTTCCAGGGGGTTCAAGGCATCCGGGTTGGCCCCATCGATCAAACCCGGCAAGGCAAAACGCAATAATGAGGCCGGAGAGTTGGTTTTGTCTAAATGTACCGTGGAATCCATCAACCCGCTTAACACTCCGACTTCATGAAAAAAAGCTATCTGGCCGTTCTGGCCGGCTTCTTTTTTGGATTTATACCCGATCACGTACTTGCGGTACAACCCTGCCATTTCCTTGATGTCGTTGTGCAGGCGCGCCTCCTTAAACCCGGGGATTGTATCCAGCGCCTGATAAATGTGCCGCCTGACGTTCTCGGGATCGCTCCAATAATTCAATTCCACTTCCAGAGGGTCCAGGGCATCCGGATTGGCCCCATCGACCAAGCCCGGCAAAGCAAAGCGCAATAATGAGGCCGCGCTGTCGGCCTTGTCCAAATAGGCCCGGGTTCTGCGCATCATCCCGCCTAACTTCCCGACTTCACGAAAAAAAGCCGTCTGGCCGTTGTTCTGGCCTGTTTCTTTTTTTGATTTATACTCCATCACGTACTTGCGGTACAACCCTGCCATCTCCCTGATGTCGTTGTGTTGGCGCGCTTCCTTGAACCCCGGGATCGTATCCAATGCCGCCCACACGCTGTATGCGGCCATTCTCTCATCGTCCCAAAAGCCTTTGGGCATACGCTGCCCGGAGAGACGGGCCTGCCGCATGTCTTGCGCTTCCTTGTAAAGTGAGGGATCAAAAAACCCCGCCCCTTGGCGGTCCTGCGGGGGAGGGTTCTCCAATTTCAGCAATTCATTTTTTAAAGCAACCATGAAAAATAAGAATTTTTTTCTATCCTGGGATCCGGACATGTGGGGCACATGCATCAAAGGCTCATGATGGGCCCAATTATTTTCTTTGATATTAAACGGTAACCCTGAAAACTCGGTTGCGCGGGAAAGATGGCTGTCTTTGATCTTTATAAAACTCAAGGCTGGGGATAAAAAGCTGTAAAACATCCGGCTGGAGGTCTTGTCCTTCATCTGGGTTTCACTCAATCCCGCCTTTTTCATCATCTGGCGCGCCACCGCCTCCATCAAGAGGACCAGCGCCCCCTGCATGGTGGTATCGATAAAACGCACCCCCCGGTCGTTCATAAGGGCTGGGGTCAGGCCGATTTGACCGGCATAGGCCGATAAACGGTCCGTCGCCGTCTTAAGGTTTTGGGCATACTTCGTGATCATGGTATTGCCTGATTTGATCTCCCCAATGGGCTTGTCATTGATCAATGCGTCGAATAACTTAAAGAATTCCGCCTTAAACTTCCGGAAATCTTTCTTGGGGATTTCCGAAGCCGGCCCCAAACCCACGCGTAATTTGGACTCTTCGATAAGGGCCTTGACAGCCAGATAAACACTCATCCCCACGGAAGCCTTGGACACAGCCATCGCCAGAGGCTGGGTCCCCACCGTACGTTGTGCCGTATATAACGTAAGAGCGTCCCTGAAAAGATAGACATTGATTTTACCGTCCTGGGGCAGGCTTTTATAAAACGAAAGGCTGTATTTGGCGATGGTGCGCGCTTCGCCTTCCAATTTCTTCTGTATCAGGTTGGTGATGTGTTCATTGGGACTCTCAATGAGTTGAACGGCCAAGGAATTCAGATCCTCCTGCGACAGCCGGCTGGTGACCGCATCGGCAATGCCGTTCATCCAATCAACAAAATAGGAAACCGGACGTCCCTCCAGGGGGCCGTCTGCAAGATCCGTGATCTTCTTCTTTGCCTCTTCAAGAGGACCGCCGGCCATCGCCTGGTCCGCGGGGCCGATGTCGGCCTCAACGACCATCCCTCGGTCCCGGGGCCCCAGCATGGCAGCGTCCGGAACACGGTGTACCATCTGCAGGACATTGCCCGCATTGACATTGGTTTCTTCCAAATCCAAAACGACCCCTCCGGAAAAATACTTTCTGGGGAGCTCAGCATGCGTGACCGGATCGACGTCCTCTTGGATATAGTTATAAACCCCCTTCTTGAATGCCTCCAGGTAGCGCTGATAAATCTTCTCTTTCTCCTGCGGATCATTGACATTGACACCCGCGACCTTGTTCTTGTCCTCGTACACCCTGGCCAGGAGACTGTCCTTGATTTTTTTCTTATACCAGGTGGCAAGGATCAGGGAATTGTAAACCTGCCTGAGCAGCGCAAAATTTTTGTCTTCATTGACTTCCCTGGTCAACTCAGGGATCACCACCTCCCGCACCACCTGGCTGCCGATTTGGCTGGTCTGTTTTTCTTCGGGGGGGACGATACCTCCTATCCCCTCATGTTCCTTCAGGGACAAATAATCCTGCTGCAGCATCACTTTCAGTTTTGCTTCCACGACATAGGCCGTCCCCGCCCGGGTATTTTCATAAATGACGGCCTTTTGGGGCAGTATCCACACCTTGTTAAAAGTATTGACCGGTATATCGGTTGTTCCATATTTCTTTTGGGCCTCCTCGTAAACCTTCTTCCAAAACTTTCTGCCTGTTGTGCCCTGGGGATATATCAGCGACGCGGTGATCTGTTTAAGCATGTAATCTTCCCCCAGAAGGTCCCGGCCCATTTCGGTCAAGCCGAAACTTTGGGGAATAATGCGGTTCTTCTCATACGGGGAAAGGTTGACCCATAGGTCTTTCTCAGGTATGGTCAGGGCGGTCAGGAAATATTTGATCAACTTGCCGGACTCTTCCTTCAGTTGACTTGTGCTTTCATCGCTGTCACCCGGATCGAGTATGAAATCAAACCTGAACGGATCAGCGGCATAGACCTTAATGCCTTTAAGAACAGGCGGATCGAACGGCGGGCTTAAATGGACCATGACGCCGGGCGCCGGCAAACGAAATGTACCCTCTGCCGAACAGGCAACAGGGCAAATAGGGCCAAAGGAATTGAGCAGAAAGGCGGACGAGACGATAAAGGATGTCCACGTCCTGAAAAACAATGGGGCGTTCTTCATATATAAAGTTTACCTGGTATTTAAATCAAAAACAAGCGGGTGGGAAAGGCCGGCGGTCTTGTCCATCAGGCCCGGGAGGCCTTGATCCCAAAGCCTATGTCCGCTTCCGCCATCAATTTCTCGCCGACAAACGCTTTACATTTCACAAAGCCGGCCTTGGGCAGCAATTTGACCGTCGTGACCTCAATGACGAGCTGGTCGCCGGGAATGACCGGATGGTGGAAACGCGCTTCGGTCTTGGCCAGATAGTAGGTAAGGTCCTGGCCCTGCAGGTTCTTGCTGTAATAAACGTAAACGCAGCCGGCCTGGGCCATGGCTTCGATGATCAAAACACCCGGCATCACCTGTTCGTGGGGAAAATGGCCGCGGAAATACTGCTCGTTGATGGACACGTTCTTGACCGCCACCAGCTTTTCGTTGGGCCGGCATTCCAGGATGCGGTCGATCATCAAGAAAGGAAAGCGGTGCGGAATGATCTTCTGAATGTCTGCGGTTTCCAGTCTCATATGTTTAATGCCCCCCTTGATTCCGGCCTTTTCTCTTATTGAAAAGATATTTAGCCAGGATATCCGTTTCAATATTGACGTAGTCCCCTTTGTTTTTCAACCCCAAAGTCGTCACTTTAAGGGTATAAGGGATCAAATAGACTTCAAAATAATCCTTACCCGCGCGGCCGATCGTCAGGCTTATCCCGTCCACCGTTACTGAACCTTTAGGGGCGATGTATTTCCGGTTCTCCCGGCTTATGCCCAGGCGCAAAACCACCCAGTTGAGTTCTTCGGCAATATCTTTGATGACCGCCGTCTCATCCACGTGCCCGGTCACGAAATGCCCTCCTATGGGGCTTCCCGCCTTTAAGGCCGGCTCCAAATTCACGAGGTCATCGACCTTCAAAAACCGCAGAGAGGTCTTCTCAAGGGTCTCTCTCATCAGGTCAAAACTTACCAGCGCGCCCTTTTTGTTTGTCGCCGTCAGGCATACTCCGTTGACGGCGACACTGTCCCCTTTTCGGATTTTCTCAGCCAGCGGCCCTAAATCGATAGCCAGCACAAGCAGATTTTTCTTGGTCTCGATCTTTTTGACCGTGCCTTGACCTTCAATGATGCCGGTAAACATAATGACAAAACCTTTCGCCGTCGAAGAAACAGGGCCTATACATACGGATACCCCTGGATCAAAATATCTTCGCCTATTTTATCTACACTCATGTCTCTAAGGCCGACCATTTTGCTCAAAGCTGCGGGCTTAAGCCCGCGGATGCCGGCCAGGCCTTCCCCCATGATCTTGGGTGCGGCATATATCATCAACTTGTCGACGAGGCCCCGCTGCAAAGCTTCCCCCACGACCTTCCCGCCGCCTTCAATGAGGACGCTGGTGACCTGGCGGTCGCCTAAAAATTTTAAGACCCATTTCAGATCGATCTTACCTTTGTATAAAGGGGCCCTGATCACCTGCGCTTTTATTTTCTTTATTTGGGCCCCTCCGGTAAAGACAAAAACATCTTCCGGGCGGGCGCCCTCCAACAGTTTCGCGCGCCGGGACATTTTACCATGGGTATCTAAAATTATTTTCTTGATATTTTTGGCCGGCAGCGTGTTCAGGCGTGGATCATCTTTAAGCACCGTATTGATGCCCGCCAGGATGGCATCGAAGCCGAACCTATAACGATGGGCATAGTCGCGCGCAAAGGCGGAGGTGATCCATTGGGACTGCCCTTGCAGGGTGGCGATCTTGCCGTCGAGAGTTTGAGCGATCTTGGCCGTCACCAGGGGCCTGCGCCTGATGATCCAGCAGTTAAAAGCCTCGTTCATCCGCGCCAGCTCCTCCGCCAGCAGGCCTTGCTCCACCTCGACGCCCCGGCGCCTCAAAAGCTTCAATGATTTGCCGCCGTTGAGTTTGTTGGCATCGAGGGCGCCGGCCACGACCTTTTTTATCCCCGCCTTTAAAATAGCTTCGGTGCAGGGAGGCGTACGCCCCCAATGGCCGCAGGGTTCCATGGTCACGTACAGCGTGCCTCCCCTGGCCCCGGACCCGGCTTTTTTCAAAGCGTCCACTTCCGCGTGGTCGCCGCCGCAATAATGATGATACCCCTCGGCGATGATCTTGGCCTTTTTGACGATCACCGCGCCCACCATGGGATTGGGCGATGTCCTGCCCCATCCCTGCAGGGCCAGTTCCCAGGCGCGGTTCATGTAGACGATATCTTTATTCATCTTTAGCCCGGCGCAGTTGTTCAACGACTTCCGACGGTACTGTCTGTTTGCCGATATGGGTATACGGTTTTGCCTTGCCGTGGGCATCCGAGCCGCCGGTGGCGGTCAGCCCGTTTTTCTGCGCGATGCGCTCATAAAACCGGATCACCGTCTCCGTGGTATTGGGATAATACACTTCCAGCCCTTTTAAACCGGCGGCCTTGAGGCGGGGGATCAATTCATCTTTTTGGGTAAGCATGGGATGCGCCATTACCGCTACCCCGCCGGATTTGCGGATAAGGTCAATGGCTTCAAAAGGCGTTTGTTTATATTTGGGAGCATAGCCCGGGCAGCCCGGACCGATATATTTTTCAAAGGCGGCCCTGATGTTGTTCACCCACCCTTTGTTGAGCAGCATCATGGCCAGGTGCGACCGTCCCACCGCCCGGGAATGCGTCAATGCAGCGACCTCTTCAAATTCAATATTATCGATGCCGATGCTTTTAAGTTTCGTGATCATCCGCTTCATGCGGTCCTGGCGGGCGTCCAGGAAATCATTGATCTTCTCCGCCAGCGGCCCCTGTTGATGGTCGATAAAATAACCGAGGATATGGATGTCGCAACCCTCGAATTCCGAGGAGAGTTCGACGCCGGGGACGACTTCAAGCCCGCGGGGCCCGGCCGCCTCCATGGCCGCCGCCACACCCTGGACGATGTCGTGGTCCGTGATGGCAATATGGGAAAGGCCTGCCTTCACGGCCTCGTCAACGACTTCCTGCGGAGACGCTGTGCTGTCGGAAAAATACGTATGGATGTGAAGGTCTGCGTTTGATGGCATGGGGCACCTGTCTGCGCATACGGGGATCAATTTTGCTTCTCGACGATCTCTTTTTTGTGGATCTTGTCGAGGATGCCGTTGACGAATTTGCTGGACTCCAGGTCGCCGTATTTCTTGGCCAGTTCCACCGCCTCATTGATGGCCACCTTCGGGGGAATGTCCGCGGTGTGCTGCAATTCATAAAGTCCGATGCGCATGATGTTCCGGTCGATGATGGCCATGCGCTTGATCTGCCAATTGGTGGCGTAGTCGGAAATTTTCCGGTCAATGCCCTGGATATGGGTGTTCACGCCCCGGCTAAGCTGATTGGCGTAGGCGATGATCTCCTGGTCCTTGGTCTCTTCGGCCTTCCAGTAAGATTCCACGACCAAGTCTATGGTGCGCCTGGTCAGGTCAAACTGGTAGAGGATTTTCAAAGCGTGTTCGCGCGCGAGCGTACGGCGTCTCATATTATATCTTCTTTAAAAGAGCGATCATCTCCAAAACCGACCTGGCACAATCGCGGCCCTTGTTGGTGCCGCCTCGTGTGTGTGAGCGCGCCATGGCCTGCGCCGCGGTGTCCGCCGTCAATACGCCCATCATGACCGGCTTGGCGCTGTGCAAGGACGCCTCCATGATTCCGCGCGCCGCTTCATTGGCCACCACCTCAAAATGATAGGTTTCCCCGCGCAGGACAGCGCCCAGGCAAATAACAGCATCGATATCCCGGCGAAGGGCGAGCTTCAAAGCCGCCAGGGGCACCTCAAAAGCTCCCGGCACCCAGACGGTGGTGACCTGGTTTCCAGCCACCCCCGAAAGCTTTAATTCCAACAAACAAGCCGCCAGAAGCCTCTTGGTGATGAAATCATTGAAGCTTGAGGCCACGATGGCGACACGGGCTTTATTGCTTTTAATCTTTTTCTTGATAGCCATATGGTTTAAAGAATATGGCCCAGCTTATTTTTCTTGGCTTTTAAGTAATTCTCGTTAGCAGGGTTATGGGGGATCTTAATAGGCACCCGCTCCGTCACGGAAAGGCCATAGCCCTCCAACCCCACGATCTTGCGGGGGTTGTTGGTCAGCAAACGGATCTGTTTGACCCCCAAATCCACCAGGATCTGGGCGCCGATGCCGTAATCGCGCAAGTCCGCGGCAAACCCCAGCGCCTGATTGGCCTCGACGGTGTCCAAACCGTCGTCCTGCAAATTATAGGCTTTGAGCTTGTTGACGAGGCCTATGCCGCGTCCTTCGTGCTTGCGGATATAAAGCACAATGCCCTGGCCCGCTTCATAAATGGCCTTCATGGCGGCCTTCAACTGGCTGTTGCAGTCGCAGCGCAGGGAGCCGAACACGTCCCCGGTCAGGCATTCGGACTGGGCCCGCACCAGGACCGGTTGGGAACTGTCAATGGCGCCCTTGACCATGGCGATATGAATGACCCCGTCGACCATGGACTCATAGGCCACCATCTTGAATTCGCCGTATTCCGTAGGCAGGGTCGCTTCCTCGACACGCTGGACCAGTTTTTCCGTCTTGCGGCGGTGCTCGATGAGGCTGTCGATGGTACAAATCTTCAGTTTGTGTTTCTGGGCGAACTTGATCAAATCCTGGGTGCGGGCCATGGTGCCGTCGTCATTCATGATCTCGCAGATGACACCGGCCGGATAAAGTTCCGCCAGGCGCATCAGGTCGACGGAGGCCTCCGTATGCCCCGCGCGCACCAGCACACCGCCCCGGCGGGCGCGCAAAGGAAACAGGTGCCCCGGAGTGACCAAATCCGCGGGCGTTGACTTGGGATCGATGAGCACCTTGACGGTCTTGGCCCGGTCCGCAGCTGAAATGCCTGTGGTCACGCCATAGGCCGCGTCCACGGACACGGTCCAGGCCGTATTGCAGCGCTGGTGTTTGGAATGGATATCTTCCTTCATCGGGTGCAGGTCCAGGTCGCTGAGGCGCGCGTCTTCCATAGGAACACAGATAAGCCCCCGGGCTTCCCTGGCCATGAAATTAACGGCTTCCGGGGTGACAAACTGGGCGGCAATAAGCACATCGCCTTCATTTTCGCGGCCTTCATCATCCATGACAATGACCATGCGTCCGGATTTGAGGTCTTGAATAACTTCTGAAATTGAATTAAACATATTTTTCTCCTAAGTATCAGGGAAGTATATGCCATAATATATGCCTTGTCAATTGAATTCCCCGTCCCTATAATGGGTTTCAACGTCTATAACTCTAATATTCTAAATAATATGCGTCTTGAGAAAAAAGTGTTCGGAAAATTCACCAGGGGCCGTAAAACCTTGAGTTTGGCCGAGTCCTGTACCGGTGGTTTGATCGCAGAGCGCCTGACAAATGTGGCGGGCTCCTCAGCTTACTTTTTATCGGATGTGATCGCTTATGATAATGCCGCCAAAACCGGAATACTGGGCGTACCCAAGGCCATCATCAAAAAATATGGGGCTGTAAGCCGGCAGGTGGCTTGCGCCATGGCCGAGGGGGCACGCAAAATACTGAAAGCCGACGTGGCATTAAGCACGACCGGCATTGCCGGTCCGGGCGGCGGCAGTCAAGCCAAACCGGTCGGCCTGGTCTTTATTGCGGTAAGCACCAGGCAAAAAACACTGGTGAAAAAATTCCTTTTTAAAGGCACACGCTTAGGCATAAAAAAACAAGCCGCCGAAACAGCCCTAAAAATACTGGCCAAGTGAATTCTATCCGCTATAATAACCGCTTATGACCCTAGCTCATCGCATGGAACGCTGGCTGAAACCGCGTTTTGCCGTTATTTATCCTTTTGGTTTTTTCTTTTTGTTTTTCTGCCGGCTCAACGAAGTCTCCCTTAAGGCCGGTATCGGTTTTATCATCGCGGGCGCGCTGTTGCGCCTGTGGTCCAATGGTTATGCCGTCAAAAACGATCAGTTAACGACTTGCGGCCCTTATGCCTTTGTGCGCAACCCGCTGTATGTGGGCACGTTCTTGATCGCCGTAGGATTTGTCATCGTGCTGACCAGCGATCCTCCTGTTTTGGAACGGATTGCCGGAGCCCTGTTGTTATTGGCCTTGGGTTTTGCATATTACCGTACGATCCAAGGCGAACAAGGGATGCTGTCGGCCAGATTCAAAGACGCCTACAGTGATTATTGCAAACAGGTGCCGGCCATGGTCCCAAGCCTCATTCCCTACGGCAAAGGCGAAAAGTGGCCTTTCAGCCTGCCAAGGCTCATCCATTCCAAGGAACACAAACCTTTTTTCTGGGTCATTATACTGCTGGTGGTTTTCTACCTTAAGACACACCTGCTTATCGAGCATAAAAGCCTCAATGCCGCTTCCTGGTTGCTGATCCTGATGGCCGTATTTCTTATCCTCCTCGACATTGCCTTTGAGTTTAACAAGAAAAAATTTCAATAAAAAAGGGACGCCTTTTAGGGGCATCCCTTTTTTATTGCACCTATCGCTATTTTACTGGTTTTAATCCCTGCGGTTGATCTTGGACAACAAACGCAGGATCTCCATGTAGAGCCAGATCAACGTTACCATCAAGGCAAAAGCGCCGTACCATTCCATGTATTGGGCGACACCCTCCCGTGCGGCTGATTCGATCATATCAAAATCCAGGATCAGGGACATGGAGGCGATCCCCACCACAAATAAGCTGAACGCAATCCCCAACGGGCCGCCGCCGTTGATAAAGCCCGGCGGATGGATGCCGAACATGGAGGCGATCCAGACCACGACATAAAATATCATCAACCCGCCCATGGCGATCATCAAACCCTTGCGAAGCGCCGGGGTGGCTTGCAGCCATCCTGATTTATATCCCATGAGCATGGCAAAGGCCACGGCAAAGGTCAGGCCCACGGCCTGCATGACAATGCCCGGATACCGCGCCTCGAAATACGCGGAAAGCACGCCCAACAGCAGGCCTTCGCAAGCCGCGTATATGGGGGCCGTGACCGGTGACCATGTCGGCTTAAAAGAAGTGGCAATGGCCAGGATAAACCCGCCGATCATGGACACAAAAAATACGATGCCCAACATCCCCGCGCTGGCCGGATTGGACGCCTGGGACCATGTCCACATGGCTCCGGCGATCAAAATAGCCAGCAGGATCAGGGTCTTATTGACCGTGCCCTGGATGGTCATGGTCGGTTCGCCCACACCTACACGGGCGGCGCCAAAGGTTCTTTCATTCAATGTAGGATTACTGCTTTGCATTCCCATTGTTGCTTCCCTCCTTGAGAAATTAGCTTAAAAAAGGCCTGCGTACCGCAACGCTATGCGCAAGATTATATTAGTATACACACCCGCCATGCAATCATCAAGCATAATCCCCCAGCCCCCGTTGAGGCCTTCCAGCCTATTGATCGGATATATCTTAAACATATCAAAGGCCCTGAACAGGAAAAATCCGCACACCATCACCGGCCAGATCAAAGGAAGCCCCCACAAAGCGATCATCACGCCCACCACCTCGTCAATGCACAGGCAGCCCGGGTCTTTCTGGCCCATCTCTTTGGCCATGATGCCCGTACTTATGAGCCCCAAGACCAATAAAACCAGCGCCACAACGGTATAAACCGGCAAACTATAGCTTGTATAATAGGCAACCGCCGTTCCCGCGAGTGTGGCCCAGGTGCCGGGCGCCGCCGGTAAATATCCGACGCCGAAAACAGTGGCAAAAGCCTTCATCATGAAATTTCTCATTTCCATACCGTTCATATCTTTTTATGCCGGAAGTAGTCTATCCCTGAATAAACCGTCAAAACCACCGCCGCAAGCATCAGGCCGTAATTCACGTCAGACCATACCCCCCGGACATGATAAAACCATCCTCCCCCCGCCGCCCCAGCCACCAAATAAAGCAGGATCGACGACACCGCGACCATCTGGGAGACGGTCTTGACCTTACCGGCACGCTCGGCAGGCAGCACCTGACCTCGGGCGCAGGCCATAAGCCTGGATATGGTCACCCCGATCTCACGCACGGCGATCACCAGAAACATCCACCAGCGGACCAATCCTAAATGGGCCAGAACGCCGAAGGCGGACAAAAGCAGCGCCTTGTCGGCAATGGGGTCCATGATCTTGCCGAAATCGCTTGTCAGCCCCCTGGTCTTGGCCAGATGGCCGTCGTAAAAATCCGTCAGGGAAGCAGCCGCAAAAACGATGACCGCGAGGGTATTGCCCGCTAAAGACCTCTCCATCAAAAGAAAGGCCATGACAGCGGCCAAAACAAAGCGTGAAAGGGTCAATATATTGGGTAAATTCATTCCATCACTCCAGCCAGGTCATATTCATACGCATCGGTGATCTTCACCTGCACAAAATCACCGGCCTTAAGCGCCTTTTCTGAACGCACATACACGACACCGTCCACATCAGGCGCATCGTACTGGCTTCGGCCGATATAGGTTGCGGCCTGGCCCTTTTCTTTCTCTTCGATCAAGACCTTGAGACTCCTGCCCACAAAGGACTGTTGGATTTGGGAAGAAATCACCTGCTGGTCTTTCATCAAGGCATCCAAACGCCTTTTCTTGACACCTTCAGGCACCTGCTCTTTCATCTGTGCGGCCTTGGTCCCTTCTTCCTTCGAATAAACAAAAACACCGGCGCGCTCAAAACGGAAATCATTGACGAAGCGGCGCAACTCTTCAAAATCCCCGTCTGTTTCTCCCGGAAGGCCTGCGATAAAGGTCGTACGCAGAAACACCTCCGGAATGCGGCGGCGGATCTTTTGGACCAATTCGATGGTCTGTCGAGTGGTGATATTACGGTTTTGTTCCAATAAAATATGGTCACTGATGTGCTGCAGGGGCATGTCGATATATGGGCAGACTTTAGGCTCTCCGGCGATGGTTTCAATAAGTTCATCCGTCACATGGGACGGAAAGGCATAAAGCAGGCGTATCCATTCGATGTTTCCGCAAACACCTGCCAGTTCTTTAAGCAGGCGTGCCAGCGATTTCCGGCGGTAAATGTCCATCCCATAAGCCGTGATGTCCTGGCCGATAATGTTGATCTCCCTGACGCCTTGGGCGTCCAGCCGGCGCACCTCCTGGACGATGGATTCAATGGTGCGGGAGATGAATTTCCCTTTGATCTTGGGAATGGCGCAAAACGAGCAGGCATTAAAACAACTTTCGCAGATCTTCACATAGGCAAAATGCCCGGGCGTCAACTGCAGTTGTTGCGGCATATTGTCCCTATTGAGCGTGGGTGTCCCCATGAAGGCATCCACTTCCGGGAATTCGAGGGCCAATTGGCTGCCGTAGCGCTGCGCCAGGCACCCGGCTACGATCACCTTTTGGATCTTGCCCTTTTTCTTAAGTTCGACCATGTCCAGGATGGTGTCAATGGATTCCCGGCGCGCCTCCTCGATAAAGGAACAGGTGTTGACGACGACCGTCTGCGCCTGGCTCACCTCCACGATGCGCTGCCCTTGTTTCTTCAAACGGCCCAGCATCATCTGCGCATCCACCAGATTGCGGGCGCAGCCCAAATTAACAACGCCGACCTTCTGGCCGGCGCTCAGGCGTTCTTTTTGAAAATCCAGCGTTGTTTTCACTTTTTCACCGTCAATCCTTCGGGCGTAATGACGACCCTGCTGATCCTGCGCCTGCCGCCGCCCAGAAAACCAATGTGCTTATAGTTGACTTCCATGTCGAGCCTCTGAAGGTCCCGGCCTGACAGTTCGATGCGCTTGTTTGCCGTCCACGACTCCAGGGAACCTTTGCTGAGTATCGTTTCATAAACCACCCTGTCATCCGCCCTGACGCGAAGCCAGATGTTCCTGAAGGCCCTGACCGCCACCTCGACCTTTTTGTTTTGGCTCGGGGCCTGGACGACCCTTTGTTTAGCTGCAGGAGCGACCACCCTGGCGGCGGGCGTTTCCTGCTCAAATTTCCTGTGCACAACTCCCGCGGCCGGCGCCTTTTGGTGCAGGTGCGAGACGACGCATCCGCCGATCTTAAAAAGCACGAAGACCAGGACCAAAAATCCGGCGATCTTGAAAATCAGCCTGAGATTTTTGGGTTTCAAAACAGAGGCAAAGGACTCTTGGGCCTGTTCCAAAAACAGATTGGGTTGGGGCTCTTTGCGCTGCGGCTTGTGCGACGGCGCCGCCACCGCCCCCGGCTTGGGCAACGGCTTGTGGCTTGGCTCGTCAACGCCGTATTGCTTGTATATTTCCTTGACATCCAACCCCAGGAATTCCGAGTAGATCTTGATAAAACCACGGAAATAAAAAGGCGATAAAATGCGCGATGAATAACCCTCCTCAATGGCCCGAAGGGCGTCCATGGGGATCTTGGTGGCCTCGTGCACGATCTCCAGGGTCAGGCCCTTGGCTTCGCGCGTGGTCTTTAAAACGGACGGCTTGTCGTTATTGTTGTCCTTCGGGGACAAAATTCCCTCCTTCCAAACAATTCCACTAAGCTTTTCCAGTGAGTCGAAGTCCCCGAGTCTGGGGACAGGCGCCTCTCTCCTTAATTTTCATTGTTGGGAGAGGCCCTCCTGCTTGGCCGCGGCGTTGTCGGGTGCGGCGCTTTCCAGAAGCCACTTTTCGCGGTCCACCAGGATGTCCCTGGCCTTGCTGCCCGCGTAAGGGCCCACGATCCCGTTTTGTTCCATCATATCGATAAGCCTGGCGGCACGGCCATACCCCAGGCGCAGGCGGCGCTGCAGGATCGTCACCGAGGCCTGGTTGGTCTCGATCACCACCCTCACCGCCTCGTCGTACATTTCATCCTTGTCTTCGAGGGAACCCATTCCTGCCGCCGGTTGCGACTTAAGCACGGTGTCATTATACTCCGGCCGGCCCTGCTTTTTGATAAAATCAATGACACTGTTGATCTCTTCATCGGAGACATAACAGCATTGCCCGCGCAGGGGCTTGGGATCGCCCGTCCTCATAAAAAGGAAATCGCCCTTGCCCAAAAGCGTCTCGGCGCCGTTGGTGTCCAGGACGGTGCGCGAATCCACCTTGGAAGCCACTTTAAAAGATATTCTTGACGGGAAATTGGCCTTGATGACGCCGGTGATGACATCCACCGACGGCCGCTGGGTGGCCAGGATCAAATGGATGCCCACCGCCCGCGCCAATTGCGCCAGGCGGGTGATGGCCCCTTCCACGGTCTTGGCGGAGGTCTGCATCAGGTCCGCCAATTCGTCGACCACGACCACAATGTAAGGCATGGAGAGGCCCTTGGCATGATAGCCTTTGATGTTGCGCACGGCCTCTTTGTTCAAAAGCTTATAGCGGGACTCCATTTCCATCACCACCCAATTCAATGCCGCGGGGACCTTTTTGGCGTCCGTCACCACCGGGCACAAAAGGTGCGGCAGGTCATTATAAGGGATCATCTCCACCATCTTGGGGTCGATCATGATGAACTTGACCTCCGACGGTGATGCGCGAAACAGGATGGACATGATCAGACTGTTGAGGCAGACCGTCTTGCCCGAGCCTGTCGTGCCCGCAACAAGAAGATGCGGCATGTCCCCCAGATCCGCGATGACGGCATGGCCCGAGGTGTCCTTGCCGATGGCCAGATCCAGCTTCGATTCCGCGCTGCGCGAATGGGACTGGGTCAGGACATCCTTGAGGAACACGGCGGCGGAGCCGCCGTTGGGGACTTCGATGCCCACCCTGTTCTTGCCGGGAATGGGGGCCAAAATGCGCACGGCCGGGGAGCTTAAAGCCAGGGCCAGGTCGTCGGAGAGGCTGGCAATGCTCTGGATCTTGACGCCGGGCGCCGGCTGCAATTCATAACGGGTGATGACCGGCCCGCGTTCGATGTCCACAACCTTGACATTGACCCCGAAATCGCTCAAGGTTTCTTCCAGGATCTTGGCGCCGTTCATGAGCCTTTCCTGGACCTTGCCCTCAGACACAGGCGGCGGATCTTTAAGCAGCTCGACACCGG
The DNA here is from genome assembly GCA_028865345.1 of Candidatus Omnitrophota bacterium. Taxonomy (GTDB): domain Bacteria; phylum Omnitrophota; class Gorgyraeia; order Zapsychrales; family Fredricksoniimonadaceae; genus JABDGZ01. The sequence goes on along the minus strand of JAGWKL010000010.1, from coordinate 13,971 downwards.
GCAGATGATACTCTCCTGCCGCCTTGGGCGCAGGTTTAGGCGCCTCCGGCGCTGTTTCCACCTTGGGCGGGGCCACGATATGGATATTGGGTTTCACCACGGCGCCTGCCGCGGGTTTAGGCAACGGCGGCGCAGGGGCCGCCTGCGGCGTCTGCGGGACGGCTGTGCTCCTGAATTTCTCTTTTACGGGAAATCCCTCCCCCTCGAAGGTAGAGGCAAAAGGGCCGGGCCGGGCGGCTTTATCCCCCCCCTTCATCTTCGATAACGGCACGCCTTGGGGAATTTTCCGCAACGCCTGCCAGATGCTTTTGCCCAGCCAAATAAAAAAAGGCGAGACCAGGAATTCACCGGCCACGACCAGGGCCAGGGCGCCCAGGGTCAACAAAATGATCAGGGCCCCCAGCGGCTGGAAATACCCTACCAGAAAACCGCTGAAAACCGTCCCGATGATCCCGCCGCTCACGAAACGCCCGCCGGCATTGTCCCCGGCAAAGAAACTGAACAAGCCTGCCGCCACGACGAACAAAATGAGAACGCTTAAAAATTTAAAAAAATTGAACGGCAGGTCGCGGGAGGTGAACTTGTTCCAGCTGAAAAAGACGCCGATGACCACCAGAAAATAAGAACTGTAGCCCACCAGAAAAAAAAAGACGCCGGCCATGTAAGCGCCGGCGATCCCGATCCAATTATGCGCAGGGATATTCGGGCTGGAGGTAAACCAGGAGAGATCCGTCGGGGTAAAGGTCACCAGGCTCACCAGAAAAATCAGGCTGAGGGCCAGGATCACAATACCCTTGATCTCATTGAGATGTTCAAGCTTCATGCGCAAAAAAGAAGGTGCGCGTGTCCCTTATTTATTCAGCCTGCTTTTTGCTCAGGTTGAACCGGCCCATCTCGTCTTTTTCCACGAGCTTGACCTTAAAGGTATCGCCGACCTTCACGACCTCGTTGACGTCTTTGACAAATTTATTGGCCATCTCGGAAACATGGACCAGTCCTTCGCGCCCGGGCAGGAACTCCACGAAAGCGCCGAAATTCATGATCCTTTTGACGGTGGCTTCGTAGATTTTACCAATCTCCGGCTCTTCGGTCAAAGATTTTATCATCCCGACGGCCTTTTCCAGCGCCTCTTTGTCGGGAGAGGCCACGATCACCTTGCCGTCTTCTTCGATGTCGATGGAGGTGACCCCGCTTTCTTCGATCATCTTGCGGATGGTCTTGCCGCCCGGCCCGATGACCTCGCCTATTTTATCCTGAGGGATCTGCAAGGTCACGATGCGCGGGGCGTAAGGCGAGAGGTCAGGACGTGCCGAGGCGATCGCCGCGTGCATCTTGTCCAAAATGACCATGCGCGCTTCCCTCGATTGGGCAACGGCCTTTTCCAGAAGTTCGATGGACAGCTCCCTGATCTTAAGGTCCAGCTGGATGGCGTTGACGCCCTGCTTCGAGCCCGCCACCTTGAAATCCATGTCCCCGAAATGGTCTTCCAGGCCCATGATGTCGGTGATAAGGCACCGGCGTTTCTCGTCGGAAATAAGCCCGACGGAAATGCCCGCCACCGCGGCTTTGATGGGAACGCCCGCATCCATCAGGGCCAGCGACGCCGCACAGACGGAGGCCATGGATGAAGAACCGTTGGATTCCAGGATTTCAGAAACCACGCGGATGGTATAAGGAAATTCCTCTTTGGAGGGAAGCACCGCCCTGATGGCCTTGCCGGCCAATGCGCCGTGGCCGATCTCCCGGCGGCCGGGGCCGCGCATGGGCTTGGTTTCACCGACGCTGAAAGACGGAAAGTTGTAATGCATCATGAAGGTCCTGTACGTCGTTTCTTCCAGGCCTTCCACCAGCTGCTCGTCGTCCTTGGTGCCGAGCGTAATGACGCCCAGGCTTTGGGTCTGCCCGCGGGTGAACAGGGCCGAACCGTGCGTGCGGGGCAAAACACCCGCCTGGCAATCGATGGAACGGATGTCCTTCAGTCCGCGGCCGTCGGCGCGGATGCCCTTGTCAAAAACATTGTTGCGGATCACTTCATACTGCAGCGCCTCAAATTGGGCCGCCACGTCGGCTTTGGTGATCTCCTGCTCCTTGGTATTGAACGGGGCGTACGCCTCCATATTTTCAGTCAGTTTGGCAAATACCGCATTGACCGCGTCCTCGCGTTTTTGTTTGTCCGCGATCGTCGTATAAGCCTCGTTCAAAGGCCCCAGGGCCGTCCGGCGCACGTGGGCCGCAAAATCCGCATTCACTTCTTTAAGAGGGATCTGGGTTTTCGGTTTCCCGATCTGCTTGGCCAGCTTCAGTTGGGCTTCCTTGGAAGCCTGCAGGTCCTTTAAGGCCATTTTCAGCCCTTCCAGGACTTGCGGCTCCGGCACCTCAACGGCCTCTCCTTCGATCATGACAATGCCGCTGCCCCAGCCTGCCACCACCAGGTCCATGGTATTTTTCTCCTTGCGCTTAGCAAAGGTGGGGTTGGCCGCCAATTGCCCGTCCAGCAGGCAGATCCTGGTGGCGCCGATGGGACCGTCGTAAGGGATATCTGAAACCATGAGCGCCGCGGAGGCGCCGATCATGGCCAGGATGTCCGGGTCATTTTCCCCGTCATGGCTCAATACCGAGGCGATGATCTGCACTTCGTTCAGGCAGCCTGCGGGAAAAAGCGGACGCACGGAGCGGTCGATCAGGCGGGAGACCAGGATCTCACGTTCCGTCGAGCGGCCTTCACGCTTGAAAAATCCGCCGGGGATCCTGCCCGCGGAATAAGTTTTTTCCTGGTATTCGACCGTCAAAGGGAAAAAGTCAATTCCCTCCCTGGGCTGCTTGGCCATGCAGGCGGTGACCAGCACCACCGTGCCTCCGGCGGATACCGTTACCGCGCCGTTGGCTTGTTTAGCCAATATTCCGGATTCAATGATTAAACTGGAAGATCCAAAGGGGATTTCCACACGCGCTTGTGCCATATAAGACCCTTTCTTGAATTCTCGAGTGGATTACTTGCGTAAATCGAGCTTGTTGATGGTTTCTTCGTATTTTTTGGGATCTTGCTTCTGGAGATAATCCAGCATGCGGCGGCGCTTGCCGATGAGCATTAACATGCCACGGCGGGAATGGAAATCCTTCTTGTGGGTTTTAAAATGCTCGTTAAGCTGATTGATCTGTTCCGTCAAGACAGCGATCTGGACAGGTGCGGAACCGGTGTCCTTGGCATGGGTCTTGAAACGGTTGATGACCTCTGTTTTCTTTTCTTTGATGAGAACCAACTGACTTCCTCCTTTTAGCGCGACCCCGCGCTTTATTTATTTTTTCTTATAAGAGGAGAAATTATACCTGTACGGCACTACCTAGTCAAGTGAAAAGCTCTGAGGGGCATGTTCCCTTGTTAATGCGTTTCCTTCGCAGTATTGGGGCCTTCCGTACTCAAGTCCATGATACGCAGCTTGCCCGGTTGGGCAATGATAAGCTTGGGCGTTTTGGAAACCGTAACCGCCCGTTGAATGGCTTCTTGCAGCTCTTCGGAAGAGATCGCACGAAAAGCCCGGGGACCGGTCTCTCCCGGCTTTTGATTAAAATCCTGCAACGCCTTATTCATCCCGTTTTCAGCGCCCAACACATACAATCTATGCGCGCTTAAATCCATCTTGATCCCCAATTTGCCGGCCTGCCGGCGGATATCATTTTCCTGCCGGTCGTCCGATTTCTGCCTGCGGTCCAATGCCACGGCCGCGGCGGATGCCTGGGCGGCATTTTGGGCCTCCTGGTAGGCTTCAAAAGAGATGTACCGCCGTCCGGCGGCATAAATTTCCACCGCCCCGCAAGCGCTTTGGCAGGCGAAAAAGACGGACAAAGTGAAAAACAATGTTCTCTTCATGCGGAATTTATTATATACTATTGGCATGAACTTTGGAATTATCGTTATCATCTTTATCGCCGGGCTGTGGGCTTTAAGCCTTCTTTTCGGAGGCCTGACCAAAAGCTTCTCGCATGCCCCTTCCGCCATCGACTCTTCATCCGTTAGACAACAGGCCCAGCAATCCATCGAACAGACCAAGGAAAAACAGCAGGAATTGATGGACGAGATGAAACAGAAGATACAAGACGAGCAAGCCCGGAAATTTTAATGCTCTCTTGCCTCAAGAATGCGCCTGGTGAATTCTTCTTCGTAAAGAGCCTGCATGCGCGCCGGTTCCTTCGGCCCCAAAAAATGCCTCACCGCCGCCTCAATGGCCCTCATACGGTTTTGTAAATAAACGTACTGCGGATCTTGCCTGAGTTTCAATTCATCTTTGCGTTTTTGGGCTATATAGGCCCTGAATTCTGCGGGGACCCGGAGCTTATGCGCGGCAAAATACCCGAGGATATATTCGTCGACGAGCAATTGGGTGGTTTTGCGCTCGATGCGCTCGAAACTTTCCCTGGTCGTCTTATAGGCCCACAGCAGGTAACGCCCCACCAGCTTGCGGTGATGCGCCTTAAGGGCCGAAGGTGATTTGACTGTTGACGCTGTTGAGCTCATTGACCATGCTGTTGAGGGTGGCATTGACGCTTTGTTTCATGGGGCCGGACAGAAAAAAGTAGACGCAGACCAAAAGAACGGCGGTCACCATGACGATGTATTCGATCACATTCTGGCCCTTGGAATTCATAATTAAATATATCATATCGCCCCCAACAGGGCAAGATGTCACTTGTATGCCTTGTCCCCCACAGCGACAGGCTTGTCCACCTTAAGACCGATGAGCTGGCCTTTTTTGGCGACCTTGACATCCTGGTCCTCGATTTGCATAGACCAAACTTTCTGAATAAATTTCGTCTTATTCCCCAAAACGGTCAGTTTGTCCCCGATCAAAATAGTGCCGTGCGTCACCTGCACGACACAGACCCTGATGCGGTCAAAGTAATGGGTGATGACCCCCGCCTGTGTCAGGGCCGGATCAACGGGCCTGGCCCCGGCTTTGACCGGCGGTTTTCCGGGAGCGGGCCGTCCCCTGCTTTTCAAAGGGACCGCCCCCTTCAACTTCAAAGGTTTCTTAGGGGCTTTTTTGACGGGTTTTTTCTTAACGGCGGTTTTCTTGGCAGTTTTCCGGCGGGCGGGTTTGGATCTTTTGCGTGAGGGTTTGATCCAAAACACCTCTTTAAGGGTATCGACGATTTTACGGAACATAATTCATGTCAAATGGTGATCTTTTCGGCGATCCGCGCGATGAACGGCAATTCTACAGCCTGGCCGCGGATGGCCGTGACCATTCCCCAAAATGAAAAGGCGAAAAGGACAAACAAAAGAGGCCGAAAAGCCCAGGGGAAAACGATGCTGATGACCAGGGCCGCCGCCTCAGCCGTAAAAAGCACCAATCCCTGGCGGCCGTGCCCCAGGACAAAAGGGTTATTTTTCTTGAGGATCAAAGGGACAATGCAAAAGATGGACAGGTAGGCCAGGAGGGCATACATTTTACCGTCGCTGACATCCTCTTTCGAAAAATTCGATTCCATAGGACCGGCGCAAGACCTCAGGCCTTGACCTCGATGAGGGAATTGATGTCCCCGAAAGAATTGCGTTCCATGTTGGCATTGGCCGGGTCTTCCTGCCATTTGCCGTCGACGATGAACTGGTATTTATAGGTCCCCGGCTTGAGGGACAGGGAAAGGCGCCAGGTGCCGTCGGTGTTGGCCATGCGGCAGTTCTCATCCAGCGACCAGTCATTGAAAGAGCCCGTCACATAAACGGAACGGGCGTCCGGCGCCTGGAGGCAGAAGGCTGTTGCTTTTAAAAGCTCCTGGGTCTCCTTCTGGATCAATTCCTGCATGCGCTGCGATGGTTCATAGCCTTCCGGCCGGGCAGGCGCCTCGGGCTTGGACCTGGTTTCAGGGACTACCGGCCGGCGGTCGGCGGTCATGATCTCGCGGGCCAGGCCCAGATAATCTTTAGCGCCCCGGCAGTATTTATCGTATTTGATGACGGCCTCTCCCATGACGGCCGCTTCCTTGAGCTTGACGTTGACGTGGATGATGGTGTCAAAAAGCATGCCGGAAAACTTCTCCTTGATCTTGCCCAGCATCGTAAAGGAATGGCGCAGCCGGGAGTCGAACATGGTGACGAGCACCTTGGCGCCCACCGGATGGCCCAGCCTCTCGCGGATCAAATGGGCGATGTCCATCAGATGGTCGACGCCCTGCATGGAAAAGCGGCTGGTTTCCAGGGGGATGATAAGCTCGTCGCTGGCGCGGATGGCGTTGACGGTCAAGAACCCCAAGGACGGCGGGCAGTCGATGAGGATGTAATCGTACAGACCCTTGATCTCATCGATGATCTCGACCAACTTGAGTTCGCGGCCGATCTCGTCCGCCAGTTCCTGTTCCAGCGTCCCCACCAGCACGTTGGAAGGGACGATGTCAAAACTCCTGCCGGCTTTCTGGATGATGTCCTTGATCTTTAATTTATGGGGGGTCAGCTTGGAGATGCAGTTATAAAGGCTGTTGTTGTCATTCACATTGAGACCCAGGGTGGCGTGGGCCTGCGGGTCGAGGTCGATCAAAAGCGTTTTCTGGCCGTTGAAGGAAAGCGTCGAGGCCAGGTTGATCGCCGTTGTGGTTTTGCCGCAACCGCCTTTTTGGTTCGCAATGGAAATGATCTTCATAAAAACATTCTCCTAGTTTGAGAAACTCACCCCGTCAATGAGGAGCGTCCCCCGGCGGAAATCCACGTTCCAGGCTTCCAGGACAAAGGAAACGCTCGTGATCGTTGTCCAGTCCGTCAAATTCAATTTGTCGAAAGGGATGCTGGTCTTCTGCCATTTGGAGTCGACATTCTGGATATAATAGGTCGCCCGTTCGTTCTTCTGGTTGGCCACCACGACTTTGACGATCCCCGGGTAAGCGCCGTCCATGCCGCGCAACGAAACGTTCAGGGCGCTGTATTTGGAAACGTCTTTATTGGGGATGTCGATCGAAAATGTTTTTGTTTCCGGATACGGGTCATTGAGATTATAGTCGATATGGATGGGCTCATTGTTGAGAGCGTAAAAGATCTGGGACTTCAAGTCATCGCGGCGCGCCAAAAAGGCCGTAAACCCGTACACCATCGAAAGCACGATGACCAGGGTGATAACGATGTTGATCACCAACAGCGGGCGGTTGGCTTTCTTGGGCCTGCCCTTTTTTTGTGAAACCCCTTCACGCTTGCCTAAATAGACCTTGGCAAGATGGTCGTATATTTCATCACGGGTCATACGTCTGGACTGCTTTCTAAGAAAGGAAGCCTAACGGCTTAAATCTTAACGATTTATGATCTTTTAAATTATCATAACAAAGAAAATGTAAATGCAAATAATAATGTCAAAAATTTTGGGGGGATTTCTAAAATATTGTTACGGCAGGGATTTCCGTCGGAGATAAAAACTTGTTAACCGGCCACCCATTCGATTTTACGGCGGGCTTGCACACAATCCCTTAGATACAAATTAATTAAATTCTGGTAAGGCACACCCATTTCCTGGGCCATTGATTTAAAATATTGCACAATATCCGTCCCTAAACGGATGGTCACAGGCTTCTTTAAACGGCTGGCATAAGGGTTGCGACGAAATTTCATTTTCGATAGATCATATCCTGCTCTCATGGCTTTTCCTCCCAATACCTTTGGGCTTCTTGTTTGGTTGCTTTTCTGGCTGAAATGATCCTGATCGCAGATCCAGCTTCTTTCACACAATGAGAAACGATCAAAATTCTCGTTTTAAAACTTAATCCTACTATCAAGAACCTGTCTTCCCTATCCGAATGGTCGGGATCATGAAACTCCAAAGCATCATCGTCATAAAATATCGTAATCGCTTCATCGAAAGAAATACCGTGTCTTTTCTTATTTAAAGCGGCCTTGCTTTTGTCCCAATCAAACCTGATCTCATCCATATGTACAATGTAAATATACAACTTTTAAGAACGCATGTCAACAAAAACCCCCGTTCAAACATCGAACGGGGGTTTTTGAAACTGCTCTTTGACCAACTCAAGTTTAGAACTTCACGCCCAAACTTGCGATGGCCTGGCTGGCTGTATCACGGTTCGTGTTGGATAACGCGGAACCTGGAACATACCAACCTAAACTGACACCGAAGGTAACGTCTTCAGTGTAGTTATAGGTCAGGTTAACATCATACTCATTACCCAGGCTTCTATTGCTGGTCTTTGTGGCCATCGTATACAGAGTTGAACCCTCATTCGGTTGGTAAATTTGCAGAGGATTCTTGGAAGAATAGCTGTCTGCAGCCCACAGATTGCTCCATGTGAAAGCAGCAGTCAGATCTTCCAACGGGTTGACTGAAGCGCCCGCTGAAACGATGTTCATGTTGGTCAAAGGATAGATGGAGCTGTAGATAGTACCAGCACCAAGGTCTCCCATGAACACGTCCCAAGCGCTGTACTTGTGGCCCGAGGAACTGACAGCCCCGGTCTTATCACCGGAAAAATAGGTGTAAGACGCATTCACAGTCGGCTTGTATTTCGGCAAGACCGGCAATGAATAGCTGGCCAAGGCCTGAATGGCCATGGCATCGCGGTGCTCGGTATAACCTGATACTACATTTTGTCCCAACTGCCAGGCAATTTCGCCCTGCACATTCAATCCCTTAATAGGATTGGTGCTGGCGCGCAAGCCAGGAACATAGAGCGTATTGCCCCCCTTGCCAGTGCCAGTATAACCGGATTCATCGATACGGTTGAACATATACTGTTCGACCACCGTATTCCAGGGATCGCTCAACTGGTAATTAGCGTTATAACCGAAAACTTCTGAACTCCGATTGTAATTGCTGCCGGACCATAGACCTTGAATTCCAGCATTGGTCTCATCATTCCGGAAGTAGATCAAGTCGATAGTCAAAGGCTTGTAATCCAAAACAGCCTTGATACCATCTTCAGCTGTTGACCAGCCAAGATCTTGATCAATGTACTCCAAACCGCCGTTGGTCTGATTGGCCGGGCCGTTACCTAAGATAAGGCCGTTGCCATAAAAGAACACCTGACGGCCAATGGTCAAGGTGAGCGGTGAATACAAGAACTCACGCAAGGTCAAATTGGCCAGGTACAGATCAACATTGGTATCATTATAGGCATTGCTGTTACCAAGGCCATTATGATTGTTCCAAGCGCGTTCGTTGATCAAACCAACCTGTGCAGAAACATTGTCGCTTAAATCAGCGTCAATGCGCACTTCGGTTTGGGTCAAGAACACGTTCTGCTTCTTAAGTCCTGCAGTATAAAGCGGGGCTGTGGTACTGCCCAGGTCAAAATTACTACGATCCACAAACGAAGAGGTGATATTGCCACTGACCTTCACGTTTTGGATGGCCGCGAAAGCCGGTGTGGACAACACCACCATCAATCCTGCAACTAATAGTTTTCTCATTGCTATCTCCCAAGAATTTGGGTTTATATGAATATATCTAGGTGTCTATTGGCCTAGGAAATGACAATAATAGACCCCATTGATGATTTTTGACCGTTCTATCGCATCCCTCCTTTCTCAGTCATGCTTAAAATCATCCGGGTGGAATAAAACTGCGGCTATTTTGCCACGATCCGACAGGCCTTGTCAAGAAGAATTAAGAAAATTTAATATTAGAAAGGGCTTTCCAATATAAAAAGGGGGCCTAAGCCCGCATTTCGGGGGGAAGATACCCCCTTTTTAGGATGGACCTTCATCTTTATGGTGCTTGATATCCCGGCCTTCCACTATATAGACGACTTCTTCGGCTATATTGGTGGACAGATCCGCGATGCGCTCCAGGTTATGGGCAATGCGCATGAGCGCTAAAGCCCTGGGAATAGTGTCTTTTTTGCCGCGCATGACAACGGTGAGCTCTTTAAGGATCACGTCCCCGGCCTCATCCACGATATTGTCCCGGCCGCGGACAGACTTGGCCGTGGCCACGTCCTCATTGACAAAGGCATTGATGGCGTCCTTGAGCATGGCCACCGCCTCTTCGCCCATTTTAAACAGGTCCGAATAGGAGCCTATGAAAGGATTGGCGATCAGATACAGGCCGCTTTCCGATATGTTCACGGCATGGTCTGCCATGCGCTCTAAGTCCTTGTTCATCTTGATGATCATGATGACCAGCCGCAAATCCCGCGCCACCGGTTCAAAGCGGGCGATGGTTTCCACACACAACTCGTCAATGGAGCGGTCAAAGGCATTGACCCGCGGTTCCTGGTGTTTGACCACCTGGTAAAGCATGTCGGCGTTTTTCTCCAAAAGCCCGCGCATGCTGCGGCTGATCATGTCCTCCACGAGGCCGGCGTCCTGGATCAACTGGTGTTTTAATTCCGTTATTTTCTCTCTGAGCATGGGTTTTTCTCCTAACCGAACCTGCCGGTGATATAGTCTTCCGTGATCTTGTTCGACGGTTTCGTAAAGAAATCCGTGGTCTTGTTGTATTCGATGAGCTGGCCGTGCATCAAAAATGCGGTCCTCTCCGAGACTCTGGCCGCCTGCTGCATATTGTGCGTGACGATGACGATGGTGTATTCGTCTTTCAAGTCCGCGATAAGCTCCTCGATGCGGGAGGTCGCGATGGGGTCCAGCGCCGAGCAGGGCTCGTCCATGAGGATGATCTCCGGGTCAATGGCAATGGCCCGGGCAATGCACAGGCGCTGCTGCTGGCCGCCGGAAAGCGACAGGGCGCTTTTACCAAGACTGTCCTTGACCTCTTCCCACAAGGCCGCGCGCTTCAGGCATTTTTCCACCGTCTCATTCAGGATGCGGCGGTCCTTGATGCCCAAAATCCTAAGCCCATAGGCGATGTTGTCGTAAATGGACTTCGGGAAAGGCGTCGATTTCTGGAACACCATGCCCACCTTGCGCCTGAGGCTCACCACATCCGTATTTTTATCATAAATATCGCTCCCATCCACCAAAACCTTTCCTTCCACACGGGTAAACGGAATAAGGTCATTCATACGGTTGAAGATACGTATCAGGGTCGACTTGCCGCAACCCGACGGCCCGATCATGGCCACCACCTGGTGCGGCTCAACGGTTATGGAAATATTTTTAAGCGCCTGGTGGGTGCCGTAATAAAAATTCAAGTCCTTGACTTCGATGCGTCCGGTAGAATCCATAGGAACCTCTTTTAAGGTTATTGACTCACCCGCCTTCGGGCGCGAGGGCCTTGTCATGACATCCATGAGATCTATTTCCCCGCTGACCAGCGCTTGCGGCTGTACACAAAATACTGGGCCCAAATGTTAATGAGAAAAACCATGACGATCAAGACCAGGGCCCCGGCCCAGGCCTGGCGGTGCCAGTCCTCATAAGGCGAAACGGCATAGTTGAAAATCTGCAATGGTATGGCCGAAATGGGCTGTGTAAGGGATTGCGAGTAATGGAGATTGCCGAAGGCGGTGAACAGCAAGGGCGCCGTCTCACCTGCCACACGGGCCAGGGCCACCATGATGCCGGTCATGATGCCGCCGATGGCCGAAGGCACGATGATGCCGGTGACCACCCTCCATTTGGGCAATCCCAAGGCCAGGCCCGCTTCCCTCAATTGGTTGGGCACCATCTTCACAAATTGTTCGCTGGTGCGCGTGATCATGGGGATCATCATAAACCCCAGCGCAAGACCTCCGGAAAGCGCGGAAAAAGCTTTCATGGGAAGCACGCAAATCGTGTACGCGAAAATACCGAAGACGATGGAAGGAATGCCGTTCATGACATCGGTCACGAAAAGCACGGTCTGGGCAAAACGGTGGTGGGCGTATTCGCCCAAATAAACCCCGGCCCCAAGCCCCAAAGGCACGCCCACGCAGACCGCCAGGATCAACAGGACAAAGGTGCCGATGATCGCATTGGCCATGCCCCCGCCCTTTTCACCGACGGCCTTTGGCAGTTGGGTGAAAAAAGCCGGGTTCAACGAAGAAAGTCCGCGGGCGATCAAATGCCAAAGAATGACAAAAAGGATAAAAAGCACGGAAGCGGCGCATAAAAAAAGCACCGTCACCATGGCCTTGTCCCAGATTTCCCTGCGCCTGCGCGTGGCGGCAAAAGATTTCAAGACCGTCTCTTTCATTTGGCGCCCTCCGCGGCCTGGCCTTTGGTCACCGACCAGATCAAAAGCCGGGCCAGAATGTTCACGATAAATGAGACCAATAATAAGACCAGGGCGATCTCGATCAAGGCCGACAGATACATGGGAAAATCCGCTTCCGCGAACTCATTGGCCAGGACGCTTGCCAGCGTATATCCGGGCGAGAACAATGAAAGGGCGATTTTGGGATCATTGCCGATGATCATGGTCACGGCCATGACCTCGCCGATGGCCCGGCCCAGGGCCAGGATCACGGCGCCCAGAATCCCCACCTTGCCGTAACTTAAAACAATGTTGCTCAGCGCCTCCCAGCGGGTGGCGCCCAGGGCATAAGCGCTTTCCTTGTAAACAAAAGGAACGGCCATAATGACCTCGCGCGCAACGGAAATAATGAACGGCACGATGATGATGGCCAACATCACGCTTGCGGCCAGCATGCCGATGCCGTAATTAGGCCCCTGGAACAAAGGCAGGAAGCCTAAATATTTCCCCAGAAACGGCTGGATGACGGTTCTCATGAAAGGAACCAGGACAAAGATGCCCCATAGGCCGTAAATGACGCTGGGGATGGCGGCCAACAGGTCCACCAGCATGGATACCATCTTGGCAACCTTGACCGGCGCGTATTCCGCCAAATAAATGGCCGCTCCCACACCGATGGGAACGGCCAATAATAGCGCCACAAAGGACGTGACACAGGTGCCGTAAATAAACGGCAGGGCACCGAAATTTTCCACCACAGGGTTCCAAACACTATGGTAAAGGAACCCTATGCCGAATTTCTGCAAAGACGGCAGGGAAGAATAAACCAGTTCAAAAAAAATACCAGCGACTAATATCAGAACCGAGATTGGGAATACGGCCAATACCCTTCTGAATATCAAGTCGCTGGTATCATGGCGACTCATGCCGATTATTTTACCTTAATAACTGATTTTATCCAGGGTCTTTATGATTTTCGCAATCAGGTCAGAAGGCAGCGGCGCATAATCCAACTGCTGGGAATATTTCTGCCCGTCTGTGACCGCCCATTTGGCGAAATCTACCATGGCCTTGCCCTTGGCCCCTTCGCCCATCATGTTCTTATAGATCAGCATCCAGCTGAACCCGCAGATGGGATACGCTTGAGGGTTCGAACTGTTGACGATGGAGGCCCGGAAATCCGCAGGAATCGGCACTCCTGAAGCAGCTTGAGAAGTCGCTTCAACGGTCGGTTGCACGAAATTACCGCTGGAATTCTCCACCACGCCATAGGGGATTTTATTTTGAATGGCATAAGCCAATTCAACGTACCCAATAGCGCCGGGGTTTTGCGTCAGGATACCGGAAACACCCTGGTTGCCTTTGCCGCCCAGACCCACCGGCCACGAAACGGACGTGCTATAGCCCACCTTGGATGCCCATTCCGAGCTCACGGAACTCAGATAATGCGTAAAGATGAAGGTGGTGCCGCTGCCGTCGGAACGGTGCGCCACGAGGATCGGCATATTGGGAAGATTGACCCCCGGATTCTGGGCCGTGATTTTGGGATCATTCCAGTTGGTGATCTCTCCCAGCCAAATGCCGGCCAAAACATCCGGTGTGAATTTCAAACCGGGACCGATGCCGGGGATATTGTAGGCAATGGCTTCCGCGCCCATGACCAGCGGAATATGGTAGATCTTGCCCGGGGCCGCAGCCATCTGGGCCTCGGTCATGGGGCCGTCCGTACCGCCGAAGTCCACGGTCTTGGCCGTGATCTGCTTGATGCCGGCGCCGGAACCAATGGCCTGGTAGTTGAACTGGATGTTCGGATCAATGGTGGAATACACTTCAAACCATTTTGTGATGGCAGGATAAATGAAGGTCGAACCTGCCCCGGTGATCTGGATTTGGCCGGCCCAGGCCGAAG
>JAGWKL010000004.1 GCA_028865345.1 Candidatus Omnitrophota bacterium | reverse complement strand
TAAGCTTGAACCGGATCATGTGTCTACAGACGGCCAGACATCTGCCGTTAGAAGTGATGGGGCGATGATAAGTTTAACTATAGCAATTGTTGCAGCTGGTACAATTGGTGCTATGGGTTTAGGAGCAAAGGGTTACCTGGAGAAGGCCCTTAAAAAAGCTCAGAAGGAAAAGGAAATTAAATATAAAATGGATGAGCTTTGGGTGAGACGAACGAAAGAAAGAATCGATGAATTCCGTGCCAGACACATGAATGAGGTGGTTGATGTGGAGGCGAGAGAGGGGGGAGTTCACGATACCGTCTATAGAGAGAAGGATACGGACGTTTTTTTTAGAGATGGGACGTCTATAACAGTAGGCCCAGATTCACCTTTTGGTACGTTTGTCCCAAAGAAAGGATATTTCTGGGATGAAGAGCAAGAAAGGTGGTATGTCCCTAGGGGTGGCGAATTTGATAAAAATGGAAAAGCCGGCGGAGATTCCGCCATGTCCGGTTCAATAGTTACAATAAAACCGGGGGATCGGATTAAGAACGGGAAAAGAAGGATTGTGGAGGTGCGTGCCTTCAAAATCGGCAATATGGGTCTTAAGCCCGTCTATGAATACACTGCGTATGATCAATTTGGAAAAAGCTATGTGGCGGGGGATGATTTGGGAGGGCAGAAATATAAGGTTGGTGATGTAGTGAGAACTCGTAAACAAAACCCAGACGCGGCGATGCTCAAATCAGAAATCGCCCAAAGGGAGGCGGATCGAGCTGTATCAGCGATCACCGGCCAATCTATTAAGTCGATACAGGCCTATAGGAGTCTTGGCTTAAGTTCACTTTTAATGCCGTTGAATTTAAAAATGACCGCGGTTTCAGCGCAAACGGGCGATGCCATCCGGTTTTTAAGTAAGCATCCATTATGGGCGGCTGGGATGACTAAAACCGATATGGCGATGATCAGTGAGATTTGGCAATGGGCTTCCAGCCATCCTTATTGGGCCGAAGCGCTCACATTCGGGACCATGGGTGCAATCACCGGCTTTTTGGGCCGATTGAAAGAAGATAATAGAAAATTTCAAGAAGTGGGTTCTTTAATTTGGGGCATTCCTGTTGGGGGTACCTTTTTTATGGGCGTTTATCCTATATCGCTTTCGATCCTGTTAGGGTTTATTATGAACCATTACCCTATCGACGCGACGCTCATATTTGCCAGCGCTTATGTGATACCGATATCTTTCGGGATGCCGATGCATTTTATAAGCAGCGTTACTAAAGACAAAGCCATGACCTCTGAAAAAACGTCCAAAAGGATTTTATTGGTGGATGACAGTCAAATTATGAGAGAAACCGTGAAAGACTCTTTGATGGACTACGGAAATTCGGTAGTGACGGCCGTGGACGGCAGGGATGCTTTAAAGAAATTGGCAGCTTCTTCCCAAAAGCCTTTTGATCTTGTTTTAACCGATACCTCAATGCCGAAGATGGACGGCATTGATTTGATCATTGCGCTCAAAAAGGCCCATAACAAAATTCCTATAATTATTTGGTCATCAGACCCTGATCTTTTAGCGGCAAGGATTGAAGCAAGAAAATTAAAGCCGGAGGATGCCTTTATTTTAGATAAATCTACCGGTCTCGATGAGTTGGACAAGGTCATTAATCGTTTGACCGGCCCCGCCAAGGCCGCGTCAGCAAGCGCCGTCAACCACAAAGAAGCCCCGCCATTGGCGAGTATGCAAGCGCTGCGGGAAGCTAAAGAAATGGATCCGGATGCGGCGATGTTGGGGCCCGGCACGATTTTTGAATTGACGGCCATAGGGGGCGTGTCTTTGGCGGTTTTGATAGCAATTTTTAGATCCATCTATCATAAATCTTCCATGTCGGAGAATATTATTACTATTCTGTCCCGCAACTCCTCTGTGATTGATCAGAAAAGATCTTTCGATGATCTATTAAAAAGCAATAGCCGGGAGTTAAAGAGCACTTTATGGGAGTTATTGGAAAATTCCACCTACAATAATACCCGGCTTTATCAGCCGCATTTTGCAAAAGTAGCCTTATTGCTCGGGAAGTTGGGGGATGAGCAGGGACTGCAGTGGTTATTGGATCAGGAAAAAAGAATGAATGAATCCATAATAACATATCAGGGCTCCTTAGTTGTCCACCCTAATCCAAATTTAGCGGAAGTCCGGGAAGCTATCAGGATTTTAGAATCTGATCGGGCCATGCTGCAAACGCCGCGACAAGCTATAAACAAAGCCCCCGGCGGTATTGACCTCAACCAAATCGCCGTCAAACGCACCGGCAAGACCATCAAAATGCGCTTTGATCCGGGCCAACTGGACCAATTGGAGCAGGGCGGCTTTGAAGGCTTTAAGCCGGTCATCATCAACATAACTCCCATCTCAAGTCCCTTCCAATTGTTGGGCGTGGATGAAGCCGCCCAAGAGCCGCAAGTTTTGGCAAAGGTTTGACCTCCCTTCTAAAATGAGTGACAGTTGGAAATATTAGAGTATAATTTCCAAAGATTATGGTCGCTGAAATCAAAAAACAAGAGAAGCATAATAAGCGCATCCTGCAGCAATTCACCCGGCAGGCAATCCCTTTTTCCAGGAAGGTCCCCGCGCATTCCAACCAGGCCGCGTTCAATCTGATCATCAAGGCCGCGGGGATCAATAAAAAAGATACCGTGCTGGACGTCGCCTGCGGGCCGGGCATGATGAGTTGCGCCATGGCCCAAAAAGCCAAACATGTCACCGGCATCGATCTTGTTCCCAAAATGCTCAAGCAGGCGCGTCTGTTGCGGCGGGAAGGGAAATTGTCGAATATGGATTTTAAGCAAGGGGATGTCTACAGCCTGCCCTTTGCAGACGCCTCATTTTCCGCCGTGGTGACAAGATTCTCAGTCCATCATTTCTTAAGGCCGCTTGGCGTTTTAAAGGAAATGAAAAGGGTGGCCGCCCCAAAAGGCAGGGTAGCCGTCATCGATGTATTTACAAAATCCCGGGCGCATTCGCGGCTGCACAATTTACTGGAAAAATTGCGGGATGACTCCCACGTCAAGGCCTTATCATTGCCGCAACTCAAGAACATGATGCGTTCTGCCGGCTTGCGCCTCATTAAGACCGCGTTCTATCAGTTGGCAATAGAACTGGAAAGCCAATTAAGCGCCTCGTTTCCCAAGCCCGGTTGCGCGGACAGGATCCGCCGGCTGGTGCACAACGACAAGCCCGGCCTTGTGTCGACGGGCCGCGGCAAGGACACCTTTCTGGTTTATCCCATCGTCATTCTCGTCGGTGAAAAGTCATGAAGTCTAAAACCGGAGTGCCGTTAATAGAATTTGAGAATGTCACGGTCCTGAGAGGTAAAAATCAAAAGATCCTGGATTCCATTTCCCTGAAGATCTATGAGGGCGAGAATGCGGCCATTTTGGGCCCCAATGGCTCGGGCAAATCTTCTCTCATTAAGGTCATCACCAGGGAATATTATCCTCTGGCCCGCGCCGGAAGCTCTTTTAAGATCTGGGGACAGGACGGCTGGAATGTTTTTGACTTGCGTTCTTTGTTGGGCATTGTTTCCAATGACCTGCAATACGCCTGTACCCGGGACATCACCGGCATGGAGATGGTGTTATCGGGATTTTTCAGCAGCATCGGCCTGTTTAGGGAACGTTTGACCGATGCGATGAAAAGACGAGCCGGGCAGGTCATTGAATTTTTGGAGATCGGGCATCTTCAGGACAGGCCGGTCAACCACATGTCTTCCGGTGAGGCCAGGCGTTTTTTGATCGGCAGGGCCCTGGTGCATGATCCCAAGGCGCTTATCCTGGATGAACCGTCCAACAGCCTCGACCTGCACGCCTTTTATAAATTCAGGGATATTTTAAGGAAAATCGCGAAATCAGGTATCAGCATCATTTTGGTAACGCACAACTTTTCCGATATCATCCCGGAAATAAAGCGTGTCATCCTGATGAAGGACGGTAAAATATACAAAGACGGGCTCAAAAAGGCCGTTCTGACCCCTGGGAATATGGCCAGGCTTTTTAATTTGCGAAAGGTGAAATTCAATGCTTACCATACCTAAAATTCTGGTCTTGGCCGTCATCCAGGGGCTGACGGAATTATTGCCGGTCTCCAGTTCCGCGCATGTCATTATAGCGGAGAAGTTCATGGGGCTTGATCCCACGGCGCCTGAAATGACGCTGGTTTTGGTCATGCTTCATACCGGCACCATGTTCGCGGTCCTGGTCTATTTCTGGAACTCATGGAAGGAAAATTTTTTTAGAACAAAACAGGTGTTTTGGGAATCGGCCCGGTTCCTGATTGCTGCAACCATCGCCACGGGGATCCTGGGCTTGTTGCTGAAATTCATCATTGAGAAGGTCTTTTTGAAGAATGTTCCTCATGCCGCCGTGGAAATGATCTTCGGCAATCTGTTGATCATCTCAGGCGGTCTGGCCGTGGTGGGCGCCCTTATCCTTTGCACGGGGCTCAAGCAAGAGGGCCCCAAATACGGTCCGATGAACCTGAAGTCTTCTGTTTTGATCGGGTTGATCCAGGGCCTTTGCCTTCCTTTCCGCGGATTTTCGCGTTCAGGGGCGACGATTTCCACCGGGCTTATCCTTGGCCTGGAGAAAAAGTACGTGGAAGATTTCAGTTTTGCCCTGGCAGTCATCCTGACGCCACCGGTCGTTTTAAGGGAGGCCTTAAGGCTGCTGAAGGCGCAGCATGGGGCGGCCTTGCACGGGGCAGGGGCCATGGGATTGTTCTTTCCCGGTGTCGCGGGCATGTTCTTCAGTTTCATTGCGGGTTTGGCGGCGCTTAAATGGCTTTCCAGCTGGCTGGAAGGCGGCCGCTGGTATATATTTGGTTTTTATTGCCTGGGAGTTTCAGCAGTAATTCTCTTGCTGCAAGCCCACGGTTTATAGTAAAATCTCCGGATTGTCTTGAGCAAAAAGGAGCATTTTCAACGGAGGGTGTTATGCGTTTTTCTGATCTTAATGAAGCGCAGATATTGGCTATCGCTATAACCGCTGAAGAGGAAGACGGGCGCATTTACCGTGATTTTGCCCAGGAATTCCGTAAAAATTTTCCGGCAACAACAGAACTTTTTGAGCGTATGTCGGACCAGGAATCAGGGCATCGTCATCGTCTTATTGAATTATACCGAAAGAAATTCGGGGAACATATACCGCTTATCCGCAGGAATGATGTCAAGGATTTTTGGGTGCCGCCGTCGTCTATGCTGTTGAGCTCCTTGCGTCCGGAAAAAGCACGGGAACAGGCAGCTTTGATGGAGGTGGGCGCCCGCAGGTTTTATGAAGCCGCGGTCCTGAAGTGCAAGGATGCCGCCATCCGGCAGCTTTTGGGGGACCTGGCCCAGGAAGAACAGCGGCATGAGAAGGTCGCCGAGCAGATCAACGAAAAGCAAGCCGCCGATGGGGAATTGGATATAGAAGAACACGTCGCGAGACAGCAGTTTGTGCTGCGGATCGTCCAGCCCGGTCTGGCGGGTTTGATGGACGGCTCCGTGTCGACGCTGGCACCCCTTTTCGCCGCGGCATTTGCCACGGGTAATACGGCGGACGCGTTCAAGGTGGGTCTTGCGGCGTCCGTGGGTGCGGGCATCAGCATGGGATTTGCCGAGGCCCTCTCCGACGACGGCAAGATCAGCGGTCGGGGCACGCCGTGGATCAGGGGCGGGGTTTGCGGCATCATGACAGCCGTGGGCGGTCTTGGGCATACGCTGCCGTTTTTGTTCCGGGATTTTCATCTCGCGATGACGGTGGCCATGGCGGTGGTTGTTGTTGAGTTGAACATCATTGCCCTTATCCGCTGGCGTTATATGGACACACCATTCTTGTCTGCCGGGTTTCAAGTCATCGCGGGCGGTTTTCTGGTTTTCCTGGCGGGCTGGATCATCGGCGCCGGTTAAATTTTTGCCGACGTAGCTCAGTTTGGTAGAGCAGCTGTTTCGTAAACAGCAGGCCGGAGGTTCAAGTCCTCTCGTCGGCTTTTTCTATGCTTATACGCGCCGCCATTATTATTGTTCTGGGGTTTACCGCTTACGCTTCCATGCTCCACGCCCCGTTCAGGATCCTGGATGACCGCACATCCATCGTCGATAACCCGGACATTAAATCCACCAAGGACATACCCGTGATCTTCAAAGAAGGGTATTTCCACGACCAGTCGTATTACCGCCCCCTTGTCAATCTCAGTTTTATGGGGGAGTACCATTTCTTCAGGCTCAATTCTTTTTTTTATAACCTCGATAACCTCATCCTGCATGTCCTCAATGCCCTTTTGGTCTTTCTTTTGGTGAGTAGGCTTGCCGACAGCAGTTGGCTTGGTTTTTGGACAGGGCTTTTGTTTGCCATCCATCCGGTACAATGGGAGGCGGTTTGTAATGTCCCTGGACGGTCTATCCTATTGAGCGCTTTTTTTGAATTGATCAGCTTCATCCTGTTTCTGGAATTTTATAAGAACCGCAGGCGGTTTTGCCTGCCGCTGGTCCTGGTCACGTTTTTGGGGGCGTTATTGTGCAAAGAGTCCGCCGGCATGCTTCCCTTCGTCATCCTGGGATTCTTAGCTCTGGATAAAACGAAAGGCTGGCTTCAAAAATTGACCTGTCTTTGGCCGTTCTGGGCCGCCATTGCCGGATACCTGTTTTTGAGGGTCCATTTCGGTATTACCGTCGTCCATGAGGCCGGACGGCCCATGGTGTTACTGTTGGGATTTGTGACATTTTTACGATCCGTGATCACGGACTTGCGTTTGTTTATATTACCGGTGGACCTGCATTTTGACCGGTGCCTGCCGTTCATGACATCTCTTCTCCAACCTCAGGCGTTGTTCACCTTGGTTTTTTGGGCCACGGCCGTGGTCCTTCTGGCCGTTTACCGGCGGCGTATTCCCGGCTTTGTATTGTTTTTGATGTGGTGGTTCGCCCTGGAACTTTTTCCGGTCTCGCAATTGGTGACCTCGATCGGGGTGGGGGCGGGCCGCGTGTCAACGGCCGAGCATTTTCTTTATGAGGCCGGTATCCCTGTTTTTATAGGCATGGTGATGGCTGCGGCCCGGGGGCATCATCTCAATGCCGCCAGGAGATTTATCAGGCCTGTCCTCCTAAAAGTTTTGGCGGCCGGGTTTTTGGCATTTTTGTGGTTGACCGCCGTCGGGCAAAGCATTTATGCGTCCAATGAGTACACCATGGTGAAGCGTTCGTTGAAATTTGAGCCGGACAATCCCAGGCTCCAGGGGGTCATGGGCATGCTGAGTGTTTTCAGGGGAGACATTCCCGACGCTGCAAAACATTTCCGGCTGGCCGTTGCCGCGGAGCCCTTTAATCCGCAATATCATATTGCTTTGGGCACGGCGTTATGCCAACAGCGCCGATGGGTCGAGGGACTGGCCCAATATATGGCACTTCCCCCGGGCAAGAACAAGGCCCTGGTGGACCGCGAGGCGGCGCTGACCATGACGCATATCCGGCGGCAGCTTAAAGAGGGTAAGACTTTTGACAGCCGCGGGTGGCTGGCCATCGGGATTTATTATGCCAAGTACGGCCATGTGCCCCAGGCCATTGATGCGTTTCAGAAAAGTGCTGCTTTAAACCCTAAGCAAACGGACGCCTGGTTTAATTTGGGTTCATTATATGAAGTCCAACACAACCGGGCTGCTGCGGTCATGGCCTATAAGAAACTCTTAGGCCTGAATAACGTGACGGTTTTTCAAAGGGACTTTGCTTCTAAATATGTGGCAATTCATCAGTGACAAAAAAAGCAGGGATTTTTCCCGATTCTGGTTCGCGCAGTTGATCACCCAGTTCGGCGACAGGGTTTTTCAGATGGCCCTGGTGGGCCTGATCACGGCCCTTTATCCCGGGTCGGTCATGGCCATGTCCATCGTGTTCCTTTTTGCGCTTATCCCCGCGTTTATCATCGGTCCCATCGCCGGCGTTTATATCGACCGCTGGGACAGGCGCACCGTCCTTTTTTGCTCTTATTTCATCCAGGGTGTCTTGGTGTTCGTGGCGGCTTTTTACCTGATCCGCTTGGCCGTAATCTGGCCGATGTATGCGGTGGTATTTGTGATTTCTTCCCTGGGCCGTTTTTATATACCGGCCAAATTGTCCTTTATTCCCGAGATCGTCCACGAGGACGACCTGCATATTGCCAATTCCCTTTCCACCATCACAGGCATGATCGCAGGCGGCCTGGGGGTGCTTTTAGGCAGCTGGATCGTCGAGGGCTCCGGGTTTTTTGCGGGATTTTGCTGGGACGGGGCGTGTTATGTCATCTCTGCGGCCCTGGTCACGACGATCACGGCTCTGCACTACAGGCTCCCTGACAGGCAAAGGATCATTGCCGATACCAAAGAAATATTCCGGACGCAAAAAAGCGTGTGGCATGAGATCGCCGACGGCATCCGTTACATCCGCTCCCAGCACGAAATAAGGTTCATGTTCTGGATGACGGCCATATTGCTCGCGGCCGTCGGGGCCATTTACGTCGTCATTATCGTATTTATCCAGCAGGCCTTCCACAGCGTGACCCGTGACCTTGGGTTTCTGGCCGTGTCCCTGGTGGCGGGTTCGTTTCTGGGAAGCCTGGCCTATGGCCGGTGGGGGAAAAAGATCGCCTCCTATAAAGTTATTTTCTGGTCGCTGATATTGGGAGGGGCCTTGATCGTCGCCTTTGTTTCCGTCGTCAATGCCACCCATGACAGGCTTGCGGGCCTTGGCTTGTCATTTATTTTGGGCCTTGTGATCGGCCCGGACATGGTGGCGCCTTTTGCCGTCATCAACAAGATTTGCGCCATGGAGATGTCCGGAAAAGTGTTCGCGGCCCTGGAATTCGTCGTCTACCTGGCCTTTTTGCTGGCCATGATGGTCAGTTCCTTTTTGTCCTGGTATGTCCCGCGCCTTTGGATTTTGATCGCCGTTGGTGGTATATTCATGGTGATAGGTTTGATCGGTTTATTGAGGGGAAATGAACGGCGCTTCCAACGATAAAAATTAAGGAAAGCGGCACATCGACTCAGTGGTAAAGCTTAGTGGAATTATTTGGAAGGGGGAAAGGCAGCATGAATTTCGCCGTTCTGGCTTCCGGTCACGGGGGCAATTTGCAGGCCATCATCGACGCGGTGAAGGCAGGGAAAATAAAGGCCCAATTAAAGGCTGTTATTTCCGATAAAAAAGACGCATACGCCCTTAAGCGCGCCCAACAGGCCGGGATCGCCGCCCTGCACATCAACCCCAAAGATTTTCCGGACCGCGAATCATTTGACCGCTGTGTGGTCGAACGCCTGCAGGGATTCGGCGTGGATTTTGTCGTTCTGGCCGGCTATATGCGCCTGGTCAGCATTTATTTTATCCAGCAGTATCCTCACAGGATCCTGAACATCCATCCGTCGCTGCTCCCTGCTTTTAAAGGGATGCACGCCATCAGGGACGCCTTTGAACATGGCGTCAAGGTCACCGGCCCCACCGTGCATTTTGTGGTCGAAGCTGCAGATGACGGCCCCATCATCCTGCAGGAGGCGGTGGCCATCGCCCCCGAAGACAGCCTGGAATCCCTCGAAGAGAAGGTCCATCAAGCCGAGCACCGCATTTTTCCCCAAGCCATCGACCTCTTTGTCCGCGGCAAATTAAAGATCGAAGGCCGGCGGGTCATTATAACGGGATAATCACTGCTCGTGCGTGACGTTTTTGGAAACGAATTTTTTCGGCTGCGGTCGGCTTAATCCGCCAGCCTTTTCTGGATTTCTAAAAACACGACGCCTCCTTCGGAGGCTGTGTTTCTGAATCGGCGGCGAAGACGGGCGGGGCCACAGTGGTGTTCGAAAATTATTTCCAAAAACTTTTAGCGCGTGGACTTATTATATAAGGGATAAATTTGTTCTTCGAAGCGACGCTGTCGATTTTAGCTGCCGCACGCCGAGCAAACGAGGGAAGCCCGAGCCGACGCAGCCGAAGCGAACCTCCGCCCTCGAAATCCCTGTTGCTGAGCAAAAAACAGGGAATCTGGGCTGGCCAAACTTGTTCGAGCTTTGAAGTTCCAGAGAACTTCAAAGTGAGTTGTTTGGCCACCGAGTGAGCGAGGACCGGCAGCGTTAAAAAATCGACCGCGGAGCGAGAAGAATAAATTTATCCCTTATAAATACGAGTCAGGACCCGCCGCGCGAGCTACTGGTCCTTGATCGTGGCCTGGCCGTTCTCGAAGATGATGTGGATGAGCTTGCCGTTTTTCTTCTGTGCCTTCTTGGACTTGTCCTCGCCGAAGGCGTCCAGTTCCTGCGGGGTGAAGATCATCTTTTTCTTGGTCCTGATATTGTCCGTGTGCACGGTCTTGAAGGCACTAAAATTATAATAGCCCAGGGTGTCGGCAATGATATTGAGGATGGATTCCTCATAATTCTGCTGGGGTGGAAAATCGCTTTGGGTGAATTTAAAGCGGATGCGGTTGACGATCTGCTTGGCCAGGAAATCAGGCATCCGGATATCGTTGTACGGCAGGTGCTGGCCGATCTCATCGCCGATGAATTTCGTGCTGCCTTTGGATTCCTGCAGGACGCGCTTGGTGAATTCATCGTAGGGGATGCCTTCCACCGAGGCCCTGCGGTAGTCTTCCAGGTAGAACGTGTAGCGGGCCTCAAGGCCTTTTTTAATGTCGGTGATGGCGACCACCACGAAAGATATGGGGATTTGGGGGTCCAGCATGGTTTCGGTGATGGCGGTGAATATGTCGTTATAAATTTTATTGAAGTAATCCGTGCCTTCATTGCGGATGCCGTCGTTGGACAAATCCCCTTTGATTTTCGGAATGACGTCGTATTGGAAATGAAAAGCGTCATCTTTAAAGGAACCCTTGATGTACAGCAGGTCATATTTGGCCGGTTTTTGTAAAGGGTCCGGAGGGGTGGGGGTTTCGGCCGCGAAATCAAAAAGAGGTTTGTCCGTAGGCACGTAGATCCAGAACGTCCTGCCGGCGATACGGGTGATGACATTAAGCCCGTAATCCTTGCGGCACTTCATTTCAAAGGTCTTCTGCAGCTCGGTGGGGGTCTTCCTCGCCGGGGCGGCCTTCTTGGCGCAGCCCGCAAGGCCCAAGGCCATGCATACAGGCAGCACGCAAACCAATAGAACTTTAAGGAGTCGCCAGGATCGGCGGGCGCGAGGACGGTTTGATCCCGAATTTTTGAAAGATGGCTTCGATTTCATCATATTCCAATTCGCCTTTGGACAAAAGTTCCTGGGCGAAAGAGTCCAGTAGTTGACGGTTTTGGGTCAAAATGCCGGTGACTTCGGTCAAACATTCCTGCAGGATGGACTGCACGTCGTCGTTCAAGACTTCCTTGGTTTTTTCCGAAATAAATGTCTGGCCGTAGGCCATCACCAGATTGTCCCAGTTGCCCAGGCGGCCGGATTTGCCCATGCCGTATTTCCACACCATGCTGTGGGCAAACCACATGGCGGTCTGGAAATCCCCCCCGACGCCGGAGCCGGTGGTGCCGTATTTTATGGTCTCGGCGGCATAGGAGGCAAGCACCACCTTGATTTGCGCCAGGAACCATTCCTTTTTCTGGATATGCACCTCTTCGCGCGGCCGGGGTGCGACAAAACCCAGCGCCCCTTTACGGGGAATAATGGTGGCTTTGATGACATCGTCGGTGGGATGCAGCATGTAACCGATGATGGCATGGCCGGATTCGTGATACGCTACCCATTCTTTTTCCGCGTCGCTTAAGATGGTATTGGATTTGGCGCCGTAAAGGATGCGGTCATAGGCGGCGGAAAGGTCTTTGTTGTTGACATAGTCGCGTTTGTCGCGCAGGGCAATGAGGCCCGCCTCGCGGATCATGCTGTCGATGTCCGAAGGAGAAAACCACAGCGTCTTGCGTCCAAGCATGTCGGAATTGACGCTTGCATCGGTCTTGACCTTGCTCAAATAAAATTTGAAAAGGTCGATACGTTCCTTCAGGTTGGGGAGATTGACGTAGATTTTGCGTTCGATGCGCCCGGCGCGCAATACGGCAGGATCCAGCTTGTCTTCCGAAACGTTGGTGGCGGCAATGATCACGATGTTGTTTTCCTGCTGGCGCAGGCCGTCCAATTCCGTCAGGAACTGGTTGATGGTGGCGTTATGGGATATGCCTCCGCCGTAGCCGCGTTCCTCGACGCGGTGGGTGGCGAAGCTGTCGATCTCATCGAAGAAGATGATGCATCCGCCTTCGGCGCGGGCCAGCTGGCGCGCTTCCTTGAATATGCTTTTCATCTTTTTGGCGCCTTCACCCACAAAAACGCCGACCAGGTCAGAGCCCATGGCCGAGACAAATGGAAAGCCTGATTCCGTGGCCATGGCCTTGGCCAAATATGTTTTGCCGCAGCCGGGCGGGCCCAGCAACAGGATGCCTTTGACGATCTTGCCGCCGACACTTTTGACGCGGTTGCGGTCCTTTAAAAGGTCCACCAGCTCCCAGGCCTCTTCCTTGGCGCTGGTCATGCCGATGACCTCATCCCATTTGACATTGACCTTATTGGAAAGGATCTTCTCCTCGCCGGTTTTTTCGATGTTGGCCATGACATCGTTCATCGCCTTCAAGAGGTCGTCCTGGGTGGTTGTGGAGCGCCGTTCCCTCATGGCCAGCACACTCGCCTCGCGCACCATGTTATGGATGTCCGCCGGGGAGAACCATTGGGCCTTCTCCGCGATCAAGGCCACGTCGATGGCAGGGTCACAGGCGATTTTTTTAAGATAATAACGGATTAGTTCTTCGCGTTCACGGGCCGTGGGTTTTTCCACCGTGATCTTGCGGTCGAAACGGCCCGAGCGCATGATGGCCGGGTCCAGTTTTTCCGGGGGCATATTGGTGGCGGCAATGATCACGATGTTGTTTTCGCGTCTTCTTAAGCCGTCTAATTCGGTCAAGAACTGGTTGATGGCCGCATTGTGCGACATGCCCCCGCCGAATCCGGTGGTTTCCTCGACGCGGGGGGTGGCAAAGGCGTCGATCTCATCGATAAAGATCAGGCAACCGCCTTCCACGGCGGCCAGCTGCCGGGCCTTTTTAAACAGGGACTTGATGCGCGCAGCACCCATGCCCACGAAAATGGCGACGAATTCGCTGCCCACGGCTGACAGGAAGGGCAGTTTGCATTCATAAGCGATGGCCTTGGCCAGGTAGGTTTTGCCGCAGCCCGGGGGCCCGACCATGAGGATGCCTTTGATCATGGTGCCGCCCATGGCCTTGACTTTATTGGAATCCTTGATGAACTGCACCACTTCCCAGGCATCGCGCTTGGCGCTTTCCAGGCCGATGACATCATCCCAGCGGACGTCCGTCTTGCCTTTTTCAGCGCTGTCCTTGCTGAGCATTTTACTCATGCCGCCGCCCATCATGAAATACATATAAATGTAGGCGGAAAAAAAGGCTTGTACGATGCCGACGAACAAAAAGACCAGCATGTAGATGCCCATCTGGGCCATCATATTTTTGCGGTAGAAGCCTTCCATCCCTAAAAAGCTGGTGCCGCCGTAATAGAGAAAGATCAACAGAAAGGTCACAAGCCCCGCGCAAACGGCATAGAGCAGGATGCCTTTCCAGTAGACACGGATAAATTTAACAAATCGGCTTTTCATCATAACTCTGTCCTTGAGAATGCCTTATGATTGATGATCAAAGGTTTATCAGTATAGCACAGAAATTTTTATAAACTAAAAAAATTAATGTTGGATCAATTGCCCCGATTGGATTTTCGTCACTATATCGGCGGATGCCGGCGTCGAGTCGGTTGGTGTAATATTATTGGAGTCAACCGTTTGATATTTGGTGGCCTGGGCCGCTTGCATCACTTGGCCGGTCAGCGTTTGGTATTCTGCCAGCAGTTCGGTAAGCAATTGGATTTGCAGGTCCTGTTGCGCGATCACCTGCCCGACGCCGGTGGTGGTAGGGATGGGATTTGCCGTAGGGAGGCTGCCCTGGTCCACGTTGCCTAATTGGCATGATGGGGGCGTGCATGTCGGGTCACATCCGGGGATGCATCCCGGGTAACAGCCCGGAACGCAATATTCCACACCGCTATTGTTTCCTGAGTTGTTCCCGGAGCCGCTTCCCGAGTTGCCACCCGAGTTACCGCCCGAGTTACCGCCCGAGTTGCCTCCTGAAGAGCCTCCCGTATTGCTGCCCGAGCCGCTCCCGGAATTATCCCCCGAGTTATCGCCCGAGCCGTTGCCCGAATTGCCGCCCGAATTGTCCCCCGAGTTATCGCCCGAATTGCCTCCTGAATTGTCGCCAAGATTGCTATTTCCCGAATTCCCTCCGGGATTGTTTTGTGTATTGGTTGGGGAAGTGTTATTGTCAGGACTGTTGCCTGTCATATTTCCAGGCCCTTGCCCTGCGTTGCCTTGAGAGGAATTATTTGAGTTGTTCCCCGGACCGTTTTCCGGATTATTGCCTGAGGAGTTCCCTGAATTATTGCTCTGTGAAATATTGGCGGCCGGTGAATTCGGGTTTTGTGGTGACCCATTGTTTGGTGTGTTGGGGGTGGAGGCATTATTCCCCTGGAAAAACCGGCCGAACAGGGAGTTGGGGCCTCCCAGCCCCAGGAAATTCAACAGGGATTGAAAGAAACCGTTTTGGCCTCCGACGCCTGTCGAGCTCAAGGCGGATGCCCCGGGCAAAGAAGCATTGGTTGCCATCTCTACGGAGGCCATGTACTTTGAAGTTTGAAAAAGGCCGAAGCCGGCAGCCGTCAATAGGATTAACGCGCCCAACAGCCATTTAATTACTGTATTTTTCTTTTTCATAGGTATTTACCCGCAAGTTCCTGAGAAGCATTCCGTAATGCTTAATTTAACATAAACACCCTGGCCCGCACTGTTGACCAGCGGCGGAAAGCTCGGCGGGGCGAGCGTGGCCAGCCGGGTGTCGTAAGACTGGATCTGGTTCCATCCGTCGATCAATTGCCCGCTGGAGTTGACAATGCCGGTGCATCCGCTCGCGTAATTGACCAAACTGCCGAATTGGTACATGTTAGCGCCGTCCGGTGCCGATGAATTGCCGGTCGGGTCGGGGTTTTTCGAATATTGGTCCACGTCAAATGAGCCTCCCAGGGCGACAATGACCCCTTGAACGGCCAGTTGGGCGGGCGCGTCGGCTTCGATTACGGTGACATTGTTGTAAGCCACCAGCCCCACCATGTCCGTGCTCGAGGGGTTGGTGGTGGGATTGCTGTTGTACTGCACATTGCCCGAGATATAGACGTTCTGGTCCGCGGCCACGGTCAACTGCCCGTTGACGGTGCCTTGCACGGTGACATTGCCGTCGGACGAAGAAGATTTGCAGGCGGAAATGGTTTTAGTGCTTTGCACGTAGACGACCCCGCTCGCGGGGATGTTCATGGTTGTGTTGTTATAGTTGGCCGTGGTCTGGCAACTGGAATTGACAACCTTGCCCGTGACGTTGATGGTCCCGTTGGAATTAAAGGTCACGGTGCTGGCACCCGTCAGGGTCAACCCGCCGTTGGTGGCCCCTGTTTTAAAGTTGGCAAGCGTGGATGTCGGCGGCAGATTGATGGCAGGAGCATTGTTGGTCAGGCCGTCCGGAAAAATATAGCTGGGGTCGCTTTTTGTTGAGGAAGTGGGGTCAGTGCCCGTCCCGTAGTAATAGTCAGGCGAAGAACCGACCTCCGCCACCGCGCCGTTAAATACCGGGTTGCCGAAAATGTTGAACGAACCGTTGGTTTGCACGGGCCCGGTGGTCAGCATGCCTGAAATCCACCACAATTTTCCCAGTTGGGGGTTGACTTCAGTCTGGCTCCAGTAGGCATACCGCGAAAACGAAGCGGCGATCATTTTCAACTGCAAGGTCCTTGTGACGTTGCCGTAGGTGCCTTGAGAAGTGATCACATAATTGGTCCGCGGCGAACCTGAATAGACGAGGGAAACCGTATAACTGCCGTTGACGCTCCCCACCGCGTATACGCCGTTGTCCGTTGTTGATGAAGGGACAAAAGGGGTGGTGCAGGTGGACGGAATGTTGGAATTGGAACAGGTGCTGGAGGCGAAAGTGGCAAAACCGGCGTTCACGATGCGTTCGTACGCGTCGGCAAGCCCCGCCTCGGCCGTATAATATGCCTTCTTCGACTCATCAAGGCGGTTGGCCTCGGAGATCCCGTTGACGACCGCAAAAACAAAGACCGTCAGGAATGCAATGATCATCGCCAGGAATATCAGGGCAAAGGTAAACGCAAACGCATTATTTTGTCGAAGGCGTCTCATGGGTGGTTCCTCATAAGCACATAGGTCAACGCGTCGCCGCTGGCTTTCAGGCGGCTGTTCGTTATGCTGTTCGATACGTTCTGTGTCAAATCCACATTGATTTCAACGACCTTCGTCGAGGCCTGTGCCGGATTGCCCACCTGGGCCGGAGAAAACAGCAAGGATAAGGTTGAGCCGCTGGGGGCCGTGTAAAGGGTTATGTCCTGATTGTTAGGCTCGCCGGGATAGTGATACATGATGGAAGTTCCGGCGCCGTTTAAATAATACCACCGGGCGGTGGAATCAGTAGGTGTGCAGGGACTGTCCTGGCAATAGTAGATTTCGCTGTAAGGATAGGTGGCGTTGCAGGGAGTTGTTTGCGCCAAGCCTCCGCACGTATACAAGGCCGTTCCTACACCGTTGGGGACCATAAAAGAAACGCCTGTGCTTAAACGGTAAATGTTGCCTGATTCCGTATCTCCTTCCGTGATCCTGCCAAGGATCGTATTGGCTGCGTCCTGGAGATTTTCTCCGGAGACGCCTGCGGAATAAGTCTGGTTGGAGACAATAAAAAAACCGTAAACCCCGGTGAGCAAAAGCACGGAGACACCGACCGCCATCAGCAGTTCCAGGAGAGTAAAAGCCTTGTTGTTCATAGTTTTGCCCATAGGTTCAATTCAGCATCGGGTCATTAGCTATATCCGTGGCATAGGTTACGCTGGGATGTATAAACCGGTTCTCGTTCCAGTAGATCTGGACCGCTACATGGTCGACGGTGGTGCTGGTCGTTTTGGTGCCGGAGGTGCTGGTATAAACCGCGGGTGTTATGGTCACGACCGCCTGGCCGCAGAAAACAGTGTTATTGGTGTTATAGGTGCTACAAACGCCGGTATTGGAATTATTATAATTGCCTTTGGTGTCCAGGATCACCCAAGAGGGGCCCGTCACCTGTGAATGCCCGGAGCTCAGAACGACAAACGGGTCCTGGCGCTGGGCCTCGATGATCTGCTGGGCGGCATAAGTGGCCTCGGTTTTATGCTTCGAAAGGGAGGCCGCCATCTGGCTGTTGGTGAGGATGGCTCCTGCTACGGGCAAAAAAATCACCACGAGCCCCAAGGTCACCAGCACTTCCACGAGTGTAAAACCGCCTCGCGTGCCCCAAAATTTGCCGGTTTTCAAAGTCATAAGTCCTTTTTAATTGTACTTAGGTTCCATTGCCGCCGCAATAAAAAACCCGATTGTCTCTCACAAAGGTGCGAGAAGCATTCGGGTCATAAAATGAATATAGATCACCGTCAGCAGCTCGACTACCGTGCCCCGCGTTTTAGGCGGGGTTTAGGCCCGATCCTTTGCGTCACCAGCTTTCGCTGGTTTTGCCAAAAACAGTCTAGTTTAAGTATGCCATATCTTTGTGGGCTGTCAAGGCCGGCAAGAGGCTGTCGGGCCGGGCTTTTTGGTAATACAGATTCCCTGTTTCTTGGTATCCGTAACGGGTTATACTTGACGGGGGGAGTAAACTATGTTAAGTTATTTTTTTCATAAAATACATTTTTATAGAAATGGCAGGTGCGTATGGCAAAGATCAAATCCGTCAAAGCGCGTGAGATCATTGATTCCCGCGGCAATCCCACTGTTGAGGTTGATGTTGTTTTGAGTTCGGGGGCTTTTGGCCGTGCGGCCGTGCCATCAGGCGCGTCCACCGGTGAAAATGAAGCCATTGAGCTGCGCGACGGGGACAAGGCGAGATTCGGCGGCAAAGGGGTTTTAAAGGCCGTTAACAATGTCAATACGGTCATTGCCAAGGCTGTTAAGGGCAAGGACGCTGATTTCAGGGCGATTGATAAGCTGGTCATTGGGTTGGACGGGACGGAAAATAAGAGCAAATTAGGGGCCAATGCGGTTTTAGGCGTGTCCATGGCCGTGGCCAAAGCTGCGGCCGATGAAAAGGGCCTTCCTCTATATAGGTATATCGGCGGGGCCAAAGCCAACATTTTGCCGGTGCCCATGATGAACATCATCAACGGCGGTATGCACGCGGACAATAACCTGGACATCCAGGAATTCATGATCTTTCCGGCTGGCGCACCGACTTTTTCCAAAGCGCTGCAGACGGCCTGCGAAGTTTTTCATACCTTAAAAAAGATCCTGCATGACAAGGGTCTGGCAACCTCCGTCGGTGATGAAGGCGGTTTCGCGCCGAATTTGGGCAGCAATGAAGAAGGGCTGGAGATCATTATCGCGGCCATTGAAGGGGCCGGCTACAAACCGGGCAAGGATGTGTTTATCGCCTTGGACCCGGCATCAACATCATTTTATGAGAACGGCCAGTATGATTACAACGGCAGGAAAGCCTCATCGGGCGACATGATCGAGGCCTATGCCGCCATGGTTTCCAAGTATCCGGTTGTTTCCATTGAAGACGGCCTGGCGGAAAACGACTGGTCAGGGTTTAAGGCCATGACCGGGCGTTTAGGCGATAAGATCCAGATCGTCGGTGATGATTTGTTTGTGACCAACAAAAAGTATCTGCAGCGGGGCATTGATGAAAAATGCGCCAATGCCATTTTGATCAAGGTCAATCAGATCGGTTCTTTGTCCGAGACCCTGGACACCGTTCAATTGGCCAAGAAGAATAAGTTCCATGCCATCATGTCGCACCGTTCCGGCGAGACCGAGGACACCACGATTGCGCATTTGGTGGTGGCCACGGGCATCGGGCAGATCAAGACAGGTTCCTTGTCGCGCACCGACCGTATTGCCAAATATAACGAATTATTGCGCATTGAAGAAGAATTAGGGAAAAGGGCCGTTTATGCAGGCCGGAATTTCTCCAAGATTTATTAAATAAAACCCTGTCATTCCCGAATGTTTCAATCGGGGATCCAGACATGCTAAAAAACGCTCTTTCATTATTTATCCTGACGGTCATTATCCTGGCGCTTTTTTTGCCGTCATATTTTACGTTGCAGGGCCTGAAGCGCAAAGACCGCGAGTACGAACACAGGATTTCGGCGCTGGAGAAGCAGAACAAAAAGTTTGAAGAAGAGCGGCACCTGCTGCAGACCAATCCGGAGTATGTGGAAAAAGTAGGCCGGGAAACCATGGGTCTGATAAGGCCGGGGGAGACGGTTTACAAGATTATCCCGGTGCAGTCGAAGCAGTAAAAGCAGAGTAATGTCATTCCCGCGCAAGTGGGAATCCGGACATGCACGATATCGCGGGGCGGAGGCCGCTGGCCTTAGAAAAGCAAGGCAGGCGCGGCACAGGCCCTGTGGAACGCATTAGATGAATTCAACAGCGGCGTTGTGAATGAACGGTTGAGAAGATATCGCGGGGTGGAGCAGCCCGGTAGCTCACCAGGCTCATAACCTGGGGGTCGCAGGTTCAAATCCTGCCCCCGCAACCAATAGAAGAGAGAGGCGTTACTCACGTAACGTCTCTTTTCTTTTATAGTTACGACAATTCCTGCCTTCAGGCCACTTTTTGTCAATTCCCATTCAGTTTTGCCTACTTGCCCTAAAATCCTTCCCTTAAACGGAAAATAGTGGCAAAATAGTGGCAATTTAATAGAAGGTTATTATGGAATTTAAAATGCTTCCACACATTGTCATTTCTTTCTTTGGGGAGACAATAAAGTTAATTGTTAGAACATTTGGTTCGATTGATTGGAATGCCGTGGGCGCTATAGCTACAGCCGTGGGCGCTATAGCTACAGCTTGGATGGCCTTCTTAACTTATAGTATGTTTAAGGATTCCAAACTACAAGCCGAGGCTCATGCTGATCGTGAGATTATAGATATAATTTGTACTCCTCTTTTAAGAGATATTGAAAACATCCAGAACTTATTGGACGAGTTAAGCTTGCCCAAGAGAGAAGGGCTTACGGATGATTTTTGGCCTTGGTTAAGAATTAAAGCGCAGCGTCCATACTTAATTTATTCCCTCCCATCTGATTTGCTAAGACAAATCGAAATATTTGACGGGTACTTAAGAAGTACGTTTTATGATTACAGTCAGAATATTGGAGAATTAGAGAATAAGATTTCGGGTCAATTGTGCCCACTATGGCAACATAAATATCCTGGGAATCCTGCTCCGAGTAATTCCGATGGTCGAAATTCAAATTGGAGGTTATTTTCAAGCGAGAATTATGATGGAGCGATGGAACAGATTAATTTCTATTCTTTAATTTTTCGAAAAGAAAGCCTGGAGACTCGAATCAATAGCATCAAACAAAAAGGATTTCAAATTAAGAAACAGGATTGTCAACTATATGGATACCCGGTCGATGATGTATCTAAAAGAGAATTTGAAGATATTCGCATTAAATTAAATAACCAAATAGATGAATCAGAAAATTTGTCAAAGATGGTTAAAAATATGCGAGGTCTTTTAAAGGATAGCGAATCTCTGAAAGAAGATTTAAGAAAGTATTTACAGTTTCTTTCGAAAAGAGTGAGCTAATAATGAAGGCGCCCACTGGCTAGGGGTAAAATTGGAAAAATAGTGGCAATTTAGGAGCAACTTTAGGAATGAAATTTTTCTGTAGGGGGAAGCCATGAAATTCGATTTAAAAGAAATGTATAGTTATCTGTTATCGCATACTTTCCCTGGATTATTGTTTTTGGTAGAAATTTTAATGTTTTTGCGTAGTACCATCAGAGCAGATATTATTCATTTGCTTTTGAATAAAGATTACTTAGTTATTTTGATATTGTTTGGTTATGCAGTCTCTACCTTGTTAGGCACAATGCTTGATGGTGTTCAACATTGCTTCTTTGATTGTTTTATTGACCCTATAGTTGAAGCAAAAGATGGGGATAAATACGATATGTGTGCGGAGAGAAAATTTAAAGTGCTCTTTTCTCAAGACAAAAGTATGGAGATGTACAAACATTTTGTCGAAGACGACTTTTATTATCCATACGAAGCATACGCCAATATTAGTGTGGCCATGTTTTTTGGATTAATATTATTGATTTGTGTGGGATTAAGAGGCTGGGTAGGTTTTTGGGTAGGACTTGCATTATTATTTTATATTATTTTGCGTTCGCTTACATATGAAGCAATATGCACGTACAAGATGTATCACGATGAAGAAAAGCATTTTATTAGTATTTTACCTACAAAAGAGGATTCAAATCCGAAAGAGAATTCTTAATGTTTGGAATGGAGCTTCTACATGACATTGATCAAAATTTAATTTCCGACATCGTTAAAATAGATCGGGATTCTTTTCCAGAAGGATGGGAGCATAGTGAGGCGAAGGAATATTTTAGTGAACTATTGAAAAATGTAAGGAATATTCGAATTATATTGAAAGTCAATGGCAGGTCGATGGGGTATCTTATAGCGGTCCCTCATAATGAAGCCAAGAAAGATTTAGAAGACGATGATCCATTAATCTGTGAGGATGGTTCGAGATTTTATATTGAAAGCGTAGCTATTCTTCCAATCTATCGACGTAAAGGCGGATTGAAAGCCATGTTGGATTTACTCGTGGAAGAATTAAAGAGAATGAATCTTCATAAGTTATCTATGCATGCGAGGATTTCAAATGGTTTCAGTAGTTTCATACAAAAAACATTGAAGGTTACTCAAATTAGAAGAATTGATAAATGGAAATACTATAATTTTGAGGAGCCCACAGATTATATTGAAGCTGAAATAAATCGAGCCGGCAATTGAAGAGGCGGAGGTGGCCGTAGAGAAAATCGGTCGGAGTCGAGTTTCAAAAGGTCTGCATTAGCTGTATAAATGTTTATATAGTGTTATTACCTCTTGGGTGGGCCCCCGGGAAGGCCCAACGCCTGATGAGACGTTTAAAGGCCTTTTGATACCGTATTCAAAAATCAATGTAAAAAGAGAAGTGGTAAAGTCCATCAATATCTTTCCTGCGGAGTTTTGGGGGAAACAAATATGACGGAGCAGCCTTGGTATAAAAAAGCATCTGTACAAGCGGCAATCGTTGCTGGAATCTCCTTAGTTATTGTGGCTGTAATTCCTTATATTTTTCAAATTCCTAATTTGCAGAAAAGAATACAGGAATTGGAGGGAGACTTACAAGCAAAGAATTTTGAAATTCAAGGGCTCGAAACACAATTGGCTCCCTTTAAAACCATCGCTCTTGGAAGATTTACAGGGACAGAGTCGGAGGCTCTTTCAAAATTAGCTTTTCAATTAAACAATCTTGAAAGTGCTGTATCAGATATAAAAAAATATGCCTATGTTTCAACTCTTGGCGTTAATGGTTCCACCAATGATAATACGGGGGTTATTATTTTGACCACGCCTATATCACTGATAATGCAAGACGCTCTTAATACGAATAAGTTGACTCATCAGGTTACATTTAAATGTGATGATGCTTCAATAGCGAGGTATAAAAAAGTAATAGATTTGTACCCTAATTTCCCATTTTCATATTACGGTTTAGCAGTTTGTTTAAGTAATCATAATAATCCCATTGTTGGTGAGTATTTAAAGCAGGCATGGCAAATATTAAAAGTGACAACTACTATTGATGGACATCATCCTGCCCATGACGAAGTGCTAAAGAATATTGAAAAGTCTTTTGCAGATGCTGGCGTAGAATTGAAATAATTCTTATTTCTCTTTGAGTTTTAAGTTAAAAGTTTCCAATAGGAGAACCTCAAGAATTGAGTGCCAAATGAGTCAAATTTTGGCTGGTTTTATATTCAAATAGACATTTCGTCTGCAACTCAGGCAGTATACGATGGATCAAATCAGGGCAGGGCTCATGAAGAATAAAACGAATGGACAAATTTCGTTAAGATGTGAAGGGAAGTCCGGAGCATTAATGAGGAAAATCTTTGATGCCAAAGATGAGTTTGCAGAGCATGGGGTGGCCGTAACTTTGGAAATTTGGAATTCTATTTCGCCTGCTGATGCGGTTGCCATGTTGTTTATCACTATAGGGGGAACAGTCTCTGCAAATGCGATCACGCTACTTATTCAAAAGCTTTTTGAGAAGAAAGAAGAGTCTAAAGGGATTAACATCCACATAAAAATAGAGAATTCAAATATTACTTTTAATCTCCCAGAGGATCAGCAAAAGCTTTTGGATCATTACAAGAAGGAAGAAGCCAAAGGATAAGAAAACATGTCT
Organism: Candidatus Omnitrophota bacterium; assembly: GCA_028865345.1. Lineage (GTDB taxonomy): Bacteria > Omnitrophota > Gorgyraeia > Zapsychrales > Fredricksoniimonadaceae > JABDGZ01. The sequence continues at coordinate 156,645 of JAGWKL010000004.1, read as the reverse complement.
GCAACTCATGAATTTGTTAAATATTTCCCAGAGCATTGGGCCATTAGACCACAATCCCATGACTATGGGATTGACTTTGAAATAGAAATATTCCAACTCGAAAATGATAGGTCTGCCAGTTCAACGGGAGAAATATTTAAAGCGCAGGTCTCTCTACTTAGAGAAATCAGTGGCTAAAATATTTAAAATGGATATAATAACTTCACCCCCGTAGTAAATAACATCTCCCCCCCCCAATATGGAGTCGCTATGCCTACAAAGCGAAACCCACCATTAAACGAAGTTTCAGCAGATATTCGTAATAAGCTTCAGGCTGCCATTACTGCCCTTGAGATTATAGAGAGGGAAAAAGAGGTTCCAATGGCTATGGTTTATCTTGCCTTAAGGGATTTGAGAAAGGTCTTGGAGTTAATTGATGGAATAATTATGCGGGGGCAAGAATTGTTATAAATTTTTTGAAATCATGTGGTCGGTATAGTAGCCCGAAAGATTGCGAGGTTCATAACCTTGAAGTCGCCAGTTCAAATTTGGCTCCCGTAACTAAACTAAAAAGGATATTGTCTCTCATGGACAGCGTCCTTTTTCAGTTTAAGGGGGCAGGGATTTTTCTAATACTGAATTAATGGGCCCAAGTTTTTAGAGGCATGTTAGAATATTCCACAAATGGAGAAATTCCGGATAAGCCGTTCAAAGATCGATTTATTCCTCAATTGTCCCAAATGTTTTTATTTGGATAGGCGTCTGGGTATCATCCAGCCTTCTAATTTTCCTTTTAGTCTGAATTCCGCGGTAGACATTCTATTAAAAAAAGAATTTGATGGCTACAGGATCAAGGCAGAGGCGCATCCCTTGATGAAGGCTGCTGGTCTTCAGGCAGTCCCTTATAATCACCCGCAGATAAATCTTTGGCGTGATTCATTAAAGGGCGGCATCAGTTATGTTTGTCCCGGCAGCAATTTGTTAATCACCGGTGCCGTGGACGATGTTTGGATCAATCCTCAAGAAGAGCTTATCATTGTTGATTACAAAGCCACGGCCAAAGCAGCAGAAGTCACCATTGATGCCTCCTGGCAAGAGAGCTACAAGAGGCAAATGGAGGTCTACCAATGGCTTTTTCGCAAGAATGGTTTTAAGGTCGCTGAAACCGGGTATTTTCTCTATTGCAATGGTCTGACAGATAGAGAAGCGTTCAATCAGAGGTTGGATTTTGATGTGTCTCTCATCCCATATCAAGGCAATGACATCTGGATCGACGGCGTCATCGAAGATGTTGATCAATGTTTGCTCTCGGAGCATATACCCGAATCCGGCAGCAGCTGTGCCTATTGCCTGTACCGCGCGGCCGTGGAGCAAGCCGCGACATATTGATTTTTTTCTAAAGCAGCGGTCTCGCAACCAACTTCAAGGAGGCGTCAATGACCAAATTCACTTCCAAATTCTCCAAAAAACACATCAGAAAATGCGTTCTCTGCGGCAGGCCGACCTTTTCTCCCAAGTCCCCGCATTGCCGCCGTTGCGCGCACTTTACGGATTGCATGAACAATAGGCAGATCCATAAGGATGCCGTCAAAAGAATAGAGGGCCATGTGCGTCGCAATGGTTTTGTATGTGAGTACACCGGCAAAAAGCTCAATTTAACAGACCCTAAAGATCCCTTTTATTTTTCCTTTGATCACATGATCCCAGGCGATGATAAATCGGTCAGACTTACCTTTACCTTGCTCAATGAAATGAAATCCGACATGACATTCGAGGAATTTAAGTATTATATCCGTCAATTCGCCAGATTCTTTGACACAGGGAAAGAGATAATAAAAAGAAAACTCAAGTTTTGGGTGAGGCTTGCACCCAAAATAAGCTAATAAAAGAACAGGGCGCTTTAATGCCCCTGCAATCAGTATCAAGTTAAAGCCATTCAACAAGTTACATCGTTGGATGGCTTTCTTATTGGACTTGCAGGTTCACAACCTGCTCCCGCAATCAATCCTAAGAAGGTATTACACCCTAAGTAAAATTACGTAGATCTTTGCGAAGTATTACTCATTGAGCATTCTGCGTTTGTCGGGTATTCTTAACATAATCGCATATATGCATGCGATTATGATTTAAAAGGAGGGCCAAGGATGCCGCTAGATAATATTTTGGGATTTATGCGCCATGATCATGATGAGCTGGATAAGTATTTTAAAAAATTTCAGTCACTTAAACGTCAGGATTTTGCAACGGCCAAATGGTTTTTTCTTACCTTTAAGTTCAGTCTTCTGCGCCATATCCTTTGGGCGGATAAAATCCTTTTTCCTGTTTTTGAAAATAAGACAGGGATGAAAAACCGTGGACCGACCATTGTCATGCGCCATAACCATGCCCTGATTAAAGGAGCCCTGGAAAGGCTGCATCAAAAAGTCTGCCGGGATGAGCCTGATTCGAATAGTGAAGAAGAGGTCTTGATGGATTTGCTGGCTATGCATAGCCAAAAAGAAGAATATGCTTTGTATCCGGTCATTGACCAGTTGATGACCCAAGAAGAAAGAAAATCAATGTTTCAACAGATCCAGATGCGGTCATAGGCAACATGATCAATAAACAACATCATGGGAGGGATGAAAATGCAAAAAGACATCAACATCAGTATAGCCGCAGGAGAAGCTTTGTCATTCTTGGAAAGTTCCTCCGGGACGGTTTCGATGGAACGTTTTGAACAAAGTACGGGGCAAACAAGATTGAATGTATATTTGATCCTTGAATTACTTTTATCCGAGAAATTGGTCGCCATTAGACGCAACGCAAACGGGGTCTCTGTAATAGGGCCAGGCAGGAATCTTGGCATGAGTTTAGTCAATTGTTGATGAAACGTGCAGATGCATCCTCCTGTTACAAGCCAAGAGACGTTACGTGCGTAACGTCTCTTTTTTATAGTTACAGTTATTAAATGAAGGCATATAATAAATAAAAACAAAGAAGTGGAACATTTCGAAGGAACTGTTTTAGAGATGAAAGGACAGCGTCGGATGAAAAAACTTGAGCGTAAAGAAATGCTGCATGATAAGAGTGTCCAAAAAAAGGCAAAGAAGAAATTTTATGAGGAAGAACTTTTGCGTTTACAGATGGAATTGGTCAAACTCCAGGAGTGGATCAAGGCCAAAGGATTAAAGGTCGTGGTGATTTTTGAAGGCAGGGATGCGGCCGGTAAAGGGGGAGTGATCAAACGCGTCGCCGAGCATCTTAACCCGCGCATCTGCCGCATCGTTGCCTTGGGCGTTCCGACCGAGAAAGAGAAATCCCAGTGGTATTTTCAGCGCTATATTGCCCATCTGCCTGCCGCGGGTGAAATGGTGCTTTTCGACCGCAGCTGGTACAACCGCGCCGGGGTCGAACACGTCATGGGCTTTTGCACGGACAAGGAGTATGAGGAGTTTTTCCGTTCCTGCCCGGAATTCGAACGCATGATCATCCGTTCCGGGATCATCCTTTTGAAATACTGGTTCTCGGTCAGTGATGAAGAGCAGGAGAAGCGTTTTCAGGCGCGTTTAAAGGACCCCACCAAGCGCTGGAAACTAAGCCCTATGGATATGCAATCCCGGGCGAAATGGGTGGAGTATTCCAAAGCCAAAGACCAGATGTTCAAACACACCGATATCAAAGAGGCTCCCTGGTGGGTGGTTGATGCCGACAATAAAAAGAGCGCAAGGCTCAATTGCATCCATCATCTGTTAAGCCGGATCCCATATCATAAACTGGCTTTGCCGTCGGTCAAATTGCCAAGACGTCAATCGGATACGGGGTATACCAGGCCGCCCATGAACAGCCAAACCTTTGTCCCGTTGGTTTATTAACGGAAGGTTGGAGCAACTGGTTATGGAGGCCGGTGTGCCTCCTGTGCCCGAAGCCATTGCCGAAGCCGTCAATGTCTTGGTTTTCATCCGAAAAACCAACAAGGCCCCCCAAGGCCGGCAGGTCACCTCGATCTTGGAATTGCAAGGCTACGATAAAACCCGCGGCTATCTCACCCGGGAACTTGCTTAAAACCCATCCCTTAAAAGTATTTCAATACAATAAGAAACTTTTCTGTCCTGTAAATTGTCCAAATTAATAGAAAATACAAAGGCTGTTATGGATTATAATAATTTTCCAGACAGGAGAATCCATTTAGACTTATGGACAAGATCATCAGCGTTAAGGGCTTATCAAAGAATTTCAATTCCTTCCCGGCCGTAAAGGACATTTCCTTCGAAGTCGACGACGGGGAGATTTTCGCCTTTTTGGGGCCCAACGGCGCCGGCAAGTCCACCACCATCAAGATGCTCATCACCCTGCTAAAGCCCGCCGCGGGAGATGCCGCCATTAACGGTCAAAGCGTGATCCATCATCCGGCGCAAGTGCGCAAGATGATCGGCTACGTGCCGCAAATGATCTCCGTCGACGGGGCTTTGACCGTTGAAGAAAACATGCTGCTGATGGCCGGCCTTTATGACGTTCCGCGCCGTGAATGCAAGGGCCGCATCCGGCAGATGCTGGAGTTCCTCGGCCTGGCCGGTAATGCCGGATCGCTGGTACGCACCCTTTCCGGAGGGATGATCCGCAAGCTCGAGATCGGCCAGGCCATGCTGCACCGGCCGCGCCTGCTTTTTCTGGATGAACCTACGACGGGCGTTGACCCGATCGCCAAACGCAATATCTGGGAACATTTGGGCCGCTTGCGCAAAGATTTCGGCACCACCATTTTCTTTTCCACGCACAACTTGGAAGAAGCGGAAGTTTCTTGCGACAGGGTGGCGATCATGAACAAAGGCCAGATCGCCGCGATCGGCAGCGTCTCCCGGCTCAAAGAAGAATCCGGGCAGGCCACCCTGGAAGGCGCTTTCATCTTTTTTGCCGGCGATTCCCTCGAAGCCAACGGTAATTTTCGCGACATTAAACAGACGCGCAAAACACAGAGGAGATTGGGGTAAAGACCTATGTTCGATGATTTCCGGCAGCTTGTGAGGAAAACAGGGGTGATGGCCCGGATGGGGATCGTCAAGCTTGTCCACGACCCTGCGGAATTGCTGACCCGTGCCATACAGCCTGTATTATGGCTGGGTATTTTCGGCGAAGCCATGAGCAGGGTCCGTGCGTTCCCGACGGAGGGATTCAGCTATTTACAATTCATTACTCCGGGCATCCTGACGCAATCCGTGGTGTTTGTGGCGATATTCTACGGTCTGGAAGTGATTATGGAGCGCGATTTGGGCCTCTTGCAGAAAATATTGGTGACGCCCACGCCCCGCCTGGCTTTTGTGTGGGGAAAAATGATTGCGGCCGGCATCCGCGGGGTCAGCCAGGCCCTCGTCGTGTGCCTGATGGCGCTGCTGTTGCATATCCAACTTCGACTGACGTTTTATTCGATTTTCGGGGTGCTGGCCCTTATCATGCTGGGCGCCGGTTTTTTCACGGGGTTCTCCATGATCATTGCCTCCATTGTCAAAACCCGCGAGCGGTTCATGGGGATCGGGCAGACGATCACCCTGCCGCTGTTCTTCGCCTCAAACGCCATTTATCCGGTTTCCATCATGCCGCCGTGGCTTAGGGTGGTGGCGAACATTAACCCTTTAAGCTATATGGTCGACGGTCTGCGCGGCCTTTTGGTGACGGGAAATCGCATGCAGCTTCCTTGGGATGTGGCCGTTCTTGGAATTGTGACTTTCGCAATATCATTACTGGGCGCCTACATGTATCCCAAGGTTGTTTTATAGGCGGTGATGGTTGCATTTGCCCGGCAGTTTATGTAAAATAAATTAAATTCCTAACACGCCATGGAGGGCAGATCATGTTGAGACTTACAACAGTCGTTCTCGTTTTATTGACAGCAGTCTTCATGGGGCCGCAAGCCCGGGCTCAGGAGCAGGCGGCGACGGGGCCGGTCTTGACTGTTTCGGGAACAGTGACTGCCCTGGATATAGAAAGCGGGGTCCTGAATGTCAAAACCAGCGACGGCATTATGGTTTTCTATATTTCCATGGAATCAAAACTGTATCATTTCACTCATTTGATGTCATCGCTGGAGATTAATATGCAAGACCCTGTAACTATCCGATACATCGATACCAACGGCAGAAATGACGTAGTGAGCTTGGTGGATACCCACGCTCAGCCGCCCAAAATGGGATGGTGATCCGTATGAGGCTTCACTCGGCTGTGCTGCTTGCGGTTTTTTGGGGGTTGGGCCCTTGTCCGTTGCTTTTTGCCCGGGATTCCGGTTCATCTTACGGCCCGGGGGTCCTTGTTTCTCCGCCGGTCCAGGCATCGGGTTCCAACCAGTATAATCCAACTGACGATGGGGGAGGCGGTGCTTCCGATTCTTCGTACCAGGGAGACGGCGGCCGTCCCCGGCGCCATCAACCCCGGCAGGCACAGAACAGCGGCGATCTTTCTCAAAATGATCAGGGCAATGACAGCAACCCTCCAGACGGGATAGTCGCCAAAGCCACAGAGGTCACGGTTGGTGGGATGGCGGCCAATTTGAAATTGACCCAGGACCAGATCAATTCCGTCAGGCCGATCGTCGCAGAGAATATTGGCAAAACCAGGGCCTTGCAGCAAAGCCTTCAAAAGGGGGACATTGACGCTAAGACCATGGTTGCCCGGAGGCAGCAGTTGCTTATTGAAGAAAACCGGCAACTGGCCGCTGTCCTTAGCCCCCAGCAAATGCAGGCGTGGATGAACATAGAAAACGACGAGTCACAATAGGACCTGTCCCCAGACTCGGGGAGCTTTTAGGAAAAGAGGCCCATGAAGAGAATTTTTTCATGGATAGCAGCGGCATCAGCCCTCCTGGTTTTGTTTTGGATCTGCGGGCTGCTGATGGAATCCAAAGAGGCCTCCCAATGGCCCCGGACACAAGGGACCGTGATCTCATCTTCCCTGACCATCGACCATTTGCCTTCTTTCTTGAATTGGAAAAAAGATCCCTGGCGGATGTATGGCACCCGGGTTGTGTATCAATATTACGTTGCTTTTACGCCTTACGTATCCGACAGGGTGGCCATCCACGACAGCAATACCTTGTTCGTCAAGACAGCATTAGGCATTATGAATAAATACCGTTGGCATCGTGAAGTCACGGTGTATTATAATCCCGCCGCTCCCCGACAGGCGTATCTCGAGCCCTGGAACTTGGGGGACTTGTTTGGAATAGTTTTGACGGCCGTTTTGTTGGTGGGCATATGTCTGGTGATTTGCCGCGACACTTTTTAAGGACCTTATCCCCGGCGCATAAATCCCTGTTTCAAATCTTCCGGAACTTTCCAAGGCCTCATGTTGTCTAATTTAATGAAGGACCCGCAGGTTATGTGATAGAATCGTAGGCGCAATGAGGACATTAATATGCAAAGTCTCTTGAGGATATCTTTGAGTGTTTTAATAGTGGGACTGTTGGTCATGCGGCCTGTTTTCTCCTTTGCTGATTGGGACGATCACAAGGGGGATTGGCAGGGCCATAACAATACGCAAGCTCATGGAGACCAGCGCGAGCATGGAGACCGGCACGAGCAGGGTGACCAGCGCAAACATGGTGATTGGCATGGCCGCGATCACGATTATTCACATGTAAATTTAGGTTTTACCATATGGCCCAACCAGGAGTATTATACCCCTGTCTATAACCCGCCTGCGACGGGCGTGCTGGTTTCTCCGGTGGTTTATGAGCCTGTGACCGTCAACGGAGTCACTTATTATGTTAACAACGGCACGTATTATGTGTATAATGGTTATGAATATCAAGCTGTTCAACCACCGGTGGTAGTCCAACAGCCTGCAGGGGTCGCTGAAGTGCCGGCGCCTGCGGCAGATACGATCACCATCAATATCCCAAACAAGAAGGGCGGCTATACGCCTGTCACGCTTAAAAAGTCAGGGAATGGTTATATAGGGCCTCAGGGAGAATACTATCCGGAATTCCCCAAGGTTTCCCAACTGGAAGCCATTTACGGAAACTAAATACCGATGCCGTTGCCGCTAAAGCTGCCCACCCACAAAACAAAGATCGTTTGTACGATAGGCCCCTCTTCGTCGGCTCCGGCGAGGCTGTCCGCCATGATCGAAAGCGGAATGAACATCGCCCGGCTCAACTGTTCGCACGGTGAGTTCAAAGAGCACGCGGAAAATATCCGCAATATCCGCCAGGCCGCGTTCAAGGCAAGGCGCACGGTCAGCATTTTCATCGACCTGCCGGGCGTCAAAATGCGCATCGGCCGCCTGCAAAACGGCCCCGTTCTGCTTAAAAAAGACGAGAAGATCGTGCTGACCACCAGGGACGTGCCGGGCACCGAGGTGCTGATCCCTGTCGAGTATAAACAGCTCCATAAAAGCGTCTCCAGAGGAAGGATCATTTTCCTTAATGACGGATTTATCCAGTTGGAAGTCGAAAGGATCCAAGGCCCTGACGTGTTTTGCAAGGTTTTGGTAGGAGGGAAGATCAGCACCCATAAAGGGCTGAACCTGCCCGGGGCCAAATTGAACATCAACCCCATCACGGACAGGGACCTGGAAATCGTCGAGTTCGGGTTAAAACACGGGGTCAACACCTTCGGGCTTTCATTCATCGAAAGGCCGAAAGATTTAGTCAGGGTCAGGGATTTTGCCAGGAAAAAGGGCCATGAGGTTGCTTTGATAGCCAAGATCGAACGCCGGGGGGCCATCGCCAATTTTGATGAGATCCTAAGGAACGCGGACGCGGTCATGATCGCGCGGGGGGACTTGGGCGTAGAGGTCCCTATCGAGGAGGTGCCGGGCATTCAGAAGAGGCTCATCCAAAAGGCCAATGTCATGGGGCGTCCGGTGATCACCGCCACCCAGATGCTGGAATCCATGACCCAAAATGTGCGTCCCACGCGCGCGGAGGTCAATGATGTGGCCAATGCCATTTTGGACGGGACCGATGCCGTCATGCTTTCGCAGGAAACGGCCGTCGGCGATTACCCGGTCGAGACGGTGCAGATGATGGCCAGGATCGCCATGACGACCGAAGCCCAGCGCGAAGAGGGCCGGCTTTTCGATGAGGGTGTCGAGGTGGACCTTAAGATCGCCCAAAGTCAGTCCTTGACGGTGACCGATGTCACCGCGCTCAATGCCATCCGTTCCGCGCGGGCGCTCGATGCCAGTTACATCGTGTCCCCGACGACCAGCGGCAACACCACCCGCCGGATATCACGGTACAAGCCGCATTGCTGGATATTGTGCTTTTGCGTCCATCCCAAGGTTTGTGATTTTGTGAATTTTTCCTACGGGGTCCAGGCGTTTCTTTTAAATAGAAAGATCACCCATCAGCTGCTTTACACAAAACTTCAGGAATTCAAGCTGGTCCAAAAGGGCGACACCGTGATCTTTACCGAACGCAGGCTCTCCGCCCATCATACCGATTCCCTTTGCATCGTAAAACTGTAAGGGGCCTCGTCCATCCGCTCATCGATCATCCTCTCGAAAAATGAGAACATGTGCCGGCGCACCCGGTCTTTCAGGGTGGAGGTGTCCCATTGAAAATTGGGGCCCCCGGCATTGCCGGAAAGGCTGAATTCAAAGGGCAGCGTCCATGCCCCATGGACCAAACCCATGACCTGCCGTCCGATCGGCGATTCGCTTAAAGCGGACTTTGCGAAACGCAGGGAGATCCGGCTGGAAACCAACCCATCCGCGTCCACGTGGTAGAATCCGGCGAGGTTGAATTTATCCGCACTGAGCTTCACATCATCGAGCATTCCTGCCCGGCCTTTGATTTTAAAACGTCCGGACAATTCCATGTTGCTGATGCGGGACAGGGAAGGCATTTGCAGGACCCTGACCAGCCATTCCTGGAAGTCGGAGGCGCTGAAATCGCCTTGATGCAAGGTTAAAGTCCCGTCCAGGACAAGTTCTTTCGAAGCTTGAATGTTGAAATTTCCGGACAAAAGGCCATGTCCCTGTTTAAAAAAAGTAAAGGTATCTGACAGACGGTTGATATCGAGGGAAACGGCACGGCCCCGGCCTTTGATCTCCCAGGGTGCCGTGGATGTGTCCAGAAAAATCCGGCTGTAGGCATGCCCCGCAAACGAGTCGGCGGATATGGTGATGACTTTCTCATATGGCTTGGCGTAGTTTAGGCCTAAGCGCATATTTTCCAGAGGGACCGTGTATCGCCTGCCCCCTATGGAAAGGACGCTTTGCATGGTTTTTATTTGTAAACTTGAAAAATCACGGTTGAGGACAACGGGCTTCAAATTTTTAAAGACCAAATGAATGCTTTGCAGGGAGGTGGGGGAATGGGGATCAAAAAGAAAATAAAGATCCGAGGTCCCTTTGATGTCGACGCCATACGGGGATTTTTGGGCATAAAGGCTAAGATGGATGCCCTTTAAAGGCGTTTGGGCGTCGATGCGCTGCGGCTGTCGGTGGAAAGTTATGCCGGCGCGGCAGGTGAAAAGGTGTTGCCGTGAGCAGTTTCCCGAGACCTCGACACTGTTGCCATCGAGAGTAAAAGACAGGTGTTTTAAGAGGATATTCTTGTCCTGCAACTGCAGGTGCCCGTCGATATCGAGGACGTAATATTTGCCGTAAAAAGCAAACCCCTGCCAGTCGATGCTGCGGCCATACCAGTGCCCCCATAGGTTCATTAAAGAATGGTTTTCCTGCAAGGTCAGTTTATCCACCTCAAGGCCGCAACCACGGATGCGGCCGTCGAGTTCATAATGAAAGACCGGTTGGTCGCCCCAGGAACCGTGAATGTTTAAAAGGTTCCGGTTGCGCTGCAGGGCCACATTAAAATCAACGGCGAGCAACTGCGAGTGTCCGGCTTGAGGACTTTTTGTTCCCGGGCCCGCCAGGTCAACACGTCCGTGCGGGACGGCAAGCCGTATGTCGCCCTGGGGGATTTTTTTGATCCACGCGCAAATGAGGGGGCCGTTGGCGGCCCAATATTGTTTTAAGGCCGGGGCATTGGCGTTAAGGTCGTACACCGTCATGGATTTAAGAGAGAGCTCCCGTGAAATTAAGGGCAGGGAAAATCCCATGGTGACCTTGCTTGCCTGAAGCAGAAGGACTTTTCCGTGGGCCCCGAATACTTTGACGTTTTGCAAGACCACGTGGTTGGGAAAGCGGAAAGAGGCTTTTTTAAACTCTATTTTGGTCCGTGATTGTTGGGCCACCAGGTTGGAATACGAAAGCGCGTAATCAGGAAGCCAGCGATCGATACGAAGGGAAAGCAGGATGACCACCACGGCCGTTGTCAGGACGATGACAATTGCATATTTCCATTTAAAAAGGAACCTCTGTAAAAAGTCGGCCGTTAACATAAAGCCCTACCTTGTCGATGGTATAGACCAGCTTATACCGGCGTTGAAAGCCGGAGGTATATTTGAAATATTTTTGCTCATTGAAAATAAAGGTAAGCCTGCGGAAGGTGGCTGCCTGTTTACGGTACTTTTTCATGAGGCCGGGTTTTTGTTGGATTTGGGCTATTTTGTAAAGGTAGACCAGGGCGATCAGGGATTCTTGGGCGTGCGGGTATCTGTTATAGAAACGTTCAAATGCGTCAGCGGCCATAGAAAAATTATTATGCAGAAAATAATATTCTCCAACGGCAAAGGCCGAGGGCATGGCAAAACGGGAGTCGGGATAAAATTCCGTGATCGAATGGAAATCCATGTAGGCAAAGTCAGACTCCCCCTGTTTGGCTGACGCGATGGCTTGCTGCCATTCAAGTCCGGCTTCCGAGGCTCTAACACAAGGTACCGCAAAACCCCCCTGCAACAATAATGAAAGAATAATAACGTACCACTTCATCATATCAAGTATACCTTATGGGGGCCGCTTTGGCCAAGGAGGAGTTTAGGCCCAGGCGTAAGGCAATTTTTTCACAATGATATAGGTCGCGGTCAGGACGCCTGCTTCAATGAGCGTCGAGGCCATGGCCGCGCCCACATAAGAGAAGGCATAGATGAAAGCAATGATCAGGGGCAGTCCTATGGCCGCCATGGTGAGGTGTATTTTCGAATAGGTGCCGGTCTTGCCGCAGACCAATAAAAACTGCACGCGGAAGGCGTTTGAGGCGATGCAGAAAACGGAAACCAGCAAAAACCTTAAGGACAATATCGCCTCCGGATAAGTCCCTCCGCAAACAAGCTTCACGATCAGGGGGGCCAGGATAAAGATCAGGGGCACAAAGATGAGGGAAATAATGATCGTGATCAACTGCACGTGTTGCATGATGGTAAAAGCTTTTGTCTTGTTCTTATGGAATATTTTGCTCATGCGGGGGAAGATCGCCTGGGAAAAGGCGTTCAAGGGGAAGGTCTGCACGGCGTTGGCGATCCGCTCGGCAACCGAATAAAATCCGGTCAGGGTGTTGTTGGTCAGAAGTCCGACGGCAAAGATACGGGTAGTGGTGTACGTGTTGATCGCCACGACCGAAATAAAGATGTTCCACCCGGCTTTAAGCTGATGGCGCAAGTCCTTCAATTTAGGCATCCGGAAATAAAGGTTGAACCGGGCGAAAAGGATGTATTGTCCCAAAAGGCCGGTGATGATGGCGGCCATTGACATGAGGGCAGGCACCAGCAGATAGTCGCCCGGTCGACGGATGTAAAGGAAAACACCGAAGGCATAGATGAACTCCCCGATGATGTTGAGTTTGGCGATATATTTCATGCTTTCCGAGCCCTGGTAAAACCAGGCGGGGAAAAGGGCGCTGCCGACCACAAAACCGAAACTTAAGACATAGACCGGCCAATCATGGTGGAATTTGGGGATAAAATAAATGGCCGCCCCGAGGACCAGAAAGCACAAAAAGACCATGACGGCCTTGATGGTCATGACGGCGGATATGATATTCAGGACTTTCTCTTTGTCCTCGATATGCAGGGAGATTTCCTTAGTCGCGGAGACGCTGAAACCGTAATCGGTCACAATCATGAAATACTGCACAAAGGCCTGCGCGAAAGAAATGAGCCCGAATTTTTCCGGGCCGATCACCCGGAACAAATAGGGCACAATGACGATGGGGAAAAAATAGGTGACCACCTGCAGCCCCGAGAGCGAGGTGACGTTATGCAGTACGCGGGCGGCCTCAATGGGGTCGACCATTCTGTAAGTTTTTTGGATCAGGCGGACCAGGGGACGCATGGGATTAATTTACCTTATGTTTATCTCTAAATAAACAGTTTTTTGGGGGAATTGTTTTGGGGGATGCTATAATTCGCTTATGATTCAATTCCCAAAGGGTTTTTATTGGGGTTCTGCCGCTTCGTCCTACCAGGTGGAGGGTGACAATGCCAATGCGGATTGGTGGGAATGGGAAATCCGGGCCGGCAAAGAAAGGTCAGGGGCCGCCTGCCGCCATTATGAATTATACGGGCAGGATTTTGACCTGGCCCAAAGTTTAAACCATAATGCCCACCGGCTTTCCATCGAATGGGGCCGCGTTGAACCCCGCGAAGGAAAATTCCTCCAGAAAGAATTACAACATTACATCGATGTGATCAAGGCTTTGCGCTCCCGGGGCATGGAGCCCATGGTGACCCTGCATCATTTTACCAATCCTCTGTGGTTGAGCTCTTCAGGGGGCTGGACAAACCCTGCTGTCGTCCGGCGGTTCTTACGGTACTGCGATTGTGTCGTCCGCGCTCTCGGCCCCCATGTCCGCTTTTGGTTTACCATCAACGAGCCCACGGTTTATTTTTCGCATTCGTATTTTTGGGGGATATGGCCGCCGCAGGAAAAATCATTTTTTAAGATGAAGGCCGTCCACGACAATATGCAGCGGGCCCATATCGAAGCCTACCGGCTGGTCCATAGAATTTATAAGGAATTGAATATTCCCGCACCCATGGTCAGCATTGCCCAGCATATGCAGGCCATCGTCGCCTGCGATCAAAGTTTAAGGAACCGCATGGCCGCGGGGCTAAGGGAATATTGGTATAATCAGGAAGTCCTGGGAACTTTAGCCCGGCACAAAACGCTTGATTTTATTGGGGTTAATTATTATTCAAGGCACCTGGCGCATGTGCACGGCCGGGGCATCGGGGACATTCTCGGGGAGGTTTGCCGCGACAACCATCATCCGCTGCCGAAAAATTCTTTAGGCTGGGCCATTTATCCGCAAGGGCTCCTTCAGGTGCTCTTAAGCCTCAAGAAATACCGGCTGCCGGTGATGGTCGCGGAAAACGGCATTTGCACCGACGATGACAACCAGCGTTGGGAGTTCATCCGCAGCCATCTTGAGAATGTCCATAGGGCCATGGAGCAGGGGGTGGATGTCATCGGGTATCTATACTGGTCCCTCCTGGACAATTTCGAGTGGGCCGAAGGCTTTAAGCCCAGATTCGGATTGATCGGCGTTGATTTTGAAACACAGCAAAGGACCGTCAGGAATTCCGCAACACAATTTGCCCGCGTTTGCCGCACGGGCATTTTGGAATAAATAAAGGGACAAATTTTCTCAACCGCGGGTGGCCTTGACCCGCCGCAAATATTAGAACTCCATAATTTTCACCGCCCGTCGAAAAAATATCAATTCTTGGTTGACACTCCCGTCAGATACTATAAAGTGGTATTATGTATTTCAGGCGACTTGAAATATTCGGGTTCAAGTCTTTCGCGCAGAAGACTGTGCTTGAATTCCAGCCCGGCATCTCCGCCATCGTCGGGCCCAACGGCTGCGGCAAAAGCAATGTCTTTGACGCCATCCGCTGGGTCCTGGGCGAGCAGAGCGTCCGGGAGCTGCGCGGATCGTCGATGGAGGATGTCATCTTCAACGGCACCGACCAGCGCGCCCCCTTGGGTTTTGCGGAAGTCAGCCTGGTTTTCTCCAATGAATCGCGCATTTTACCTCTCGACCATGACGAGGTCATCGTCACCCGCCGGCTTTTCCGCTCCGGTGAAAGCGAATACCTGCTCAACAAGAACGTCGTGCGCCTCAAAGACATTGTGGAGCTGTTCCTTGGCACCGGTGTGGGTGCCGAGGCCTATTCGCTCATCCAGCAGGGCAAGGTGGACCTGATGATCTCCGCCAAGCCGGATGACCGCCGCCAGATCTTTGATGAGGCGGCCGGGATCACCAAATATAAAGCCAAGAAAAAAGAAGCTTTGAGCAAGCTCAAAGAGACCGAAGACAACCTGTTGCGCATCAATGACATTGTCGTCGAGGTCAAGCGCCAGATCGCCACCATCGAACGCCAGGCCAAAAAAGCCCGGCGTTATAAGGAAGAGTTCGAAGTCCTGAAAAATTACGAGTTGACCTTTGCCGGCCATCAGATGGCCGCCCTTGACCAGGAGACCGGGGCCTTGGCTGCGGCCGTCAGGGTGTGCCAAGCCCATGAACTTGAATTGACGGCCCAGATGGAAGATTTGAATAACCGCATTGAGAATGAGGCCTTGCAGTTGGAAGAGATGGATGAGCGCATCAATGGGTTCAGGGCCCAGGAGATCCGTCTGGAAAACGAAGCGGCCATGAACGCGCGTCAAATCGCCTTCAACCAGGAACGCTGTCAGGGCATGGATGAGGCCATGCGGCGACTGTCGGACGACAAGGCCGCAGCGCTGGAGCGCTGCGCCGCCCACCAGGGCAAGATTGAGGAGATCAAAACGGCTTTGAGCCTGCTGGCGGAAAACTTGACAAGCCTGCAGTCCCTCGTGCAGCAGAAACGCAACGGGCTCTCCATCGCCACCCACGCGATCGAGCAGGCCGGGATATCCATTGCAGAGGTGGAAAAGGAGATTTTGGGCTTGAACGGCCAGCAGGTGCGTTTTAAAAACCAATTGACGGAAAATATGAAGCGTACGCTGGAAGCATTGGCCAAGAAAGCCCGCCTCCAACAGGAAAATTCCAAGGTCAATGATGAAAAGGTCCAGGCACACCGGCGCTGCGAAGCCATTAACAGCGAGCTTTCCCAGGCCCAGGCCCAACTGCAGGAGTTTTTGACTGACAGCGACGGACGCCGGCAGGCCTTGGAAGATATGAAAACCAGCCTGTCGCTTCAGGAGGCCCTGATCAATGATTTTGAGAAGACCCAGCTCTTTCTTATTTCCCAAAAGGAATTTATCCAGAAAATGCAGGCCCAGTATCAGGACAGTCCTGACACCGTTGTGGAAGGCCGCTTTTTAGCCGCGGTGCGGCCGAACGAAAAACAAACCGGCATTATCGGCAAGATCAAGGGCATCAGGGTCATCCAGGCCGCCGAAGGGGCGGCGGAAACCTACGAAATCACCTACGAAACCAAATATGTAGAATTGGATTTACAATATCTGGATGAACGTATAGCCGCGGTCGTCGAAAAGTTGGCCCAGGCCAATATCAAGAAAGCTGAATTGGAGTGCCAGGTTAAAGGCAAGAGCAATGCCGTCGATGAGGTCCTTAAAGCCATCCAACAGCAGGAAAAGAAACTTTCAGTCCTGGAAGCCCAGAAGGGCGATATCGAACTTGCCTCCGGGAAACTGGCGGGAGAGTTGGATGTGATCGGCGCTGAATGTGCTGAAGTGGAATCTTCATTGGCTTTGTTGAAAACACAGGAAGCCCAATTGAACACAAGCCTGCAGGGGATCGGCGGCCAGATCACCCGTTGCCAGGAGGATATTAAAACCAAGCAAAAAGACATGGCCGATAGGGACCAGGAGCGTCAGCAGTTGAATGTGGTCATTGCCCAACTGGACACCGAGTTAACGGCCCTGGACGACAAGCGCCGCGGGCTTGATGAAAATCTGGTCTTGTATACCCAAAATCTCGACCGTGATTTGATGGACATCAACCGTTTTGATTCCGAAGGCCATGATCTTCAAGCCAAAAAGGTCAAGATCGACGAGGAAAACCTCCTCCTGCAACAGGCGATTGAAGAACTCCGGCATAAAAAAGAATCCTTGAGCGTGCTCATCAACGAAGAATCGGCTAAAAAAGAAGAAATGTCCCGCGTCTTAACCTCCAAGCGCGGTGCCATCCGCGGCATGGAAGAGGAGATCATCAAGATCAAGACCGACACGCATAACCAGCAGATGCGCCAGCAGGAAGTGCAGTTCAACCAGCGTTCGCTCAAAGAACGCTTGATGCAGTCCTACAAGATCGACTGGGACCAGATACAGCAGGCCCCCCAAACTCAAACCATTGCTGAGCAGGAAACAGGGGATATAAGCGCCCCGGACGATCCGCCGCCCGCCCCGCCGGCAACGCAATTAAGCATCGAAGATCTTTCCGCAGAAATCGACCGGCTCAAGAAACGTTGCGAATCCTACGGGGCCGTCAATCTCGTGGCCATTGAAGAATTCGAGGAGTTGAAGGGCCGGCATGAATTCTTGACCAAGCAGCAAAGCGATCTTCTGGAGGCCCGCGAGCAGTTGATGGCGACGATCCAGAAGATCAACCGTACCACCCGCCAAATGTTCACCGAAACTTTTGAAAAGGTCAATGAGGAATTCAAGGTCCACTTCCGCATGCTCTTCGGCGGCGGGGAAGCCCAGCTGGTCCTGCTTGACCCGGAGAATGCCCTGGAGTGCGGTATTGACATCGTGGCCAGGCCTCCGGGCAAGAAACTCCAAAATATCAGCCTTTTGTCCGGCGGGGAAAAATCGTTGACTGCCATTGCCCTGGTTTTCGCCGTATTTAAGGTTAAACCCTCTCCTTTCTGCGTGCTGGACGAAATCGACGCAGCCCTGGATGAATCCAATGTGGGCCGGTTCGCGCAGATGTTAAAAGAGTTTGCCAAGATCGCCCAGTTTATCGTGATCACCCATAATAAGAACACCATGAATGCGGCAAGCATCATGTACGGCGTTACCATGCAGGAACGGGGGGTGTCGCGTATCGTGTCCGTTAAGCTTGAGGAGCATAAAGCCGTCCCGCCCCAGGGTTCTTCAACAAACAAAACGGCCGAAATCAATCAACCCCCTGCCACGTCGAAACAATTGGGCCTTTTGGCCGCTCCCGCAGCAGTCTAACTTAATAATTTTCAAATGGTTACGTTTATTTCAGACGGGGGAGCGCTTCCTTGACAGCCCCTTGGCTGCATGTTATACTTGGCCAACAATAGTCGCTCTGTCGCCAGGAGCGCAACTGTCCCGGAGTCGGGGCCCTGTCCCCAGACGCGGGGACGAACCACATCTTTATGTTGACCCATTTAGTTAAAAGCATCAATTGGATTGACGTAGCGCTGCTTTGTTTGTTTATACAGATAATTTTCGTTGGGGTCAAAAACGGTTTTGTATCTGAATTCTTTAAGTTTTTGGGCGTTGTTGTAGTGGTCTTTGTCAGTTTGCATTTTTACAGCTTTTTGGCGGCGTGGGCGGCCCAAAAAACCCATTTGCCGTGGGCCTATTGGGATTTATTGGTTTTTGTCTGCCTCTGGATCATCGTGGCCGTTATTTTTAAATTCCTGCGGGACGGCATATTGTTTCTTTTTAGGGTGGAAACCACCCATGAAGGATTTGACAAATACGCGGCAGGTGTCGTCGCCGTGGGGCGCGGCATTTTAGTCTGCAGCCTGACGTTATTCTTGATTTTAATGGTGCATGACGGGCCTTTGACGCGCATGGTCCGCAGTTCCTACGGTTATAAAATAGCCGGGCATGCGGCCGTGGGCACGTACGGTTTTATCTATAACAATCTGGTCGATAAATTGTTCCCGGCTGAGCATTACAATGCCGCCCCGGCCAAGGTTTTGCACACAGCGGATTAATAGGACTCTTAAAGCAGGTATTATGGGACTCATTCCCAATGATGTCATCCAGCAAGTCATCGAACGCAGTGATATTGTTGAGATCATCGGCAATTATACGGCCTTAAAAAAAGCAGGCCGTAATTTTAAGGCTCTTTGTCCGTTCCATAATGAGAAGACGCCGTCATTCGTGGTCAATCCCGACAAACAGATCTTCCATTGTTTCGGGTGCGGGGCAGGCGGCAATGCGGTCGGTTTTATCATGCGCCAGGAACGCCTGGAATTTCCCGAGGCCGTGCGGGTTTTAGCCCAAAAGTGCGGGGTGGAGATTCCCGAAACGCAGGCGGCGCCTTCAAGCCCGTCGCGGGAGTTGAAGGAAGAGATTTTAAAGATCAATGCCCAGGCTGCCGCCTTTTTTCATGACATGCTTTTGGGCAGCCGGAAAGATGATGCCAAGGCGGCCAGGGATTATCTGAGGGGCCGCGGCGTAAATTTGGAAACGGCCAGAAAATTTCAATTGGGCTTCGCGCCCGATGAGTGGGACGCTCTTTTAAAATATTTGAGGTCGAAGTCAATCAGCGAGGAGCTGATTGCCAAGGCGGGTTTGATTGTGGCCCGGGAAGGCAAAAGCGGGCATTATGACCGTTTCCGCAACCGCATTGTGTTTCCGATAGCGGATGTACAAAATCGGTGCGTGGCCTTTGGCGCCCGCGCCATGACCGATTCTGACGGCGCCAAATATATCAATTCCCCCGAGACCCCGGTTTATACCAAGGGCCGGCACATGTTCGGCCTGCAGTTGACCAGGGCCTCTGTCGGGAAACTGGATAAGATCATCGTGGTGGAAGGCTACATGGACATGATCATGCCTTACATCCACGGGGTGGAAAATATCGCGGCGTCCCTGGGCACGGCTTTGACCGCTGACCAAATAAGATTGGTCCGCCGTTACACGCCCAACGTGGTCATGCTTTTTGATGCGGATGCCGCCGGACAAGCGGCCATGGTGCGCAGCCTGGATCTGTTGATCGATGAGGGCATGGATGTGCGCGTGGCGACACTGCCGGAGGGCCAGGACCCGGATTCCTTCATCCTGTCCCAAGGCCTGGAAGCGTTCTCGGCGCGTATTGACGGCGCTGTATCGCTGTTGGATTTTAAATTCAGCTGGCTTTCCGCCCAACATGACCCGGCGACGGTTGAGGGCAAATCCAAGATCAGCCGGGAGCTGTTGGCGACGATCGCGCGGTTTAAAAGTGAAGTGGCCAAGTACGAATTGACCAAAGTTCTGGCCCAAAAATTGAACGTCCCCGAAGGGATATTGCTCAAACAGGCCGATGGGCAACAGCGGGTGCCGGTCAATACGACTAAGGCCGCCGTGGAGGCAAGGCCGCCGGCCTCGATAGAGGGGGCCCAAGAATTGCTGCTGGCCCTTTTTTTAAAAGACCATGCCTGGGTCAAGGCGGCGAAGGAGAAAATAGGTCCTGAAGACTTCTCCGAAGGGCTGATACGCCGGATCACCGAAGTGATGTGGCCCCTGGCCGAAGAAAAAGAGGAATGGTCGGTCAACGACCTGCTGGTGCGTCTACAGGAGCAGACAGCGCAAAGCCTGGTGACCGGGCTCATCGATGTGGAAGAAAAGAAATTAGGAGACCCTGCCCTGGTTTTCCAGGACTGCGTCGGTAAGATGCGCAGGGAAAAGCAGAAAAAGGCCAGGGCCCAGTTAGTGGAAGCCATCCGGCAGGCCGAGGCGGTAAAGGATACGGAAAAATTAGATCAACTGCGCCAAGAGTTTAATCAATTGCTTCAATAGAGGTGAAGGGTCATAACCATAAAACAGAGGAGAGTATGAAAGAACCGGTAAAACAAGAAAAAGATTTGCAGGGCGATCTGGACAAACTGGTGACGTTGGGCAAAAAGAAGGGTTTTTTGACCTATGAAGACGTCAACGAGACCCTGTCCGACGCCATCGATTCCTCCGAGGACATCGACCAGGTCTTCGACGTGTTGGACGGTCAGGACATCAAGGTCGTTGACGCCGGCGAGGAGACGCCTGTCATCGAAACCGAGGCGGAAGAAAGCCGCGAGCAGCAGGTGCGCCGCCTGCGCGAGGAGAACAAGGAGGACGATGTCTATTCCGACAAGTTCATTCCTTTGGATGACCCGGTGAAGATGTATTTAAAGCAGATGGGTTCCATTCCGCTGTTGACCCGCGAGGAAGAAATCGCGCTCGCTAAACGCATCGAAGAGGCCGAACTGCGCTTCGCGGAGTCTCTGTTCAAGACCTATTACGCGCGCAAAGAGGCCCTGGCCATCATCAACCAGGTTCTGCGCGAAGAGATCAACGCGGAGGACGTGATCAAGGACGAGCTGGAGCGCCGCGGCCGTCTGATGAAGGACCTGGGGACGATCCTCGAGCATGTCCGCCATACAAGGGTGGGTTCCGACATTTCCGCCAAGTCCATCGCGGAATTCAAACTGACCTCGACCATCAACGAAGAGATCGTCATCAAGATCTCCGATTTGATCGGCCATATCGAACGCCTGGAAAAACACCTGAAGGGCAAGAAATTGCCGGGCAACGCCGGGGAGCTCAAGAAACAACTGGCCGCCCTTGAAAAAGATCTTGGCGAGCCGGTGTCTAAGGTCAAGGAACATTTGCGTGAGATCAAGACCAGGCAGTCGCGCTTCAACAAGGCCAAGAAATTGCTGGTGGAGGCCAACCTGCGCCTGGTCGTGTCCATCGCCAAGAAATATATCAACCGGGGCCTTTCCTTTTTGGACCTGATCCAGGAGGGCAATATGGGTTTGATCCGCGCCGTCGAGAAATTCGAATACAAGCGCGGGTATAAGTTTTCCACCTACGCGACCTGGTGGATCAGGCAGGCCATCACGCGTTCCATCGCAGACCAGGCGCGCACCATCCGTATCCCGGTGCACATGACCGAGACCATCAACAAGATCATCCGTGTCTCGCGCGTGTTCGTGCAGGAATACGGCCGGGAACCCTCCGCGCAGGAGATCGCCAAGGAGATGCGCCTGCCCGTGACCAAGGTCAAGGAGATCCTCAAGATCTCCCAGGTCCCGATTTCGCTGCAGACGCCCATCGGCGACGAGGGGGACACGCATTTCGGGGATTTTATCGAGGACAAAAAAGCTGTTTCTCCGGCCAATGCCACCTTGCATTCCATGCTCAAGGAGGAGATCACCTCGGTTTTATCGACCTTAGACGACCGCGAGCGCAAGATCCTGGAATTGCGTTTCGGGATCATGGACGGTACCAGCCGCACCCTGGAAGAGGTGGGCGCGGAATTCAATGTCACCCGCGAGCGCGTGCGCCAGATCGAATCCAAGGCCCTGCGCAAGCTGCGCCATCCGACGCGTTCCCGCCGCATCAAGTCCTTTTTGGACATGGCGGCCAAGGAAGCCGAAGCGGTCATTTAAATGCCGAATACCGATTCCTGCATTGCGTTAGTCATCACCGACAAGGAAACCAACGCCCAAATTAAGAATTTGGGCGTTGGTTTGCTTGAACTGCGCGCAGACCTGTTCAAGAAATTGGATGCGGCCTATATCGTTGCCCAGATCAGGCGCCGCAGGCTGTTGGGAAAGCCCTTGTTATTGACTCTGCGCAACCAAAAAAAAGAAGGGGCTTTGAATGAGTTCTCCGACCGTCTAAAAATGGAGATCATCGAAGAGGCTTTGCCCCTGGTGGACGCGGTCGATATAGAGCTTAGCTCCCCGCTTTTAAAACAGGTGGTCGCCATGGCCCGTAAGCTGAAAAAGAAAGTCATCGTTTCCAGCCACTATTTACAGGGCACTCCTAAAAATTTGGAGTCCATCTTAAAAAAGTCATTGAAGGCAAAGGGCGATTTTGTCAAGATCGCCGCCAAGGCCGGTTCTTTCGACGATGTGATGGCTCTCTTGGCCTTTACCCGCCGCCACCGCAAGCTTAACATGATCACCATGTCCCTGGGACGCAAAGGCGCCCTGTCACGCGTGCTTTTCCCGGCCGCGGGCAGCCGCTACACCTACACCTTCCTCAATAAGCCTGCCGCGGAAGGCCAGATCGATTTCCCCACCCTTAAAAGCCATTTGAAGGTTTATTATTCGTCCATTGAATAAAATCCAACCGGCGTATATGATATAAGGCATGCCCGATGGTGCTATTGAAGCCCGTTACCGTACGTATGTAGACGGCCTTCTCTTAAGAAACGTACGTTTCATTGCCGTCGTTGCCATTGTTGTGCACCTTGTCTTTAATATCCTTGACCGGGTGACGTATCCCTCCCTTGCCGGCCTTTTTTTGAATATACGCATTATAGATTCCCTCCTGACGGTGGTTCTGTTGTTGATTTTGATCCCTGAGAAAATGAAACCGCGGGTCATCTATATTTCCGATATCCTTGGCACCTTGTTCGCCGGCGGCATCATCCTGATGATTTTTTTTGCGGACGGCTCTGCCAGCCGGTATTATGAAGGGATAAATCTTGTTTTTTTGGGATTTGGGGTGCTCAATCCTTATTATACAAAGCACAATATATTGTGCTTTTTGCTTTGGCTCGGCCTTTATAACCTGGCTGTTGTGTTTAACCATCACAGCTTCGACAGGGTCAATTTCGCCTTTGCCAATTTGTTCATGGGTTCCACCGCCTTGTTTGTCGTTATTTGGACCAAATTCTACAGCATCCAGCACCGCCAGTCGTTTATGCGGCAGGAACAGCTTAAATTAAGCGAAGCCAACCTGCTGGAAGACATCGCCCGGCGCGAACGCGCCGAAAGTGAGCTCAAGAAAGCCTACGAAGACCTTAAAAGCGTACAATCGCAGTTGATCCAGTCGGAAAAAATGGCTTCCATCGGCCAGTTGGCCGCCGGGGTGGCCCATGAAATCAATAATCCGCTGGGATTTATCGGCAATAATACGGAATTATTGGCCCAGTACGTCAGCGAATACACCAAAATTTTAAGGATGCTGGAAATCGTGAAGAAAAATATCCAAGAAGGCGATGTCCAAAAGGCAAAATCGATCATTGAAGAGATAGACGCATTTGAAAAGGAGATCCAATTAGATTATATCATGAACGACGTGGACAATTTGTTGCAGCATAATCAAAGGGGGATCGAGCGGATCCAGAAGATCGTCATGGATTTGAAGACCTTTGCCCATGAAGGCAGCGATAACATGGACTTGATTAAAATCGAAGAAGTCATGGACAGCGTCATCAACATTGTTTATAACGAACTCAAATACAAGGCGGAGTTAAAAAAGGATTACGGGCCCACACCCATGGTCAAGGGCAATCCCCAGCGGATGGGGCAGGTGTTCATCAATTTACTGGTCAATGCCGCGCAGGCGATCGAGGGAATGGGTGTCATTGAGGTAAGGACCTATGTCCGGGATAAATATGTATGCGTTGAGGTGACGGACACGGGCAAAGGGATCAAGGAAGAGCATTTAAAGAAAATATTCGAACCGTTTTTTACCACCAAACCCGTCGGCAAAGGGACAGGCCTCGGCTTAAGCGTGAGTTACGAGATCATAAAGAAACACAAGGGGGAAATCAACGTTCGATCCAAGCCCGGTGAAGGGACCACCTTTACCGTCATGCTCCCTGCCGGGGTGTAATGGCCAATGGCGGCTTAAAGTGGGTGTCAGTAATTTTACGGATAAATCTTTGTAGGATTATGTATTGTATAGGGTTAAGAAAAAAATTATAATAAAAATACATGGGAAAAATCGAAAGGGTTTCTCCTGTTAACTTGCCGAAACGGCAAAACGTCCATACCTGCGTCAGGTCCACAAGACGCTTTTTCTCTTTTCTTCATAAGATTCCCGCCGATCATCAAAAATTTTCCAACCCAAGGAGACTCTGTCCATGAACGGGTTTAGGCTCAGCCTATGGATGTCGGCCGGTATTTTGATTATTACGCAAGCGCCTGGTTTTGCGGATAATCTGATGAATGAATCTTTACAGGAGCTGTTGAATACCACGGTCACCTCTGCTTCGGGCCGCGAACAAAATCTGAATGATGTGGCCAATGCCATGTATGTCATTACCAGGGAAGATATCGAGCGTTCAGGGGCCAGGAACGTGGCTGACCTTCTTTACCGTGTCCCCGGGCTGGATGTCAGGCAAATAGACGGCCATCAATATGGCGTCGATATCCGCGGGAACGCCGGCTATACGACCAATAATTTACTGGTGCTTATCGACGGAGCGGTTGTTTTCAATCCCATGATAGGCGGCGTGCTTTGGGAAAACTTGCCGGTGAGTTTAAATGAAATAGAGCGCATTGAGATCATCCGCGGCTCGCCGGGGGTCCTTTATTCTTCCAACGCCGTCAACGGCGTCATCAATATCATCACTAAATCCGCGGACATCAAGGACAATTATGTCCAGCAACAAGGCGGCACGCAGTCTTACCGGGATTCCAGCATCGGCATCGGCGAAAGTAAGATCGGCCAGACGGGACTGGCTTTCAGGGCGTATCTTGACAACCGTTTCGATCAAGGGTTTACCAAAAACGCCATCCACAGTTATTCCGACAGGTATCTTTCTGATGTGGCAGGGGGGCGCGTTGATTATACGCCTTCGGACCATCAGCATTTAAGTATTATCGGCAGCAGTATCCAGCAGAACTCCAATAGTCCCAACGTTGTGACCGGGGCAGAGACTAAAACCCCCGGAGAAACCAGCATGGCCATCATCAATTATACGGACAAAGCCAGCGACAGGTATGATTATAGTTTCCATTTTGACCATGTGGAGCAATTGGGAACGGCCTTCGATTCTTACGATGCCATTGTCCATACCACCAGCGCCAACACCCAGCATAATTTCCACTATGATCTTTGGGGGCATCATGTGACTTCTGTCGGCGGTGAATTGCGTTATAACGATTTGCACGTGGCCGAAGACCGGGGCGTCGCTTTTCAGGGGCTGGTGACCAACGGCACTGCCTCCCAGAAGATCATCAGTTTCTTTGCCCAGGATGAATACCGGCCGATTGAAAAGCTTGTATTGACCGCAGGTGTCAGGGAAGACAGCAATTCCCTGGTCATTAATGAAAAGCCGTTATATTCGCCCAAGGTTTCCGCTCTTTATCATTTGACGGACACCCAGACTGTTTGGGCCTCCAGCAGCCAAACCTACCGGACGCCCGATTTTATCGACCACGATCTTTCCATAACGGCGGAACCGGGGGTCCTTGTTTATAGGGGCTCGACCCATTTAAAACCCGAAGAAAATTTTACCCAGGAAGCAGGCTATCGCGGCCTGTTTTTGGAAGATAAATTAAGGGCTGACGCGACCATTTTCATGTCACGCGTTAATGATCTCATTGTTTTAAATGGGAATACCGGTATTACCGCCAATGACGGAAGCCTGACGAGCCAGGGCGCCGAGCTGTCCCTCGACTACCAGTTCACGGACGCTCTTTCTTTTTCAACGGATTACAGCTACATCTATCCCCATGCCAAGCCTGAGACGGCCAACTTCCCGGATATCGTGTCTTACGATACGGACCTGTCCAATAATATCGTGGGCTTGGGGCTGCGCTATACCAAAAATAATCTTAAGATCGACGTTTATGCCAAATATTTCGAAGGTTATGTCGTGCAGGAGGACCAGGGATTCCCTCCCTCCAAGGTCAGGGGTTATTACAAGTCATTCTTCAGGGTCAGCTATGATTTCCTGACACCCCGCTGGGTGGGTAAGAACGACGCGACAGTTTATTTGGAGGTTTCAGATTTCTTGGGCGCGCGCAGAATAGAAAGTACGTATGTCAATACCAGCAGCGCTGTCGGCTCCAATGAGATCTTCATCAAACCCGAGGTCACGGCGGGGATCAAGATCAAGTTTTAAGAGGAAGTGATTTATGTTTAAAAGAGAGCTTTCATTAAGTATTCTTCTTTTAGGTTTTTTTATTTCACAGCAAGTTTCAGCATCCGCAGTCACCACGCCGGAATTAATGAGCCTTAGTTTACAGCAGTTGATGCAGGTCCAGGTGTCCACCATTTCCAGGGTTGATGAAAGAAAAGACCTGGCTCCCGGGAGTATTTACGTTTTTACGGCCAAAGAGATCCATGAAAGGGGTTACCACAGTTTGGGCGAACTCCTGCGGACTGTACCGGGCTTTACGGTATTCCACAGGGACCTTGATTATGTGGCCAGTGTCCGCGGCCTGAGTGCCAACGATAATGAAAAAATAACCCTGCTTATCAACGGTCAAAATGTGAACGGTGTCATGGAACCGGATATTCTAAACGGCCCCATCAATTTGGATAATGTCCAGCGTGTGGAAGTGGTCGTCGGGCCTACTTCCATATATCAACAAGCCAATACTCTGGCCGCCACCATCAATATCATAACTAAGAACGTCAATGGCGTTGAGGTGGTGCAGGGTATCGGGAATTATTTGAACGATTCCTCGACCGTGATGATGGGCAAGACCTGGGATGAGGACAAACTTGTTAATTTTTCTTTGACCACTGAGAAAGAAAGGGGTTTTAATGCCTGGGAGAACGGCGCCAGGCCCGGCATTATAGGCACGGATAAGACAGGAGAATTGCTTGAACCGAGTTTGTTTGGCATATTGAACGGGAAATATGGGGAGTGGTCTGCCCAAGTTACGGCCTATCGGGACACCTTTCCGGAATTGGACATTGACGGCGCAAGCTCAAGCTATAACGGCCATAATGTGAACCAGAATTATATAGGACAGATCAAGAACGAACACCCCTTTAGTCCGGACTTAACAGGCATGTTTGATATGACCCTTGGCTATAAAAACGCATCGCGTTTGAATGGAAATGACTCGCCTCCTGCGGGCGCGGTGCAGTTGTATCTCGCGCAGATGGAGTATACGACGGAATATGGCTTGCGTTATACCGGCATTGAACACAACCTGATCCAAACGGGGATCCAGGGTTCCTATGATGATAATCTCAATGATTGGTTTTCCTATACCGATAACAGCGGCAAGGCAAACAGCGTTTTTTCCAGGACAAGTTTATTTGATAGAAGTACGGGGGCCGGAGGGTATTATTTGACCGATGATATCCAAGTGACCGATAAGTTGAGATTAACGGAAGGTGTGCGCGTGGATACGAATACAGAGTTGAAGAACCGGTGGTTTGTCGGCGGGCAGTCCGCCGCGGTTTATCAGGTGACGGATAATTGGGTTTCAAAAGTTATTTGGGACCGTGCTGTGCGGTATCCGTCGGCTTTGGCAGCCCTGGATACGGCATGGGGAAAGAATGGATCTGCCCCTGTTTATTGGGCAGCTTTAAACAGCCCGGCCCAAAACCCTGAAACGCTCCAAACAGAGGAATTTCAAAACATTGTTTATGTTAAAAAAGCCCGGTTGTCCCTGACGTATTATCATGAACAATTGCAGGATTTTATCAGCTGGTTCCAGCCGTTTACCAACGGAGGCAATTTCGGCGGTAATGGGGTGGAAGGGGACATTCAGATGCCGCTGACTGATCGGTTGAATATTTGGGGGAACATTTCATGGAACGATTCCAAACTTGGGCTTTTTGATCCTAAGAATTTCGGTCCCGGGAACCCTAACGGCGGCGATGAAGCCGATCATGCCGATGTGAACACGCAGGAACATATCATCGGGTCCGCGGAATGGACCGCCAATGCAGGGGTGGATTGCAAGGTCCTGGACCACTTAAATTTTTCTCCCGAGTTACGATACGTCGGCAACCAGGCCGGCGTCAATTATAACACCACGGGATCATCCTATATAACGATCGGCGGCCGGGTCTACCTTGATGCCACGTTGACATGGTACCAGGCGTTTCATATGAAGAATTTGAATGTGCATTTGTCCGGAGACAATCTGACAAACAATCGGGAGCCGGTCGCGGCCCAGTTCTATGGAGATACGTACCATCCGCAAGGCACGTCTTTTGTTATCTCCGCGGACCTCAGGTTCTAAAGATATGAAGAAAATTTTTATTCTAACCGTGGTGGCTTTAGGAATGACTCTGCAGGTGATCGCTTCTGCCGCCATGGCTGTCCCGGCGGACCTTCAGGTGGCGTTATTTTATAAAATATTCGATTTTGACCAGAGCCTTTCCGTACAGACTGGACAAGAAATCGTCATAGGGATCTTTTATGATCCCAATGATCCCCAATCAAAGGAAGCCAAGGAAGAAGTAGAACAGTCCTTTTCCGGGGTGTCGGATAAGGCGATCGCCGGTAAGAGAGCAGTCATTAAAGAAATAACTTCTGTGGACCAGCTTGATGGCGTTAATATTATTTATGTTACGCCGGGCAATGATTCTTCCATAAAAGAGATAGTTAGAAAATGCGAGACAGACAAGATATTCGGCATCAGCGCCACCGAAGCATATGCCCGCCAAGGCCTGGCCCTGGCCATTGGGGTGGAAAACAACAGGCCAAAGATCATCGTTAACAGGGCCACATTAGGATTAAGCGGAGTAAAGCTTTCATCGCAACTTTTGGCGTTGGCTCAAATCATATAGCCTATGTTAAGCAAATTTTCCATAAGACATAAATTGACCCTCATGATCATGACGGTCAGTCTCGTGGCCCTTTCAATAGCCAGCATTGCCTTTATTGTCCAGGACATTAAAAGCTATAAATCAAGCATGGCCACGGAATTGGAGACGCTGGCCGCGATCATCGGAAATAATTCTTCGGCCGCCATTGTCTTTGACGATCAGGACTCCGCCAGACAAATACTTTCCGCGTTGAAGGCCAAGCCCCACATCATCTCTGCGTTCCTTTTGAGGAGCAACGGCACAGTGATGGCCCGGTATGGCCGAAATAATACCAAACCGCGGTTTTTAGGTTCGTATAAAAATGAGGGATGGCATTTTCTCAAAGACCGGTTTAGTCTGACTAAAAATATTTTCTTCAAGGATAAATACATAGGGGCGGTGCATATAGACTCTGACTTGGGAGAGATTTATGCCCGATTAGAGTACAATTTTGTGGTCGGGACTGTTGTTATACTTATCATTTCCATTTGTGTGTTCTGGGCGGCGTCGATATTGCAGGGATGGATATCCGGACCGATCCTTCAGCTGGCCCGGGCCACCAAGGACGTCACCCGCACCCAGAATTATTCCATCCAGATGCAAAAGCGCGGGGATGATGAGATCGGGGAGCTTTTCGACGGATTCAACCAGATGATGAAACAGATCCAGTCCAGGGATCTGCAATTAACGCAGGCAAAGGATGAACTCGAACAACGGGTGGAGAAACGGACCCAGGAATTAAAGAAAACCAATGAGGATTTGACGCAATTGTTATCTTTGCATGACGCGACATTGGAGGCGACTGCAGACGGCATCCTTGTCGTTGATTTGAAGGGGCGTATCGTCGGTTTCAACCATAATTTCCTTAAGTTATGGGACATTCCGGAGCCCCTTGCCGCCGGCGGAGAGGACGGGAAGGTGATCATGTATGCCCGTGATCAGGTTGCGGACCCGGAAAGTTTTGTGGCGACGATCCAAGAGCACTATGCGAAACCCGAAGGATCATTTTTTGACCTTGTGGAGCTTAAGGACGGCAGGATATATGAAAGGTTTTCCCACCCCCAGCGGATTGAAGATAGGGTCGTGGGCCGGGTCTGGAGTTTCCATGACATCACCAAACGCAGGCAGACGGAAAGAGACCTGCAAGAGGCCTATAATGAACTTAAAAGCGCGCAGTCGCAACTGGTGCAATCGGAAAAGATGGCCTCCATCGGCCAGCTTGCCGCAGGGGTGGCCCATGAGATCAATAATCCGTTGGGATTTATCAGTAATAACATGGAGCTGTTGGGGCAATACGTCGGCGAATATACCCAAATTCTAAGGATGCTGGAAGTTCTGAAGAAAAGCATGGAAGAAGGCGATATGGGAAAAGCCAGGGCCACTATTAAGGAAATAGATAAATTCTCAGAGGAAATCCAGCTGGATTATATCATGAATGATACCGGTAATTTGTTGCAGCACAACCAAAGGGGGCTTGAGCGTATCCAGAAAATCGTCCTGGACTTAAAAACATTCGCCCGCGAAGGCAATGATAACATGGAATTGTTAAGGGTCGAGGAGATCATCGACAGCATCTTAAGCATTGTGCATAATGAGATCAAATATAAGGCGGAGTTGAAAAAGGATTACGGGCAGACGCCTTTGGTCAAGTGCAGCGCCCAGCGGATGGGGCAGGTATTCATCAATATGTTCGTCAATGCCGCGCAGGCGATCGAGGACAAGGGAACGATCGAAGTCAAGACATACACCAAAGACGGCTATGTTTGTACGGATATCTCCGATACGGGCAAAGGCATCTCTCCGGAGAATTTAAAAAAGATATTTGATCCGTTTTTCACGACAAAACCGATCGGCAAAGGAACGGGGCTTGGTTTGAGCGTCAGCCATGAAATCATCAAAAAACACAACGGCCATATAAAAGTACGGTCCAAAGTAGGGGAAGGGACGGTGTTTACCGTTATGCTTCCCGCAGTCGTCTCATCGGCGGCGGAATGATATGTTAAATGCCCCTGTCCCGGACAATGAACAAGAACGTTTAGAAAGTTTAAGGTCTCTTTCCATTCTTGATACTCCGATGGAAGAGCGCTTTGACCGTATTACTAAAATCGCACAGAAGTTATTTAATGTCCCCGTTTCCACTCTAAGTCTGGTGGACTCCAATAGAGAATGGTTTAAATCCTGCCAGGGATTAGATGCGTCTGAGGGCCCGCGCGCGATCTCGTTTTGCGGACATGCCATGCTGGCCGATGATTTGTTTGTCATCCCTGACGCGTTGACCGACCCAAGATTCAGCGACAATCCGATGGTCACCGGGAAACCCCATATCCGATTTTATGCAGGGCAATATTTAAGGGGCCCCGGGGGGCATAAAATCGGGACATTGTGCATCAAAGATTATAAACCCAGGGAATTTCCAGGCGAACAGTGCGCATTGTTAAAAGATCTCGCCGTTTGGGTGGAAATGGAGCTTAATTCTAAAGAATTAAGCCATGCCCTTGAGGAACGGCGTAAAAATGAGAAACGTTTGAGTAAGATGTTCAATGCTCTTCATAAAACCCATGAAGAACTCAAACAGGCGCAAATGCAAATATTGCAGTCCGAGAAAATGGCCTCCATAGGCCAGTTGGCTGCAGGCGTTGCCCATGAGATCAATAATCCGGTCGGATTTATCAGCAATAATTCGGAAATGCTGGAGCAATACATCGGCGAATATACAAAACTTTTAAGAATGTTCGATGCTTTGAAGAAAAGCGTCAGGGACGGCCATATAGAGAAGGCAGGGTCCATTATCAAGGAAATTGACCGGTTTTCAGAGGATATCCAGTTGGATTATATCATGAATGACATCCATAATTTGTTAAGTCACAATCAAAGAGGGATTGAACGGATCCAGAAAATCGTCATGGATTTGAAGACCTTTGCCCGTGAAGGTGAAGACAGGATGGAACTCGTTAAAATCGAGGAAATCATAGGGAGTATTTTAAGCATTGTTTACAATGAACTTAAATATAAGGCTGAGTTGATAAAGAATTACGGGACAACGCCTTTAGTCAAGTGTAACGTCCAGAGAATGGGGCAGGTGTTTATTAATTTATTGGTCAATGCGACACAAGCCATTGAGCAAAAAGGGATCATTGAGGTAAAAACATATTGCCAGGGCGCAAGTGTGTGCATTGATGTGAGGGACACGGGCAAGGGGATCGAGGAAGAGCATTTAAAAAAAATATTTGAACCGTTCTTTACAACCAAGCCTGTCGGCAAAGGGACAGGTTTGGGTTTAAGCGTAAGTTACGAGATCGTCAAAAAGCACGGCGGCGAAATAAAGGTCAGGTCCATAATAGGGCAAGGGACCACTTTTACCGTCATGCTCCCGGCGGCAACCTGACGCTTTTCCTTTCTTCCCTGGTCCCCTTGACAAAACCGCGGGCATCAAGTATATTTAATTGTGGAGAATACAGAGAAATAGGAGATACGTGATATACGTAATCAAGAGGAAATGAGTGTTTCTTTAAAGGAGAAATGTATGGCCAGGATATTGATCGTTGATGATGACCAAAATCTTACCCATGTGACCAGGACGGCGCTGGCCCAGAAAGGATATGAAGTGGCGGTTTGCCACAGTACCGGCAAAGCCATAGATCAGATAAAAAGAATGAAACCGGACCTGATTTTAATGGACATCATGATGCCGGAAGTCAGCGGGCCCGAAGCCGTAAGGAATTTTCAAAAAGACCCTGATTTTAAAAATATCCCCATCATATTCTTGACGGGATTGATTTCAAGCGATGAAGAAGACCTGGAAGAAACGGGGATCAATATAGACGGTACCGTTTATCAAACCTTAGGCAAACCTTATGAGATAGATGACCTGTTAAAGACGGTAAGGGATAATTTAGCCAAACCATTGAGGTAAGAACGATGGACCAAAAAGCGCTGACAACCTATGAAATTGCCAAATATTGTCATGTGACCCCGCGGACGGCCAATCAATGGATCAATGAAGGCAAGATCAAGGCCTACCGTACGGTGGGCAACCACAGCAGGGTTCAGATCAATGATTTCTTGAGCTTTCTCAAGAGATATAACATGCCCGTCCCCGCAGAATTAGCTTCCCTGCAACAGAATTATAAAAAGCGGGTGCTGATCGTTGATGACGACAGGGGCATGGTGGATTCCATCCGCCGGTTCCTGATCAGGGAAAAGTCATATGACTTGGAAATCGCCTATGATGGTTTTGAAGCAGGACAGAAGTTTTCCGATTTTAAACCGGACCTGGTGATTTTGGACATCAAGATGCCTGGATTGAACGGATACGAAGTATGTTCCAAGATCCGCGGTAATCCGGAGAATAAGGACGTTAAAATCCTTCTCATTTCAGGGATCACCGATCAAGCTGAGTTGGAGCAGGCGAAGGTATCACAGGCCGATGATTATTTGGCAAAGCCGTTTAGCAATGCCGCCTTGAAGGTCAAAATTGATGCTCTTTTAAATTAGGGGGGGATCGTCTATGGTGGATATAAAGCAAGTGGAGCATAGATCAAAAAGTGTAAAAGCCGCGGACTTGATGTCGCGTTTTGCCATCACCATCAAGGAGGGTGAGACCGTGATGAGCCTCGCCCATCTGATGATGCGTTTCAAGATCAGCGGGGTGCCTGTGATCGACAAAAACGGCGAGATTTGCGGCATTGCCACCGCGACCGACCTGTTTAATTTGATGAAGAAGATCGTCGTCGATATTGAGCAAGGTAAAAATTCGGTCAATTACTCCGGTATAAAGGTGTCTGAGATCATGACCAGTGACGTTGTGACCATCAACGAAGAAACCACCCTCTACGACATGATGAAGCTGATGTGCGCCAGGAACATCCATACCTTGCCGGTCATGGTGATATCCAAAAAAGAGATCGTCGGCGTCATCGGCAGGCGCGATATCATCAACGCATTCTATGTCGGGACAGGGGACTATACCAAACCTTCCGGAAAGGGATGATTGCTATGCCCAAGGAAACACTGGTCATATTTCTAGACGATGAACAAAGCATCATCGACGGCATCCAGCGCCTCTTTATCCGGGAACCTTATGGGGTGTTCGCGACCACCAATGTCAATGAAGCCAGGGAGGCCCTGGCCAAAGAGAAGATCAAGGTGGTGGTCAGCGATTACCGTATGCCGGACGTTTCAGGCGTGAAGTTTTTAGGGGAAGTCAAAGAAAAATATCCTGACGCCGTCAAGATCCTTTTTACCGGTTATACGGATTTCTCGGCCGCGGAAGAGGCCATCAATGTGGGGGAAGTCTACCGGTTTATCAGCAAGCCGTGGAAGACGACGGAGCTGTTGCACACCATCCGCCAATGCATTGAGCATTATGACCTTGTCCTGGACGCCAAAACCAAGACAGCAGAACTGGAGATCAGCAATAAAAAACTCAAAGCCATGTATGAGGTGCAAAAGGAGTTTACCTCCACCGTCTCCCATGAATTGCGTACCCCTCTGGCCTCCATCAAGACAGGCGTTGATCTGGTGCTCAGAAAAATGGTGGGGGAGCTCAACAGCCAGCAGCAGGACATTTTGGGCCGCGTCAAAAGCGAAGTGGACCGCCTCAAACGCCTGATCAATGACATCCTGGATTTGACCAAGATGGAATCCGGAAAATTACAGATGAGTTTTATGCCCAATAATGTCAACAATGTCATTAAACAGACCGTTGACTCCCAAAAGGACGTTGCCCAAGCAAAAGGCCTGTATTTAAAAATGGAACTGGACGATAAGCTGCCCATGGTCCCTTTTGATAATGACCGCCTCATTCAGGTCATGAATAATCTCCTGAGCAATGCCATCAAGTTCACCAAGGAAGGCGGCATTACGGTGTTAAGCCTTGATAAATCGCCCAACAACCACATTCAAGTCTGTGTTAAGGACACAGGCAAGGGAATTGCCGAGGCGGATTTTTCCAAGCTGTTCGGGAAATTCCAGCAGATAGAGTCCGCTGAAAAGAACGAAGAAGGCGGGACCGGATTGGGACTGGCCATTTGCCGGGAGATCATCGAGCGGCATGGCGGGAAAATTTGGGCGGAATCCAAATTAGGGGAAGGGACTTCCTTTATTTTCATTTTGCCCATCCAAGAACGAAGGGAGATCAAGCCATGAGCGGCCCAAAAACGATTTTGGTGATAGACGACGAGGTCAATTTACAGGTCATGGTCAAAATGACACTGGAAACAAAACAGTACAAGGTCCTCATCGCAGGCAACGGCCTGGAAGGGCTGGAGCAATTAAAAACGGTCAAACCCGACCTCATTATTCTGGACATGAACATGCCCAAGATGGGAGGCTTGGAATTCTACCAGAGGATCTGCGAGAACGACAAGCCTAAATACCCGGTCCTGGTCCTGACGGCCCGCGCCAACATGGAACAGCTCTTCAAACAGTTTAACATCGACGGGTTTATGTCCAAACCTTTTGAGATCGATGACCTGCTCAAGGAGGTCGAAGCCATCCTCGGCAGGCATGCCGGCGAGGGGGTTAAAATGACCTCATCGGGAGCAAGCGAAACCAGAAAGGTTTGCGTTGTTGAGAACAACCAGGAGATCTTAAACCAGATCGGCGGGGTTTTCTTAAGCGCCGGCTATACGGTCAATCCCGCGCGCAACGGGGTGGACGGCATCGAGCGCATTGCCGCTACGGTCCCTGACATTGCTTTGATTAAATTGGGGTTGGTGGATATTTCAGGGGATATTGTGATCGCCAAACTTAAAAATATGGCCAAGACCCGCGATGTCAAATGCATCCTCTATACCGAGAAAGGCCCTGAAAAAACCGTCATCGCCCAAAAGATCGGAGAAAAGCAAGGGGTGGACAGGTTTTTGGAATATACTGCGCCTGGTGATTTCCTTGATGCCGCCAGGGAACTGTTAGATTAAGCGTATGGCAAGAATATTGGTCGTCGACGACGATGAAGGAATGGCGGATGCCACCAGAAGGATCCTGGTCAAAGCCGGGTATGACGTGGCGGTGTGTTATGAGGGGCGCGTGGCCATCGAAGAGGCAGCTAAAACCAGACCTGACCTTATCCTGATGGACATGATGATGCCGAAATTCAGCGGAGACCAGACCATCAAAGAATTGAAAAAGGTCCCGGAACTGGCCCAGATCCCCATCATCATCCTGACCGGGCTTGTTTCACCCAAAGAGTACATGGAAATGACCAGGATATCCATTGAAGGCAAGCCATATAAAACTTTATGCAAACCGTATGAGGCCGAGGAGTTGTTGAGGTTGGTCAAGGAATCATTATGGAGGGTGACATAGCCTGAATCAGGGGATTAAAGAAGGGGGCACCTTGCCGGCCTCTCAGGTTTTTTGGGGACTGGTAAAGTGCCCCCTTTTTAGTGTATACTTAAATACTTATGTGGAACATCATCTTCAAAGCGGTTGTTGCCATTATCATTCTGGTTCTGATCGCATTCAATGCCGAGCTTTATATTTTTTGCAGGCAGGAAAAAGCGGGCCTGGATTCCATCAGGGCCAAGCAGGATGTAGAATCGGAATTCAACAGCAACAAATTTAAATACCTGCAGGGGCAGATCGAGGATTATGCCCAGGGCCTCCAAGACGTGCACCGGCAGATCAACGCCCAGCAGGATGAAAGCAAGGACATTGAGACGGACCTTGTGGGTATCAAAGCCGAGGCCGACGCCGTCAAACAGCAGGGACAAGGATGGCAGAAAGACTATGTGTCCGTGCTGGCCCAGCTTGAAAAAAAATTGAATGGGGCCAGGGATGAAATCAAAAGCCTTGAAAAAAGCGTGGCGGCCTTAAAAGTTTCCAACCCGCCTGCCGAGAGCCCATCCGTCAACAGCGCCTCAGACAACAGCGCCTTAAACAACAGCGCATCCGACACCTCCCCAGACTTTCCCACAGCAAATTAGAGAAGTTTATTTTTCAAAAGTTTATGTTATAATGGGCACTTATAAAAATTTTGTAATAGTGCATTCGTCAAAAACCTCACAAAAACAAAGGAACAGAGAACATTGAAAAATTTATTGATCAGTATTGGATTGTGTCTGGTTTTCGCCGGTTGCGCCCATACCTCCGGGGCGCTAAAACCCCTGACCGAACCCGAGTTCGGCATGACCAAACAACAGATGCTTGAGAGTTTGGGTAAGCCGGACAGAATAGAAATTTATCAGGCCAAGGGCCAGGACCAGACCCGCAAGGAATTTTATATTTATATCAGGCAGTATGGATCTTCTTCCTACGAGCTTCCTATTTGTTTGATCAAAGACAAGGTCGTCGGCTGGGGAAAGGCTTATTACCGGGACCATGTCCGTTCCTATGATATCAGGATAAAGTGAACATGCGTCGCATAGCCATTTTAACCAGCGGCGGGGACTGCTCCGGGCTAAATGCCGTTATCCGGGCCGTCACCAAAAAAGCGGTCCATGAGTATGGCTATGAGGTCATCGGCATCAAGGACGGTTTTGAAGGCCTGGTCAGCAACCGGCACCGGATATTGAATGAAGACAGTGTCTCCGGCATTTTGACCATGGGAGGGACGATCCTGGGCACCACCAACAGGGCGAACCCTTATAAGTACCCTGTGGAAACCGCCGCCAAGGTCGCCTACAAGGACCTTTCGGCCCTGGTCATCAAGAATTTGCGTAAATTAAAGGTCGATTGTCTGGTGACGATCGGAGGCGACGGCACCCTGGACACGTCCCACCGGCTGTCTACCCGGGGGGTGGCCGTCGTCGGGGTGCCCAAAACCGTGGACAACGATGTCAAAGGAACGGACATTACCTTTGGCTTTGACACCGCCGTCCATGTGGCTACCGAAGGGATAGACCGCCTGCATACTACGGCCGAGTCGCACCATAGGATCATGATCCTTGAGGTGATGGGCAGGACCGCCGGGTGGATAGCGCTTTATGCAGGTCTCGCCGGCGGAGGGGATGTTATTCTTATTCCCGAGATCCCTTATGATGTCGGGCGCGTGGTGCGGCACATCAAAGACCGCCGCAAAAGGGGAAAAAATTTTACGATTGTTGTCATCGCCGAAGGGGCTAAGCCTCTCGGCGGCAAGGTAACGGTGCAGAGGATCGTCAAAGACGCTTGCGCGCCCATCCGTTTGGGCGGGGTCAGTTTTGTGTTGGGACAGCAGCTGGAGAAGCTGACCGGCATCGAGACCCGCAACGTGGTCTTGGGCCACCTCCAGCGCGGAGGATCACCGTCCCCATTTGACAGGATCTTAGGGACGCAATTGGGTTCCAAGGCCGTTGATTTGATCGCCGAAAGGCATTTCGGCTTCATGGTGGGAGTTAAGGAGGACCAGCTGGTCAAAGTCCCCTTATCGGAGGTGGCGCGGGGCTCGAGATCGGTGCCGCTGGACCATCCCATGATCAAGGACGCGCGCGCGCTGGGCACGTGTTTCGGGGACCAGGAATGAACGGAAAACAAAAATCTCAGGTTCTGGATTTTGATTTCAAAACTTGCCCCAAAGAGGTCCTGTTTGAGAAATTCCAGACCTCTGCTACGGGGCTTTCGGAAAGCCAAGCCAAAGAGCGCCTCGACGAATACGGCCCCAACGAAGCGGCCCGCAAACAAAAACGGACCATTGTCTTTCAATTCATCTCCAAATTTTTCCATCCCCTGGTCGTGCTGCTTATTGTGATTGCCGCCGTCACTTTTTGGACAGGCGATGCGGTCAGCGGTTCCATCATCGGCCTCATGGCCCTGATGAGCGTTGTGCTTGGGTTTGTCCAGGAGTACAGGGCGGGAAAGGAAGCGGAACGCTTAAGCGAAATGGTGCGGGCGACCGCCACCATCTTCCGAAACGGCAAGCCGAAGGAAATCCCCATCAAGCACATTGTTCCCGGTGATATCGTCGATCTCTTCGCCGGGGACATGATCCCCGCGGACATCAGGATCATCCAGGCCAAAGACCTGTTCATTAACCAGGCTTCCCTGACCGGCGAATCCATGCCGGTGGAAAAAACGCCGGTGACGGACAGCGTTGCGTTCATGGGATCAAGCGTGGTCAGCGGTACGGCCCTGGGGGTCGTCATTAAGACCGGCTTGTCCACCGAATTCGGTGAGGTCTCCAAGAGGCTGGCGGCCATCAACCAGCCCACCAGTTTTGACAAAGGCATCAACAGCTTTGTCTGGCTCATGATCCGCGCCATGGTGGTGTTGGTCATTGTCATTTGCGCCATCAATTTCTTTACCAAGCATAATTTTATGGACGCGCTGTTGTTTTCGCTGTCGGTGGCCATCGGCCTTACCCCTGAAATGCTGCCGATGCTCGTTGCCATCAACCTCTCCAAAGGCGCCATCGCCATGTCCAAAAAAGAGGTCATTGTCAAGAGGCTCAATTCCATCCAGAATTTCGGGGCCATGGACGTACTGTGCACGGACAAGACAGGGACGCTGACCCTGGACAGGATCGTCCTGGAGAAATATTGCGATGTGGTGCGCCAGGAGGACGAGGGTACCCTGAAGTTGGCCTACATCAACAGTTTTTACCAGACAGGCTTAAAGAACATCCTGGACAAGGCCGTCTTAAAATATGAAAAACTCGTCGTCAAGCAGTATAAGAAGATCGATGAAATGCCTTTCGATTTTTCCCGGCGGATCATGTCGGTGGTCGTGGACATGGAAGGCAAACATAAGATCATCACCAAAGGCGCCCCTGAAGAAATCCTCAAAAGATGCACGCGGTACGAACTCGAGGGAGAGATTGAGGAGCTGGACCCGGTCGTCATCACCGATTTAAAGGAAGAATATGACCATTTAAGCGCGGATGGTTTCAGGGTCCTGGCGATTGCTTATAAGGACATGGATGTCAATAAGGAGGTCTATTCCAAGGATGATGAGAGCAGTCTTGTTCTCAAGGGCTACATCGCCTTTCTTGACCCTCCCAAGCCCACCGCCAAAAAGACAATCGAAGTCATAAGGAAATTAGGCATTGAACTCAAGGTACTTACCGGAGACAATGACCTGGTCACCAAGAAGATCTGCAGCGAAGTCGGTCTTGACATCAAAGGCTTGCTGACCGGCATCCAGTTGGAGAAAATGACGGATGACCAGCTCAAGGATGCCGTTCAAACCACCACGGTCTTTGCCAGGCTCTCGCCTTTGCAAAAAGAGCGGGTCATCCGCGCCCTGCACCGCAACAACCATACCGTCGGGTACTTGGGCGACGGGATCAACGACGCGCCGGCCCTGAAGGCGGCGGACGTGGGCATTTCCGTCAACAACGCGGTGGACATTGCCAAGGAATCCGCGGACTTGATCCTTTTGCAAAAGAACCTGATGGTCCTGCGCGACGGTGTTTTGGAAGGCAGGCGCGTCTTCGGCAATATTTTCAAATATATCAAGATGGGGGCCAGCTCCAACTTCGGCAATATGTTCAGCATGACAGGCTCGGGGTTCTTTTTGCCGTACGTCTTGAAATGTAATTTCTACCCCATGCTGCCCATCCAGATCATTTTAAATAATTTCCTCTATGATGTCTCGCAAGTGGCCATCCCCACCGATGATGTGGACGAAGAATACCTGTTGAAGTCAAGGGTATGGAATATGGACTATATTAAAAAGTTCATGATCGTCTTTGGGCCCTTAAGCTCTATTTTTGATTATCTGACATGGATCGTCATGGTCCTCGTATTTCATGCCGGCCAGGGCCTGTTTGCGACCGCCTGGTTCGTGGAATCCATGTGCACGCAATTGTTGGTCATCCATATCATCCGCACCGGTAAAATTCCGTTTGTGGAAAGCTGGCCAAGTCCATTTTTGATATTCACCTCCATTTATATCGTCTCCGCCGCCATGGTCATTCCTTATACGCCGCTGGGGGCGTATTTCAAATTCGTCATGCCGCCCGCCTCATTCTTCCTGTTCCTCTTCGGGATCCTGGCCCTTTACCTGTGGCTGGTCCAGGTCACCAAGGTCTGGTTTATCAAGAAATACGGTTACGAATAGAGCTTGAATTTTTTTAAGAGGCCTTCAATGGTCATTCCCTGAAAAATGATGCTGAACAGGACAATGCCGAAAGTCGCGGACAAAAACAGCGGTGTGTAGGGGAATTGGGGAGATTCCAATTGCAACATCAGGATGATCGGTATCGTTCCCCGAAGCCCGCCCCAATAGAGGATGTGGCTCCATTCCAAGGGGATGCGGGTTTTGAGGACCAGGTTATAACCGTACATGGTCGCGTAAACGACAACGGCCCTGGCCGCGAGTACAACCAGGATGCCAGCAGCGATGGACCATTTATAGGTGATGAGATTATGGATCCCGATAAACCGCAGTTCAAGGCCGATGATCAGGAAAATCAGCGAATTCAAAATAAAGTCAATGACCTCCCAGAAGGTCTCGGTCGTCCGGCGGGTGAGCGCTGACATTCCGGAAAGGCGGCTGTGCCCCATCACCAGACCTGCGGCGACAATGGCAATGATCCCTGAAACATGCAGGGATGCGGCGATCAGAGGCACCCCCAGGACCAGGACAACGGTCAGGGTCACCTCCACAAAAGGATCATTGATGGGACTGATCAAGCGGGAGAGGGCAAACCCGAAAAAGCCGCCCACGGCGGCGCCTCCGGCTGTGGCCAAAAGAAATTGGACAAGGGCCACTCCCAAATGAAGAGGTTCATGGTGCTGGATCATGCCCAAAAAAACAGCAAATAAGACCACCCCTGTCCCGTCATTAAACAGGCTTTCAGCCTCCAGGATCGTACGCAGGCGGGAGGGGGCATTTAATTTTCTTATGATCGCCAGCACGGATACAGGGTCGGTGGGTGAAATAAGGGCGCCGAAAAGGAGCGCATAGATCAAAGGGACATGCCAAAACCGGGACAACGGCCAGCCGATCAGCAGGGCCGAGACCACAATCCCGCCGACGGCCAAAAAGGCGATGGGCTTCCAGTCCTGTCGGATATTTTCCTGACTTAAGTTCATGCTGCCGTGGAAAAGGATGGGGGGCAAAAGAAGAAAAAAGGCCACATCGTGCGATAGCGAAATGTTGGGGACAAGTTTCAGGAAAGAAACGGCAAGGCCGGTCAGCACTAAGAGGGTCGCGTAGGGTTGTTTAAACCAGCGCATGCTGAGGGCGACCAAACAGGCGATTAGAAGTAGAATGACTATGTTAGTTATGGGCAATCCGGCCATAGCATTAAATTAACCCGTGCCGGCCTTAAATGCAAGTTCTTCAGGGATTTTCCTTTATTAATACCTGTTTTTGCCGGCCTCAGCGGGTTTTAATACTTTTTTAATATGCTTTGGCATCTTTTTAATTAGCTAATATCAGTGGCGATGCTAAACTTATTTTCAGAATAGGATAGAGGAGACATGTTTATATGACGGATATTACTTTTATTGGCCTTGTGGTTTTCTTCGGGCTCATTTCCTTCGGCTTTATTGTTTTGTGCTCAAAAGTGTAAGGGGGTTCTATGTTGACCATCTACTGGGTCGGCGGTATTGTATCGTTGGGATTGTTTATTTATTTGTTTATCGCCTTTTTTAGGCCGGAGATATTTTAATGAGCTATAACGATCTTATTCAAATTGGAATTTATGTGATCGTATTGCTTTTGTGTGTCAAGCCCTTGGGCGCCTACATGGCCCGTATATATGAAGGAAGGCCCGCAGGTTTAAACGTGTGGCTCATGCCATTGGAAAAATGGCTTTACCGGCTTTGCGGGGTAAAACCTGAAGAGGGGATGTCCTGGAAAACCTATGCCTGTGCCGTGATGATGTTTAATATATTAGGCATATTGATTGTTTATGCCATTCAACGCCTTCAAGCCTTTCTACCCTTGAATCCTACGGGCATGACTGCTGTGTCACCGGACTCTTCCTTTAATACCGCTATCAGTTTCGCTACCAATACCAACTGGCAAGGCTACAGCGGCGAAAGCACCATGAGCTATTTGACTCAAATGCTTGCCCTGGCCAAACAGAA
The DNA here is from genome assembly GCA_028865345.1 of Candidatus Omnitrophota bacterium. GTDB lineage: Bacteria > Omnitrophota > Gorgyraeia > Zapsychrales > Fredricksoniimonadaceae > JABDGZ01. Next base: position 113,527 of record JAGWKL010000004.1, on the reverse strand, counting down.
TTTCTCTTCGGCTGCAACAGGCATGGTCGTTTTGGTCGCCCTGATCAGGGGATTCGTGCAAAAGCAAATGAACACCATCGGCAATTTTTGGGTGGATATGGTCAGAACGATTTTATATATTCTGCTTCCTTCGGCCTTGGTTCTGGCTCTGCTCCTTGTTTCCCAAGGAGTTCCGCAGACCTTTGCTCCCAGCGCCAAAGCCGCCTTGCTTCAAGATGCCAAAGACTCCAATGGCAAGCTGGTCACCCAACAAGATTTGGCCCTTGGTCCTGTAGCCTCCCAGGTTGCCATTAAACAATTAGGGACGAACGGAGGCGGATATTACAATACTAATTCCGCGCATCCGTATGAAAATCCAACCCCCTTGTCGAATTTCCTTGAGATGTTGGCTATTCTTTTGATCCCGGCGGCCTTATGTTACACCTTTGGCTATATGGTTCGTGACCACCGTCAAGGTTGGGCGTTGTTGGCGGCGATGTTGGTTATATTCATCCCGTGCCTTTTGTTTGTGACCCATATTGAACAACGAGGAAACCCTTTAATTGGTAAATTGGGCGTTGATCAAAATGCAACAGATTTTCAGTCCGGTGGCAATATGGAGGGCAAGGAGGCCCGTTTCGGAATCGTGAGCTCTACTATTTGGGCCGTGGCCACGACGAGTGCCTCCAACGGTTCGGTCAACTCCATGCATGATTCGTATATGCCGTTGGGCGGCATGATCCCCATGTGGCTGATTCAGTTGGGGGAAGTCATTTTCGGCGGCGTCGGCTCGGGTTTGTACGGTATGATCGGTTTTGTCATCGTGGCCGTATTTATAGCAGGCCTGATGATCGGCCGCACGCCGGAATATTTAGGCAAGAAGATCGAGGCCTTTGAAATGAAGATGGCTTCCCTCGTCGCGTTTATTCCGCATTTGTTCATTTTGATACCAACGGCCATCGCCGTGCTTACCGCTGCCGGAAAGGCTGGGATTTCAAATCCGGGCCCTCATGGCTTCAGTGAGATCCTTTATGCGTTTTCTTCATGCTGCGGCAACAATGGCAGTGCTTTTGCCGGCATCAATGCCAATACGCCTTTTTATAATATCTCCTTGGGTGTAGCAATGTTCTTCTGTCGCTATTGGCTGATCATTCCTATATTGGCCATTGCAGGATCTTTGTCGGCCAAGAAAATTGTGCCGACGACACAGGGGACCTTGCCGACGCATACGCCGCTTTTTGTGTTTTTTCTGGCTACGGTTGTCTTGATCGTGGGGGCATTGGCCTTTTTCCCGGCCCTGGCTTTGGGCCCGATCGTCGAACATTTAATGCTGCCTTCAAATTAAGGGATGATTATGAAAAAGACACACAGCAAGGTCACATCATTGTTTGAACTTACGATTTTGTGGCCGGCGGTCATTGAGGCATTTAAGAAACTGGACCCGCGGCACCAGATCAAGAATCCTGTCATGTTTGTGGTTTTCGTCGGCAGCGTGTTGACGACAGGTTTATGGATCCAGGCCTTGATAGGACATGGCGAAGCCGGGGCCGGCTTTATCCTTGCGGTCACTTTATGGCTGTGGTTTACGATCGTGTTTGCCAATTTCGCGGAGAGCATGGCCGAAGGCCGGGGCAAGGCCCAGGCCGAAAGCTTGCGCCGTGCCCGTAAGGACACGCCTGCCAAAAAGCTCTCCAAGCCTGTCCATGGGGCGGGCTTCACCAGCGTTTCAGTCACGGCTTTGCATAAGGACGATGTTGTGCTTGTCGAGCAAGGGGATTATATCCCCATGGACGGCGAGGTCATCGAAGGCGTTGCGTCCGTCGATGAAAGCGCCATCACCGGGGAAAGCGCGCCTGTTATCCGCGAAAGCGGCGGCGACCGCTCTGCGGTCACCGGAGGCACACGCGTGCTTTCAGATTGGTTGGTCATTAAAATCACCGCCAATCCCGGCGAAACATTTTTGGACCACATGATCGCCATGGTGGAGGGGGCCCGCCGCCAGAAAACTCCTAATGAAATCGCATTGAGCATCCTGCTGGTGGTTTTTACGATCATTTTTCTTTTGGTGACAGTGACCCTTTTGCCGTTTTCCATTTTTAGCGTGGCCGCGGCCGGCAAGGGGACCGTGATCACGGTCACGGCCTTGGTCGCGCTTTTGGTCTGTCTGATCCCCACCACGATCGGCGGTTTGTTGCCGGCCATCGGTATAGCCGGCATGGACCGCATGATTCAGGCTAATGTCATCGCCACATCCGGTCGAGCGGTGGAAGCCGCCGGCGATGTGGATGTCTTGCTGCTCGATAAGACAGGGACAATCACCTTGGGCAACAGGCAGGCCGTGGCCTTTGTTCCGGCAAAAGGAGTAAAAGTTGAGGCCCTGGCAGATGCGGCCCAATTGTCTTCATTGTCTGACGAAACCCCGGAAGGCCGCAGCATCGTGGTGTTGGCCAAACGGTACGGTATCAGGGAAAGGCAGACCCAGGAAATAGGTGCGCATTTCATTCCCTTCAGCGCCCAGACTAGGATGAGCGGGGTGGATTTGGGGTCTAATCGCCAAATACGGAAAGGTTCGGTCGATGCCATTGAAAGCCATGTGAAAAAAGCCGGCGGGGTATTCCCCGATGATCTAAAATCAACGGTAGAGGCCATTTCCCAAAAGGGAGGCACACCGCTGGCGGTGGTAGAGAATCAACATGTGCTGGGGGTCATCGAGTTAAAAGATATTGTCAAAGGCGGGATCAGTGAACGATTCGCCGAATTGCGGCGTATGGGCATCAAGACCGTCATGATCACGGGTGACAATCCGTTGACAGCCGCGGCCATTGCGGCGGAGGCGGGCATGGATGATTTCCTTGCCCAGGCGACCCCTGAAACTAAATTGAAGTTGATCCGTGACATGCAAACCGGCGGCCGGCTGGTCGCCATGACCGGCGATGGGACCAATGACGCGCCTGCTTTGGCCCAGGCGGATGTGGCGGTTGCTATGAATACCGGCACCCAGGCTGCCAAGGAAGCGGGCAACATGGTGGACTTGGATTCCAATCCCACTAAATTGATCGAAGTGGTAAAGATCGGCAAACAGCTTCTTATTACACGCGGGTCTCTGACCACTTTTAGCATCGCCAATGACGTTTCCAAATATTTTGCGATCATCCCGGCGGCATTCGTGGGAACGTACCCTCAACTTGGAGCATTGAATATCATGCATTTAACGACCCCGCAAAGTGCTATCCTTTCTGCGGTTATCTTTAATGCGCTCATCATCATTGTGCTCATTCCTTTATCGTTGTTCGGCGTACCGTACCGGGCCGTGGCTGCCAGCCGTTTATTGCGGGACAATCTGTTGATTTATGGTGCAGGAGGCCTCATCGCCCCGTTTGTGGGGATTAAATTGATCGACATGATTTTGGCCGCATGGCATTGGGTATAACGAGGAGGCAATAAAAAATGTTTTTTTCTCAGCTTAGACCAACCATCGTTTCGTTCATCTTGTTTTCGGTATTGACCGGCATCATATATCCGCTGGTCGTCACCGGCATTGCCCAGACATTGTTCCACAAACAGGCCGAAGGCAGTTTGATCTATTCGAGCAATGGTAAAATATTAGGCTCCACCTTGATAGGGCAGGATTTCAGCGACCCGAAATATTTCTGGGGCCGGATATCGGCCACTATCCCGGCTTACAATGCATCTTCTTCCACAGGATCAAATTTTGGCCCTACCAATCCTGCTTTACTGGACGAGGTGAAGGGCCGGATCGCAGCTTTAAAAGCCGCTGATCCGGGCAACAAGGCCCCTATTCCGGTGGATTTAGTGACCTCTTCCGGCAGCGGGTTAGACCCTGACATCAGTCTGGCTGCGGCCCGGTATCAACTGGCGCGTGTCGCCCGTGTACGGGGAATGTCCAAAACCCAAGTCCGGCAAATAGTCAATCGCTACACTCAAGGCCGGTTCTTAGACCTTCTCGGAGAGCCGGTCGTCAACGTTCTGCAGGTCAACATCGCTCTCGATCATATGTCAATGAAGAGACCTTGATATCATCTAACCCATTGCAATTGATATGGTTTTGGAAGTATTTAAAATTAACTTTGTCTTAACATATACATAATATAGAGCGGCTATACTTGGAGCGAAACCGATAAATCTCCGAGTGTGGCAATGTTTAAGAAAAAATCCTGGCCTTTTCAGTCGCTGACCGGCCTTTTAATTTTTCTATTGGTCTTCAACAGCTCGGCCGGCTATGTCCAGGCCCAGCCCACACCGTTTTTACCTGATCCCTACACCCGCATTCTTACCCTTTCTTCTCCTTATTCCTCTCCTGTTTTACGCGGCATGCGCGTGTATCCTGAAAATCCTTTTGAATTCGATTTTATGGTGGATGCCCAGGATAAGGGCACGATCAGCCGCAAAGAGACTTCGCTTCTTATCAAGTATTTTTTGACCTTTCTGACGATCCCGGAAGGAGACCTTTGGGTCAATTTATCGCCTTACGAAAAAGGACGGATTGTCCCTGCGGATTTGTCCGTTACGGACGCTGGCAACATCCTTCTGGAACAGGACAAGCTTCTTAAACAATTGACGTCCTCGCTCACCTATCCCGAGACCGGTCTTGGCAGAAAATTCTGGGCTGAAGTTTACAAAAAAGCCGCTGAAATATACGGCACCACGGATCTTCCCATAAACACCTTCAATAAGGTCTGGATAGTTCCAGACAAGGCCATTGTCTACGACATGGGCAACAGTGCCGTGGTCGGTCAAACGCACCTTAAGGTCATGATGGAAGAGGATTATTTGGCCCTGAAAAAAAACCGGTCTCATGCCGGCATCAACGCCCGCCCGACCCATAGCTTTACCTCCATGATCACCAAAAGGCTCATACTGCCGGAATTGGAAAAAGAGGTCAATACAGGCAAGAATTTCGCGCCGCTGCGCCAGATGTTCTATTCACTGATCCTGGCGGACTGGTATAAACGCGCTTTAAGGAGAAATGTTTTGTCGGACATTTATATCAATAAAAGAAAAACCGCCGGTGTCGATGACGTGCCTTTGCAGGCCAAGGAAAAGATCTATAGGGAATACCTGCGTTTGTTCAAGAAAGGCGCGTACAACTATATCCGCGAAGACGAGGACCCTGTTTCCCAGAAAATTGTTCCCCGAAAATATTTTTCCGGCGGCTGTAATTTTTCCGGTTTCAAAAATTGGGCCATGACCGTACGGGTCATGAATCCCGAAGTGATCGCGCCTGATTTGGCCCAGAGTTCCGACTATGCCATGGCCCATGTGGCGCTTTCGCCCATCGGCATGGATCCCAGCATGACGGTCAGCCGTTCATCGATAAGGAGTTTTGTCCTTACGGTCGCCCTGGCATTGTTGGGGGCAGGTGGGGTTGCCCAAGCCGCGGTAATTACCCACAATTCTAATGGCACCCTGCATGTGGCAGTCCAACAGCATGATACCTTAGGGCAAATCCTGCTGGACAGCGGTTATAGGGGGCAGCTTTGGGGAGCCCGTGGAATTGTGGCACAGCTACAGCCGTCTGTTGAAAGCCAAATCCCATCGCATAATATCAATGTTATCCAGCCCAGCACAAGTTTTAATATCCCAGGCCCTGAGAACGCCGGCCCCAAGGTCAGGAGCTACATGCAGGATTTATCCAACGTAGACCATAAAAACATCGGCAATAATTTTCAGAGACTCAGCCGGACGATCCAGGATCTGCAATCAACATTCGACGATGATACGGAAGGCTCCCATATTTTTGGAGCGCTGGCCCATCCCGTTGTCCCGCGATTCAGGGCAGAGGCCGACGCCCTGGACGGCCTGTTGAAAGACCCGGGTTTTGTCAGAAGCCTTCCGGAGGGACAGAGGGATGATGTTGTCCGTGTCCTGGGTGATCTCGAACAAGCAGCGCAGGATTTTGTCAAGACCTGGACCGTCAGACCAGCCAGGGGCGCCCTTGACAACCATGATGTTCAGATTCAAGCTGCCCATACTCAAAGTCTCTATGATTTGGAACGGAATTTAAAAGATATTCACCGCCTTCTTGATGATATGAACGGTCAAATTCGAACCGATACCGGATCAACGCCTGTGGCAGAGGTGTCTCCGCTGCCGGCTGAGAAGAATACGAATTTAAATTTACATCCAACGCCCGTTGCCCCTGCAGCTACACAAGCCAATATTCAAACACAGGAACGGATCGAACCGGTCAACGTGCCATTGAAACCCGCGCAGGTTGAGATTGAGAAACCCTATCAAACGCAGCAGGCGCATGAAGAAATTCCGGCGTCCCCGCCGGCGTCCAAGCCCGTTCCCGCAGCAGCACCAATGAGTCATGTCGTCCCATCCCGCGTAAAAACCCATCAAATCCCTTGGCATTATGGTAAAAAGTTTTATGTGTTGCAGAAAAAAGTGCAGGCCTCTTCTGTTGAGGACAATTTAACGGCCAAACTGAGCGGTTTTGCGGAGATCCTGGATGCTTCCAAGACGACATATAAAGAAGGAGAAACAATACTCATCATAAGGAATCTGCAGTTGGAAAGCCGTATTACAACCCTTCGGGCGCAATTGCATGCTGCCGAAGAAATGGAGGCTTCTCTGGAGCAGTCCCAGGCCGCTCCGGTCAATGAACTGCAGAAGGCCCGGGAAAATGTCCAAAGCCTGCAGCAGGAATTGACCAAGGCTTTAGCCGAGCGTGAGTTGGGGAAGGTAAAAGCTCCCCATAAACTTGTGATCAGGGATTTTCAAGTCGACAGCGGAACTCCTGTCGAGCAGGGGGCCGCGTTGGCCAGTTATTTTGACGAAGACAGGGTCCGCTTTGAAGTGGACCTTCCCATCAGCGCCAATAACAATGATCTTGACCTGACCATCGACGGTAAACCGGTCAAGAGCATCACAGGCATTAATTGGCTGCCCACGGTGGATCCGCGGACGGCACATTTGACCTTGGTTGTCACCCCTTCATCGCCGATAAGACAGGGCCAGACAGTGCAGTTGTCTCTTAAAGTCTATTCTGCGGATGGAGGGTCCTCCAGGCTGCTTCATACCATTGTTGCCTCCGGAAGCACGCGTGAGCTGGTCAGAAACATTGAAACCTATCCGATCGATGCCACGGCCGACGGGCCGGTAAATTTTTTGGTCCGTGAAGGGGACAAGGTCGAGGCCGGCCAAATCGTGGCCCGGGTGGACCCTAAACCATATCTTGCTCAATATCAGGAAGCAGTCGATCAAGTTCATGCGGTTGAAGACCGGCTTAGAAACGAAGCGCCTGCTTCCGGCGGGACGATCGCTCCGGTACAGATCGATAAGCTTCAGGCCGAAGACATTAAATGGAAATCTGAAGTTGCAAGGCTCAGGACGATTCTGAATAATTTAGTCATAAAAGCTCCGAGGGACGGCGTTATTGTCTCATCATGGGAACATCAATCAGGAACGTTTAAAAGCGGCGAGAAACTCTTGGAGTACAGCCCCGGCACCGTTTTTCTGGGGGATTTTAATGATCCCTCGAACGCGGTCCTTTTGGATGGGCCTGTTCATCGGGGCGATTATGTGCTGGTCACAACTCAAATAGGGGGTTATCGGCTTGTAGGACGGGTGACCAATGTTGTTGATGCTTTCAGTCCGGACATCCAATTGAACAAAAAGTCGGTTGAAATCAAGGTCCTTGACCCCCGGCATGTTTTACGCATAGGCATGGGAGTCAATGTCAGCTTGCTGGATAAAACAAATCAGCAGATAGCGGCAAAGGTATGGACGCAGGAGAATTCTACGCCGGTCTTTTCAGGGGCAGCTCCGCCGCCTCCGCCCAAAATTCATGCGGATAAGCTTTCCCGGCCGGTTTTAAACCCTCGGGCCGTTATCAACATTAATCCGCCCCTGACGTCATTTCCGGTACAGGGGCCCTCGGTGAACCTTACTGCCATAGGGCAAAAGGTCAGGGACTTTAAACTGACGGCTGTTACCCAAAGGATTTCATACCTCCAAAACCAATTGGCCGAGAAATATCCCAACAGCAAATACATCGGTCTGGATTTTAATGTTTATTCATCCGGCGGCAAAACATATATCGGCGGCGGGGTCGATGCCAATATACCGGATGTTGCCATTGATCTGGCTTCCGGCAATGCTTACGGCGCGGCAGCCAAGCTGGTCTTTCCCTATTTTCTAAAGATCGCGGAATTGGTCACCCACCAAAAGGCCAAACAGATAGAATATGCCAAAATACAGACGGAAATCGTGCTGCGCGAGTATCAAGCTGCTGTGCTTGAACAGACTGAACATGCCAAGGACATCGGTATTGATCTGGGGACTCAACAGCAAATCGCGGCGCTTTACGATCAATATATCAAAGATTTGGAAATGGGGAGAAAAGCCATTGTCCAGAGCATGCAAGCCGGCGTGGGTACACAAGAGCAGCTCATGGCCTTTGACAATAATATTGCGGAAGCTAAGGAAGCAAGATCAGAAGCTGTTCAGGGCAATGACGAACTGACCATACAACTCAACACCTTAACCGGCCGGCAAGACCTTCATGCAGGCTTTGCCATGGACATCCCATGGCAGGCGGAATTTCCCGCCCCAAGCCAAGAGCAGGAAAATGCTTTTATCGAAAAACTTTTAACGGCTAATCCTCAAATCCAACGGGCCCAGACGGAAATAGCCAAGATCCGCCAGCAGTTAAAATTGAAAAAGATCGAAGGCTGGCAGGCCAATGCCACAGGGGTTTACAGCGGCAGCGCCATCAGCAGTTCTTTTACGGAACCCGCCTTCGGCGGCGGCGAAACATGGCGGGCTTCTGAAATGAATCCCGGAGAGAACGGCGCAGAAGGGTTGAGCATCCCCTTATATGATGGAAAGAAGAAAATAGATCAAAAGATCCTTGCCCTCGAATTGCAAAAGAAGACGGCAGAATTGGAGTTGATGGAAAATAATTTAAGAGGGGAAGTGGCCGTCAAGATCGGCGCTCTTAGAGATTTAAGCAGTCAAATCCAACAAGCCCGGGAAGCTTATCAAAATGCCCTAAAATGGTGGGAGTTGAAAGCCGGCTTTACAGGCACTCTTTACGCGCCTCAGGATTGGGCCACGGAGCGCGGAGCCATGAATAAGTGGGCCGTGAAGATAATACAACTTAAAGGTCAATATCTCCAGGCCCAGGATGATTTGCAAAAATTGGGCGTCCTGGGCCCGGACCAATCCCTGATCCAAGACAGCGCAAACCAGGCCATGGCCGCTGACAGGGCCCAGCTTGCGGGTTTTTTACAGAAATTAATTCTGGCTTTCAGCATGGCCGTCAGCATCGGCGTCATGCCCCTTCACGCCCAGCAGCTTTCAAATCCCAATAGGGATTTTAATGCCTGGAAGGCCAGATCGACCCTGCCCGGGCCCAATTCAACGATGAATGTTTATGACAGCAATCCTTTTAACAGGGAGCCCGGGATCGATGACCTTTTGTCCGGCTATCAGGGGACAGCAAAAGACGTTGAAAAACTGGGGGCAGCCGCCTTGACGGCGCCCGCAGACGTCAGAGAGCGGATTTTTCTGTTTTTAGACGGGAGCAACCCATGGCGCAGCCTGCGCTTTTTAGTCAACTTCATCCAAACGGCGCAGCAAAAGGGCAATGGCCAAGCCGTCAATTGGGCTTATCAGTCCATCGGGGACATCTTTACCGATAACCCCGGAATTTTGGATGCTTTGTATCCCTCCAGTTTCGATGCCGACGGTGTTTATCCCAATCAACGGGCTTTGGCACAGAAAATCTTACTGGCCTTTATTGCCAAGGACCCTGATGGGTTGGGGCAAGACAACCTATTGATGGGCCGATATTGGCGTACGGATGAGTTGGCCCGCCTTTATAATGAAATGGATCTTTACTTTGCCGACCCTAAGCAGGCCCAGGCCATGAAAGATCTGTTCATGGATGTCCTGGTCAGAAAGATTGTTTTAGAGAGGATAAATGAACATTTTCAGCCGGGAGAATATCAAAATGTCAATACGTACTCTTTGTTCGTTGATTCCAATACGGAGGCTTTGGGACGTATCAGCGTATTACCGGACCAATTGCGTCTATTTTTGAATTCCCCCGGCTGGCGTAAACATATGGGCCTTTTGAGGGGCGATTTGTTGGCAGAAGCCCGCCGGCAGGCGCAAAATTTGATCGATCAAAACCAGGTCAATGAGCAGGAAAGGGCGGGTGTTTCCGCTATCGGCGCGCTTCCCCGGGACCCTCAAGACACGCTGGCGTATTTATCAACCATGACGGTCTCCCGGCAAGGAGAGTATCTTAAAACAGCGACAAAATCCGAACTGGCCCGCATCCTTCCCCATCCGTATGTTTTGAAAAATGCGGATGATTTAAATTTGGTCCTGGACCGATTGATGGGGGATGCTGAAGGCCGTTTATTGGTGATGCAAGACTACATCAATTCCAATGATGAGCTCATGCTTAGGGCCATTGAGGCCCGTCAGAATATAGATACCGTCAAACAAGATGCTCAAAATCTTAAAACACCGGCGGCCATGGGGGTTTTTCGACGGGCGCTCTATAAAATGGGCGGACGGACGCAGAACCTGTCGTTTTCTGAGGCGTATTTGGATACATATTCCTTTATAGAACTGTCCATGCAGAACCCTCCCGCGGCAGGAGCCGCGAGCCGGGACGCCCAGATCAAGTTGATCGCCACCAAGTGGGCCGTACGCGCCATCCAGATCAATACGCAGATGGCCCAAAAGGATTCTTATTCCGCAGGGATGCCGGTCCATTCTGTCCGGTTTTCGGATGCTTTGGATCGATTGGCACAAAAAATCGAGTCTCTGAACGACCCGCAAGAGCTGGAGAAGTATTTAACTCAGATGAAAAACTCCGGTACAGATAAAGAAGTTGTGGAAGCGGTCCTGAAGCTGCGTAACGATTATATAAAATCCATCTATGAGAATGACCAGCAGATCGTCCAGGGGCACTGGTGGCAATGGGCCTGGAATACAGGTGTCGGGGCAAGCCTTCTCGTTATCTGCGTGGGGCTTTACTACCTTCTTTCTCCGAAATTCTGGGACTGGAAAAACAGAAAGTTTGCAAGCCTGGATAAACTCATGCGCATCCTGGAGGATGAGTTCCTTAATAATAACGGCAAGGGAGAGGGGGTTATTGCTAATGAGGTCAGTGTGCCGGCACTTTTGAAAAAATGGGAAGAAATTTTACAGTTATGGGACAGCGATCCCCGTTATCCGATAGAAAAACTCCTGAACGACCAGGTGTTTATGGCCGTTATTGCCGATGCCATCATTGTCCGTATGAAATATACCCCGGACCTTGTCGATAACAAAAGCCGTAAAGGCGCCCAGAACGAGGCCTATCAGAAAGGTTTTTCTTACTTTGTGAGACTGGCCAACAGGACTTCCAAAATGGTGTCTGACCGTATGAACAGGGCCACGGAAGGCCAACGACATGCCTCTTGGGAAACCAGCGAGCGCATGAATTTAAAAATGATCTACGTCCAGAAATTTCTGGATTGGCTCCAGGGCCGTGTCAATCTTAATCTCCGTAACAACGAACATTTTCAGAAAGGCGAACTGGAGGAGACCTTCAATTATCCCACCGCCCTTTTGGGCTTTGAGTCCCTGGTCAAGAAGCCTGAAAATAAATTGGAGGCTGACCTAAGGGACCTGATGGAGACAGGCAATTTTATTGTCCCCGGACTCTATAAGGAAAATGAAATAAACGCTACCATCACCGAGAGCAAGAAACGATGGCTGGAAGTCAAAAAGGAGAGTAAGAGATTCGGCAGTTACGGGTACGCAGCTTCAAGCAAGAATTCGCGTAAGCGCAGTTGGTACAGCCGGCATATTTTTACATTTGTAGACGGGTTTTTGGCATTAAAGATCGCCTTTAGCTATTTCGGTTATGGGCGGCTGCCATTTTTGACATTCGGCCGTTTCAATGTCCTTGAAATATTCGGTCTTCTGGCCAGCGTGGCGATCACCTTTGCCAACTATTTGGGGCCCACCCTGGCCAATAAGAGGTTGATAGACAACAAAAACATGAAAGAGGTGCTGCTCAGGCTCCGTGAAAAAATGGCCGAAGCCGTCGGATTGACGGCAGGGCCTCACCAATGGCCTGTATTTAAGAAAAATGTCGTTGAAAATGTCTCGCAAGCCAACAATGAAGAACAGATTATCAGGCGGGCCGTTGAAGAAGCCGAATCCCATGAGGGTGATGATCCCGTTGTGCTTTTGGTGGAAAACCATGACCCTAAGTACATCGAGGCTCTCAGGGAAACCGTCAGGAACTCCCAAATCATCGGGTGGGGGACGCAGGATGGGGACACTTTTTTTAAGGCCTTGAGAGAAACCAAATCGGGCAAGGACAACCATAAACTCTTTCTTTTCGTTGAGGGCAACATCCCTCCCGATGATCCCCGTATCCAATTAGGCATTTACAATTTATACGCGGCGGCAAAAACGACGCCTAAAGGAGGGCTTGTCCTGGGTTACGCACAGGATGCTTATGTGGGGCCTCCTGTCCAACATGCCGATGGTTCAGGGATCACCTTCGGCACCCATTGGACGAACATAAGGGATTTGCACGATCTCTCCAGGCCATCTCGGGCTTGGGTGATTTCTGATTTAAACGAAGGGCTGACGACGGTTGCCAGAATGTATGAAAACCTCGATCTTAGGGAGCATGCGAGAAAACGATTTTCACCCACGATCAATATCATCAGGGCCAAAGGCTTGGACCTGGACAATGAATCGGCCCAGCAAATGATGGGCTTGACCCGCCTTATGACCATGTCCCCTGAGGAGGTCCAATTGCAAACAGTATTGGCCGAGGAATTGGTCAATGCCGGCGGGTTAAGATTTATTCCGGATATCATTATTCCCAGGGTCATGGCCCAAAATTTTGAGGACCCCAACATTCTTTTAAAAGAATACATGGATTATATCCAGGCCCAAATACGCAGTGGTGCCGATAATGGACATGGCAATGGTAATGGGAACGGTAATGGATATAAAGAGAGTTTTGAAAGAAATTTAAATGCTATTAGAAACGCATCGGTGGATGAAAGAACGCGCGTTTATTCAGTAATTGGGGAGGTCTCCTTGTCCCGCCACAATTTGAAAAACATGGTTTATTTGCCGGAGAGGAATACGGTGGTTTTTGCTTCCGCTTCCGACAGGGCGAGGCATCTGGCCCAAAGGGTGGTCGATGCCGCCATGAACGCTTCCGCCGCCAAACGCAGCGGGGGTATTGACCTTGATTTTCAGCCTCAATTCATCAATCGTTTTTCCACTGCCGGTCTTTCCGGGAGAAGGGAGGCGGTGCAGATGTCTGAGGGGTTTCAAGGGTTTAATTTCCACATCGTCCGTTTCACCCCCAGCCTTACCGTCAACGATGCCTTCCATTTGATGTTTGGAAACCGTTAAAATAATTTTCCACGAGCCCTCAAATGAAGTATCATAGAAGGCATGGAACGCCCTGATCCGGACGCGCTGTTAGCGAGATTTAAAGCCGAAGAAGACCACCACGGCAAACTCAAGATTTTTTTCGGCATGTGCCCCGGCGTCGGCAAGACCTACGCCATGCTCCAGGAGGCGCGCCAGCGCCAGGCGGAGGGTTTCCGGGTGCTGGTAGGCGTTGTCATGACCCATGGCCGGCCCGAGACCCGGGCGCTCCTGCAGGGCCTGGAGCAAATCCCTTTAAAGAAAGTCAATTATCGGGGCATTACCATCGAAGAGATGGACATCGATGAGATCCTTAAGCGCCATCCGCAGTTGGTTCTCGTCGATGAGCTTGCCCATACCAATGCCCCGGGCAGCCGTCATCCCAAACGTTATCAGGACGTTTTGGAGGTCCTGGCCGCGGACATCGATGTGTTCACCACCCTGAACGTGCAGCATGTGGACAGCCGCCGGGAGGACATCCTGGCGGTCACCCGCATTGCCGTCGGTGAGACCGTTCCCGACACCATCCTGGACGAAGCTTCCGAAATCACGCTGGTCGACCTTTCACCTCAGGCCTTGCACCAGCGCCTGGCCGAAGGCAAGGTGTATGTCCCTGACCAGGCTCAGGCGGCCGCGGTCAACTTTTTTAAGACGGAAAACCTCACGGCCTTAAGGGAAATGGCTCTCCGCCTGACCACGGCCCATGTCAACCGCAACCTGCGCTCGCTGATGCTGGCCAAGGGCCTTTCAGGCCCTTCTAAAAGCGGGGAACGCATTCTGGTGGCTGTAGGTATTACGCCTTTTTCGGAATCATTGATCCGCATGACCCGCCGCTGGGCAGGGATGCTCGATGCCTCCTGGATCGCCCTGCACGTGGAAGGTTCCGCGCCGCTTACCGAAGAGCATAAAGAACGCCTGATGAAGAATTTGACCCTGGCCCGGCAGCTGGGGGCGGAGATCATCCACCGGGTCGGGGATGACCTGGCCCAGGTGATCGTGGATGTGGCCAATAAGGAAAACGTGACCCAAATTATTTTCGGAAAATCGTCGGAGACCAGATGGCAGCGTTTTTTGGGGATCCCGACGGTGGCGGACCGCCTGGTGGCTTTAAGCGGACAGATAGACGTGCATATGGTGCGCATGTCGGCCGCGGAAAAGAACTTTCCTTCCAAACCCAATGAATTCTTGATGAGGCCAAGACCCCGTGAATATGGCTTGAGTTTCCTGATGTTTGTCATTGCGACCATCGTGAACATGCTGCTGGCCCCCTGGACGGGCTACGAGGTGCTGGGGCTTTTATATTTGCTGACCGTTGTCTTGAGCGGTTCTTTCCTGGGCCGCAGCGCGGCCTTTATGCTGGCCGCTTTAAGCGCCTTTGCCTGGGATTATTTGTTCATTCCTCCTAAGTTTGCGCTTCATCTGAGGACCACCTATGACATCGGCGTACTCGGCATGTTTTTCATAACAGCCTTGATGATGGGATTTGTCACCTCGAAACTGCGCCGCCAAAAGGAAATAGAGCAGAAGCAGCGCCAACGTTCCGAATCCCTGTATGAGTTGACCAGGGCCCTGGCGCTCAGCACCGATATCGCCCAGGCCATGCGCCTGGCGACAGCCCAAATCAACCTGTTGCTGCAGTGCCATAGCAGCGTCTTTATGGTCGACGAGAGCGAGCAGCCGCTGTTCGCCAATCCGTTGGGGGACCCTATTGATATGACACCCAACCAAAAAGGTTTGGTCCAGTGGGTGGTGGCCAATAAAAAGGCCGCGGGCCGTTTTTCGGACACGCTGCCCCAGCAGCCCTTGATGTACCTGCCTTTAATGTCATCGGGCCAGGTGAGGGCCATTGTGGTCATCAAGCTTTTAAAGGAAAGGCCTTTGGATTTGGCCCAGAGGACATTATTGGAATCATTCACGGCGCTTATGACGGTGATGCTGGAAAAGGACCAGCTGCTGAAGATCTCCCGTGAAGCCAAGATGAAGGAAGACACGCAAAATCTGCAAAGCGCGCTTCTTGATAATTTGTCCCATGAGCTCAAGACGCCGCTGACGATCATTTCCGGTTATCTGGACGCCCTGATCTTGTTTCATCAGTGGCCCAAGGATGCCATGGAGCTTTTGGATGAATGCCGGCTGGCCTGCCTTCGCCTGACCAGCGGCGTGGATGCGGTGCTGGATCTGACCAAGCTGGATGTCGGCAACCTAAGTCCCAATTTTGCCTGGTGCGAAGTCAAGGACATCGTGGCCCACGCCCTTAAGCAGGTGGGGACGTCCAAGGATGAAAAGCGCATCCATGTAGATTGTCCGCAGGGTCCTGTGTATGTGAATGCGGATTTCTATATGATCACACAGGCGTTGAAAAATATCGTCCATAATGCCCTGGTGCACGGCCCCGAGGGCCTGGACATCGACATCCATGTCCGTGTGATCGACCAAAAGATCAGGATCAGCGTCATTGACCAGGGGGAAGGCATTTCCAAACAGACCCTGGCCAAGATTTTCGATAAATTTTATCGGGGGGCCAAGACCAGGAAAGGCGGCCTGGGACTGGGGTTGTCCATCGCCCGCCGGTTCGTGCAATTGAATGAGGGCGAGGTGGAAGCGGAGAATTTGTCCCCGAAAGGTTTTATGGTGACCATCACCCTGCCCATGGCGGAAAAAGAATAGGATGTCCAAAGGCACAGTACTTGTCATTGATGATGAGCCTCAAATCCAAAAAATGTTGGGCATTATCCTCACGCACGCCGGGTATGAAGCGGTCCATACTCAAAACGGCCAAGAGGGCCTGGGGGCGGTTGTTTATAAAAAACCTCAGGCCGTTTTATTGGATATGGGCCTGCCGGATATGGAGGGGCTGGAGGTGCTGCGGCGCATCAGGGAATTCAGCGACGTGGCCGTCATCATCGTCTCGGTGCGTGGGCAGGAAGAGATCAAGGTCAAAGCCCTGGAAAGCGGGGCGGATGATTATGTCACCAAGCCGTTTTCCGCCTCCGAGCTGACCGCAAGGCTTGCGGCGGTGCTGCGGCGCAAGACCACCTCCGGCATTGTCGACCAAGTTTTTGACAACGCGGGATTGCGGGTGGAATTCAATACCCGCCGCGTCTGGCTTTGCGGCCAGGCACTCAAGCTGACTTCCATCGAATACGGGCTGTTGTCCGCGCTCATCAAGAACGCGGGCCGCATCCTGACGGTGCGCCAGATCTTAAGGGAGGTCTGGGCGACGGAAAACGAAGAGAAGGCCAATTCCGTCCGGGTCTATTTAAACCACCTGCGCCAGAAGATCGAAGACAGCCCCTCAACCCCCCGGCGCATCATCAATGAGCCGGGCATCGGCTATCGTTTCAATTTACTTTAATGCGGATTTTAGTCGTCGAAGACGAAAAACATATAGCCGGTTTTATCAAACAGGGCCTCCAGGAAGCGGGGTACGCCGTTGATGTGGCCTATGACGGAGAAGAGGGTTATTTCCTGGCGGGGACGGAAAAATATGACCTGATCGTCCTGGATATCATGCTGCCTAAAATGGACGGCATCTCTGTTTGTAAGAATTTGCGGAAAGATAAGATCATGACCCCCATCCTCATGCTTACGGCCAAAGATTTTGTAGAGGACAAAGTCGAAGGGCTGGATGCCGGGGCTGAGGATTACCTGACAAAGCCATTTGCCTTTAAAGAATTTCTGGCAAGGATCCGCGCGTTGCTCCGGCGGAAAGAAACCCTTGTGTCCACCAAATTTCAGGTGGCGGACCTTATACTGGATTTGCCCGGCCATAAAGTGACAAGAGCAGGCAAGGAGATCCCTTTGACGGCAAAGGAATTTCAGCTTCTTGAGTATCTGATGCGTTATGCCGGTCAGGTGGTTACAAGAACGGACATATCGGAATGCGTATGGGACACCCATTTCAGCACCACCACCAATACCATCGACGTCCATATCCATGAATTGCGGCGGAAAATTGACGAAGGCCATAAAACGGCCCTTATCGGTACCGTTAGAGGCCGCGGCTATATGATCAAAGGCTGACATGGTCACAAGGTCCCTGCATTTTAAAGTCACCGTATGGTATACACTTGCCTTGGCCGCGATCCTTTTTGTTTTCAGCACGTTGATTTACCAAAATTATAAATACAGCCTTCTCGAAAATCTGGATAGTTTACTTAAAGCCAAGGCCGAAAACGTTGAAGACCTGATCGCTGCAGCCGTTAAGCCCACGCCGGCGTCAAGGACAAGGTTCCTGCAAGCCGTCCAATCAACCGTTCAAGAAGAGCGGGAAGATACCTCCCTGGTGCAAATATTCGACCCCCAAGGCAGGAAACTGGCGGATTCCAATAAGGACATAGCTGAGAATATTCGAGCCCCGGCGATCAATGGTCTGATGGCCCGGCCGGATATCCGGATGGAGACCGTAAAAAGGGTCCTGGTCAAAGGCAGGTATGTTGATCTGCGTGAATTGACCATGCCTGTTTTTAAAGGCCCCCGGCCGGCATATATTATCCAGGTGGCGGGATTTTTGACTCCCACCTTGTCCATGCTTCATAATTTAAAAACGATATTATTCCTGTTTTTGCCATTGGTCTTATTTTTTGCAGTTTTGGTAGGATTTTATCTGACAAAGATGGCCCTGGATCCGGTCAGTGAAATCTCTAAAACAATGGACCGCATCAGTACCAGGAATTTACAGGAAAGGATCAGGGTGCCCGGCGCCGACCAGGAAATAAAATTGCTGGCGGACACATTTAATGCCATGCTGGAGCGCCTGGACAGGGCATTCTCTGCTCAAAAACAATTTATCCAGGATATTTCCCACGAGTTAAAGACTCCCTTAACGGCGATGCGGGGAAAGCAGGAAGTCGCATTGGAAAAAGAAAGGAGTTCTCAAGAATATAAATCCGTTCTACAGGTCAACCTGGAAGAAATTGAGAAGATGGGCCGTTTGGTCGGGGACCTTTTGGTCCTTATCAGCATCGATAACCAGGAAACATTCTTTAGAATGGGAACGGTCGATTTGGCTGTTTTGATAAGAGGGGTCGTCGATAATATAGCGGTGTTGGCCCAGCAGAAAGAAATCAGGTTAAATGCTTCATTGCAAGAGGGCATTTTTATATATGGAGACGCTACCCAAATAAGCCGGGTTGTCCTGAATTTACTTGATAACGCCATTAAATATACGCCCGGGCAAGGGGACATTGGCATTAAGCTATATCAAGAAGGCCCCTGGGTCAAGATCGCCGTTGCAAATTCGGGGCCGGGCATAGAAAAAGATGAACTGCCCCGGATCTTTGACCGGTTTTACCGGACGGACAAATCAAGAAGCTCTCCCGGTTTCGGGTTGGGCTTAAGCATCGCCAAATCCATCGTTGAGGCTCATCAAGGCCAGATTGAAGTTAAAAGTCAGGTTGGCCGAAAAACGGTTTTTATTATTGCGTTTCCTTTAAGTTCACCCCGCCCATAAGATTAGAGAAAGTTAATCTGCTCCTAAGGGTAAGTTAATCCTTATTTGGTAGCATAACCATAGTTTTTATTAACCAAATAAAGTGGGAGGGAATGATGAAATCATTAAGAACAATGATGCTGGGATTAATTGCGGTGGGCGTGTTTGCGGTGTTTTCTTCGATTTCTTATGCCGCTGAAGCGCAAGAACAGGCAAAAGTAAAAATATTGAATGACTCCGCCGCAGCTCTTCAACAATTGAATCCCGGCCTCGCGGCAAGTTTGACAAAATTTGCCAATGAAGAAGCAACAGAAAAGCAGGAGAAGAATGAAGGCAATAAGGAGCAGGAAGGGACAAAAGAAGAGGGAATGATGAATAAAGTGATGGGACATATAAAACTTTTAAGGGATTCAGCATCCGCCCTTAAGCAATCGAACCCTGCCCTTGCTCTCAGTTTGATGCAAATGGCTGACCGCAGTGAGCAGAGGATGGAGAACAAACAGCAGGAAGAGAAAAATGAGAAAGAAGACACGGGAAGCGTGAAGTGATCTTAGAGGCTCTCCCAACGGGATTTATGCCCACCAATGCCATAGTATGAAGAAATGTGGATTTTTTTTAAGCCTCGTTGTATTTGTGTTATTGACCCTCCATTCCAGCCAGGCCTTTGCAGTCTCCCTGGGAGACTGCAAGGCCCTGGCGCTCAAGAACAGCAGCTTGATCGCGGCCTATGAGGACCTGATCAAGTCCAGCGTTTATTCCTGGCGTAAAGAAAGAAGCGCGCTTTTGGGGCAGCTGACCGCTTATTATCAGCCGGACAATATCCAGTTCAGCGACCGCTCCGATTTAAAGCGCACACACGGTTTCGAAACCAGGATGGGTGCCGCTTTTTCATGGGACCTGCAGAAAATATTAACCGATTATCCGGCCCTGGGGAGGCTGGATGTAACGAAAAATAAATTGGTCCTGTCCATCGCCCGCAGCGAACTATTAAAGAACGTTACCCAAGATTATGACAGGCTTTACGTCCTTTTGGAAAAAAGAAAGGAATATGTCAACGTCCTGGAGCTTTTTCAGTCCCACATCCGGGAGATCAAACAACTGCAGTCTAAGGGCGTGGACGCGGCCTTTGATTTAGACAGGGCACGGGTCCAATTCCAGTCTCTGAATATCTCTTTGAACAATATCGACAGCGAAATCAAAGATGTGCTGCTGGCATTGAATTCTCTGATGAACTCTTCCTACACGCAAAGGGACTTTTCCCTCAAGGATGCGCCGGACATGAGCTCCTTGCCGTCCTGGTCCGGAGATTATTCCGTCCTGCAGCAGTCGCGGTTGGACAAAGTCAACGTCGATACGGCCAAGGAGATGTTCAAACAAAGCAGGCTTTATTACTTGCCGACCGTTCAATTGGGCCTGGAACACAACGTCAATACGGTCGATCCCAACGTGGAGGAATACAGGAGTTATCTGTCCTTGAATTTCGATATTTTTGATTTCGGCCAAAAGGCCAATGAGGAAAAAAGCCTGAAATACGGTTATGAATACCAGGAAAAATTATTTAAAGACGATCAGAGAAAATTGAAGGTCAGGATAGAACAGATGACCGGAGATCTGGCCAGTCTGCGGGGTGTGTACAGGGCCACGATGGAAAATCTTAAAAACGCCCAAGCCGGCATCAAAACGGCACGGGCCTATTACCGGCAGGGCAAAATAAAAGAGATCGATCTGTTGAGCGCCTTTTCGGATTATCTGACCGCGGTGGACCAGTCCTACGACGCCCAGTATAATTTCCTGGCCAAGAAGGCCGAACTGGCGGCCGTCATCGAGGGCAACCGGCCATGAGACAGTTCGTAAAATGGCTTGACACCAATCATATCGCCATTATTTTTACCCTCATCGTCCTGACGGCCACCGGCGGGTGGGTATACACCCAGCTGCCTAAAGATGTTTTTCCCAACGGCGATTTTCCCCGTTTTCAGGTGATCGCGGACATCGGTTTTGCGTCTTTGCAGGAAACCGAGATCAACGTCACCCGTCCCCTGGAAGAAGTCCTCAAGACCGTTCCGGACGTCAGAAGGGTCGTTTCCGTTTCGGAACGCGGGACTTCCACCATTGATGTCTATTTGAAATGGGGAGCTGATCTGACCCAAGATTTCCAGTTGACCCAGAATAAGATAAACCAGGTACGGGGTCAACTGCCCGCAAATACCGATATTCAAATAACCCGGATGAATACCAGCGCTTTTCCCATGTCGGAGTATGGGTTCTGGTCTGATCAGCTCAACTTGAAACAGCTTTATGAGGCGGTCCGCTACTCGGTCATCCCAAAGCTGATCGGCATCGACGGGCTTTATGGTCTGCAAGTCATCGGTGGTCAACAGCCGGAGATATGGATCAAATTAAACCCCCGCAAACTCATCGAGTATAATCTTGATCCTGTAGCCGTCAATACAGCGGTTTCAGATGCCAACATGGTTTCCTTTGTGGGACAGATGGTGAAGGGAAAAACCGCGTTCTTTGTGATTGCCGGCAACAAACTCTCCAATCTTAAAGATATAGGCGACATTGTGGTGGCCACCCGCATGGGCAAGCCGCTGATGCTCAAAGATATTGCCACGATAGAGGACGCCCATAGTCCGGTGCGCAGGATCGTGAGCGTCAACGGCCACAAGGGGCTTTTTATCGACGTGGAAAAACAACTGAACGCGGACGGATTGAAGGTTTCCATGGCCCTGGACCGGAAACTCGCGGAAACGACCAAGGAATTCAACGGAAAGCTGCATATCGTCAAATGGGACCTTTCCGATTTTGTACGCACGTCCATCCAGGGGATTTTATCCGATATCCTGATTGCGGTTGTTATCATTTTGATGATCGTTTATTTTGTGATGAACGGCTTTAGATATGCCTTGCCCATCATGTGCGTTTTACCGGTCGTTATCGTGATCGAGTTCCTCGTCCTCAAATGTCTGGGGATGACGGTCAATATCATGACCTTAGGAGGGCTGTCGGCGGCCATCGGCATTATCGCGGACAACGCCATTGTGGTCACAGAGAATTACGTTCATTTTAAAAGGCAGAAGAAAAGCGGCCAGCCGCTGGCCGATTCCCTGGCCTACATCCTTCCCATCACCGTGTGGGCCACGATGGTGAGCATCATCATTTTTATTCCTTTAAATATCCTCACCGGCCTCTCAGGCATGTTTTTCAGGCCCCTGGCCATCACCCTGGCTTCGACCATCATTGTTTCCCTGTTCATGGCGGCCTTTGTCATCCCGGTCTTGATTAAATATTTCATTGAGAATTATCGGGGCAAGGAGCCCGAACACGAGGAAAAAAAGTTTTTTAGGACTTTAAAAGAGAGGTATTTAAAATTCCTGCGCTTGGCCCTCAGGCGTAAGTATCTATGCGTCATGGGTTCGATTGTCCTCGGGCTGGCGTGCGTTTTTGTTTTTTTGAAACTGCACAACGGGTTTTTACCCGAAGGGGACGAAGGCAACATTGTTTTTGATTACATAGCTCCCGCCGGCTATTCCATTGAGGCGACGGACGCGCTCATGGATAAGGTGGAAAAGGTCATCCAGAGCTTGCCTTCGGTCAGGATGTATATCCGCAAGACAGGTACGGCCATGGGAACGCCTTATTCCGCGCCCACGATCGGTGAGACGGTCATCTACCTCAAGGAAAACAGAAAAATTTCCACATTTAAGGTCATGGCTATCTTAAAAAAGAAGCTGGCCGCGCAATTCCCTTATTTGAACACTGATTTTCACCAAATTCTGTCGGACAGGCTGGGAGATTTATCCGGGGCAGGCAAGCCGGTCGTTGTCAGCATTTTAGGAAATGATTTCGACACATTGATGGCGGCGGCAAAAAATGTACAAGCCCGACTTGAGAAGATCAAAGGATTGGACAGCGTGCTTATCAATATGCCGCCGCCCCAAAAAGAAATCCATGTCACCGTCGATCAACCCCAGGCGTCGCTGTTGGGGCTGGGGCTTGATGAAGTGTACCATTATTCCCAATTGGGGATTTATGGCGAGATCGTCTCCAAGGTGCAAAAAGGCATCGAAAGCATCCCTATAAGGGAGTTTTACGGGGGGGATTACCGTTCGAACATCTCCAAGCTCAAGGATGTCCCTATTTATACCCCTAACGGCGGGGTTTTACCGTTGGGCAGGATCGCGCAATATTCACTCGTCGAACAAAACACGGAAATCCATCACATGAATGGATCGATCGTCGTCAATGTCAATGCTGAAATATCCGGCCGATCTCTTGGGGAGGTTATTAAGGACGTCAAAAAGGCCATTGCCGGTATTCCAAGAAACGGTTTTACCATTGAATTGGGCGGCACCTATGCAAGCCAGCAAACATCATTTAAGGAATTGCTGGGGGTGTTGGGTATTTCCATCGTTCTCATATTGGCTTTACTGCTGTTTATTTTCGAGTCCTACCGTACCGCGCTGGCCGTATTTGCCGGAACGGTGTGCTCCGCGAGTTTTGTCATCCTGGGGTTATTTTTTACCAGGACTGAATTTGATGTTTCTTCTTTTACTGGTATGATAGCTGTAATGGGGATCGTTGTTAATAACGGCATCCTGGTCATCGATTTTGTTGAACGTTTTCGCCGGGAAGGCAGGTCTCTTATGGCGTCCATTCACGCGGCTTGTCAATTGCGGTTTAGGCCGGTTTTGATCACCAACCTGTCGGCCATGGCGGGATTTTTGCCGATGGCTTTGAATCTGGGGCATGGGGCCGAAGTCCTGCAGCCCTTTTCCATAGCCATGATCAGCGGCCTTATGGGTTCCATGTTTTTTTCTCTGATTGTCATGCCGGTATTTTATTATCTTACTCACCATAAGAACGTGTCCGTATGAGATTCCGGTTCCATAGAGTATTGGTTGCCGCCATTGTGTTGATCGCGGCCGTTTTGCTCGTCCGTTTGGCCATACAAGAAACAGAGCAACAAAATAGTGAAAATATCGATTTAAACACATTGACGATGCCCGTGGTCGGCATTAAGGTGACGCGGCAAACTATCGCCGATAACATGAATTTGGCGGGGACTTTGCGGGCCCGGGATGCCGTAGAAATTAAATCGAAAGTTGATGGCACAATCGCAAAGGTCGCCTTCACGTCAGGCCAAAAGGTTGTAAAAGGAGAGACCTTGGTGTTGTTTAACCAGGAAAAGGCTAAGGCCGCTTTGATCGAGGCCGAACTTACTTTGTCCCTGGCCCAAGTCACGCTCAACCGTTATCAAGAATTGCTTAAAGACGGCGGGGTGTCCCGCCTGGAATTTGATCAAGCCGCCAATCAGGTCAAAATGAACCAGGCCGTGGTGGGGGAGGCAAGGGCCGCTTTCGACAGCACCGTTGTCAGCGCCCCCTTTGCCGGCGTCATGGGACAGAGGTTGGTGAACGACGGGCAATTTATTTCCCAAGGTGACAGCCTGGGTTTTTTGGTCAATCAAGACTCCATGAAGGTTGATTTCCGCGTGCCTGAAAGATATATCAGCCAAATTAAGAATGGAGCGCCGGTTGACTTTAAGGTGGATGCATATCCCCGGGACCGTTTCCAGGGGACAATTGTTTTTATTGATCCGACGGTGGATGAATCCACGCGCACCATTTTGATTACGGCCGAGGTTTCCAACCCCGACGGCAGGCTCAGGCAGGGGATGTTTGCCGAGATTAGTTTGACATTGCACGAGAGGCCCGACGCCATTGTTGTCCCTGAAGACGCGGTTGTTTTTAAAGGAAACAAGACCGTTGTGTATACGGTCCGCGGCAACCAGACGGTGGCCGTCACGCCCGTTGATTGCGGGTTGCACGTCAATGGAGTTGTTGAAATTTTGAAAGGCCTTCAGGAAGGCCAAACCGTGATTACCGAGGGTTTTCAAAAAGTCCACGCCGGCTCTAAAGTAAGGGTACGCCTTCAAGATCAATGAAATTATCGGAAATCAGCATAAGACGCCCGGTCCTGTGCGCGATGGCAAGCTTGGGACTGATCCTCATGGGGTTGGTTTACCTGCCGCGGCTTGCCGTCCGTGAATTCCCCGACGTCACTCCCACGGTTATCAAGGTCACGACCGTATACCCGGGTGCCGGCGCCGGGATCATCGAGACCCAAATTACGGATCCGCTCGAAGAGGCTCTCAATTCGATAGAAGGTATCCGTAAAATCAGCAGCCAAAACCGCCAGCAGGTCAGCATCATCACGGTTGAATTTGAACCCTCGCGCAACATCGAAACAGCAGCTCAGGATGTGCGTGACCGTGTGGCCTCGGTCCGTGGGGATTTGCCTGAAAAAATTCAGGGGCCGACCATCGAAAAACAAGGGGCGGATGTGCAGCCCATGTTATGGATCGCATTGTACAGTGATTCATTTTCCACCCTTGATCTGACCTCCATTGCCGAGAAGACGTTAAAAGATCCTCTGGAATCCCTGCCCGGTGTCAGCGCTGTTGTCTTCGGCGGCGAGAAACGTTTTGCCATCCGCCTTTGGTTGGATTCCGGGGAAATGGCGGCCAAGGGAGTTACAATTTCAGACATCGAAGAGGCCTTAAGGAGCCAGAATGTCGAACTTCCCAGCGGCAATATTCAGGGGACGCAGAGGGAGTTTTCCATCCAGACGCAGGGGCAGCTGAAAACACCCCGGCAATACAATGATCTGGTTGTCAAACAGGCAGGCGGTAAGGCCGTTTATTTGCGCGATGTGGGGCATGCTCAGGTCGGCGTTGAAGATGAACATTCCATTGCACGCTATAATTCCAAGCCCTGTGTGGGCCTCGGGATCGTCAAACAGTCCAAAGCCAATACCATTGCGGTGGCCGAAGCCGTTAAAAAGGAGCTGCGGCGCTTGAAGAAGCGGCTGCCTGCGGGGGTGAAGGTTTCTGTGCCCTATGACGAGTCCACCTATGTCGAGAGCTCCATCAATGAGGTCTGGGTCACGTTGGGGCTGTCCATCGTCCTGGTGGTTTTGACCATTTTTTTCTTTTTGAACAACGTGCGTTTGACGGTCATTCCTTCGATCGCCATCCCCGTTTGTTTGATCGCTACCTTTGCCATTCTTTATTGGATGGGCTATTCGATTAATATTGTGACGATGCTGGCCTTTGTATTGGCCATAGGCCTGGTGGTGGATGACTCCATCATTGTTTTGGAAAACATTTACCGGCATGTTCAACAAGGCATGAAACCTTTGGGGGCAGCCGTGTTGGGTATGAAGGAGATCGGGTTTGCGGTGATCTCCACGACCCTTGTCCTGGCGGTGATCTTTTTGCCTTTGGCGTTCCAAACCAGCACGACTGGAATGGTGTTTATTGAGTTTGCCGTCGTGATTGCATGTTCGGTATTGATTTCCGGATTTGTGGCCTTGACGCTTTCGCCCATGCTCTCGGCCCATTTTCTGAGGTCAGGAGAGAAATCTTCCCGCCATTGGATCAATGCCTGGTTTGACCGGATATATTTCAGATTGAGAACCTCTTATAAAGATTTGCTGCGCCGGTCATTGAAGAGGCCGCTGTTCATTATCGTCATCGGGTTGGGCGTGATCGCTTTATCGGTCCTTTTGTATTTCAACCTTGAGCATGAATTCTTGCCTGATGAGGACAAGGGAAGGTTTCTGTGCATTGCCGTTGCTCCGGAAGGTTCGAGTTGCGCATACACCGACCGTATGGTCAAGAAAATGGAAGGCATGATCAGAAAAATTCCCGAGGTGCAAGGGTATTTTACCGCGGTGGCTTTGCCCATCGACGGGCCGGGCGTCTGTTCCCAGGGGCTTTCTTATGTCCGTCTGAAGGAGCAACGCAAGCGCAACCTCGGGGACATCTTGCTGGGTAAAAAAGGCCTGGCGTTAAAATTATATCAGGACATCGAGGGGGCGATCGTTTTTCCCCTTACCCCCCAGGCCATCGGAGATTCGCTGGCCCAGCCGTTTCAATTGGTCCTGGAAAACGAGGATTTAAACAGGCTCAACACCTATGCACAGCGCATCAGCGGACAATTGTCGGCCGCAGGATTTCTGGAAGACGTGAGGTCTGAATTTCAGTTGAATAAACCCCAGGTAGATCTGACGATCAACCGCGAGCGCGCCGCCGCTTTAGGGGTTTCCGCTGAAACCATTGCCCGTACGTTGCAGGTGCTTTTTGGCGGCATGGACGTAAGTACCGTCAATCTCTCCGGCAGGCAGTATAAGGTCATTGCCCAGCTGGAAAAGCGCGACCGGCTGAGCCCCATGGACTTGGACCGCATCTATGTCCCGAATGATCAGGGGCAGCTGATCCCGCTGTCCAATGTGACCAACTATAAAATCACGGCAGGCCCTAACGTCATCACCCATTATAACCGTATGCGGTCTGCTATTATTGAGGGCTCTCCTTTGAATGTGACCTTGGGCACGGCCATCCAGAAAGCGCAGCAGTTGATTAAAAAAGATCTGCCGCCGGATTTCCGTTATGAGTGGGCAGGGGAGTCCAGGGAATTGATCCAGTCCAACCGGGAAATGATGTTCACCCTGTGCTTTGCTCTCCTCATCGTCTATATGGTTCTGGCTTCGCAATTTGAGAATCTTATTGACCCTTTTATCATTATTCTGACCGTGCCTTTGGCCGTTTTCGGTGCTTTTGGATTTTTATGGGTGTTTAATTTTTACGGCATTCCGGGCATGAGCATTAATTTGTTCAGCGAGATCGGGCTGATTTTACTGGTGGGGCTGGTCACCAAAAACGGTATTTTATTGGTGGAGTTTGCGAATCAATTGGTCGCCAAAGGTAAAAATGTGCCGGAAGCCATCTATAGATCGGCCCTGATCCGCTTTCGTCCGATCATGATGACCGTAACGGCGACCATCGCCGGGGCCATGCCGATTGCCATTGGTTTCGGCATGGGCGGGGCGGGCCGCAGGCCTTTGGGGATTGCGGTTATAGGCGGCATGATCACCAGCACCTTCCTGACCCTTTTTGTTATTCCTACCTTGTATATTTTACTGGGCCGGTTTAAATCAAAACTTTCCCCGCCTGCAATACCGGGCGCCAAAATCTTGGTTCTTGTATGCTGTGTCTTGATAACCGCCAATGGCTGCTTGATGGGCCCCAAATACCATCGGCCACAGGTCACAATGCCGGTTAAATGGAAAACCACGGATGCTTCCTGGAAAAAAGCCAATCCCCAGGACACCTTGCCCAAAGGGCCTTGGTGGAAGATTTTTCATGATCCCGTACTGGACCATCTTGAGGACCAGGCCAAGCTCCATAACCAGGGTTTAAAGGCGGCTTTTGAATCTGTGAATCAGGCCCGTGCCGCGGCGGGTTTAAGTCAAGCAAATCTTGTTCCGTATCTGGAACTCGATCCCGGCTATACTAACCTGGATACCATCCAGAATAAATTCTTCGGGCGCGCTAATAATATCGAAGGTTTTTATTCGATCCCTTTGGAGTTCAGTTATGAGTTGGACCTCTGGGGCAGGGTCAGGCGATCTATAGAAGCGGCCCAAGACCAGGCCCAAGCCAGTGAAGCTGATTTTCAATCCGTTTTATTGGCGCTGACAAGCGAGGTGGCCAGGGATTATTTCCTGTTGAGGGAATTGAAGAACGAAGAAAACCTGCTGAAGAAAATCGTACAAGTCGATAAAAAGGGGATGACCATTACGGAAGAGCAGTATAAGGCCGGTATTATCAAATCTTTTGATGTCAGGCGCCAGACGATTGGCTTTAAGTCGGCGCAATTGGCGGTCATTGATGTTGTTTCGAAAGAAAATGAACTTTTAAATGCGCTGGCCATTTTATGCGGAAAACCGCCGGTTGATTTTGACCTCTCCGTCGGTCCATTGACCGCCTCGCCCCCGTTTATACCGCCGGGCATGCCTTCCGGGCTTTTGGAACGCCGTCCGGACATCGCCGAGGCGGAAAGGCAGATGGCCGCGGCCAATGCCATGATCGGTGAAGCCAAGGCTTCGTTTTTTCCCGTCGTTACCTTGCTTGGCTCAGTCGGGACCGCCAGCGTCAAGTTACGTTCTTTGTTTGATTGGAGGAGTAGGTTTTCTTCGTTCGGCCCGGACATAACTTTTCCGCTGAATTATCAGGTTTATAAATCCGCTTATAACGGCGTTTTGGCCAAATATGATCAGGCCGTGGCCAATTACCGGCAAAAGGTCCTGGATGCGTTTCATGAAGTCGAAGACGCCCTGGTGAAGATCCATTTAAATAATCAACAACAGGATTTAGAGGGGCGGATCATGGAGGCCGCCAAGGGAGATTTAGCGGTTTCAAACAAGAGTTACCAACAAGGGGTCATTAATTATTTGGGGGTTTTGGAAGCCCAACGTTTGGCTTTGGAAGCGGAATTAAAGTACTCGGAGATTAAAAATGCCAAGTTTATTTGGACAATACAGCTGATCAAGGCTTTGGGAGGCGGTTGGAACCATTATAAACAGTCAAGTACGGAGGTGTCGGGGTGAGTCATGGACGAAAAATGCTCAATAAAGTGCCTGAAGTCACGATTTATTTCTGGATCATTAAAATTTTGTGTACGACCGTAGGGGAGACTGCCGCCGATTACCTCAACGAGACA
Source organism: Candidatus Omnitrophota bacterium (assembly GCA_028865345.1). Lineage (GTDB taxonomy): Bacteria > Omnitrophota > Gorgyraeia > Zapsychrales > Fredricksoniimonadaceae > JABDGZ01. Next base: position 84,109 of record JAGWKL010000004.1, on the reverse strand, counting down.
CTGCATTTCGGACTGATCAATACAAGCTATATTATGAGCGTGTTGCTTATCGCTGTGCTGTTTTTTCAGTTCAGGGCAAGGCGGTATGTCCCGTCGATTTACTGGCTTGCGGTGGTGCTTATCAGCGTCGTCGGCACATTAATAACCGATAACCTGACGGACAGGCTCGGTGTACCTCTCGAGACAAGCACCATCGTATTTAGCATTATTTTAGCGGTTACTTTTGCTGTTTGGTTTGCCATCGAGAGGACATTATCCATGCACAGTATTGTGACCATAAGGCGGGAAGCTTTTTACTGGCTTGCCATCCTTTTCACATTCGCTCTTGGTACAGCGGCAGGCGACCTCTCGGCTGAGAAATTTAACTTGGGATATCTTACATCGGTGTTTATATTTGCCGCGTTGATCGCATTTGTAACCGTTGTTCACTTTGGTTTTAAGGCTTATTTGGGCGCTGAACATAAGCGCATGAGTTCTAATGCGGTCTTGGCTTTCTGGCTTGCCTACATTTTGACGCGTCCCCTGGGGGCTTCCATCGGCGACTATCTTTCACAGTCGCGCAGTGACGGTGGCTTAGGTTTGGGCACGGTCGTGACCAGCGCGATTTTCTTGACTTCTATTTTTGTGTGCGTCATGTATCTTGCCCTTACAAAAAAAGATGTGACGGCAGTTGTTACCCAAACATCAGAATAATGACAGCTTCTAAAGTCATCCAGCCCCGTATGTGGCGGAGCTTTCTTCAGTATCGATTTATTAATGAGAAATGCTTTTTAAATCAATTCAGTTGAGGATAAAATAGAAAAAGCCGCCCTTCGAGGACGGCTGTTACGGTATAAAGGTTCATGATGAAGCCTTATAACTCTTTGCGATCTGAAGCTGAAAAGAAATTTTTGTCCGGTACCCCCATCGACCCTTCGCCGCGCATACGCCTGGAAGACGGCAGCCGGGAGTTGACCATGCGCGCCATGGACCTGATCTGTCCCATCGGCATGGGGCAGCGCGGGCTCATCGTGGCGCCGCCGGGTTCGGGTAAAACCACCTTCCTGAAACACATCTGCCAGGCCGTGGCCCGGGGCACTCCCCGGATAAAACTTTATTGCCTGCTTATCGATGAGAGGCCCGAAGAGGTGACGGATTTTAAGAGGACCATACCCGGTGAAATCCACTATTCATCCATCGATCAAGCCCAGGAACATCACATTGAAATAGCGGATCAATTGATGCGCCGGGCCTTTGTTGAGGCGGCGGCAGGCGCGGACGTGATGATCGTCATCGATTCTTTGACGAGGCTGGCCCGCGTGCACAATGCGCAGACGCGCTCCAGCGGCCGCACCATTTCCGGCGGCGTGGATGCGCGCGCCTTGGAGGTGCCGCGCCGCATTTTCGGCTCCGCCCGCAAGATCGAAAACGGAGGGTCGTTGTCCATCCTGGCGACGGTTTTGATCGAGACCGGCAGCCGCATGGACCAGGTCATTTTCGAGGAATTCAAGGGCACGGGGAACATGGAAATCGTTCTTTCACGCGAGATCGCCAATCACCGTATTTTTCCGGCCATTGACATTGCCAAAAGCGCCACGCGCAAACAGGAGTTGTTGCTGGGGGCCGGTGAGCTGCCCCTGGTCAACAGCTTCCGCCGGGCTCTGGCCGGGATGGGGGCCGTTGAAGCGGCCCAGGCTCTGGTGGCAAAACTGCAGCAATTTCCAACCAATCAAGAATTGCTTTCCGGCCTCGGCTGATTTTTAATTCTGAATTCATCTTCTTTTCATTCTCCATTTGTTAGTTTAGACAGGTTGAAAACGTTGGTGGTCTTTAAGATAGAGGTAAATAATACAGATAACAATATGCGTAAAGGAGGGGTGGAGGATGCTGCTATATTGGTTTGTGTATTATATTTTGTCACTAGAGGGATGGTCGTGAAAACGCCGCAGGGAGAGGGATATTAAGAAGATAGTGATCATAGTCCTCATGGGAATGTTTATGTGCGGTCTATCGACAGCGGCGATGGGATGGGAGGGCCATTATCACTTCAGAGACGGCCATTATTACAGAGGTGCGGGTTGGTGGGGTTTGGGCGGGTTTGTGACCGGGTTGGCTGTCGGTGCCTATGTGTCATCTCTTCCTCCAAGGTATGAAATCATTGAGGTGAGAGGGGTCCCTTATTATTATGCAGACGGATATTATTATCAAGCAGGCCCGAGCGGATATATTGTAGTCGCCCCGCCTCCGACCGTGGCGGTGCAATCCAATCCCGTGGTGAATAATTCTTTTGGCAACGACCCCATGATTTATGTATTAGGCACGTTGTTCGGGCTGTTGTTACTGGCCGCCATCGGACTGGTGGTCAAAAAGCTAATGATGGGATGACGGTCAGCCGCTAAGAACGGGTCCATGACCTTTTGAAAATCCCGGTTCGCAATTGTGCTGTAGTCGGCATTATAAACAGCGCGGTCATGGCGGCGATGAGGGTTCCGAAAACAACGGCTGCCCCGAAGCGTTGGGTCGAAGGGAATTCGGAGAACATAAAAATACCGAAGCCCAGGACCATCACCAAGGTGAAGGTCAGTACAGGCTGCCAAAAGCGATGTCTGATCCGGTCCCAAGCTTCGGCATTTTTATGTTCAGGGTGTTTTTGCCGCCGGTAAGCCCTCACCATATGGATCATGGAATCGATGCCCAAGCCCAGAGCGATGTTGCAGGCCGGGGCCGATATGACATCCACCGGAATGCCGAACCAGCCTATCATTCCCAGGACGATGACCGGAATGATGCAAATGCTTAAAGTTATGGCGAGCGCGATCTTCAATGATCTTGCCACCATCCACGCAATGAAGGAAAAGATGAGGATCAGTTGTCCCAGGCCGAAGATGATGCTGGAGGCAACCAACTTGGCCAAATGCCCTTGTAAACTATAGATCCCGCCGACGAGCACGGGTATGAGTCCGTGGGCGACGGCCATCTTTTTGATACGATGGATCACCTCGAGCCTTGGGATTTTTCGTCCGGATTCCTTCATCCTTAATATAAAAAGACCTTTACTGTCATCGGTGGTGATAAAACTATTGGCAATGTTGTTGAATTGTTTTGCACGCAGGATGTCCAAGAGACCGCTCCAGGGCGGCAACTTGGCCAGGAAAGAAGATTCTCTGGCCTGGGCCATCAGTACAGGCAGGGAAATGACGCTTCCCACCGGATCATAATTTTCCAGGGACTTCTGCAGCCCCCAAAGTTTGTCGTAAGCGCGGTCGGTATCAAGTCTCTGGCCTGAAGCTGATCTGACCACCAGCATCAAAGGACTGCTGCCTCCATGGTGGTCGATGTAGACCAGGTTTTTTCTAAGCAAGGTGTTTTTGGCAAAGAACGAAAACAGGCTGGGATCGGTATTGGCCCTCCATATCCCGGGCAAAGCAATGAAGAACAAAAGAAAGATGCCTATGACGGTTTGGTTCTTCCTTTTTTCAAGGGACCTTTCCATTTTTTGCTGATAACGGTCGAGAGCATTGTTTTTCGAGATGGATGGAGGGACCAAACGCAGGAAGGCGGGATAAACGCCGTAAGCGACGCTGATGGCCATCAAGGCACCGACAACACCGCCGGCGCCTAATTCCTTTAAAGGCTGGGCCGGGACAAAAAGAAGGCTCAAAAACCCGAGTGTTGTCGTCGTCATGCTCCAAAACGAGGGAGAAAAGGTCAGATGCATAGCCTCATCGACGGGCGACGGGGGGCCGTCCAGGGATAGGACGTATTTCCAATTATAGGTGAAGAAAATAATATGCGACAGGGTGATGACAAAGACAATGGTGGCCAGGTTGGCCGTCAACAGGCCGATGGTGATGTGCAGCATATGGGTGATCATCAGGGTCCACATGGAAGCACTGACACAGCTGACCACGGCCCCTAAAAGAATACCGAAGGAACGGAAGATGAAAAAAGTGACCAGGCCGAAGATGGCCAGGACCAAAACGGTAAAGACGCGGATGTCTCTGAGCAGATTATGGCTGATCATATCTACGATATAAGAAGGGCCTGACATGACCAGACGGAACCCTTTTTGAGAATATCGGCTGACCAGTTTTTTTATGGGAGGGATGATGGCTTGGGAATAAACGGGATTAATAAAGATAATGATGTTCGTCGATTTTTGATCTTTGGCGATCAATAGGCGGCTCCATAGAGGGCCTTTAAGGGCGTCCTCGAGGCTGCTCGGCCCCATGGCGATGCTTTTGACCTCGGAAACACCCCCTACTCTGGATAGAGACGTGCTCAAATCATGGATTTTCTGCATGTAAGCTTTAGAGCTGATGCGGCCGGAGGCGTTGATGACCAGCAGGGAATCCCTTCGATGAAACAGATGGGAGATTTCTTTTTCGTCTTGGAATTGGGGGTCATTGTTAGAAAAGAAAAAGTTGTTGCCGATGCGGGGGACCAGATTGACGTAGTTAAAAAGCACGATAGCGCTGGCGGTCGCCAGTACAATGAACGTCCACGCTTCTTTGCTTAATTTGGGCATACCCGGCCATCTCATCGATGAACATCTTATAGCAAAAACATTGTGAGTCAAGCCTGCGGTACCGGGGGAGTACGGAATTAATTTTGGTTTAATCTCATTTTAATTTTTATTTTGGTAATGTACCACCATGCCCGCCTGGAATTTTTGATAGAACCAATGTAAGAAAGGAGGGAGCCAGATGAAGGAAGCGAGTTCTTTGAGTGATTTATTGATGGAAGAGCTGGCTGATCTTTTGGACGCGGAGCATCAGTTGATGCAGGCGCTGCCTGAAATGGCCCAAACCAGTCAATGGTCGACGTTAAAGTCCCTTTTGGAAGATCATGGTCAGGTCACCAAGGAACAGGCAGGCCAGCTGCAGGATGTTTTCAGCTTCACCTGCCAGAAGCCCCGGGCAGTGCAGTGTAAAACCGTTAAAGGGCTTATTACCGAAAGCCGGCGGACCATTCATAAGACCCAAAATGCTGAATACCGCGACCAAGCCATCATCAATATGGCTCAACGGATAGAGCATTACGAAATAACAGGTTATTCCATCGCGCGCGGGCATGCCGATGATTTAGGGCACACCAGGATCGTGGAATTGCTGGACAAGATCCTGGATGAAGAACGGTCCATGCATTTGCATTTGAGCGAACTGGCGCAGGGGTTGATCAATCTCCAGGCCATCGATCCTCAAGGAAGATCCAACAGCGGGGACTCACGAAGGAGGGCAGAGTCATGAAGCGCGATAAGAAAGGTTTTTTAAAAAATAGGATCAAAGATTTTTACACCGGCCGGGAGAGGTATGATATAAATAGCCTCCAAGGGGAAGATTGGGATTTCAGCCTTGAGGAGGATGAAGACGAAGATGAGGAGGACCATTTACAAAGCCCTGAAGAACAGCTTTAATTGGAAGCGGGAGAGGTCAGAATAAGAAAGTCCTTCATTGATGAGGCCAAAACCTATCCGGAAAAGTATGCGCCCCCGAAAATTGTTTCCAAGAGCACGGTGACGCCTGTGGTGATCGCCTGGAAAAAGGACCTCTCGCTGGGGTATACCCAAAATGGAGGCAATACCAAGTCACAATTAGGCGAGCTTTCCGTGAAGCTTGACCGGAAAACTCCCTTTAATGAATTCACCGTGAAGTTTGATGGCGTCTATTCATCCTCCAACAGGTCATGAACGGCAAAAAGTTCTACGGGCTGCTGCGGTATGCCTACAGTTTTGGCCCTAATTTAAAATGGTATAATTTTTATAAACTGGAAGGCAGCCAGGATTATTTCGCGGACATCTATTGGCGCCTGAATCCCGCTGTCGGTGTGGGATATTGGTTTTCCGATACGCCGGATTGGAAAGCCAATGCCGAGCTAGGGAACGGCTGGCAGTACACCGCTTACCGGCTTGAAACCAACAATGACAGCGGCCAGCCGGTGCTGGTACCCCGGTTTTTCATAGATAAGCGCCTTATTGCCAATCTCCACCTGACCGAAGATTTTACCTGCTATCCCTCTTTGGAAAATTTCAGCAACTACCGTTTCAGGTCCGAGACCGATCTGGTCAATCAGATCACCCTGCGCTGGGCGCTTAAGATCGGCTACACGGATGACTTCAATTCCACCCCTCCGCCGGGATTCAAAAAGAACGATTATATCTGGCTCGCCGCGCTGGTTTATCACTTTTAATTTATTTTTCATATTAATTTAATCTGTGCTGTTGCAAAATTAAAAAGATACAATGTTTGGGTGAATGACACGTGAAAGGTCATCTATGGAAAATGAGACACTGGCCCTCATGGATGTTTTAAAACACCAGACCACTAAAGAAATTTTAAACGGAGAGGCAGGCCCTTTAGGCGCGGTCCTTAAAGCAGGCGGTGTCAATTTTGCCGTGTTCTCCCGGTACGCGCAGGAAGTTTACCTCTTGCTGTTTGATAGGGTCCAGGGCGATCCGACGGACATGATCAAGCTCAACCGCATCGATAATATCTGGCATATTTTTGTCAAAGGAGCCAAGGCCGGGCAACTTTACGGCTACAAGGTCAACGGCGATTATAGCCCCGGCGAAGGCAAAAGGTTTAATTCTCATAAACTCCTGATGGACCCTTACGCAAAAGCCCTGAGCGGAAAATTCAAAGAGCAGCAGAATCTCATATTCCCGTATGACATGAATGCCGGGGCCCAGGACATGGTGATGGACCAGCGGGACAACGCCGCCCAAGTCCCCAAATCCATCGTCATTGACGATAATTTTGACTGGCAGGAGGACAGACCTCCGGGGATCAGCATGGAACAGCTCATCATTTATGAGGTTCATGTCAAAGGGTTCACCGCCCATCCTTCTTCAGGCGTCAAATATCCGGGAACTTATCTGGGGTTTATCGAAAAGATCCCTTACTTAAAGAAATTGGGCATCAATGCGGTCGAACTCATGCCGGTGCATGAATTCTTTGTTCGTCACGAACTTACACAGAAAGGTCTGAAGGATTATTGGGGGTATAATCCCATCGGTTTTTTTGCCCCGGAATCATCCTATGGCACGCAGTCCCAATTGGGCTGCCAGGTGAGTGAATTTAAACAGTTGGTCAGGGAACTCCATAAGGCGGGCATCGAAGTCATCCTGGACGTGGTTTATAACCATACCGGCGAGGGCAACCACCTGGGCCCTTCACTGTGTTTTAAGGGCTTGGACAATCCGACCTATTATACGCTGTCGGCGAACCCCGATAATCCGGCCGAGGCTTACCGGTTTTATGTCAATGATACCGGCTGCGGGAATACTTTTAATGTTGAAAATCCTGTGGCCATGGAGCTGGTGCTGGATTCATTAAGGTACTGGGTCACTCAAATGCATGTGGACGGTTTTCGTTTCGATCTGGCCTCCATCCTGGCCCGCGTCCAGGGCCAATTCAACCATTCGTCTTTATTTTTTGAGACCATCTCCAACGATCCTGTTTTAAGCAAGGTCAAATTGATCGCAGAACCGTGGGACTTAAAGACGTACCAGGTAGGGAAATTCCCGCAGGGCTGGTCGGAATGGAACGATAAATTCAGGGACACCGCGCGCCGGTTCCTGAAAGGAGACGAGTCCCAGGCCGGCGACATGGCCAAACGCCTGACGGGTTCCGCGGACCTTTATGAGAGCGACGGACGCAAGCCGTACAACAGTATCAATTTTATCACCTGTCATGACGGCTTTACATTGAGGGACCTTTTTGCGTATAATGAAAGGCACAATGAAGCCAACCATGAGGACAACCTCGACGGCATGCACGAAAACTATTCATGGAACTGCGGGGTGGAAGGGGACACCAAGGACGAACGCATCCAGCGCCTCAGAAAACAGATGGTCAAAAACGCATTTTGCTGCCTTTTATTTTCTTCAGGGACGCCCATGATCCTTTACGGTGATGAAATGATGCGGACCCAGCAAGGCAATAATAATGCCTATTGCCAGGACAATGAACTCGGCTGGATAAACTGGAACAACCTTAGAACCTACCCTGACATTTTTGATTTTTGTGTCAGGGCCGTTCATTTCCGCCGCAGTTGCTCCTTGTTAAGGCGGCGCCAGTTTTACAGCGGTGAAGGCGGCTTAGGCGCTGTGCCTGATATTTCCTGGTTCAACCGCAACCTCAATACCCCGAATTGGAACAGACCCCTGCTTAAGACCATCTGCTATCAGCTCTCAGGTCAAGAGGCGCCGTTTATTGTCGGGGACTATTATCTTTTTTTTATTTTCAACATGAATCACCGGGCCACCGTGGTCCAACTTCCGGAATTCGAAGGACTAAGATGGTATCGCCTGGTGGACACATTCCAAAGGCCGGGAGAAGATTTCAGGTCCTATGAAAAGAGGCGTCTGTTGCGCAGGCAGGACAGGCATTACTGCGCAGGGCGCACCGTTAATGTTTTATGGGCGGGGATATGAAAGCCATCGGCGCGCATTACGAGGGGAACGACACATGCACATTCACTGTCTGGGCGCCCCTGCTGGAACAACTCTCCGTTGTTTTTTCGCCGGCCAGAGAGTGTGCGCTTAAGCGTGACGATCAGGGATTTTTTCATGCCGTGGCCGGCGATGTGACGCCGGGGACAAAATATTTTTATAAGTCGGAGAACCAGTTAAAGCCGGACCCTGCCTCTTTTTTCCAGCCTGAAGGTATTTTTGGAGCCTCTGCTGTCGTCGACCACGCGGCTTTTGCATGGCAGGACAGCCATTGGAAGGGCATTCGCTTGAAGGACATGATCATTTATGAATTACATGTGGGGACATTTACGCCTGAAGGCACCTTTGAAGCGGCCACAGGACGATTGGGAGATCTGGTGGACTTAGGCATCACAGCGGTTGAGGTCATGCCGGTGGCCCAATTCCCGGGCCAACGCAATTGGGGATACGACGGCGTATTTCCTTTTGCCGTCCAGAATTCCTACGGCGGCCCGCAGGGGCTGAAGGCCTTTGTCAATGCCTGCCATCAACGCGGCCTGGCTGTCATCCTTGATGTGGTTTACAACCACCTGGGGCCGGAAGGTAATGTCCTGGAAAAATATATGCCGGTGTTCACCGGTAAATACCATACGCCCTGGGGCCGGGCCGTCAACTATGACGACGCCCGCAGCGACGGGATCAGAAATTATTTTATCCAAAATGCCCGGTATTGGCTGCGGCATTACCATATAGACGCCTTGAGGCTTGATGCCATCCAGGGCATATATGACTTAGGCGCCAAACATTTTTTGAAGGAACTGGCCGAGGCCGTCGAGGAATTTTCGGCCCAAGCCCAAAGAAAATTTTATCTGATCGCGGAAAGCAATTTGAATGACAGGCGTATTGTCCTTGGCTCCGGGCAGGAAGGCTATGGCATTGATAGCCAGTGGAGTGACGACTTTCATCATGCCGTTCATGCGCAATTGACCGGGGAATCATACGGCTATTACCAGGATTTCAGCGGCGTGGTGCCCATTGCCCGGGCGATGAAGGACGGGTTTGTCTACAAAGGGGGCTATTCGCGTTTTCGCGGCCGGCCGCATGGGAGCCCTTCGCAGGACATTCCCTCGGAGAAATTTGTCGTTTGCGTGCAAAACCATGACCAGGTCGGCAACCGGCCGCAATCCCAGCGGTTGAGCATCCTGGCTTCATTTGAAGCATTGAAGCTGGCAGCAGGGGCGCTCATCACCTCGCCCTATCTTCCTTTGATGTTCATGGGGGAAGAGTACGGGGAAGAGGCCCCTTTTCATTATTTCGCGGGCTTTGGCGATGAAGGGCTGATTGAAGCCGTACGGCAGGGCCGCCGCCGGGAGTTTGCCGCCTTTGGGTGGCAGGAGGTTCCGCCGGACCCTTTTGATACGGAAACATTTTTGCGATCCAAACTGCATTGGGACAAACGCCGCGAAGGCAAACATAAGGTCCTTTTGTCTTTTTATAAAAAGCTGATCGAATTGCGCAAAACTTTTCCCGCGTTGTCCAACACGGACAGGGAAGGGATGGATGTCAAAATCCAGGATGAGGCGATCATTGTCAATCGGCGTTGGGATGACATCTGTGTCTATATTGTGATGAATTTCAGCAGGAGGCAAACAACCATTAACGCCGGCGACGGGTTTGCGGTGGGCGAAAAGATCATAGATTCCTGCGAGGAGCAGTGGCTTGGAGCAGGGACGTTGGCACCAAAGCGGATCATGCCCGGGGAAAATCTCATCGTCAATCCTTTGAGTTTCACTTTATTCCGGCACATATGAAATACGTATAAAGCCATGGCCGCATGTTGGAAAATCCTGTCTTCGTTTCCTCTGCATGTCCGTTTTGTTAAAAAACGCCAGGGATAATTGAGAATAAAGTGGAAAAAAGTCAGTAAAAAGCGGATAAGCCCCATGTACATTTTGCCATGGATTGGTATATTCTTAAATCCCTGTACCATAGTGTATCTTATGCAGAAGGAGGATTATGAGACTCCTGGTGGTGGAAGATGAAAAACGGATCGCGGACTTCGTTGCCCGGGGGCTTAAAGAGGAACATTATGCCGTGGACGTTGCTTATGACGGGGAAGAAGGTCTATACCTCGCGGAAATCAACACCTATGATCTCATGATTTTTGACATCATGCTGCCCAAACAGGACGGGGTGGAGATGTGCCGGCAGTTGAGGCTTAAAAAGATCAATGCCCCGATCCTGATGTTGACCGCACGGGCCACCGTCAAAGACAAGGTCCTGGGACTTAATGCCGGCGCCGATGATTATTTGACCAAGCCGTTTTTTTTAGAAGAGCTTTTGGCAAGGGTAAAGGTTTTATTGAGGCGACCGTTGGCCAATAAGACCTCCCTTTTAAAAGTGGGTGACCTGGAACTCAACCAGCTTAACCACGAAGTCAGGCGGATGGGCAGGCGGATGGTTTTGACATCCAAGGAGTTCGCGCTTCTGGAATATCTGATGCTCAATGCCTCCCAGGTCATCAGCCGGTCCATGATCTCCGAGCATGTGTGGAACGAACAGTTCGACAGCATGACCAATGTCATCGACGTCCATATCCGTAATTTGCGCAATAAAATCGATGATGGATTTAAGAAGAAATTGATCCATACCCTGCGAGGGGCCGGGTATATACTCAAAAGCCCCTTATGAAGGCAAATTTTATCAAATTTGAAATCAGCATTCTTTTTACGGTCTTTTTAGGGCTGATCCTCGTTGTTTTCAGCTGTGTCTTATATTTTATTTATCGCGATTGCCGCAGTTGGGCCTTTGCCATCGCCGTCAGCGTTCCTTTGGTCCTGGCGCTGACAAATTTCGTCGGGAAGGTATTGGCGAAGAGGGTTTTGCAACCGGTTCAGGAAATCACGGACATGGCCAGACGGATCACCCGGCATGATTTAAGCGCCAGGATCAGAAGCAGGCATTTCGACCCTGGAACGGGGCCTTTGATCGAATCATTCAACGAGATGATCGCCCGCCTGGAGACGTCTTTCAAACATATCGAACAGTTCAGTTGCCATGTGGCTCATGAATTGAAAACGCCCCTGACGATCATCCAGGGAGAGGCCGAGCTTTTGTTGCGGCGCGACCGTCATGTTCAGGAGTACAAGCAGGCCTTGCGGATCGTGATGGAAGAGTCACAACGGGTGTTGAAAACCATCGATGACCTGTTATTGTTGACCAAATTGGGCTACAGCCAGGAGGTGTTTAAATTCGAGCATTTCGATTTCATCGAATTCTTCAATGAGATCATCGAGCAGAACCGCCTGCTGGCGGCCAACAGAGGGGTGGGGATCAGGACGGATTTTTACAATATCAGGCCGCCGCTGATGATCAAGGCCGATAGGCTGCATCTACGCCGGCTGTTTTTTAACCTTATCGATAATGCCATCAAGTTCACGCCCGAAGGCGGTTGTGTGGATACGCACATCGGAAAAGACAACGGCAGGATCATCGGGCTTATCAGCGACACGGGCCCCGGGATCGCGTCCGACAAGTTAGAAAGAATTTTTGAGGCCTTTACCGGTGAAGGCAAGGACATGCCGGAGGGAGGCTTAGGCTTGAGCATTGCCTATAAGATAGCCCGTCTCCATGACGGGGATATCCGGGTGGAAAGCCGGCCGGGTCGGGGGAGCGCCTTCACAGTGGTCCTGCCTTCCGTCGATCTTGCGTGGCAAGATAGCCCGCAGGTCCAGAATTAATTTTGACTTCATCTTTTTTTAATTTTTGTGGTTTTATAGACAACCTTAGAACAGAGGAGGTGATCGTGAACAAAAGAATTGTGTATGTCCTGCTGGTAGGGATGCTGACGATGAATCTATGCGGTTGTTTTGCCCTGTTTGCAGGAGTGGTGGGCGGGGCGGGCACCGCGATCTGGCTTTCCGGGAAACTGTCCCAGGATTTCCATGCTTCATATCATGACACCATCAACGGCGTCAAGGCTGCGCTGCGTTCGTTGAACCTTCCCCTCGTCAAAGAGGTCAATGAAACCAATGTCACCCAGCTCAAAAGCACCTATACAGATGGACGTGAAATATGGATTGACATCCGCCGGGTGAGTGAAAAGGAAAGCTCGGTCCAGGTGCGCGTCGGCATGGCCCCGGACAAACAGGCGGACAGCGTGGTACTCAAGAGGATACAACATTATCTATAGAAAGGCCTGAGCTGAATCCGCCGCGGCGAGTTCAACCGGAGACGAGGAAGAATATAAAATATTTGTTTATGAAAAGCAAGTCATTGCATAAACATCTTCCTTGATAGTATACTAAAAAAATGAGCCTACCCGGCAAACGACAATTATACTCCCCTTATTGGACCATTGTCCTTGGAGTTGTTTATGGTCTCGTGGCGTATGGCGCCCTGCAATTCTCTTTTAAGGGGACCAATGCCTCGCCCATATGGCCCCCATCGGGTATCGCGTTTACCGCCGTTTGCTTCTTTGGTTACCGGGTCTGGCCCGGCATATTACTGGGGGCTTTTGGGGCCAATCTGCTGGTTTGCCTCCATCATGGATGGGCTCCGGTTTTGGCTGTTTCGGTGTCGGCCCTGACCGCCATCGGCAATAGCGCGGAGGCATTGGCAGGTCTTTTTCTCCTGCGCAGTTTTACCGACCAGACCGTTCTGCTGTCCAAAATCGACGAAATTTTTAAATATATTTTTGCCGTCATGGTGGCCTGCACCGCCAGCGCTACCATAGGAACGTCCGCCGTTTATTTTTTTCATCCTCCGTTTCAGGGCGTTTCTTTTGATACGGCTTGGTTTACGTGGTGGCTAGGGGATACGGTGGGCATCTTGATGATCGCTTCTCCATTTTTGACCTTTCATAAAAAAGAATGGCGCATTAATTTTCGCAAAAACGGTCTGGAAGCTTTCGTGGTGTTCCTGGTTTTGGCCGGGATCAATTACGGAGTGTTCATGGGGACGTTTCCGGAATACGGGTTCTATTCTCACGTGACGTACTTGGTGTTGCCTTTTGCCATATGGGCCACCTACCGTTTTGGTTTTCCGGGAGCAATCGTTTCGATCCTGACAACCTCCGTCATCGCCGATATTGGGTCAATCTATCATTTAGGCCCTTTTGTCGGTGAACGTCTGGCGGTAGATTTGTTGATCATTCAATGTTTTATCGGTGTGGTCGCCGTGACGGTGCTCTCCCTGGCTGCGGCCTCCTATGAACGCCAGAAGGCGGAAGAAGATATCAAGCATAATGAAGCGCGCTTTCGAAGTGTTGTGGAGAACAGTTTCGACGGGATCACCATGACGGACGTGGAAGCGAAAATTCTTTACAGCAGCCCTGCGATCAGACGCAATTTAGGTTTTGAGCCCAGGGAGCTTTTAGGAAAGAGTTTCTTAAGCCTTATGCATCCGGAAGACCTGCCCGTTGTAATTGAAAAATTCCAGAAGATGGTCAAGATTCCGGGAAACCGTGCTTATGCCATTGCCCGTGCCAGGCGCAAGGATGGCAGCTATGTTTGGCTGGAAGGTACAGGACACAATCTTTTGCATGAACCGGCGGTGGGGGCGGTGGTCATCAATTACCGCAACATCAGCGAGCAGAAATATTATCAGGAACGCTTCGAGAAGGTAGTAGAGTTTTCTCCCGTGGCCAATATCATGGCCAATAGAGACGGGGACATCGTGCTGGTCAACCAGGCAACAGAAAAATTGTTAGGTTACACACACGAGGAATTATTGCATATGAAATTGGAGTCCCTGATTCCTGAGCAGTACCGGAGTCATCATCTCGGTTTCCGGGAAGGTTTCTACAAGGCCCCGGAGGCCCGGCCCATGGGGCTGGGAAGAGATCTTTATGCGTTGGCCAAGGACGGCAGGCATGTGCCTGTGGAGATCGCCCTGACGCCCATTGAAACAGAGCATGGCATGCAGGTCCTGGCTTCGGTCGTGGACATCACCAATCGTAAAAAAGCCGAAACAATTTTAAAGCGGGACAATGAAAGCCTTGAGCGCATGGTGGATGAACGCTCCAAGGAATTGATTAAGACACAGAAAGAACTCAAACAGTTCAGCCGCTTGGCGGACATAGGCACCTTGGCCGCGACCGTGGCCCATGAGTTGCGTAACCCCCTGGGCGTCATTCATCTGGCGGCGTATAATCTAAGGAAGGAAAAGAGCGATTTGGGCGCTAATAAGCATTTGGCGAATATTGAAAAAAAAGTCTGGGAAGGCAACCAGATCATCGACAATCTCCTGAGTTACGCGCGCATCAAGATCCCTAATTATGAACAAGTACATCTCTTTCAGATTCTGGATGAGTGTGTGACTTCGGTACAGAGCCGTTTCGCGGAAAAAGGGATCGTCCTTGAAAAAGAATACACCAACGACCCCGACGTCATTGAAGCTGACGGCACTCAGATACGCGAGATCTTCGTGAATATTCTAAACAATGCCTGCCAGTCTTTTATAGGCCCGGCAGGCAAGGTGGCCATTGATGCCCGGCGTGAAGGGGACGCCTTCAAGATCAGCGTGAAGGACACGGGGGCAGGTATTGCCCAGGAGGATATGGACAAAATTTTTGAACCGTTCTTTACCCGCAAATCCAAAGGCACGGGTCTTGGACTGACCATTTGCAATGAACTGGTCAACATGCACCAAGGCAGGATTGAGATCAACAGCAGGCTTGGCCAGGGGACAACGGTCGACATTTTTCTGCCTGCCCATAGGAATAACTATGCTGAAACTTCTCCTGATCGATGATGATGAAGAATTGTGCGCGGAACTCAAAGAACTCCTGGAGGCTGAAGGCTTTGAAGTCGATGTGGCGCTCGACGGACTGCGGGGCTTGGGTAGCCTGAAGGCAGGCGTGTATCAAATTCTTATTTTGGATTTGCGCCTGCCGGGCATCAACGGTTACGGCGTGCTGAAGGGAATTGTGGGGATGTCCTATCGCCCTAAAGTCCTTGTCCTTTCAGGCCGGCCCCTGGGCGATCCGCTTTTGAGCGTGGAGGGCGTTTCCACCGACGAAGAAGAAAGGGTCCTTAACTTGGCGGACATCGTGATCAATAAGCCTTTCATGGTGGAAAATTTCGTCGGCAGGGTCAAGCAATTGGCATTATTGGTGGAAAAAGGTCAGTAAAAGGCGGATTGGCGCCATTGTCGTTTCCTCTCATCTAAGATATCCTGTAGGCAGAAGTTGATTTCCCCATTTTTAGAAAAAATGCCTCCCGCGCTAAGCACGGGGCCAAAGAAGGAGTTGCATTATGGTGTCTACTATCCTCGAACCTCAACAGGAACAACAAACGCCGAGAAGTAAGCCGTTGATCATGATCGTAGATGATAATGTTGAGCTCCTGGAAGAGCTTGAGAACCTGTTAAAATTGGGGGGTTATGACGTGGCTGCCATCAGCGACGGCACCCAAGTCCTTGAGACCGCGCTTAAAAACAAACCGGACCTTATCCTGCTGGATTTGAAAATGAGCCCCAAAAGCGGTTTTCAAATCGCGGACGAGGCCAGGAACTCGATCGTGCTCAAAGATGTGCCCGTGATCGCCATGACAGGTTTTTTCACCGAGAAGCAGCATTTTCTGATGATGAAATTATGCGGTATAAAAACTTCGATCCTCAAGCCGTTCAGGCCGCTTAATCTGATCACCAAGATCGAATTTGCTTTGGGCAAACGTGAGGAGGAATACGAAACCGACATGACATAAATAAGGCGGCGAGACAAAAGGTATGCCGCCGGCTGGAGAAAGGGGACACGTCGTTAAGTGTCCCCTTTTTGGTGTGTGCGGCGGATGGGAAATATTAGGTAGAAAAAAGGCAGTAAAAAGTGGAAACAGACCATGTACATTTTTGAAGTTACCGGTAAACTTAAAGTCTCTTATGTTAAGGGATTTTTATATTAGCGAGGGACTGTCCCCAACGATAAGAAAGGGATTTATGATTAAAAAGGAGATTATCATCGTGGATGACGAGCCTTTGATACCCGTATTGATGAAAGAGATCGTTGAAGAAGACGGTTTGTTTACGGTGGCCCGGATCGCCGGCGGAAAAAAAGAATTCCTTGAAGCCGTCCAGGAGGGTCTTTTCGATATTGCGCTTATCGACATGTCGCTGGAAGGCAGGGAAGGCGGCCTTGAGTTGCTGGAGCTCATGAAAAATAAAGGATCGGGCCTTCCGGTGGTCATCCTGTCTGCTTACGATGAGCTTCAATACGCGCTCACGGCCCTGAAGGCCGGGGCCAGGGGATATATCAATAAAAAATATATTTGTTCGGATGTGGTGCCCTGCCTGCATCAGGTACTGGAGGGCCGTCTATTTGTTTCAGGGGACAGGGGCGAGAAGGTCATCAAGGAATACGAAAAATTATATGCTCCCTCGATATAGAGCATGATGGGCGTGCCTGCACTTTTCCTCGTATTAATCAACCGGTATATCATGAAATGGAAACGTATGAACGAGCTGAAGGGTGCTTGTTTTTATATTCTTGTGTCTTTGGAATGTATAAGTATACTTAGGGAAGGCTGCTTTTCTATAAAGATCGGCGTTTCGCCCCTTTTAAGACTATGGCTTATCAAATTTTGATCGTGGATGATGACGCGGAGTTCCGCGAGGAATTGCGGAGCTGCCTGGATGATTATAAGGTCATCGAAGCTTCCAATGGTGCGGAAGCCCTGTCCGTTTTGAGGAAGCCCAATGCCATCGACCTCGTGATCCTGGATGCCGTCATGCCTTTGATCTCCGGGACGGAAGTGCTGCGGCAGATCAAGAAGATCAGGCCTTCCCTGGCCATCATCATCCTGACCGGGCAAAGCAGCAAAGATATCGCCATAGATGCTTTAAAAGGCCGTGCCGATGATTACATCGAAAAGCCCGTCCATATCCCCAAGTTCCTGGAAACGGTCCGGTCCACCCTGGCTTTAAAGGTCCAGAAAGATTTCACCTACACCCACGGTATTCATGCCAAGATCGAGCAGGCCAAACAGTTTATCGACCGTAATTTCGACAAAAAAATCATGCTCAAGGATGTGGCGGGGCAGATCTGTTTGAGCCCGAAATATTTCAGCCGTGTTTTTAAAAACATCTGCGGTCAGAGTTTCAATGAGTACCGGCTTTCCGTCAAGATCAACCGGGCCGGCGAACTTCTAAGAAAATCGGATTATACGGTCACGGAAATCGCTAACCGGCTCGGCTATCAGAATTTGGAGTCGTTTATCCGCATGTTCGAAAAAATGACGGATTTGAGCCCCAGCCAGTACCGTCAAAAAAATCAGAAGGGGGATTTGAAGAAACAATTAGTTTGACAAAACAATTAAAGTATGTATACTAATGCCCAAGTTCTTCTGATCTGAAAGCACCGCAATGTGTCTGGCAGGTTTGGGCGCGTGGCGGTTTTTTTATAGGTTCCCGAGTCTGGGGACAGGTCAGTGAAGAGCTTAAAGTTCGATTAAAAGGAGGTTTTAAAGATTTATGGTAAAAGGTAAAGTAAAGTGGTTCAATGACCAAAAAGGCTTTGGATTCATCACTCCCGAAAACGGTAAGGATGTCTTCGTGCATCACACCGCCATTCAGGGTGACGGCTACAGATCGTTAGGCGAAGGACAGGACGTCGAGTTCGAAATTGTCACCGGCCCTAAGGGTGAACAAGCCCAAAACGTGGTTAAAATATAAGAATTTGATTTCTTATATTTACAAACCCTCTGTGGCCGAAAGGCTACAGAGGGTTTTTTATGCTCGCCCAATCGAACTCATCAGCGTATTCGTTGGGTGGCGAGGATTGATGTTCACGAGCGCACGACAACTGCTCAAGTCATCTATAATTAGGGAAACCGCTTTTCTGGCCGCTGATAGGGTTGCCGTTCGCTCAGAGGAGCACGTGAGCATCAAGACGAGCCAGGACCCACCGCGTAGGGACATCATGAATGATTTAAGCTGGCGTTATGCCACCAAGAAATTTGACCCTACCAGGAAAATTCCCAGGCAGGACTTCGCCCATCTGCTGGAAGTCCTGCGGTTTTCCCCGTCTTCTTTCGGCCTGCAGCCCTGGAAATTTGTCATCGTCCAGGACGCCGCCTTAAGAAAAAAATTAAGACCCCATGCCTGGGGCCAGTCCCAGATCACTGATGCGGACACGCTTATCGTTTTTTGCGCCTTAAAAACAATGGACGAGGGCCACGTGAGAAACTATGTGGACCTGATCGCCACAACCCGCGGCGTTGCAAGAGAGTCTTTGCTGGATTATGAAAAGATGCTTGTGGGCACGCTGGCCGGCAAAAGCGCCGAATCCGTCTCCCATTGGATGAAAAACCAGGTTTACATTGCTTTAGGCGTGTTCCTGGCGGAATGCGCCCGGCGCAAGATCGATGCCTGCCCTATGGAAGGGTTTGATCCTCAGAAATTTGATGAGATTTTAGAACTTCCGCAGCAAGGCCTTGAATCCGTGGTGCTTTGCACTGTCGGTTACAGGGCTATTGACGATCATTACGCGGCTTTAAAAAAAGTCCGATTTGATCTGGATAAACTCATTATCAATAGGCTGTGATAGCTGCAACCTATCAATCCTATGACCAACCACTATGACCTGATCATCATAGGTACAGGGGCAGGCGGCGGCACACTGGCACATGCCTTAGCCCCCACCGGTAAACGCATCCTCATCCTGGAACGCGGGTCTTTTCTTTTGCAGGAAAAAGACAACTGGGATTCCCGGTCCGTTTTTAATCAGGCTAAATATACCGCGGACGAAACGTGGAAGGACAAGGAAGGGAGGAGTTTTCGTCCCGGCATCCATTATTATGTCGGCGGCAACACCAAATTCTACGGCGCAGCCTTGCTGCGCATGCGCCCTGCGGATTTCGGCCAGGTGCGCCATCATGGGGGCATTTCACCGGGGTGGCCCATCAGCTATGAGGACATGGAGCCGTATTATACGAAAGCCGAACACCTCTATGAGGTCCACGGCAGGCACGGCGAAGATCCCACCGAAGGCAGCGCCGGCGCCGACTATGCTTTTGATGCGGTCAGCCATGAACCGCGCATCCAGGAACTTTCCGATGATCTTCAAAAGTGCGGGTACCGCCCGTTTCATCTGCCTTTGGGCATACGTCTTCTGGAGAAAAACCGTCCCCAGAGCCGCTGCATCCGCTGTTCGACCTGTGATGGTTTTCCCTGCCTGGTCCATGCCAAGTCCGATGCGGACATGATCTGCGTGAGACCAGCCATGGCCTATCCCAATGTCCGGCTCTTGACCGGGGCTTTGGTCAGCCGTCTGGAATGCGACCCGTCGGGCAGGACGGTCACAACCGTGCATGTCGAACGCAATGGTGTGAAGGAAGAGTACAGCGCCGATATCGTGGCGGTCTCCTGCGGGGCCATTAATTCCGCGGCGCTTTTATTGCGTTCGGCCAATGATAAGCATCCCAGGGGCCTGGCCAACAGTTCGGACATGGTGGGGCGCCATTACATGTGCCACAATAATTCCGCGTTCATGGCCCTTTCCAAGAGCCCCAACCCGACGGTGTTCCAGAAGACTCTGGCCTTGAATGATTTTTATTTCGCATCGCGCCGGTGGGAATTCCCCATGGGCCATATTCAAATGCTGGGCAAGACCGACGGGTGGATTTTGAAAGGCAGCGCGCCGCCCTTCGTGCCTAAATTCATTCTTGATAACATGGCCCATCACGCCATTGATTTTTGGCTGACGTCTGAGGACCTGCCGCATCCTGATAATCGCGTTGTCATTGATAAACAGGGGCATATATCCCTTTGTTACACGGTTAATAACAGGGAAGGCCACAGGCGCCTGACCGCCGAATTAAAAAGTATTTTAAACAAGGTCAATTGCCACCCGTTCCTTTTTAACCGGTCGGTATACCTCAACCAATACATACCCATCGCAGGCACGGCCCACCAGGTGGGGACCGTGCGTTTCGGGCGCGACCCCAAGACATCGGCGCTGGACATCCATTGCAAAGCCCATGACCTGGACAATCTTTATGTTGTGGACGGGAGCTTTTTTGTTTCGAGTTCCGCGGTCAATCCCGGGTTGACCATCATGGCCAATGCCATGAGGGTGGCGGACCATTTAAAAAGCAGATTATAGGGAAATCCGCGAAGGTTGATTATGTTCAAACCCACAGCGTCTAAAATTTTAAGGGCTTTTACAAAGATAATTACGGGGCTGTTCTTATTCTACCTGGTTGCGGGTTTTATCATCATTCCATTTGTCCTCTGGTGGGTCATTCCCGACCAGGGGACAAAGATCCTTAAAGAACCTGTTCGTCTGCGTTCGGTGGGATTTAATCCTTTGTTGTGGAAATTGACCATGAATGGTTTTGAAATTTTGGACCATCATCATCACCAGGTGATCGGTTTTGACAAATTATCCGTTAATTTAAGTTTGGCCGGCCTTTTTAAGAAAATCTATCACGTGCCGGCCTTTGAGCTGGACGGCCTAAAGGTCAATGCCGTACTGTTGCCCGGCAACAAAATCAATCTTTTGGATTTGGTGCCCCCGCAGCTTATGCCGCCGCCACAGCCCCGGCGGCCTACGGGAGAATCCAAACAGCCTTCCGCGAGCGGATTACCCCGACCATCCGGCTTACCGAAGATTATCATTGATACCATTGCTTTGCACCAAGGGGAGGTCCATTTCACCGATACAACCATTAAGCCTCATTTTTCAGTGACCTTGAGGTCCATGGAAATGCTGGTGACCCATGTAACAACAGACCCTCACCGGCAGGCCAGGGTCAAATTCCACTGCGATTTAGGCAATAAGGGCAGGATTTCGATGGAAGCGGCGGTCATCCCGCTTGCCCAGCCGTTGGACTTGGAGGCGGCTTTCAGCCTCAATGACTATGCCTTAAAGGTCTTGACGCCGTACACCGGTAAATATACGGGCCGTGCATTGAAAAGCGGGCAGATGGATTTTTCGATGGACTATCGCATCAGCGGCAATAAACTTGTCGCCGATCACCGGCTCCTGATCCAGCAATTCGCCTTCGGCCGCCGTGTAGAAAGCAAGGGCGCCCTGCACCTGCCTTTTGGCCTGGCCGTCGCCCTTCTGGAGGACCCCGATGGAAGGATGCGCATCTCCCTGCCCGTCTCAGGGGACATGAGCGACCCGAAATTCAAATATTCTCATCTGGTCTTCCAGGCCGCCCGTAATTTCTTTTTCAATCTCGTTACCAAACCGTTTTCTTTTTTGGCTTCATCGTTGGGCGCGGGTGAAACAGGAGTGGATGAGTTAGGCTATGTCCGTTTTACTCCGGGAGAGGCTAAACTGCTCCCTTCCCAGAGACAAAAGTTGATTGCCCTCATCAAAGGGCTTAAAGCGCATCCCAAGCTTGAGCTTAAGATCGACGGCAGCTATGATCCGCGGGCCGATTGGAAAGCGATACAGGCGCAGGTCTTTGCCAGGGATTATGAGCAATTAAGAAAAATATCAAGCCGTCCCGATGCTGCCGTGTACCAGCTTTTGTACCAGCGCCGTTTCGGGATCCGTGCCTTGTGGGCCCTGGCCAAAAAATATAAAAAGGGCATAGGCCGTTACGACGATGCGAAACTTGACCTGGAAATCAAACGCCGATTGGTCGAGAATGCGCCGCCGGACACCGGGGCGCTGAATACCTTGGCCCAGGCACGTGCCCGCCTGGTCCATCAATTCCTGTTGGTCCATGGATTCGACGCCGGGCACATGGTGCTCGGGGCCCCTCAAACAACACAAAGCCGTATGGGTTATGTTCCTTTGCCGTTTACCCTGACGGTCTACAACAGGAACTGATTATGCCTGAATTGACCGCAGAAGAACAACGTTTGCAGGACGACCGCGCCCAAAAAACCGTTTGGTATCATTGGGGGCCGTACCTTTCCGGGCGCCAATGGGGCAGTGTCCGCGAAGATTACAGTCCCGACGGAGACGCCTGGGAATCTTTTACTTTTGAGCATGCCCGCATGCGCGCTTACCGGTGGGGTGAAGACGGTATCGCCGGTATTTGCGATTATAACCAGCTGCTGTGCCTGGCCCCGGCCTTTTGGAACGGCGCTGATCCGTTCCTGAAAGAGCGGCTCTACGGCCTGAGCGGCAAGCAAGGTAACCACGGTGAGGATGTGAAGGAGTATTATTTCTATCTCGATAATACGCCCACCCATTCCTACATGAAGCACCTGTATAAATATCCGCAAAAGGCTTTTCCCTATCAGGGATTATTGGATGAAAATGCCAGGCGCAACCGCCAGGCGCCGGAATACGAACTTTTGGACACCGGTGCTTTTGACGATGACCGTTATTTCGATATCACGACCGAGTATGCCAAAAATGCCCCGGAAGACTTTTTGATGCGCATCACAGCAGTCAACCGCGGCGGGCAGGAGGCGGTCCTTCATCTTTTACCGACGCTGTGGTTCCGCAATACCTGGAGCTGGGACAACAGCCCCAAGCCTTCCCTGTCCGTCATGCCGCCGAACATCATTAAAGCTTCCCATCCCCAGTTGGGCGATTATTTTCTCTATGTCCAAGACGGGGGAGAGCTGCTTTTTACGGACAATGACACCGACACTCAGAAAGTGTTCGGCGTGCCCAACGCCGGCTCTTATGTCAAAGACGGTATCAATGAATATGTGGTGTCCGGCCGCAAGGACACGGTCAACCCTGCGCAAACCGGGACGAAAATGTCCGTCCATTATATTTTAAAAATACCGGCGGGCGAAACCCGGAGCATCCGCCTGCGCCTGGCCGATACCGGCACCATCAAGGAAGCGCTGGGCAAGGCCTTCGACGAGGTCTTCGGCCTTCGTCAAAAAGAAGCGGATGAATTCTACCGCCAGGCCTGTCCTTTTGGACTTTCCGATAACCTGCGGGACATCCAGCGCCGGGCTTTTGCTTCCCTGTTATGGAATAAGCAATTTTATCATTATGTCGTCGAAGAATGGCTTGACGGGGACCCTGCCCAGCCCAAACCTCCGGAAAGCCGCAAATACGGGCGTAACAGCGGCTGGCAGCACCTCTATAGCAGGGACGTGATCGCCATGCCGGACAATTGGGAATACCCGTGGTTTGCTTCCTGGGACCTGGCCTTCCATACCATCCCGTTGAGTATGATCGACGGTGAATTTGCCAAACGGCAATTGCTCAAGCTCACCCGCGAATGGTACATGCACCCCAACGGCCAGCTTCCAGCCTATGAATGGAATTTTGGCGATGTCAACCCTCCGGTGCAGGCCTGGGCCGCACTGAGGGTTTACCGCATCATCAAACGCAGGCATGGGGTGGCCGACAAATTGTTTTTGGAGCGGGTTTTCCAGAAACTTTTGATGAATTTCACCTGGTGGATCAACCGGGAAGACGCCGAGGGCAACAATATCTTTCAAGGCGGATTTCTGGGCTTTGATAATATCGGTGTTTTTAACCGCAGCGCTTTACCCACCGGCGGCCATATGGAACAGGCGGACTCAACCAGCTGGATGGCCATGTATTGCCTGAATATGCTGGCCATCGCATTAGAGCTGGCACCCGGAGACCCTTCTTATGAAGATATCGCCAGCAAATTCTATGTGCATTTTCTCTACATTGCCGCGGCCATGAACCGTATCGGCCCTGACCAGATCAATTTGTGGGACGAGACAGACGGGTTCTATTACGATGTCCTGCGCCTGCCCGACGGCAGGCATTTCTCCTTAAAAGTACGTTCCATGGTGGGTATCCTGCCTTTGTTTGCCGTGGAGACGATCGACTCTCAGGCGCTGGATGCTTTGCCTAATTTCAAGGAGCGCGTGGAATGGTTTATGCGCAACCGTCTTGATCTGACGTCCAATGTCTCCTGTATGGAAATGCGGGGGCAGGCAGGACGCAGGCTTTTATCGATCGTGAACCGCGACAAGCTCAAACGCATTTTGCAAAGGGTCCTTGATGAAGCGGAATTTTTAAGCCCTTACGGCGTGCGTTCGTTGTCCCGCGTCTATGACGGGAAACCCTACACATTTTCATGGAATGGCCAGACCTACAGCGTTGATTACGAACCCGCGGAATCTACCAGCGGCCTGTTTGGAGGCAATTCCAACTGGCGCGGGCCCGTGTGGTTTCCGGTCAATTATCTGTTGATCGAGTCCCTGCAAAAATTCCATTATTATTTCGGCGATGATTTCAAGGTGGAATTCCCGGCCAGGTCGGGAAAATTCTTGAACCTCTGGGAAGTCGCCTCCGACCTTTCTCGCCGGCTCGTCAATATTTTTGTTCCTGATGCCCAGGGCCGCCGTCCGATGTACGGTAGCGTCGAGAAATTTCAGAAAGACCCTTATTGGAAAGACCATCTTTTGTTTTTTGAATATTTTAACGGGAATAACGGCGCAGGATTGGGCGCCTCGCACCAGGCCGGATGGACGGCGCTGGTGGCCAAACTCATCCAGCAGCAGGCAGAGTATAAAGGATTTGAATAATCTCTTTCAAGGAGGTCTCATTATGGTCCGTGAAATTTACAAAAATCATTACCCCAAACCGCATATGCCCTGCGTTGAACCGGGAAAGATCCTCAAAGGCCAAAAGGCGCTTGTCACCGGTGCCAATTCCGGTATCGGCAAGGCGGTGGCGTTAGGGTTGGCCAAGGCCGGGGCCTCGGTCGCCATCAATTATGTTGTCGATGACGGCACGGTCGACCGGATGATCAAGGAAATCAAGTCCCACGGCAGCGACGCCATCGGCATCAAAGCGGATGTTTCCAAAGAGGATGAGGTTAAAGCAATGTATGAGACCATGTTGAAGGCCTTCGGCACCATCGATATTTTGGTCAACAACGCCGGCATACAACGGGACGCGCCTCTTGATCAGATGACCCTGGCGCAGTGGGAGGCGGTCATCGGCGTCAATTTGACCGGCCAGTTCCTTTGCGCCCGTGAAGCGGTCAAAGAATTCAAAAGGCGGGGGGTGGTGCCGGAGGTGTCCTGTGCCGCAGGTAAAATCATTTGCATGAGTTCCGTGCATGAAGTCATTCCCTGGGCCGGGCATGTCAATTATGCTTCATCCAAAGGGGGGGTCATGCTTTTGATGAAGAGTATCGCCCAGGAAGTCGCCCCTTTCCGCATCCGGGTCAACAGCATCGGGCCCGGGGCCATCAAGACGCCCATCAACCACAGCGCGTGGGCAACACCCGAAGCGGAGAAAGAGCTCCTGACCCTGATCCCTTATCAGCGGGTGGGCGAGCCGGAAGACATCGCCCGGGTGGCGGTATGGCTGGCCTCTGATTATGCCGATTATGTCACAGGCACGACGATCTTTGCCGACGGAGGCATGACCTTATATCCGGGTTTTGCCACGGGAGGGTAATGGCAACGCTTTTAGTATTTTCTTTTTTGGCCGGATTGATCACGATCTTGGCGCCCTGCATTTGGCCGCTCTTGCCCATAGTCTTTTCCGCCTCCAGCGGTGGGGGAAGGCGAAGAGCGCTTGGGCTTACCTTGGGCGTGATGACAAGTTTTACGATCTTCACGCTCTTTATTTCTTATGTCATCAAAATTTTTCCTTTCGACCCCAACAGCCTGCGGCTTGCGGCCGTTGTCATTATCGTTTTATTGGGCCTCTCCATGCTCTTGCCGCCATTGGGGGCAAGGTTCGAAGTCCTTGTCAACCATGTCCTGGGGCCTCTGCAATCACGCTTTAAAAAGGAAGGCAGCGGTTTGTCGGCGGGATTGGTTACGGGATTTTCATTAGGCCTGGTATGGGCGCCCTGCGCAGGCCCTATTTTAGCGACGGTGGCCGCCTTGTCGGCGACGCAAGCCGTCAATGCCAGGGTGGTGGCTGTCACCCTCGCCTATGTCCTGGGGCTGGGGATCCCGCTGTTTATTTTTTCTTCATTGAGTGCCGGCCTGTTTCAAAAGATGCGCGCGGTCAATAAATACACCGGCCGAATTCAACAGGCCTTCGGCCTGGTGATGATCATCACCGCCGTCTTGATTTATACCAATTACGCCCAGGTGCTTCAGGCCCGTGTCCTCAATCATTTTCCGGGTTACAGCAGGTTCTTAGGCCGGTTTGAAAACGACAGCCGTCTGCAAAAGCAACTCGGCCTTCTGGCCGGGCGCAGCAAGACCGCCAGTGAAAGCGACAAGAAATTGCTCTCCGAAGACGGGCTGGCCCCGGATTTTGCAGGCATCAGCCATTGGCTCAATGTCCCGGCCCGTCTGACCATGCAGGCCTTGCGGGGCAAGGTGGTGTTAATCGACTTTTGGACGTATAGCTGCATCAATTGCGTGCGCACCCTGCCGCACTTGACCGCCTGGTATAAACGGTATAAAAACGACGGGCTGGTGATCGTCGGGGTGCATACGCCTGAATTTGCTTTTGAACACAAGACCCAAAATGTGGCCAACGCCATTAAACAATTCGGCATTACATATCCCGTGGCCCAGGACAACGATTATAAGACGTGGCAAGCTTATCAGAACGAATATTGGCCTGCCGAATATTTGATAGATGCCCAAGGACAAATCCGGTATGTCCATTTCGGTGAGGGCCATTATGACCGCACACAAGAAGCGATACGCGTCCTTTTAAAAGAAAACGGGCATCCCGTTGAAGGGCCGTTGGTTTCGGTCAAGGACCGGACGCCGCAGTTTGAACGCACCCCGGAGACTTATTTGGGCCGTCGCCGCATGGAACGTTTTGTGTCGCCGGAAAAAATCGTTGCGGGGGATTACGTTTACAGTTTGCCGGCGGAGATTCCGCTTAATCATTTCGCATATCAGGGGACATGGGACGTTGAGCCCCAATGGGCCAAGGCAGGTCCAGGCGCTGCTCTGGAATTTAAAGTTAAAGCCGGCAAGGTATTTCTGGTGGCAGGCCCGGTGCATGCAGGGGACAGGATCAAGGTATTTGTGGACGGCAAGCCGGCGGCGGACATCATTTTGGACACCCAGCGTCTGTATAAGGTAGTCGGTTTTCCCGGCGTCGAAGTCCACACCCTGCGCCTGGAATTTCCGGATGCGGGAACAAAAGTTTACGCATTTACCTTTGGCTGACGAAGTCAAGAGACTGGGCTTTTTGCAAAACAAAAAAAATAAATTTATCTCCTCAGGTGGGGAGAGCGGACATAATATATAAAGGAGGTCGGCATGGCATATTCACCAAAAATTCTGGCCTTTGCGGGAAGCACGAGGGAAGGTTCTTTCAACAAGCAACTCGTTAAGATCGCCGCTCAAGGCGCGCGCGCTGCCGGTGCTCAGGTGACTGTCCTGGATTTGCGCGATCTGCCGATGCCTCTTTACGATGGGGACTTGGAAGCCGGGCAGGGTCTTCCGGAAAATGCCGGGAAGTTCAGAAAATTAATGCTGGAACACGACGGACTGTTGATCTCGGCGCCGGAATACAACAGCAGCATCAGCGGGGTCTTGAAAAATACCATTGATTGGGCCTCGCGTCCCGTGGCCGGGGAGCCGCCGCTTGCCTGTTTCGCAGGGAAGGTGGCGGGTTTGATGAGCGCCTCTCCGGGAGCCTTGGGGGGGCTGCGCGGTCTGGTCACGGTGCGCTCGGTCCTTTCCAATATCCGTGTGATCGTCCTTCCCGATCAGGTGGCGGTGCCCAAAGCCCATGAAGCTTTTGGGCCCGACGGGAAACTCAAAGACACCCAACAGCACTCCGCCGTCGAAAACCTGGGGCGTAATCTCACCGCAGTGCTGGGTAAACTTAAAGGCTGAAAATTCATGAAAAGATATTTGTTGTTGATAGCCCTGATGGCGTGGGTCTTAAGTCACAAAGTGATGGCTGATGACGTTCGGCAACAGACGGATGGAGATTTTGTAGGAGACAGCTATTCGTTCACGGGAGGCAACACGCAGCAGCAAACAGACAAAGCATTCGCCTGGTTCAACGAGGAACCGTCCGGAAATAATTTCTTTGCCGGCAGCGATTACAGCCGGCAGGTGAAAAGTTCCCTTGATGGTCCCTTTGCCGGGGACAGTTCCAAGTCTCGGACCGATGGCGTTTTTATCGGCGGGGACACCCAAAAACAGGCGGGCGGTTCCGCAGGAGATTACGGTCGGTAGATCCTCTCCAGGGTGTGCGGATCAAAACGCAGCCGGCGAAGCTGCGGGGCCATGCAGGCCGTGGCCGCCGCAACCCCCAAGGTAACAACGCCTCCGACGGCCACACAAGGAATTGCCCCGATCCATGCCGCTACCATCCCGCTTTCAAAAGCCCCCAGTTCATTGGAAGAGCAGATAAATATCCAGCTGACGGCCGAGATCCGGCCGCGCATGTCGTCGGGCGACAATAGCCTCACCATGGAACGGCGGATGACCATGCTGACCCCGTCAAAAACACCGCTCAACGCCAATGCCGCCAGCGATAAGATGAAATTTTTGGAAAATCCAAAAATCAGGACGCTCACGCCAAAACCGGCGACGGCGAAAAGCAAATTGCGTCCGGCATGGGCGATGGGCGGATGTTTGGTGGCATAGAGCATCATGCTCAAGGCACCCACGGATGTGGCGGCGTTCAAAAGCCCCAGGCCCTGGGGCCCGGCGTGCAGGATGTCCGTGGCGTAAATGGGCAGCAGGGCGATCACCCCCCCAAATAGAACGGCGATCAAATCCAGGGTCATGGCGCCCCACAACGGCTGCTGGCCCAAGACGAAGTGCCAGCCCATGGAAACGCTTTTTAAAAAAGGCTCTTTTCCTTTGGGAATGGCCTGGGGTTTGGGGCCGATGGCCAGCGTCGAGGCCCAGGACAGGCTAAAGAAGGCCGTGATCAACATATAGCAGCCGAAAGCGCCCCAGGCGGCAAAGACAAAGCCGATGATGGCAGGACCAATGATGGAACAAGCCACCCAAATGCTGCCAATCCACGACGAGGCGTTCACCGTGATGGTTTTGGGGACGACCTGGGCTTCAAAGGCGGTGGTGGCAGGGTCGGAAAATCCGCGCGCAATGCCTGCCAGAAAAATGACCGTATAGAGACCGGCCAGCGAATGCGTATAGCTTTCCCTGGAAAGCAGGGCCAGGGCCAGAGCGCAGAGGCACGAACAGGTCCTGGTGGTTACGAGGATTTTATGCCGGGAAAAATGATCGGCGACATAACCGCCGATCAATACCAGGGAAAGGGCAGGGACCGCTTCGATCAAACCCAGCCATCCGAGGGCCAGAGCGCTATGAGTGATCTTATAAACCTGGAAGCCGATGACCACCGCCAGCGCGCGGCTGGCCAGGGTAAAAAAACCGACGGAACCTATCCAAAAGCGGATGTCACGGTGTTTGAGGGCAGTGGTGAAATGACTGGATAAGATTTTACTTGGCATAATTGGGGGACGTGCTACATTAAAAAACCATGGATATTAAAACAGTTTTTCGCGCCTTGCGCCATCGAAATTACCGTCTTTTTTTCGGAGGGCAGAGCATATCGCTCATCGGCACGTGGATGCAGATGATCGCGGTGAGCTGGCTGGTCTACCGTATGACCAATTCGCCGTTTTTATTGGGGTTGGTCGGTTTTTCAAGCCAGATCGCCACCTTCCTGCTGGCCCCTTTGGCCGGGGTTATCGCCGACCGCCACCATCGCCACCGTCTTTTGTTGATCACCCAGTCGCTGGCCATGCTGCAGGCCACCGTATTGTATGTCCTTTTTGGGACGCACACCATCGCGGTATGGCATATCATACTTCTCAGTTTGTTCCTGGGGGCGGTGAACGCCTTTGATATCCCGGTCCGCCAGTCCTTTACCGTGGACATGCTCGATGACAAGGAAGATTTGAGCAACGCCATAGCTCTCAATTCTTCCATGGTCAATACGGCCCGCCTCATAGGGCCATGTGTCGGAGGTGTTTTGATCGCCGCTTTCGGCGAAGGGACATGTTTTCTGGCCAATGCCTTGAGCTATATCGCTGTGTTGTTGTCTTTGGTGATGATGAAATTACCTCCGTGGGAACGTTCGGGCCTGGCCCAAGGCTCGGTCATGCTCCAGCTCAAGGAAGGTTTTGCGTATGCGTTTAATTTTATACCGATCCGCGCCATATTGATGCTTTTATCGGTGGTCAGCATGGTGGCCGGAGGCCTGACGGCCTTGATGCCCGTATTCGCGCGGGACATTTTTCACGGGGGTGCCAGGGCCCTGGGGTTATTGATGGCCGCCTCCGGCATGGGAGCGCTCATCGGCGCCATTTATCTGGCAAGCCGGCGCCATGTGCTGGGTTTGAGCCGGATCATTACCGTAGCAGCGACGCTCTTCGGTGTCGGCGTGCTCGATTTTTCCCGCACACCCGTGTTGATGATCGGCTCCGCGGTGCTTTTAGTCTCAGGTTTCGGTATGATGGTGCAGATGGCTTCCAGCAATATCATGCTTCAGACCATGGTCGAGGAGGACAAACGCGGGCGGGTGATGAGTTTTTACACCATGGCTTTTATGGGCCTGGCCCCTTTCGGCAGCCTGTTTTCAGGGATCCTGGCCGCAAAGATAGGGGCAAGCAGCACCCTGCTGTACGGCGGTATTTTGTCTATTATAGCGGCGGTGGTGTTCGCCGGGTATTTGCCTAAAATCAGGAGCTTTGTCAGGCCTTTGTACATTCAAAAGGGGATCATTGTGGAGACGGTCCAATAAAGGAGGGAAAAATCATTATGGTTAAAATGAATATGGTTTACGAAGGCCAATTGCGCTGCGCATTGACCCACGGGCCTTCAGGTGATGTGATCCATACGGACGCGCCCAAGGATAATATGGGCAAGGGGGAAGCTTTCTCGCCGACGGACTTGGTGGCCGCGGCATTGGGTTCCTGCATGCTGACCGTCATGGGCATTGTGGCGGCCCGGCATAACATCGAGCTTAAAGGGACAGAGGTCCAAGTCAGCAAGGAGATGGTGACGCAACCGATGCGGCGCATCGGCACGATCAGCCTCGTTTTTCAAATGGCTGCCGGTATCCCGCCGGAGAAGCGCGCCATGCTTGAGGCCGCGGCCCACAGCTGCCCGGTGCATAAAAGCCTGCACCCGGACGTGCAGACGCCGGTCCAATTCATCTATGCATAAAAAATAAGAAAAGGGGACGCTTTAAAGTGTCCCCTTTTGTGGTAAAATAGACCACTTTATGAAATTTCTTCTTACCCTTGCTTTATTGCTTCTGGCCCTTCCTGTATCCGCCCAACAGCGGCTGAATTATGAAGCGCCTTCGTTGATAGGCCACACCACCCGGCTCATGAAAGCCCCCGGTTTCTGGATCAGCCGCCATCCTTCCCCGGATGCCGTGATCATGAGCCCTGATCAAATTGACCAATTCAATGAGAGGATAAGCAACGACAAAAAGCTTACCAAGGACATTTTTGCCCTTGTCGATGATTCCAAGACCGAGTCGCTGCTGGCTGAACTTCAAAAGACCCTGGCCGAGATCACCTCCAAAGGCTACTACACCGCCGAAGGCATCAGGAACGACCGGGGTTTCATGGACATGGCCCGCCGCAACATGAATTTAAGCGGCGTGGTCATGGGGCAGGCGCCCCGTTACGGCCTGGTGGTGCATTTCGCCTCCCAGCGTTTTTTGCCGACCAAGGAAGGGCTGTACGCCCAAAAAGGGGACTATGATTTTGACCAGCTGCAAAACAGCGCTTTGGATGTGGGGACGCCCGTGGCCGTGGTCCATACGTCCGCCGACGGGCTTTGGTATTATGTATTGACGGACATCAGCGACGGGTGGGTTGAGGCCGCCGACATCGCATTGGGAGACACCAATCAGGTCCGGGAGTTTGCCAGGGACGGAGACTTTGCGGTGGTGATCAGGCCTAAGGCCGATATTTTTCTCAACAGCTCCATGACCGATTTTTATGATTACGTGCGCATGGGCGCGCGGCTGCCCTTGTCCGGCATCGACGCCGGACGCGTGACGGTCAATGTGCCGGTCGCTGGTGCCGACGGGGCTTTGGTCATCAAACAGGCGTATATGAACGCGGAAGACGTCAGTCCCGGATTTTTGCCTTTCACCGCCCGCAATATTTACAAACAGGCCCTGATGATGCTGGGCCAGCCTTACGGCTGGGGAGACATGTACGGCGAGCAGGACTGTTCCAGGTTTTTACAGATGGTTTTTGCCACCGTCGGGATCATGTTGCCGCGCGATTCCAAGGACCAGATGCAGGTTGGAAGCTCCATCGTCGATCTTGATGACAAAAGCGATGATGCCAAAATTGAGGCCCTGGCCGCGGTGCCCGCGGCCAACACCCTATTGGCCATGAAAGGGCATATCATGCTCTATTTGGGCATGGTCGATGGTAAGCCCTATGTCATTCACGATACGACCGGGTACAAAAAGAATGTGGACGGACATCGGGTCAAATACGCCATTGACCGGGTGATCGTTTCGGATTTATCTTTGGGGCAGGACAGCCCGGAGGGTTCTTTATTACAACGGCTCACGAGGCTTGTGACCATTGAATGACCCATTGCTCGTCGTTAAAACTTCCCTGAAACCCCTGCAAGCGCCTTTGCATCAACCTTTCCGCGTAGCCGGCGGCCAACACGAGAGCCTGGATAATGTCCTGTTCATGCTCCAGACGGCCGGCGGCGCCAGAGGCTTCGGCGAAGCTGCCGTGGCGACGCATATCACGGGCGAAACCATTGAACAGACCTTCAAGAATTTAAAACAGGCCGGGGCCTGGCTTACGGCCAAGTCCATCAATGATTATTTAAACCTTTCGGCCCGGCTGCACGAACGGCTGCCGGATAATAAAAGTGCCGTGGCCGCCGTCGAGATGGCCGCCTTCGATGCGCTGAGCCGACATTTGCGCCTGCCTTTATGGCGCCTATGGGCGAGCAGGCCTAAAACTTTGCGCACCGACATCACTATTGTGATCGCTGATCTTGAAGAAACCGAAGATAAGGCCGAGGCTTTTTACAAAAAAGGTTTTCGGGCCTTTAAAATCAAGATCGGGCGTGATATGGACCTGGATTTCAAGCGCGTGGAAGCTGTCTGCCGCATCACCGCCCGTTCTAAGATCATCCTGGATGCTAATCAAGGATATTCTGCCCGTCAGACCTTGCAGTTTTTAAAGAGTTTAAGCAAGATCGGCATCGTACCGGATTTGATCGAACAACCCGTGCCCAAGGCCGATTGGGAGGGTTTAAAGAAAGTCACGCGCGAATCCAGGGTGTGTGTCTGTGCGGATGAATCATGCTCATCGGTGGCTGATGTGCTTAGCATCATCAAGGAAAAAGCGGCAGGCGCCGTTAATATTAAATTGATGAAGAGCGGGCTGGTGCATGCGCTGGCAATCAGCCGCATAGCCCATGCCGCAGGCATTAAGCTCATGATCGGCGGGATGATGGAATCGAATCTCGCCATGACGGCCTCGGCGCACCTGGCGGCGGGTCTGGGTTATTTTGATTTCATCGACCTGGACACGCCGTTTTTCATCAAAGGCGAAACCGCCCGCAATCCGTATCTTTCCCACGACGGGGTTTACGATTTAAGCAGGGTCAAAGCCGGTATCGGTATTACATATAAGGGATAAGTTTGTTTTTTGGCAACAGGCTTCGCTCGTTTTTTGCCCCGCCTATGGCGGGGCCGCCAAAGGTCTCATGCTTTGGCTAAAAAATTTACTGTTGCCAAAAGAACAAACTTATCCCTTATAACGTACGGATTTATTTTTGTAATATTGCGTATTCGGCCGCGGCAAATCTTCCCGGGCACGAGCGTTGCCGCGTCGCTGGACGCGGGCAAAGCGTGCCTGCGAGGGAAATACTATGGCCGAATACCAGGGGACAGAAAAAATCAAATTTATTCCCTTCATTTATGATCCATAATTATTTCTTTCTTATTCTTATTTTGTTGTCCGTTGAGGCGGGCGTTCTGTATTTGGCCGGGCATGAGCGCACGAAATTCCTGTTCAAGTTTCTCCCGTCGATGTTCTGGATCTATTTTCTGCCCATGGTCCTGTCCACCTGCGGCCTCATCGACCCCAAAAGCCCGTTATACGCCCGGATCACCGAATATCTCCTGCCTCCGGCGCTGTTTCTGCTGCTGCTCAACCTGGACATCAAGTCTGTCTGGCGTCTTGGCCCCAAGTCACTGGTGATGTTTTTTGCCGGGTCAATCGGCATCTGGCTTGGCATGGTCATAAGCTTCGTTGTGTTCAAGCCCCTGGTAGGGGCGCAATTCTGGTCGGGGTTCGGCGCCTTGTCCGCTTCCTGGACCGGGGGCAGCGCCAATATGATCGCGGTCAAGGAAGCGTTGAACGCGCCGGACTCCGTTTTCCTGCCGATGGTCATTGTGGACACCATTGTGCCTTATACGTGGATGGGGATTTTGGTCGCCCTGGCATCGCAGCAAAAGAAATTCGATGATTTCAACCGTGCCGACCGCCGGATCCTGGATGATCTGGCCCAACGTACCAGGGGTTTTTCCAAAACCGATAAACAGCCCGTGCATTGGCCCAAGGCGGTGTTAATGATAGGATTGGCCCTGATCGTTTCAAGATGCTGCCGGGCATTGTCTGTGTATTTGCCGGCGGTGCTTTCGCCTTACGCCTGGAGCATCATCCTGGTTTCCACCACGGCAATTGTCATGTCCATGACGACTGTCAGGCGTATTGCGCCTACCGGCAGCGACAAAACCGGAAAATGGATATTATATTTTGTACTGACCTCGATCGGCGCCCGCGCCAGTTTGAGCCATGCCGCCACGGCCGGTATTTTGATCGTAGCCGGGGTGCTGGTCATAGCCGTCCATTTTACCGTATTGCTCGCCACGGCAAGGCTCATCCGGGCTCCGTTATTCTTGGTGGCCACAGCGTCCATGTCCAATATCGCGGGACTGGTTTCCGCGCCGGTGGTGGCGGAAATCTACCAACCAGGCTTCGCCTGCGTGGGGCTCTTGCTGGCCATTCTGGGGCACAGCCTCGGCGCTTATGAGGGGATTTTTATAGGACAGATCTGCCGTTTATTGGCCCATTGATATAAGTTTTATATTTTAGAATTAAGGAATGAACATGTAAACGTGTGATAATATTTGATATATGTCTTTTCTGATTATATAATAGGTCTACCTTTCCCAAAGGATCAATATTGGGATTTTTTATTGCCAACGAAAGGATTGTTATGGGTGCTTTACATTTGGATGAAAAGAATTTTGAAGCTGAGGTCGTCAAATCGACGCAGCCCGTGCTGGTCGATTTTTGGGCGGAATGGTGCGGCCCGTGCAAGATGATCGCCCCTGTTATCGATCAGTTATCGTCGGAGTTGCAGGGTAAAATGAAGATAGCAAAGGTCAATGTGGATGAATCCCCCCAATTGGCAGGGGAATTCAACGTCATGTCTATTCCGACGCTGTTGATCTTTAAAGGCGGCAAGCCGGTGGACCAGATCGTGGGGGCCCTGCCTAAAGACAGGCTGTTGGCAAAGATCAACCCCCATCTTTAATGTTTAGGAGCAGTTATGTTCATCGAAGTGTTGAAATCCAAAATTAGCCATGCCACCATCACCCAGGCTGAGCTGCATTATGAAGGCAGCATCACCATTGATTCCGATGTCCTCAAGGCCGCCGGTATCATCCCGGGTGAAAAAGTGCATGTGCTCAATGAAAGCTCCGGGCACCGCCTGGAAACGTATGTGATCGCGGGCAATCCCGCTTCTGGTGTGGTTTGTTTAAACGGGCCTGCGGCGCGCCACGGCTACGTCGGCGACCGGGTGATCATTTTAAGTTATGGTCTGCTGGAAGCCGATGAAGCCAGGCACCTTGTACCCAAAATCGTATATCTTGGCCCTTCAAATAAAATAAAAAAGTCTTAAAATAGATGGAATTCGGTCCTTTAAAAGTCAGGCTTTACGGCGACCCTTGCCTGGAGGCAAAATCCAAGCCGGTCAAGGAGGTCGGGCCGGTCGAGCGCATGCTGATTTCAGCGATGTTTGAGACCATGGCCGCCTATAAAGGGGTGGGACTGGCAGCGCCCCAGGTGGGCATCAATGAACAGATTTTCGTGGTGGACACGGGCAAGGAAACCTTTGTCGTCGTCAATCCCAAGATCGTCAAATCTGTCGGCCACGACGTCATGGAAGAAGGATGCCTGAGCATTCCCCGGGTGCTGGTGGATGTCAAGCGCGCCAAAACTGTTTGGGTGGAATATATCGACGCCGCCAACCGCCGCGTGCGGGCGCAGTTAAACGGGCTTGTGGCCAAGGTGTTCCAGCATGAATATGACCACCTCCAGGGCAAATTGATCCTGGACTATTTGAACCCCAGGGACCGTTCGAAAATTTTATCGCAGCTTAAAAACGGTTCTTATGTCGGCAAGGTCTTAGGTGATGACGATGCTTACAGGACAAAAATTTGATTCCGGTCTGGTGAAGCTGCCGGAGTGGTTCAGGGTGGAGGTCCCGGACATGGATAAGATCAGGGACATGAAGGCCCTTTTTAAGGCCGGCCGCCTGCACACCGTCTGTGAAAGCGCCCATTGCCCCAACATGGGGACCTGCTGGAAAGAAGGAGTGGCGACTTTTATGATTTTGGGGGGGACCTGCACCCGTGCCTGCCGTTTTTGTTCAGTCCCCGCCGGACGTCCGGATCTCGTGGATGCAGAGGAACCTCAAAACGTGGCGCTGGCGGTCAAAGAACTGGCCTTGCGTTATGTGGTGATAACGTCGGTGGCGCGTGACGATGTCGAGGACGAAGGGGCCGGCCAGTTCGTCCGAACGATCGCGGCCATCCGGTCCCTTACGCCGGAAGTGAAAATCGAAGTACTGGTTCCGGATTTTTCCGCTAAAGAAGAGTCTCTGAAAATATTAAGCGCAGCCGCGCCTGAAGTGATCGCGCATAATATCGAGACGGTCAGGCGCCTGAGTCCCCGTGTCCGTCCGCAAGCCTTGCATGAGAGGTCTTTGGCGGTGCTTCGGGCCTTTAGCAAACTTAACCCCGGCAGCTTTGTTAAATCGTCCGTGATGCTCGGTCTCGGCGAGACCGATGAGGAAATCCTTGAGGTGATGAAAGAGCTTCTCGCAACCGGCTGCCGAATCCTGACGATCGGCCAATACCTGGCACCCACCAGGACCAAACGCCATTTGCCGGTGGAGAAGTTCTATTCCCCCGGGGCCTTCGAGTATTGGCGCCAAAAAGGCCTGGAGATGGGTTTCGTGCACGTAGAAAGCGGCCCCCTCGTGCGCAGTTCCTATATTGCCGAACGGGGATTCCAAGCGGCCCAAAGAAGGACGGCCCCATGACGGCAAAACACAGGAATATTTTTACCACGGCGCTTCCATTTCTTTTAAGTCTGGGTTTGCTGACCTGGCTTTTCATGACCATTGATTACAGGCACATATGGCTGGCTATCAAGGATTCGGACATGCGCTATATGAGCGCCGCCGGCGTTATTTTTTTCCTGATCAATTTTCTGATCGTCTGGAGGTGGCGGATCCTGATGAAAGCCCTGGGACTTCAACCTAAAAGTTTTTCCAGCATGCGCTGGTATTTCATATCGCAATTCTGCGGCCTGGCGCCCATCTCCAGCGTCGGAAGCGATGTGATCAGGGGCCTGGGACTCGCCCAGGAGACCGGACATAAGCCTAAAATATTTGCTTCCATCGTCCTGGACCGTTTATCGGGGTTTGCGGGCATCGTCATCCTGGCCGTAGCGGCTTATCTTCTGGGGCACGGCATCATTAAAAATAAACTGGTCATCGGGGCCATCCTGGCACTCAGCGTAACCTCGGGGGCTTTTGTTGTCGTGCTCTTCAGCCACCGGATTTTTTCTTTTGCGTGCAGGGCTTTTCATGCCTGGCCCAAGGTCAGGGAAAACCTGATGAGGATGCACTATGACATCGTGCTTTTAAAGGGCAGGCAAAGAAACGGCTGGGAAGCCATCATGATTTCCATTCTCGCCCAGATCGTCCTGGCATTCGAATTTTATTTGACGGCCTTAGGCATGCATATGAACGTCTCCCTGGTCTACTTTATTATCTTTTCTCCTATTGTCTGTGTCGTGACATGCCTGCCTTCCATCGGCGGACTTGGTTTCAGGGAGATCGGCTGGGTCTATTTGCTTCCTTTGGTAGGAGTGTCCAAGGAGATGGCGGGGGGCTTAAGCCTGGTGAATTCTGCGTTTAACATCCTTAACGGGCTTTTATGCGGGTTGATTTATGTCTCTACATTACCTTCTGGACGGGTACAATATTCTCAAACAAGTCCCTGACTTCGACAAACTTCCTCTTGAAGAGGGACGCCGCGCTCTTTTAAAATGGATTGACACCGCACGCCCGCAGGGAAGCGTGAATAACAAGGTCACCGTTGTCTTTGATGGGCATTCGGACCAGATGGGCTCCATGCTCCAGCAGGAGATACGGGTGATCTTTTCGCAAGGATCGGCGGACGACGCCATCAAACGCATGGTCCGGGAGGACCAGGAAATAAAAACCTGTGTGGTTGTATCCGATGACAAGGACATATTCCTATACGCGCGCAGTTTGGGCGCCAGGGTGATGAAGGTGGCGGCTTTTACAAAGGGGACAGCGTCCTGCTTCTCAAGGGGAGAGTTCTCTTCAGGGGGATCCGCCGCCAAGAACATATCTTTAATCCGGCAGGAGATGATCAACAAAGAACTCCGCCGCCTTTGGCTGAAAGAAAAGTAATGACGGACCGTTTGCTCAAAAGCGTTTATGCACATCTGCACAGCACCGGCGAGGCCATTTTCTTTTTAGGGAACATCTGCTCCCTGATCGCCCGCGGCCGGGTGCGGTGGGGCGCTGTTCTGGACCAGATGTACGAGCAGGGTGTGCAGACGACGGTCATCGTCATCCTGACGTCGCTGGCCACGGGGGCTGTGCTGGGATTGCAGGGTTCTATCACCCTGCAGCGCTTCGGCGCCAAGGAGTTTATCGCGCGGCTTGTGGCGTTGTCCCTGATCAGGGAACTCAGCCCTGTTTTTACCTCGCTTATTTTTTCCGGCAAGGCCGGAGCGGGGATGACCGCGGAATTGGGGACGATGGCCACCCATGACCAGATCCTGGCGACGCGCGCCATGGGGGTCGACCCTCTTGAGTATTTGGTGGTCCCGCGGTTTCTGGCTTGTTTCCTGGTATTGCCGGTGCTGGTCATTATTTCTGAATTCTTCGGCATTGCCGGAGGCTACTTGATCGCCGTGACCCAGGCGCATACGCCCGGGCCGTTTTATATCCACGAGACCCTGGAAGCGGTTGGTTACGTGGATTTCTTCAGCGGGTTTATCAAGGTCTTTTTCTTTGCCGTCATCATCGCATGGATCTGCAGCTATCAGGGGTTTTTCACGCGAGGCGGGGCCGTGGGTGTGGGACGTTTCACCACCAAGGCGGTGGCGTATTCCTATATTGCGGTGATCATATCCAATACTGTTTTGACCAAGATCATTTTAACATTTTGGGGGTGACGTATGAACGATCGGCGAAGACTCCTTACCATGGCAATAGGGTTGGCGCTCATGGCATTGACGGCCGGCTGTGCGTCGGCGCCTTCCCAAAACGGCGGTGATGTGCAAAGTTATCCGGCTCCGGCGGTCGAAGCGGGGTGGATCCGCAATGGCCAGCCCATCCAATTCGAAGGGGACAAATGGTACCCCGTCGATGATTACGAGGTCATGAGCGATTCGGAAGTTTACGAGGTCGGTGAATACAGAGGGGTGCAGGTTTTTGTGGCAAAAATCGACACTCAGCCCTACAGCCGCATTTATACGAAATTTGATAAAAATAAGTTCCGTTATTGGGAACGGCGGGATTATGATTAAAGTCGAAGGCCTGTATAAGCAGTTGGGCGGCCAGCAGGTGCTGGAAAACATCTCTTTTAATGTGGCCCGGGGTGAGATACTTGCCGTTTTAGGTTTAAGCGGTGCCGGAAAGACCGTGCTCCTGAAACATTTGATCGGACTTATCCGTCCGGACCGGGGAGAAGTCATTATCAATGGTGTGGACATCGGTTCTTTAAGTGAAGAGAAGCTCTTGAAGGTGCGCCATGATATGGGATATCTGTTCCAGGAAGGGGCCTTGTACGATTTTATGGATATTTATGATAATGTGGCTTTTCCGTTGAGGGAACATACCAGGCTTTCAAAAGTGGAGGTGGCCGCGCGTGTGCGCGAAGTTTTGAAACTGGTGGACCTTCAGGGGGTGGAATCCAAAATACCGGGAGAGTTGAGCGGCGGCATGAAAAAAAGAGTGGGTTTGGCCCGGGCCATTGTGCTGGGGGCCAAGGTCCTTTTATGTGATGAGCCGACCTCCGGCCTGGATCCTATCCGCAGCCGGGACATCTCGGATTTGATTTGCCACGTGTCCCGGCAAATCGGCTCCACCACGGTGATGACATCCCATGATGTGGGCAATGCGCTGCGGATCGCCACCAGGCTCCTGATTATTAATGAATGCCGTATCGCGGCCGAGGGAACGGCCCGGCAATTAAAGGAATCGAAAGAACCGTTTGTGCAGGAATTTTTGCAGGCAGCGACTTCGTAAGGCCTGCCCCCGGAGACGTCCCCAGACTCGGGGCCTGCTCAAAAACTTAGGCGGACAGGGAGGATCATGGAGAACAACGGCGGGAGTATTAAGAAAATAACGGCGGGCTTGTTTTTTATCGCAGGTCTGGCACTGATCGCAGTCAGTATTTTTGTGATCGGCATCGACCGCGGACTGACAGAACCAAAATTCCAGGTGATCGCCCTTTTTAACCAGGTCGGCGGCCTGGTCGAGGGTTCTCCCATCCGCATTTCCGGGGTTGATGTGGGGGTGGTGGGGTCGGTCGATTTTCTGAGGCAGCCCATCGAAGGGCGAAGCCTCAAGGTGACCATGGACATTTACAAAAAATATGAATTCGAGTTCCTTAAATGTTCCAGGGTCAGCATCAGGACGGAAGGGGTCCTGGGCCAGAAGCTCATCGAGATCAGCGAGGACCACGCTCTAAAACCGTTTGACCCCACCGCGCCGATTATCGGCGAGGACCCGCTGGACGTGGAGGACATGGCCGCAGTCATCACCAGGACGGCCATTTCCCTGCAGGGGACCAGCCAAGGCGTCCAGGACGTGCTGCATGACTGGAAGGATGTTTCCTATAAAACCAAGGAACTCCTCAACAGAATCAATGAAAGATTACTGGAAGGCAATTTGTTTAAAGTTTTTTAGGTTTCGTTAATTTTTAAGGAAGGTGGTTTTTATGTTTGTTTTTGGTAATTTTGTGGATGCCTTGGCCTGGGTGATCGACGCCTTTTTGACGATCATGTGGTGGCTGATCCTGATCCGGGCCCTGATAAGCTGGGTCAATCCTGACCCGTTCAATCCCATCGTCCAGTTCCTGGTTCGCGTCACGGACCCTGTGCTGGAGCCGATCCGCCGCCTGTTGCCGCCGATGCCCATTGATATTTCGCCGATCATCGCCTGGTTGATCATTGCGTTCCTTCAAAAGTTTTTGGTGGCGAGCTTATACACCATGGCTCTGAGACTGCAATAAAGGTTATTGCTTGCAAAAAATTGAAACTTGGGGTATAAAGTACTTTCCATAGTTTATATATAATTTAGAATTTCCAACAGGAGTTGCGCATGTTAGATCAAGTCAAAAAGTTAATGGAAATGAAGAAACAGGCGGACATACTCAAAAAAGAGCTGGAAGCCACCATCATTGAGGTCTCGGAGAGCAGGGGCATCAAGCTTGTCGTCAACGGGGCGCAGATATTCCAGTCCATCGAGATCGATGAAAGCCTTTTAAATGCCGGCAATAAGAACCGCATTCAAATGGACCTGTTGAAGAATTTGAATACCGCCGTAAAACGTTCCCAGCAGGCAGCGGCCAATAAAATGAAGAACATGCCCGGGTTTAATTTGCCGGGGCTGTCGTAATCGTTTAAAGAAAGGACAAAAGCAAATGCCTTACGATCAATCACTGGATGTGTCTTCCTTCAAGGAGGTCATCGACTTTACGAACACCCGCATCAGTGTCGGCGTTTATTCCTATAATGGGGCGCCCAAGAAGCTGCAGATCACCCGCGAGAACCAGATCGACGGCCAGTGGAGCTTCACCAAGTTGGGCCGTTTGAGCAAGGAAGAGGCGCAGGCCGTTGTCCCGATCATGATGAAGGCCATTGAGGCGATGTAAAATGGGAAACGAAGTTTACCTGACCAAGGCAGGGTTTCAAAAACTTCAGTCCCAATTGGAAACCCTCAAGTCCGTCGAGCGCCAAAAGATCGCCAAAGCCATCGGCGAGGCCCGCGCCCAGGGAGATATTTCAGAGAACGCGGAATATGATGCGGCCAAGGAGGCGCAGGCGCATAATGAGGCACGCATTGCCGAACTGGAAGGCAGGCTGGCCAACGTGCGCATCATCGAGAACGAGAACATTCCCGCCGACAAGATATTCATCGGCGCCATTGTCACCATGCAGGATGTGGACAACGACGAAGAATTGACCTATATGCTGGTCTCGCCGGAAGAGGCCAATTACGATGAAAACAAGATTTCCATCCATTCACCCATAGGCCAAGGCCTCTTGGGGCACAAGGCGGGGGAGACCCTGGAGATCAAGGTCCCGGCGGGAGTATTAAAATATAAGA
Source organism: Candidatus Omnitrophota bacterium (assembly GCA_028865345.1). Taxonomy (GTDB): domain Bacteria; phylum Omnitrophota; class Gorgyraeia; order Zapsychrales; family Fredricksoniimonadaceae; genus JABDGZ01. Next base: position 41,193 of record JAGWKL010000004.1, on the reverse strand, counting down.
TCAAGAAGATCAAGCGGCCTTAAGTTTCCAGGCCGTATCCTATCCATAAGACGACCGTAGGCAAAAGAGCAAAGAGGATGCGTGAAAGGGTCGTTGACATCCACCAGCCGATTTCAAAGTAAGTATTCAGCGCATAATAAGCCAGAACCACACCCAGATAGAACACCAGAGTCAATCCGATTGTACCCGCGGCCGTCCGCCACAATTTTTTCCCGGCCAATAAGATGCCGCCTGCAGCCAGAAGCCAAAATCCGCCCCATTTGGCCGATATAAACTCAAACCAGGGATAAACTGCAATGACGGCCAAGCGTGCCCAATCGGTGGGTTTATCCGCCGACACCAATCCGTTGATAAAAGCCACGTTTTTAGGCGCAAGAAACAGTTTGAAAATAACAGTCGGCAGGGCCGCGACGATAAACCAGAAGATCAACTTGCCATTGTCTTTCCAAAATGCTTTGAGCCCAACCCCATTCTTTTTAGGCAGCAGGTGCCAATAAATAACGAAGGCCGCGATCACAGCAGCTGCCAGGCCTTCATCTTTGGCAAAACTCATCAATCCCAAAAATACCATGCTTAATATTCTGAAGTTTGCTTCATTATATTTCTCCGCCAGCAGCAGGCACAGGAAGGAGGACAACAGGTAAAGGCCCAGCAGGCTGTCGCTGTATTGGCTGGCGTATAAAATGATATTGAAGGGCACGGCCATGATGATGAAAACGGCCAGGAGGTTCGGCCACATACGGCCGGTCAGTTCCAGCAGTCCGAAAAACAATACCCCGGCGGTCAACAGGGCGATGACAACACTATTGAGCATGGGTACGGCCTGGCTGAATTTGCCCCCCAGGTCCCAAAACCATACATTGATCAGGGGCCAAAGCAGGGGATATTGCGTATTGCTGCGCCAAAAACTGGGGGCGAGGACTTCCTTCCAGTGCTCATGACCCAGAAAGATGAATTTTGCTTTCAGATTCCAGCAGGACCACGCGTCCCATCCGCCGAAGGGATAATAGTGGGCGCAGACAGCCAGAGGAACAGCGATGAGACCCAAGACCAACAGGCCCAAGGCATGGGCTTTGGTCATCCGCAATTGCGGAAGAGAAAAAGGTTTTATAAAAAATGAGACGAGGGTCCCGGACAGGACGACCGCGACGGGAATAAAGCGGTTGAATTGGTTTAAAAGAATATGCACATAAAAGGCGGATGTACCCACGAGCCCCAGGCCCAAACTCAAGGCCAGTAGAAGATGCAGCACAGCTTCGAGGCGTTTGGATGCGAACACGCGGATAAAAAGAAGGCCTGCCGTCAAACTAATAAGGAGACCAAGCAAATAAATCATCAATCGATGCCACGAGGGTTATAAGCCAAAATGATGCCGTGGTTCGTTTTCAAAGGAACGAGCCCCAGGCGTTTGATGGCCTCCAGGGCCGTCTGGGGACTGGTGCAAGCAAAGATGTCCCAGCGCCATCGGGGATGGTTCAAGTCCAGCACCGTCGGGGCCAGCATATATTGGGCCAGTTCAAATTGGGCGGTGGCCAGGGGGTTGCCGGAATCTATCGTTTGATCGGTGTAATAGCCGACCCCAGGGACGTCCTTAAAAAGACTTTCCAGGCCCATAAATGGATATCCCAGACTGTGCAAGGGGACGGTGGCGTGGTCCTGGAACTGGAAAACAGCCTGGGCATAGGCCCGCCAGAGGTCAAAGGCCGCGGCAAAGATCACGCAGGCCAGGAAAATGATTTTTATTCTCCTTTGCCACATGCCGACATTCTAAACCACTGCTGCCGGGCAAGCAATAGGGAATATGTCTAACTTAGCTTTGCCTGGCAAGCAACAAGGGGATATCAGGGAATATTCCGTAAATAAAGATTTTGGGTTTAGGACAGTTTTAAGTATAATGGGTTGAATTTAAACCAGGGGCGGCAAATCATGATCTCTATCGGCGTCATCGGCTGCGGACATTGGGGACCAAATCACATACGCGTTTTTTCCCAGTTGGCCAATTCCAAGGTGTTGATGGTCGCGGACCTCGACGAAAAACGTCTGTCAGCCATCAAGGCCCTTTTTCCTGAAATCCAAACCACCAAAGACCATAATGATATCCTTAAAAATCCCGGCATCGACGCCGTGGTTGTCGCCGTGCCCACCAATTTCCATTTTAAGATCACCCTGGAAGCCCTGCAGGCGGGCAAGCATGTGCTTTGTGAAAAACCGTTGGCCATGCGGCCGGAAGAATGCCTGCAGTTAGGCGATGTGTCCAGGTCCTTGGAGAGGATATTGATGACCGGGCATATTTTCATCTTCAATCAGGGCATCGTCAAATTGCGTGAATATATCCAGTCAGGCGAAATAGGCAAGGTCCATTACGCGCATTCCCAGCGCACAAATCTGGGGCCTTTCCGTTACGATGTCAATGCCCTTTGGGACCTGGCCCCGCATGACATTGCTATCTTCAATTTTCTTTTTGACAGCGCGCCGCTATCTGTCTCGGCGCGCGGGCATAAATGCCTGGGCGGTCATTTGGATGATCTGGGATTCGCCGCCATCGATTATCCGGACAATATCATGGTCAATGTGCACGTCAGCTGGCTGGACCCTAAGAAGGTGCGCCAGATCACCGTCGTGGGAAACCAGAAAATGGTGGCCTGGGACGACCTGGATACCGAAGGCCCGATCAAACTTTATGACAAACATGTGGAAAAGACCTCTGTCTACTATGAAACTTATGGAGAATTCCAGTTGCTTTCCCGTGAAGGCAGCATTACGATCCCCAAGATCGGGTTTAACGAGCCTTTGAAAGCGCAGGCTCAATATTTTTTACAATGCGTGGAGAAAAACCAGCCGCCTTTGCTGGCGGATGCGGGCAAAGCCGCAGACGTGGTGCGCACTTTGGCGGCTATCGGTGAGTCCATCAACCGCAGGGGAGAAGTGGTCAATTTATGAAGTTTTTCAAGCATGAACGGGCCATGGTGCATCCGAAAGCGCAGATCGGCGAGGGAAGTCGCATCTGGGCCAATGCCAATATCATGGAAGGTGCGGTCATCGGCGCGCATTGCAATGTCGGCGATGGCTGTTATATCGAAAAAGGTGCGGTCATCGGCGACCACGTGACCGTCAAGAACGGGGTGGCGGTTTTCGACGGAGTGACGATCGAAGACGACGCGTTTATCTCTTTCGGGGTTGCCTTTATCAATGACCGCAATCCACGCAGTCATCGTGGGGACGCCTGGACCCTGGAAAAGACCCTGGTGGCCAGGGGGGCGACGATAGGCGCCAATGCCACGGTCATGTGCGGGATCACGATCGGGGCGTACGCGGTCGTGGGTGCAGGGAGCGTAGTTGTCAAAAATGTCCCAGATTACGTCATTGTCGTCGGGAATCCGGCGCGCATGACGGGATATGCCTGCCGTTGCGGCCGCACCTTGAATGATCAGTTCAAATGCGCCTGCGGCGCATCCTACCGGATGAGCAATAACAAGATCATTCCTTATGACGCCTAAGATTTTAGTAGTGCCGGTTGCGTATAACGAGAAGGTCAAACTGGGCAATGTCATTGAACGGTTCCTCAGGAGCCGGATGCCGTCCCAGGCGGATTATTTGATCGTGGATGACGGCTCCGATGACGGCACGACCGAAATGATCGCGTCCTTTAAAGACCGCGGCGTTAAGACCATCATACATCCTCTACGCCGCGGGGTGGGAGCGGCCATCCGCACCGGGATCGAATATGCCAGAAACAACGGCTATGAGATCATCGTCATCATGGCAGGCAATGACAAGGACAATCCCGAAGAGATCCCTCAATTGCTTGGGCCCGTTATCGATGAAGGCTGCGATCTGGTGCAAGGTTCCCGTTATTTGGGAAAGGTGGGATCAGGCGGGCAGATGCCTTTTTACAGAAAGTTCGCCACCCGGCTGCACCCTTTTGTGTTTTCTCTTTTTACCGGCCGCCGCCTGACGGACACCACCAACGGTTTCAGGGCCATCCGGCTCGGCCTTTTTGACGATCAACGCATCAATCTCAACCAGGATTGGCTCAACACCTATGAGCTGGAGCCGTATATATTATGGAAGGTGATCACGCTGGGCTATAAATATAAGGAAGCTTTTGTGACCAAGATCTATCCGCCCAAAAAATTGGGCGGATATACCAAGATGGTCCCTATCGTCAGCTGGTGGAGCATCCTGAGACCCTTATTCTATTTGCGATTGGGGATTAAAAAATGAAACTGTACGGCAAAAATCCGGTCATCGAACGGCTCAAGGCCAATCCGAAATCCATCCAGCGCCTCATGATCGATGAGTGCCATGCGGACTTGACCTATGTCCGCAAGAAATGCCATCAATGGGGGATCAGTGTAGCGACGGTGCCGCATTCCAAGATCCAGCGTATGGCCCAAAATTTGAACACCCAGGGCATTCTGGCGGAGATCGGCGAATTTGTCTACATGTCCATTGATGAACTGCTCCAACAGGCGCTTGATAAAAAGCGCACACCGGTTTTCCTGGACAAGCTCAACGACCCGCAAAACCTGGGCGGCATCATCCGCACCTGCGGGGCCCTGGGCGGTTTCGACATTGTCCTGCCTACTACGGAATCGGTCGGCGTCACCGAATCGGTGTTAAGGGTGGCCTGCGGCGGCGAGAATTATTTGAGTGTGGCCAGGGTGGCTAATTTGGGTAATGCCATTGAGAAAGCCAAGAAAATGGGGTTCTGGATCCTGGGGACCGTTGTCGAAGGCGCCGGCAGCCTTACAGGGACCGGATTGCAGTTTCCTTTGGGGCTGGTCATGGGTTCCGAGGAAAAGGGATTGCGGGACATCATCCTTAAAAAATTAGATATGCAGGTGATGGTCCCCATGAAAAATCAACGCATGTCTTTAAATGTCGCGCACGCGACGTCCATGGTGTGCTATGAAATCATCCGCCAGAAAAGATAAGAAAATCCTTCCCGAAACGGCAATTCTTAATTTTTTCGCCGAGGCCGGGCTTTTAAAACGCGTGAAGCGAAGCGGCTGGTGGGTGGCCGGCATCGAAAACCCTGAGACCGTGGCAGAACATTGCTTCCGCTGCGCGGTCATCGGCTACTGCATCGCCCATGGCGAGAAGGCCGATTGCTTCAAGGTCGTGACCATGACGCTTTTTAACGATATCCATGAGGCGCGCATCAATGATCTCCATAAAATGGGGCATCGTTACATCGATTTCCGCCATGCGGAACAGAAGGCCTTTGCCGACCAGATCTCCCATTTGGATAAGAAGCTTAAAAATGCTTTACAGGCCATGCGGCAGGATTATGACCGTCAGCTCTCACGCGAGAGCATCGTGGCCCGGGATGCGGATATTTTAGAGTGTCTTATCCAGGCTAAGGAATATGTGGATAACGGTTATCCGGCGGCCAGGACCTTTTTCAAGCGTGCGCCCGATTATCTTAAGACGATGACTGCCAGGCGGTTATGGCGACGGGCCAGGTCCTGGGACAGCCACGCCTGGTGGCAGAATGTGGTAAAATTTGAGAGATAATATAGTTGGCGCTCTAAATTTTAAGTGGTAGGATAATAGCCATGCGCCGTATCGGAATTGCTGCCAGCAAAATGTCCAAGAAGTCTTTATTGGGCTACAATCTTTGTGTCATTTTGATCGCCTGCCTGTTCTCTCTTTTTGTTTTCCTTATCTGCGGCTTTGTCCTTCTTCCCATCGTTTTTTTGGTTTTTCTGGCTATGCATGCCATTAAACCCGCCGGATTTCATGCGGGATGGGTGCATGTGTTCAAGATCTGTCTCTTCTTTTTGGCTTCGATCATAGGGGTTTTCACCGTCTTTGCGATCGCCAAAAATGTCCAATTTACCAAGAATAAAATATGAAAAAATCCAGGGATTTCAAGATCGAGCAGCAAATTGAGCAGGATTTAATCGAGTCCAAACAGCTTTTTAAGATTGTTTTTGACAATTCCCCCTCCGCCATCACCGTGACCGACAGCAAGGAGCGTATTGTGGCCTGGAACCCCATGGCCGAGAAGATGCTGGGCATGAGCAGGGCGGATTTATTCAACCAGCCTGTCAGCATCCTGTACCCTCCCAAGGAATGGAAGCGGTTTCGTTCGTTGAACATCCGCCATCACGGTATGCTTTCCAACATCGACACCAAGGTCATCTGTAAGGACGGGTCCCTGCTGGATGTCAGCGCCTCCATTTCCGTTTTAAAAGACAAAAGCGGCCGGGTGGTCGGGTCTATCGGCATTTTGTATGATATTACGCGCGAAAAATTGGCCGAGCACCAGATGCGTGAGTCGGAGAATAAATTGAGGATCATTTTGGACAACTCCGCCGCGGCCATCACCATGACGGACGAAAAGGAGCGGATCGTTTCCTGGAACAAATTTGCCGAGCAGCTTTTCGGCATGGGCGTCAAGGACCTGCTGTTGAGACCCGTCAACACCTTGTACCCGCCTGAGGAATGGAAAGCCATTCGTTCGTTGAACATACGCCAAAGCGGCTTTAAACACCATTTGGAAACCAGGGCCATGCGCAAAGACGGCACCATCATCGATGTGGATTTGTCGGTCAACATCCTTAAGGATGAGCAGGGCAACATTGTCGGTTCCGTGGGGATGCTGCAGGACATTACCGAGCAAAAGCGTGCCAAAGAATTGATCGTGCAGGCGAAGCTCGCCGCGGAAGAGGCCAATAATGCCAAAAGCGTTTTTCTGGCCAAGATGTCGCACGAAGTGCGCACGCCCATGAATGCCATTATCGGCATGATCGACCTGACGCTCGACACCTCTTTGAATGAGGAACAAATAGATAATTTGAAGGTGGCTAAGGATGCAGCCGACAACTTGCTCTCCCTCATCAATGACATCCTTGATCTTTCCCGCGCCCAGGCGGGAAAGGTGGTGGTTGAAGAAATCGAGATCAATGTGCCTGACATCGTCAAGAATGTATGTAAGGGGTTGATGGTCCTGGCCAGGAACAAAGGGATCGATGTTGTCTGGTCCATCGACCCGGCCACGCCGAGGCTCTTGATCGGCGATCCCGTCAGACTCCGCCAGGTCCTTGTGAATTTGGTCAACAATGCCGTCAAGTTCACCCATAAAGGCAAGGTGACCGTCAATGTCAAGGTAAAATCGCAGGGAGAAAAAGATTGCGAGCTGGCCTTCGAGGTCATTGATAACGGCATCGGCATTTCGCCCAAGAATTTGCCCCATATTTTCGATGTGTTTACCGACGCGCATAATACCACGGCCAGGCGTTATGGAGGCACCGGCCTGGGGTTGGCCATCTGTAAAAAGATCGTGGAGATGATGCGGGGGTCCATTGAGGTCGACAGTAAGGAAGGCGAAGGCAGCACATTTCGATTTAACATCATTTTCGGGTATAAAGCTGATGTGTTCGGCCATGGCGCCGGTGAGCAAAAAGCAGGCGACCAGCCTGCAGGCTCTTCGCTTCCGCCGGAACTGCACCATTTGCGTATTTTGTTGGCGGAAGACAATATGGTCAACCAACGCATTGCCATCAAGATCCTGGAGAAATTGGGATGGCAGGTGACCGCCGTCGCCAACGGCCAGGAGGCATTGAATATTTTGAACGATCAGACTTTCGATGTGATCCTGATGGATGACAGCATGCCGGTCTTGGGAGGTGTCGAGACCGTGGCGGTCATCCGCCGGGAAGAAAAACAGACAGGCCTGCACGTGCCGGTGATCGCCATGACGGCCAACGCCATGGCCGGGGACAGGGAAAAATACCTGGGCGCGGGGATGGACGGGTACGTGTCCAAACCCATCGACCGTCAATTGCTGTATGAGGAGATCGTCAATCTGGTCACCCGGAGATTGAAGGATTAATATGGTTCCCGCCGTACCGGGCGGGAAAAATTAATGAAAGGTCTATATGAGTGAAGAGATCATTGATCTAAAGGACGTATTGGAACGCGTGCAGGACGACAAGGAATTGCTGAATGAACTTCTTGACATTTATATTGAAGATTTTGTGATCAAACGCAAAGCCCTGGGAGAAGCCATCGCTGCCCAAGATATCGCCAAGATCAAGGAGGTCGCCCATTCCATGAAGGGGGCCTCCGGGAACATTTCCGCCAAGCCCATGTATGCCGCCTGCCTTCAATTGGAGACCCTGGCCAAGGAAAATAAGACCGACGGCATGCAAGGGGTGGCTTCATCCATCGATGGGTATTTTGAAGAGATCAAATCTTTTTCCGCCCGTTTTAAAAAGGACTTGGGGGTCTGAGGCTAAGCGGCCCATGAGTACTGCCGGTTGCTTTTTGTCGCTGTTTTTCTTCGGATTGCTTGCCTTTTGTAACGCCCTGCGGCATCCTTTCGTCCATGACGACGTCATTTTTATCCTCCGTAACCCGCACATCGCGGACCTCGGGCATTGGTACGGGGCTTTTCAGGCGCCCAAGGTCGCGGCCGGACTTAACACCTATTACCGCCCGTTATTAGAGGTCCTGTACCGCCTTGAATACCGCCTTTTCGGCCCCCATGCTTTTGGTTTTCATCTGCTGAATGTGATCGTGCACACGGTCAACGGCCTTTTGCTTTTCGGACTTCTGGAAAAATTGGGCTTCAAGAGGGGGGCGGCTTGGGTGGTGGCCTGTATTTTCCTGGTCCATCCGGTGCAGACCGAGGCGGTCAGCTGCATTTCCGGAATCTCCAATCTTTGGATGGCCATGGGTGTTTTATTGGCGCTCCATGCGTATCTTAACAAATGGTATGCGGCCGCTTTATTATGTTTTGTGACGGCATGTTTGGGCAAGGAACAGGCGTTGCTGTTTGTGCCCCTTGTCGTGGTCATTGACTGCTGGCGCGGGCGGAAGGATTTTCGCGCCTGGGGCCTTTTTGCCCTGGCTGCCGGCGCCTTGCTCATCGGGCGCCGTATCGTGACCGGGGCGTCACTTCTGGGCGCCATCATGGCCTCCCCCGGTGAATTGTGTTTGCGCCTGGCCGCGATCCCAAGGGACATAGGGATGTACGTGCGGCTGATATTTTTCCCTTACGGCCTTCATTATTACCGCAGCACGGATATTCTGCAGCCCGATGGCTTAGCCTGGACGGTTTTGTTCATGGCGCTCTTGGCTATTCTTTATGTCTGCAAACGTTGGCCTGCGGCCAGAGGAACGCTGTTTCTGGGATTGGGATGGTTCCTGGCCGCGTTACTCCCGGTCTTAAACATCGTCCCCCTGGTCAACGAGTATTCGTTCATATTGACCCCCGAACATTTCTTATACTTGCCCATCGTCGGTATTTTGATCATCGCCGTGGCGGCCGGCGACCATTTTCTGAAATCTTCGGCCAGGCCGTTGGCGGGCCTTGTCATCATCACCTGCCTTTTGTTGACCTGGCATCAAAATACGTTTTGGCGCAGTGAAACGGCTTTGTTCGAACGCACGCTCCAATTTGAACCCAATTTCGGGCGCGGGCATTGGCTTTTGGCCAAGGCGTATTATGCCGACGGCCGGCCGCAGCTGGCACAGGGGCATTTTAAAAGGGCCTATGCGATCTTCAGCGCGTATGCCCGGAAAGCGAAAAGTAAACCGGCGAAAGATTTTTATCTGCGCTATCTTAAACACATTTCATCGGATTGGTCCCAAAATGAACGGGTCTTGGGGCGGGGCGCTATTTCAAACACTTTTGCCTTTCATTGAGTTCTGTGGTATTTTGATGCATCATATTATCCCAAAGGAATCTTATGTTCTGGATCATGATTTGGTGTTTTGTGGTTTTAGTGGTCTTGGGCCTTGTCATTTACCTGTTGCCGGCGGACCCTGCCGTCAGACCCAAGAAGAAAAAGGAAAAAGAAAGAAGGCCTGTGCCGGCGCCCGGTCCCGCAACCGAAACCAGGGACTGGAAATCCATTGCCGAGCGCTGGGAGCGGCATAACCAATCCCTGCAGGGGGAAATTGAAAAGATGAAAATGGACCAGCGCGGCTTTCAGAAGGCTGTTGATGAACAAAAGGCCCAGGTCAAGGACCTGACCGAAAAATTGGCGCTGGAAAAAAGCTGGCGTGAAAAGGAGCAGGACACCCTGGAGAAATCCAAGCGGCATGAAAAAGATTTAAAAGACCAGATTTTCCGCACGGAGGGCGATCTGGAAAAAGAACATTCCCATCGCCTTCGCCTGGAGCGTGAATTGCAGGAGATTAAGATCAAACACGAGCAGATCATCGAAGAAAAGCGCCAGTTATCCGTCAAGGTCACCAGCCAACAGACCACCCTTCAAGCCAACGCCGGGGAAATCCGCACCTTAAAGGCCCAATGCGTCCAACTGAAAGAAAAGCGCGAAGACATTCAGTGGGTGGCCAAAAGCGAATTCGATGAATTAAAGAAGGCTTTTGCCGCCAAAGAGCAGGAATTGACCCGTCTTAAACAGGCCCATGGACAAATATAAATTTTCCCGCCGGACCGCTTGGCCGCGGGAAACCAACGCCCTGGACAGGATCCTGGATCAGCTTAGAGCCCGTGAAGCCCGTGTGCTGGACCTCACGGCTTCCAATCCGACGGGCTGCGGCTTCGTTTACCCTGAAGGGCTTCTGACGGCCTTAAACTCGCCGGAAAATCTCCGATACCGGCCTGATGCCTGCGGCATGGCGGAGGCCCGCCAGGCCCTGGCCGCGTATTATGCCCGCCAGAATCTGCCCGTATCCGTCGACCATATCATTTTGACCGCCGGCACCTCCGAGGCCTACTCGTTCTTAATGAGGTTGTTGGCCGATCCGGCTGAGAAAATCCTCATTCCTCAGCCCAGTTATCCGTTGTTCCAATTTTTGCTGGAGCTTAATGACATCCATTTTGATTATTACCCCCTTAATTACGACGGGCAATGGCACGTGGATATGCAGGGCCTGAAGCGTCTGATCGATGACCGAACCCGCGCCGTCGTTTTAGTCAATCCCAACAATCCCACGGGATCCTATATCAACCACGATGAATTAAACGCCTTAAATGATATTTGCCGCACACACCAATTGAGCATTATTTCCGACGAAGTTTTCTTCGAATATGCCTTGCAGCCGGCGGGTGCGGTCAGTTGTATCGGCAACCAGCCTGTTTTGACCTTTGTGCTGGGGGGGCTGTCAAAGACCCTGGGGCTGCCGCAGATGAAATGTTCCTGGATCTTGGGCTCAGGCCCCGAAGCCGCCTTGCTGGAAGCCTTTGCGCGCCTTGAGATCATCGCGGACACGTATTTATCCGTCAATACGCCGGTGCAGAATGCCTTAAGCCCCTGGCTGGCCCAGGCTTCCGCCATCCAGGGACAGATCATGGCCAGGGTCAGGGAAAACCACAAGTGGCTGTCGGCCCATTTAAATAAAAATACGCAGTTGCTTTCCTTGCAGGGCGGATGGTATGCCACCTTGCGCATTCCCGCGGTGAAATCAGAAGAGGAGTGGGTGCTGGAATTCCTGAAAGAAGACCATGTGTTGGTCCACCCGGGATATTTCTTTGATTTTACCGGCGAAGCTTTTATCGTTTTAAGCCTTTTGCCTGAGCCGGCTGTTTTTCAAGAGGCAGTTGCCTGTATCATGAAAAGACTTGGTAAAATATAAGAATTTGTTAAGATGAATATTATGGCCAAAAGACCTGATTGGGATGAGTATTTCATGAAATTGGCGATGCTCGCCTCTGAACGCGCCACCTGTCCGCGCATGCATTGCGGCGCGGTGCTTGTCAAGAACAAGAACGTCATCGCCACCGGCTACAACGGTTCCATTCCCGGGGACGCGCATTGCGAAGATGTGGGCTGCCTGCTGGTCGACAACCACTGTGTCCGCACGGTGCACGCCGAGATGAATGCCATCGTCCAGGCCGCCAGGCGCGGCCATGCCGTCGAAGGCGCCACGGCTTATGTGACCAACATGCCCTGCACCACCTGCGCCAAAGCCCTGATCACGGCGGGGGTCAAAAGGGTGGTGGTGTTTTCCGATTTTCACGATACCATGGCCGTTGATTTCTTCGGCAAGGCCTCTGTTGCCATCGACCGCATTGACATGCCCCCAAAATCAATCCATTACGATTTAAAAAATTACTCGTCGGCCAGATGAATCCTGCGGTGATCAAAATACTGATAGCTGATGACGAAGAGGCGGCCGTTGAGATCATGGCCCGCAAGATCGCCTCCCAGGGCTACGAAGTCATTGCCGCCCGTGACGGCGAAGATGCGTGGAACAAGATCAACAGCGGGCTGCCGGACGTGATCATTCTGGATTTGAACATGCCGAAAATGGACGGATGGGCGGTGTTGAGCCGGCTGCGCCAAAACCCTCCGGTCAAGCGCTGGCAGCCGGTCATCATTGTTTCGGCCCAAGGCGACCTGGAAAGTTTTAGAAAAGGCGTGGACCTTCAAGCCGACCATTATTTGGCCAAGCCTTGCCAGATCGAAGATATCTTGAAAGCCATCCGCCTGATGTTGTCCCTGGTCCCTCAACGAGGCAATTAAGAAATCCATGTTTTTTCTGTGCCTTGATTTGTTGATGATCGCGGCGTTGGCGGTGGCGGGGTTTTTTGTCCTGGTGCGTCATTTGGAGTCCGCCGGGGTGTTTTTTCCGGGCCGTGAGATCACGGCGGACCCTTCGGGCCTGGGCCTGCCGTGGGAAGATGTTTATTTCAACGCCCGCGGGAACGTTTTGCTCAACGGCTGGTTTTTTAAGAACCCGGCGGCGCGCTCCACGCTATTTTTCGCCCATGGCAATGCCGGCAATATCGGCGACAGGGTATTGAAAATAAAATTTTTTTACGATCTGGGAATGAATGTGTTCATCTTCGATTACCGCGGTTACGGCAAAAGCGAAGGCAGGCCCTCGGAGGCGGGCATTTATTGGGACGCACAGGCGGCCTTTGACTATCTTCAATCGCGCGGTGATGTGGACATGGACAAGGTCATTTTCTATGGCGCATCATTGGGCGGGGCCGTGGTCATTGATCTGGCCAATCACAGGAAAGCGGCCCTGTTGGCCGTGGAATCGTCCTTTACCTCCGCCCGTGACATGGCCCGGGTCCATTATCCTTTCGTTCCCCTTTTTTTCATCCGCCTTAAATTCAATTCCATCGACAAGGTCAGACATTTGAATGTCCCTAAATTGTTCATGCACAGCCCCCAGGATGAGGTGGTGCCTTACAGGGTCGGCGAGAAATTGTTTATGGCCGCGGGAGAGCCCAAACAATTCTTAAAGATCCGCGGGGGGCATAATGACAGTTCCCTGGTCGACCAGCCGGCGGCCGCTGCGGAATTCATACACCTGTTAAAAAGCAAGGAGTTGATATGAAGCCAGGCTTCTTAAAGAGAGACAAAACTTCCATCGTTACAGCCGACGGCAAACCGGTGCGTTTGAGAGGGGTCAACTTCGGGGGATGGTTGATGATGGAAGCGTATTTCATGTATTCACCCAATTGGCCCCAGCAGGTTTTTGAGAAGGAGTTCGTCCGGCGGCATGGTCCCGGGGCGTTACAGAAACTCCTGAAGTCCTTTCGGGAAAATTTCATCACCGAAGCGGATGTCCGGCAGGTGGCTTCCTGGGGGATGAACTGCATACGCCTCCCATTCCATTATAAAGTTGCGGCAGACAGGGAGACCCTTGCCTATTTGGACCGCGCCGTTTCCTGGGGACGGAAGCACAAGGTCTATTTGATCCTGGATCTGCACGCCGCTTACGGCGCCCAAAACCATGACTGGCATTCCGACAGCATGGGCCCTGCGGAGCTATGGACAAAAAAGTCCAATCGCCATAAAACCTATGATCTTTGGCAGATGCTGGCCGACCGTTATAAAGATGAAGAGACCGTTGCGGGTTATGATGTCCTGAACGAGGCCGTCCTGGACGATGCGGGGTTGTTAAATGAATTTTACTCTCAGCTCATCAAGGCCATCCGCCGCTCGGACAAGAACCATATTTTATTTATTGAAGGCAACCGTTGGGCCCAGCAAATCGATGTGCTGGATGATTTTGAGGACGACAACTGGGTTTACAGCATCCACTTTTATGAACCGATAGAATTTACGTTCAATTATGTGCCGTTTTTAAAATATCCGTGGAAGGGTTGTGATAAGGATGTCATCCGCCGGCGGATGGAAGGTTACTGGCATTTTGCCCGAAAAAGGAACCGGCCTGTGCATGTGGGGGAATTCGGCGTCAATTACCGCCAGGGTTTTTACCATGAACATGTCTATTTGAGAGACGAACTGAAAGTTTTTAATGATCTTGGCTTTCACTGGAATTACTGGACGTACAAGGCCGTCAAAAATTACCTTCACCCTGATGGTATTTACGGTTATTACCCCAACAGCCCGTGGGTCAACAGGCCTGCCGTGAAACCCGGCTGGCATACGTGGGCTGATTGCTGGCCCAAATATAAACATGAAATGGCGGCCTCCTGGCGTACCAAGGCTTTTGGGCTCAACACCCATGTTGCCGGAGAGCTTCAAAAAGCGTCTTAGTTCCTTCCGGAAACCGCTATTTTAATATCAGCTTCATGGTTTCTTAATCGACATTTTGTTATCTTCGTTTAGAATTGGGTGTCAAATAAGTTGCCTAAGATTTAGGTTTGTTGTACCATAGGAACTGCCAGATCGGGATGAAAGGGTCGACATCTCAATTTTTCCGGAAGTCCTTAAGTTTTAGCAGCACCAAGGGATATATCCATTCTTTATAGGGTAAGAGAAACCATCGCAAAGAGGAGGGAGTATGAAGAAAATTGTTGCATCGGTAATGATCCTTGCATTCTTTACCACGGGTTGTACAGGCTCCTTCAGCCTCACACATAAACTTTATAGTTGGCACCGTTCCCAGCCGGATAAATGGTCTGATGAGTTATGTTTTTTATTGGTGTCCATAACGCCTATTTACAGTTTGGCGATTTTTGCCGATGCCATTATCTTCAACTCCATTGAGTTCTGGACAGGCAAAAATCCGGTGGATACGTCTTTCAACACGCCTCAGACCCGTTTCGTCCAAAACGGCAAACAGAAGATGCTGATGAGTTACAATGACAAAACGGACGAGGTGAAGGTGGCGCTCGGGAATAACCACGGGTTTATCTTCCAGCGCACGCCCAAGGGCATCATCGCCAAGAATGACAAAGGCCAGGTCCTTTATTCCGCCGTTCAGAGTGACAACGGGGATGTGGCTGTTTATAACGGCAGCGGCAAGCTTGTCAAAAATTATCCTGCCGGTCAAATCGCATTATTGAAGCAAAAGTATATTCAGCAGTAAGAAATTACGGGCGTCTCCCGTTTGATTCATGGGAGACGCCCGTGATTTTTAAAAGAACATGAAAACATGGCCGCTTTTCATACGCTGGTTTCTCGCCCTCGCAGTCGCAGTGTTCATTTTGTCCCAACTCAAAGATGTCCTCATCAAATCCGCCATTGAAATAGCTTCCCCCAAGATCATCGGTGCCAAGGTGGAAATGGGTTCTTTTTCCTTAGGGCTGCTGACCCATAAAATTATCATTAAGGATTTCCGGCTTTATAACCCGCCGGGTTTTCCTGACCAGGTCTTTTTGGTCATGCCCGAAGTGATGGTGGATGCCGATATCCCGGCGCTGCTCAAAGGCAAAATGCATTTTCCCTGGGTCATTTTTAACATGGCCAAGGTGATCATCATCAAGAACAAAGAAGGCAAGCTGAATGTGGATTCATTGAAGATCGTCGAAGAACAGCAGGCCGCGGGCAAGGGCAAGCCGCTGAAACTGCCTGTTTTTAAGATAGACACCCTCGACCTTAATTTGGGGAAGGTCATTGTTGAGGATTATACTCATGCGCCCCCGGTACGGGTGTCGGCCTATGATGTCGGCGTCAAAAATTTGAAGATCCGCAATATCAACGGCCTTCCCAAACTGGTCACGATCGTCCTCTTGGAGGCCCTAAAGCCCACGGCCCTGCGCAGTGCCGGGCTTTACGCGGCAACGACCGTGTTGGGGGCGACCTTCCTGCCTGCCCTTGCCCTCGGTATTGCCGTGGCCCAGGACTCTGCACACGCCGATCTGCACGATGGATTTCAGAGGGTCTACGGGGAAAGTTTAAAGCTGGTCCATGATCTCGACGGAAGAGTGAAAAAAAAGGACCGCAATCATATTTGGGCCAAGGTCTATAACTGCGATGTCGTTTTCACTATCCAGGACAAGGGATGGGGAAAATCCAGCGTCAGGATCAAGGCCAGGGAATTCCTGCTGCCCCGCCTGGAAATAGCCAATGGATTGCTGTATCAATTGACAGAAAGGTTGAAATAAGAGCATTCAAAGACTTCTTTTACAGTCCTTTATACTCTTGACCGTTTGTTCCATGTTGGTTTGCGGGGCATGGGCTGAAAAAACGAGCTCCCAAGAGCGCCGGGCCGTAGCGTTCTTGAAGGCCAACATGCCGCCTAAGGATTCAAAATCCTTAAAGAATAGTTTTCTCGCCGAGAATACCCGCCTGGCATTGCAAACGATGAAGGAAGTTCCGTGGGGCAGGGAAGTCCCGTGGGCTGTTTTTCTCAACGACGTCCTTCCTTATGCTTCCCTCAATGAACGCCGGGACGACTGGCGGGGGGATTTTCACCGGCGTTTTATCAAAATAGCCGTCAAGAGCAGGACCATCGACCGGGCGGTCTTAGCCTTGAATAAATATGTTTTTAAAAGCCTGCATGTGGCCTATAGCGCCACCAAACGCCCCAAGCCCGATCAAAGTCCCTATGAATCCATCCGGGCTCATTGGGCCTCATGTACGGGGCTTTCGATATTGCTGGTCGATGCTTTACGTTCCGTAGGCATACCCGCAAGGATCGCGGGGATTGCCATGTGGCCGGATGGCAGCGGTAACCATACGTGGGTGGAAATCTGGGATGGTCGCTGGCGTTACGTAGGCGCCGACGAGTCCACATCGCTGGACCACGCTTGGTTTACCGTCAAAGCGTCCCAAACGGATGCCCAACACCCCATTTATGCCGCCAGTTTCAAGAAAACCCATCTGGCGTTTCCCATGCGCTGGGCGCCGCACATTAAATACGTATCCGCTTTTGATGTGACAAAATTTTATAAACAAAAATCCTTAACAATCCTTACGAAGTCGAAGCAATAGGGCCTTTTGTGACAAAGAGTTACAAAAGTTTGACTTCCCGCCATTAAATGATACACTATATCATATGAGCAAGGCTGACTCCAAAACGGTCACGGATGAGCGCCTGAAATTCCTGCGCCATTTGTCCAAGTCGGGGCGCAGGACCAGTCAGGGCCGGGAAATCATTTTTAACGAGGTCATGCGCTCCCACGGCCATTTTACGGCTGAAGAACTGGCGAAGGAGTGCCTGCACAAAAGGTTGAAAGTCTCCCGGCCGACCGTTTTCCGTGTGCTGCATGATCTATTGGAAGCCGGCATCATCCGTGAAACCGCCTTTGGGGATAAGCACCGGCATTTTGAACATGTCTATGATGAAAAACCGCACCACCATGCCCAATGCGTGCGCTGCCATCGGTTCATCGAATTCCCAGACAAGGAAGAGGAAGATGTTTACCACCCTTATTTAGAGAGGCAGGGATTCAAGATCTTGGGCCATGAAATGCATTTTTATGGCATATGTAAAGACTGTCAGTCAAGCCAGAAATAAATTTTTTTAGAGTATTAGTGAGACAGTATATCAATCTTACTTAAACATAGAAACAGAAGGGCTGTGGCAATGGGAAATCCTCAATCAACAAAGAACCCTCTTGGAGCTTCCGTTTCGAATCCGCCTCCTGGCGCCGTGTCTCTGGAAGGAATGCACAGTAGCGTGAATGTGCCATTGTCGCATGTCGGTTTTTGGAAGCAAATGCTCGCCTATTTCGGCCCTGGAGTTTTGGTCAGTGTGGCCTACATGGACCCTGGCAATTGGGGCACCGATCTGCAGGGCGGGGCACAATTCAAATATGGGCTCTTGTGGGTGGTGGCCTTGGCCAGTATCATGGCCATTTTCCTCCAAGTCATTGCCACACGGCTCGGGATCGCGACCGGGCGCGACTTGGCCCAATGCTTATATGAATGGTACCCCAAGTGGACACGGGTGCCAAACTGGCTCATGGCGGAAATTGCCATTATAGCTTGCGATTTGGCTGAAGTGCTGGGTGGTGCGGTGGCGCTGAACATGTTGTTCCACATTCCCATTTTCTGGGGGGTCATCATCACCGGCGCTGACGTCCTGCTTTTATTGGCATTGCAACGGTTTGGGATGCGGGCCATTGAAGCCATCGTCCTGTTGCTGGTCGCAACTATCGGCGTTTGTTACTTCATTGAGATTTTCGTCCTGCCGCAGACACAGCCGAGCTTCCTGGAAATGGGCCGGGGCATGATCAGTCTTAAGTTGAGTTCCCCCGGCATGGTTTATGTGGCCATCGGCATCATCGGAGCAACGGTCATGCCGCATGTGCTGTATCTGCATCCTGCCTTGGTCCAGAGCCGCAAATTCCAGAGAGACGATGAATCCATCAAAAGAGCAATCCGGTTTAACACCATCGATACCGGTGTCAATTTGTCGGTTGCCTTCCTGATCAACGCCGCCATTTTGGTGCTGGCCGCGATTGTTTTTTACGGTAAGACCAGTGTCACGGTTCCGGGCGGAGGGGTGGTGGCGTTTAATGATTCGACAGATTGGATACAGGCGGCCAACCTGACGTTGGCGCCGCTGATGGGAACCGCTGCTGCAAGCATGTTTTTTGCCATTGCATTGCTGGCCAGCGGACAAAGTGCTACCATTGTTGGTACAATGGCAGGACAGGTGGTGATGGAGGGCTTCATGCGCTGGAAGATTGCCCCATGGCTGCGGCGGCTCATCACCCGTTCCCTGGCCATTATCCCTACGGCTATCTTTGTTGGTGTGCGTGGGGCTAATAACGTCAACGACCTTATAGTCTTAAGCCAGGTGGTGCTGGCCCTGCAGCTTCCGTTTGCCATGTTTCCTCTGCTGCACCTTGCCGGTTCCCGCAAGCGGATGGGGCAATGGCGGCCCGGTTGGTTTTTGCTCATCGCCGGGTGGGCTTCGGCGCTGCTTATAACGGCCTTTGACTTCTACGGCTTGCCTGATGCGTTAAAACAGGCCTGGCAAGTCATCACCGGCGGATAAACCGGAAAGGAAAGATGACACATGTATAAGACCATTCTCGTGACGTTGGATAGCACGCCGTGTGACCGCGCCATTATCGAACACATCAAACAGCTTGCCAAGCTTATGCAATCCAAAGTGATATTGCTGCACGTGGCCGATGGTTGGGCCGCGCGGACTTTTGGCCGGGATGCCGTCGGTCCCGAAATAACCGAAGATACCGCGTATTTGAACCGGGTCCGGTTGGAGTTTCAGTCCGCCGGAATCCCGGCCGAGGCCCAGCTGGCTTATGGCGAACCGTCGAATGAAATCATGAAGTGGATCAAAGAGAAAGGCTGTGACCTGGTGGCGATGAGCACTCACGGGCATGGCCCCCTGAAAGATTGGATCTTGGGCAGTGTTGCCGATGAATTAAGACATCGTACCAATATCCCCATCTTGATGATTCGGGCCGCTCATCAATGAAAGATTAAATGATCGTTACTAAAACAAACGACACGACGTACAAATGTCTTGGGCATTTACGTTGACAAGGCCCTTAATTCGCGGTATTTTATCTCTTCAAGAGATAGAAGATGAGAAAGAAAATAGGTTTGCTGACGGTCCTGGGTTTTCTTATTTATATGGGACAGGCGCAGGCGAGCGTTTTTGCGGGCCGTCATTACGGTTATTATCTCAACGGCCTTGCCGTGGTCACCGGCACCGTCCAGGCCGTGGGGCGCAATACCACCACGGTCTATGATCAATATCGAAACAGGCGGGTCAGGCTCGTTGATTTTTCACAGGGTGAAGGGTTTCACCAGGGAGATTACATCCGCGCTTACTACTATCCCCAAAGCAGTCAAGTCGAGTGGATCAAGAAAATGACGGTTTTGGAATACAAGAAGAAGGGACAGAACCTGGGATATGTCGAAAAAGCTCAAAAATAAGATCGTCGCTAAAAAGGCCCACGTGGCGGTCATTGGTATGGGGTATGTCGGCCTGCCGCTGGCGCTGGCTTTTGCGCAAAAAGGTTATAAAACCTCCGGCATCGATACGGACAAACAGAGGGTGGAACGTATCAAAAGAGGGGAAAGCTATATTACCGACGTGCCAAGCCGGTTGATCGCCCGTATGTCGGCCAAGAAAGTTTTTGATGTGTCCACGGATTTTGATTTGTTGTCCCAGGCCGATGTCGTCATCATTTGTGTGCCCACGCCCCTTAAACGCAAATACACGCCGGACATTTCCTATATAGTCAGCGCGGTCAAGAGCGTAGCCCGGCATTTGCATAAGGACATGCTTATTGTTCTGGAAAGCACCACCTATCCGGGGACGACGGAGGAGCTTATCAAGCCTCAGCTGGAAAACAGCGGTTTGAGGGCGGGCAGGGATTTTTATGTCGCTTTTTCCCCCGAACGCATCGACCCCGGCAACAGGAGTTTCGATGTCACGCGGATCCCCAAGGTTGTGGGGGGCTTGACCGAAACCTGCACGGAACTCTCCGGGCTGCTTTATCGGCAGATCATCAAGAATGTGCACCAGGTGTCAAGCCCCAAGGCCGCGGAAATGACCAAATTGCTGGAAAACTCTTTCCGTATTGTCAATATCGGGTGGATCAATGAAATAGCTCAGATGTGCCATGCCTCGGGCATTGATGTTTGGGAGGTCATCGATGCCGCCAAGACCAAGCCCTTCGGCTTTATGCCGTTTTATCCGGGTTTGGGCGTGGGGGGGCACTGCATTCCCGAGGACCCGCTGTATTTATATTGGAAAGCCAAGCATTATAATTTCAGTTGCAAATTCATCAAGCTCGCCGCGGACACCAACCATGACATGCCGGCTTTCGCCGTCAACCGGTTGAAGAAACTGCTGCATAAGCCCTTTAAAACCGCCAGGGTCCTGGTTTTGGGGGTGACGTATAAGAAAGATGTCAAAGACTTAAGAAAATCGCCGGCCATAAGCCTCATTGAGTTGTTAAGAAAGCAAACCAGGGTGGATTATTACGATCCGCTGATCCCGTTCTTGAAGCTGGACGGGCTGGACCTTAAAGCCATTGACCTGACGGCGGCGAAATTGAAAAGTTATGACGTGGTTGTGGTGGCCGTGGACCATTCTGCGTTGGACTATGCCTTCATTTACAAAAATGCGCGGTTGATTTTTGACACGCGCAATATCTATAAGGGCAAGAAAGATAAAAAGGTGGTCAGGTTATGAACATCAAGCAAATGCGCAATATCCATTTGTACCTTGGTGTTTTTTTTGCCCCCTTGCTCGTCTTTTACCTTATCAGCGGGGCCTGGCAGACCTTCGGTTTGCATGTGCCAAGCCGCGACGGTACCTATAAGCCGCCGGCGATCATTAAATCCCTTTCGCAGGTCCACAAGAATCAGCGGTGGGTTGACAGCCGAAAGGTTCCGAAATCTTCAGTCCCTTTCCGGTACTTGGTCCTTTTGATGGTTGTAGGATTATTGACGACCACTGTGCTTGGCATCATGATGGCTTTTAAGTACACCAAGCCCTGGGTCGTCTGGGTTTGTTTGGTTTTAGGAACAGCCATCCCTATTATTTTATTGTGGCTCGCCCGCTTGTAAACCCCCTGTTGTTTTTTTCTTGACAAAATAAAGTTTCACGCTAAACTAAGTCATTAGTTGACTTAATTATGCACATTCAACAGAGGCGCGCGATCCAGGCATCCTGAGCCCTTTTCTAATCAAGAAGAAGGGCTTTTTATTTCTTCCGAAGAGACATGAAAGAAAGATGCATCATCCGCAATGGAGAAAAGGTCACGGAAGTAAGGTCCGACGCTGGTAAGCTTCTCTATATCAAGACCGGCAAGGGTTATGAACTCAAATGCCCCCGCAGCAAGCAAATATGCCTGGTGACTTTTGAAGAGATGCTTTCAGACTGTTCCCGTTGCTGGGGCGAAGATTGGAAGAAATGGCCTGTCCAAGAGAAAGGAATCAAATAAGGTGAA
This sequence comes from Candidatus Omnitrophota bacterium, assembly GCA_028865345.1. GTDB lineage: Bacteria > Omnitrophota > Gorgyraeia > Zapsychrales > Fredricksoniimonadaceae > JABDGZ01. The sequence goes on along the minus strand of JAGWKL010000004.1, from coordinate 19,178 downwards.
AGCTAGCGTATTAATTCTCGGTCTCTGTGTGTGTTGTCCGACCCTGTGCCTGGCCCAATCCTCCGGCGCCGATCGGCCGGACACGATTGTCATTAAAAACCATCAATTTATCCCTCCGGTGCTGAACGTCCCTGCCGCCAAGAAGCTGCAAATAACGGTCGATAATCAAGACCCAACTCCCGAAGAGTTTGAAAGTTTCGACCTGGACCGCGAGCAGGTCGTCAAAGGCCGTCAAAAGATCATGGTTTATATCGGGCCGCTGAAGCCCGGTAAATATGGTTACTGGGCGGATTATCATCAAGATTCCAGGGGGGTCATCAATGCTCAATAAATATATTCCGATCATCATTGCTTTTATCGGCATCTTTGTTTGGGCCCGTCCCGCTTTTGCCGAGAGGCTGGTTTATCAGCCTTACGCGGAAACAGGGGAATGGGAATATGAAACGACCGGGCAGTACGATTTTGACCACGCCAAAAACAAGAATGCGGTGCAGGAATATAAGAATACCATCGGTTACGGGGTCAATAGTTTTTGGCACACGGAATTGGAGCTTGAGACCGAAGCCGTGCCGACGGATGAGGCCATCTCATCGGTCCAGACCACCCATTTGGAATGGGAAAATATTTTTCAACTGGCGCCCCGGGGAAAATATTGGCTTGACCCCGGTATTTATCTTGCTTATGAGGCGCCTGTGACCCATAAACAGACAGGGCAGTTTGAAGCAAAGATTTTGCTGGAGAAGGATTTTCAAAAAGTTTCCGATGTCCTGAACATCAGCATTAATAAGGAAGCCGGCGGCGGGGCAGACTCCCATATCGACGGCGGGATATCATGGAGTACAAGGTATCGCCTGTCTAGATATTTCGAGCCGGGTTTTGAATATTGGAACGATTTTAGTGCCATCTCCCATCAGATAGATTATAATCAACAAAGCCATCAGATCGGCCCGTGTTTTTACGGCCACATATTCAGACATATCAATTATAATATCGGCTATTTATTTGGCATCTCCGATGCCGCTCCCCGCGGGGAGTTGAAATGGATCATGGAATACGAGTTTTAATATGATGAAAGAATTAAAGGCCAGGATGGGGCAGATTTTCATGACATGGGGGCCGGCCTGGCTCGTCATGATCGCCGACGTTGACGCGGCCAGCGCCATCACGGCCGCGGACAGCGGCGCGCGGTACGGCACCAAACTTGTCTGGTTCATCATGGTCCTGGTCATTCCTTTATACGTGGTCCAGGAAGTGGCGGGCCGCGTGGGTGTTGCCACCGGCAAAGGCCTGGGGGAATTGATCAGGGAAAACTACCGCAGGCGCATTGCCGTGCTTTGCGCCATTCCCATGGCCCTGGTGGACGTCATCAGCTATATTGTGGAATATACCGGCATCGCCGTCGGTTTCCAGATGATGGGGGTTTCTGCGTGGATTTCCGTGCCGCTGGCGTTTTTGGCCCATCTGCTGGTGGTCTACAATAAAAAATATGCCGAGGCTGAAAAGCCGCTGTTGATCATTTCCGTCATTTTCTCCGTCGTGTGGATCGTGGCCGCCGTTATGACGGCGCACAACGGCATCGAGGTCACGCCGTTTTATTTCTCGAAATCACCGGACTTTATCTTCATGCTGGCCGCCAACATCGGGGCGGTCATCATGCCTTTTATGTTGTTCTATCAGGTTTCCGCCACTGCGGAAAAAGGCACGGCCAAAAGTAATATCTGGGCCGTCAGGTTTGAGACCCTGGTGGGCGCCATCTTTTCCGAGTTGATCATGGTGGCCATTGCCGTCTCCGCCATCGGCATCGACGTCAACGGTCTGGATTTTGCCTCGCCCAAGGTGCTTTCGCAAAGCCTTGCCTCGGTGGCCGGGCATTTTGCCCCGTATGTTTTTGGGGTGGGCCTTATCACCGCGTCTTTTATCGCGCTTATCGTCATTTCCCTGGGCAGCTGCTGGGGCGTGACCGAGGCTGTGGGGTGGGGCAAGAAACACTGGTTTAAGGTGTATCTGGTTGAATCAATCCCCGCGGTCATCATCCCGCTTTTTTCATTCAATCTCATCAAACTCGCCCTTAACTTGATGGTCCTTCAGATCGTGGTCTTGATCGCCCCCGCCGTTATATTAGGGATGCTTGCCTCGGACAGGAAACTGATGGGCGAGCTGAGCCTTCAGGGGGGCAATAAATTCATCTATTGGTTTTTTATCGCCCTCATCTTCGCCACCGGTATTATCAGCATGCTGCCTTCTTTCGGGATACAGTTATAATGTTTTCTTGAACGTTTATGTAAGGTTTTGTTTTTTGTCGGTATTGATTTTATATCAAAATAGTTGTTGACAAATATGAAATAGTCTGGCATACTGCTTTCGCTTCAAAAATCCCCCCATAAAATCTTCGAGGCCATCATGAATAATTTTCTCCTTGTTTTTCTGTTCGCTTGCTTTACGTCCACAGCACAGGCGGAAATCAAAGATCATGTTTACGATGGCGGGGAGGTTTATGTGCATGTGAAGCGGGACCATGTGACCGCCGTAGTTTTTCCTGAGCCCATTGTCAGCGTGGTGAGAGGTTTCGGCGCCGATACCTATGTCATTCAGAGGAATGACAAAGAGCCTGATACCCTGGAATTGATGCCGACAAACACCGAGGTCGCCGAGATGACGGTAGGCGGAGTTTCGGGTGAAGAGTATGTGCTGCGATGCGTGGCCAAGGATGATTTTTATACAAAGCTTGTCATCCGCGGGTTGGCGACGTCCAAGGGAAAAAATGAGAATAGAACCATCGCCCTTAAAATGGATGTTGTCCCGGAATCTGCGGTTGAAAAAAGAGAGTTGCAGCCGTCAACTTCACCGTCGGTTGAGGCCCCTCATAATGCCTCGCCCCCAAGGCCGCAGCAGTCCCTCAACCTGCCGCCGCAATTGAATTTGAAAATCACGCTTAAGGGAAATAATCTGCCTTTAAGGATTTATTTTTCCACCATTTCCCAGGTCACAGCATACAACGTGATTACCACGCCTGACATCGATGCCCAGAAAACATCCATTAATCTGGAGAACATCGAAGTCTGGAGGGCATTGAAAAGCCTTCTTTATAAATTCGGGTATGGATTTAAGGTTTCCCAGGAGGATTTGATCATTACAGAGACCGAAACCAGGATTTTTAATATCAATATGCCTGCCGTGGACCAGTCTTTTACCGATGAGACCTCCAATGAGTCTTTCGCGGACAATCAAAATAATAACAATACCATCACCACAACCAGCCAGCAAAATCAAGATATTAAGGTAGGGACAAAGATTTATTATGAAAACATCTCGCCTAAGCTTTCCCTGTGGAGTGATCTGGAAGACAACGTTAAGTCATTAATAACCCCGAAGGTAGGCAGCTACTCTATTAATAAAGTAAGCGGCTCTATCATCGTAACGGATAAACCAGGAGTATTAGATAAGATCGATGAATTGGTCTCAACCATCAATGAATCCTTAAGCAGGCAGCAGAGTTTTGAAATACAGATCATTGAGGTCACCTTATCTGCAGACCATGAGACGGGTATTGATTGGAATGCCATTGCCAAGAAACTGGCCGGATTGAACAACATTACGGCCTCGACAGATTTTTCATCATCGGGGTTTTTGAGCGGGCAGTTGTTGACTTTATCGGCGACCGGTCCGGATGCAGGGAGCGGTACGACGAAAGGCGGGGTATCCATGGTGCTTAAGGCCCTGGATTCGATGGGGAATGTCAATGTCATCAGCAAGCCTTCGATCACGGTGTCCAATATGTTCCCTTGCGTTATCCAGGAAGTGACCAGCATTCCTTATATCTCAGGGACAGGCCAGACCATAGGGAACAATATATCCCAATCCAACGTGATCACGTCCCAGGTATCGGATGGTTTGACCATGAGATTGGAAGCAAAGATCGAACGAAAAAAGACGGTTTTGAACATATCGGCGGCCTTGAACACCCTTGATTCATTGACCAATGTGCCTGCCGGCAACGGCCTGACCATCCAGGAACCGCAGGTTTCCACCAAAAGTATCACTACCAATGTCGGGATAGAGCCCGGGAAGACCCTGATCCTGGGGGGGCTTATCAGCGATACCAGAAAAAAGTCCATGGAAGGGGTTCCTTATCTGGACAAAATTCCTTTTTTAGGCAAGGCTTTCCAGTACCAGGCCAAATCCAATCAACGCACGGAGTTGGTGATCCTGATTACGCCCAAGAATATTATTAACAACATATGAATTATTTTATTTTCAACGATACGATTCTCTTCAAAGATGATGAAGGGGTGCGTATTATAGACAAAAGGCCCGGTTGTGATCCTATTTTCCCGTCGATCAATGAAGCGGGTGTGTGCGTGGTGGACACGGATGTGATCATCGCGGCCGCAGTGGAATACCCTCCGGAGAAAAAGGACAGCATCCTTGTCCGTAAGTTTAAGGATCTCTACCAGCATGAGGCGTATGTCATCCAGGATGAAAAGATCGATACCAATCTTTTCCAGGTCATCGGCATCAGGGAACAGAAGGTCCGGGAAGTATATTCTTTGATCCCCCCGGATAAAATCAGAACATTCATTCCTTACGGGATTGCCTTACGTAATGCCTTGATCCACAAGACCGTCAATCTGAATAAAACCATCGTGTTTATCGATGATTGGGAAAGGTCAAGGCTGTTGACTGTCTTTGATGGCTTGAAATTCAGCCGGACAAGGACCATCCCCAATAACGGGGAAGACATCCTTCCCGAGATCAAGCGTTCCCAGATCGATTTTTATAAGAAGTTTGACGGTTTTCTGGACAAGAAAGCGACGGATTCCGTCATTATCGTCAACAGCCGAGGCCTGGTGGATGAAATCTCAAAGAACAAAGAAAACTTCCAGGTTGAATATCTGGATGCGCGTCACCCGGCCATTGAAGGTTTGGAGATCAATGGTTCTTTGATCAAGTACAAATTGCCGGAAGAAGAGTTCAAAAAAAGAAAAGAGAAGGCATTAAAACAGAGGGTCAGGGCCGTTGTCATATCTTTGTGTGTTGTGGCCGCCGGTTTTCTTTATTTTTTATTTAACAGCTTAAAGCTGGAGGTTATAAACCATAAAATGAAGTCCTTCCAACAAAGATCGGAACGCCTGGAGGCGCAGTTAAGGATATTAGACCTCGAAACGTACAGGTCTGATTTAAAGAGACAGAAAACCTTGAATTACGGCGTCTTTTATCTTTCCATGCTTGAGTTGATACCGGCTTCCTATACTGTAGAATCTTTCGATTTTCATAAAAAGGACAAATGGGAGGTCGAGATGACTCTGTTCGCGGATGAGCAGGGCATTTTTGATCCTGTCCCCCAGGTAAAATTACTGAAGGATGCGGAAATTGAGGATGTTTTTGTCAATGGCCAGCCCGGCAAACGCCTGACAGTCAGCCTATGAACAAAATGATCATTTTAATTTCTTTGGCCGTGACGGTGGTTTTAGTTAATCTTGGAGTTTCCATGAATTCACAGATTGAACAAGACAACAATGATTATGCTCTATTGCAGGACAAAATCAACGGCATGCAACAGGCCATCAAGGATAAGGAACTACTGCCAAGGCAGCCGCCGGTGGAGCTCCATGTGGCGTATAACGCTGTTTTAAATGAGACCAGGCTTCTGGAGAGTACCAGCGGGACAAATATGAATATCCAGTTGGAAGGGGCCATGGAAGTGCCGGACATTTCAACTCATTATGAGAAAACCGCTTACAGGGGCGTTCGCGGTCTGAAAATCCGCATAGTCATCGATAAATTTTCCAGGGAAACGGACATGGGGGCTGTATTGGACGACATCCATACTTTGGAGGCCAACACGGACTTTTTGGCTTCCGAGATCTCAAAAGATAATAATAATTTGATCATTAAAGGAGAAATATATGGACTTTAGAAACTTGGCCTTCAAACCCATTTTATTGATATTGCTGCCTGTCGGGTTGATCCTGGGGCCCGGAGAACCATGGGCGGAAAAATCTGATCCTTCAGCGCATTTAAGCAATCCGCAGAGCGGCGAAAATATGGAAGATACTGCCATTCAGGAACAATTAGGATTGGACCGTAAACAACAAAGAATAACCAAGGATTTAAAGATAAAGCTTGAACAAACCAATCTTGAACTGGAAGAAGAGAAAGCGCAAGCACAGATCGCCAAGTTGCAAAAGGAAAATACCGGGGCGTTTAGCGAGCCTTCCCTTGAAGCCACAAGCAACCTGCCCCAGGTGGCCGTTGATTACATCGGAGGGGACAAGGGCCGAGAAGAGGCCATCATTTCCATCAACGGGACGGATTATCAAGTCAGGAACAACTCATACCCGACGGACAATATCAGGGTTGTGTCTATATCAGACTCAAGCATAACCCTGCATTTTAAGCCGCAAAATTTGACCAAAAATTTTGATTTTAAACCTGAATAAATATGCTTGAACCACTTGGGCAAATATTGACGGAAGAAAAGCTCATCACACAGGAAGAGCTCAACCACTGCCTAGAGTATAAAAAATTGAACCCCGGACTCCACCTGGGGGCGATCTTAAAACATCACGGCTTTATCAATGACCACCAGCTTGCCGAGTGTTTGTCAAAACAGATAAATTGGAAGTGCTTTAGGAGTCAATATGTGCCTGATCACGCAGCCATCGAGAAAATCGGTCTGGATTATTTTTGCCGGCACCAAATATATCCTTTAAAGAACGGTTCCGTAATTCCGTCATTCGTTGTTTCTTTTATCGATAATGTGGAAATCACCGATTATCTTAAAAGCATTTTCGGGCATACGGGTGTGAATTTTTACATCGGCCCGGAGTGCGATGTGAGAAACGCCTTGGATCTGATTGTTCTGGAACAAAACAGGGCCAAACTCCTTGTCCGTATCGAATCCCTTAAATCAGAGGGGATTGATGCTCTGGCTTCCTGGCTCAATGAGATCATCAATTTGGCCATCATCACCCGCAGCACGGACATTCATGTTGAACCGACCGGCAAGACCACGGACATCAGGTTCAGGATTGACGGTATTTGCGCATCCATCACCTGTTTAAAACCCGAATATATCCAGAAGTTGGCCAATATTCTGCTGACAAAATGCGGTCTGAGGCCTTGCGATTATGGAATTCAGGACGGTAGCTTTTTTTATGAATTCAAAAAAATGGCCAAAACCGTAGATGTCAGGTTTGCTCAAACTCCGACCATCCACGGACCCAGGATCGTATTAAGACTTTTGGACAAGGAACGGGCCGCTATCCCATTGGAGAGTCTTGGATTTTCAGAACATAACCGGAAAATGATCGATCAGGCCATCGTTGTTCCCCACGGATTAATCATTATCACAGGCCCCACCGGCAGCGGCAAATCAACAACCTTGTCGGCTGTTTTGAACCAGATCAAGTCGATATCCAAAATTATACTGACCATCGAAGACCCCGTTGAGATCACGCATTCCTTGATAGCACAAGTTGAAGTCAATCCTGCCCAAGACCTGACATTCGGCAAGGCCACAAGGTCATTCTTAAGGCAAGATCCTAATGCCATATTGATCGGAGAAATACGGGACAGGGAAACGGCCCAGGAAGCCATCCGTGCGGCCAACACCGGGCTGCAGATTTTTTCCACCCTGCATACGAACGATCCCGTTTCGGCAATTTTGAGGCTCAAAGATTTAGGGGTCGACACGGTCAATATTTCAAGTTGTCTGGTTGCCGTTGTGTCGCAGCGTTTGGTAAGAAAACTCTGCCCGTTTTGCAAGGAACCGTTTACCGCGGTCAGGGACAAATTCGAGGCCTACAAGGCAAAATACTTAGACGGGGACATTCAGTCTATGTTCAGGCCCCAGGGGTGCAGGAGATGCCGGAATGGTTTTCTAGGAAGAACTGTGGTGGGGGAAGTTTTGCTTATCGACCAGGAAATTAAGGAACTTATCGGAAAAAATTCCCTGGGAGAGATTTATGCTTTATTAAGACAAAGAGGAACCTACAAGACATTGATCGATGATGCCAAGGCGTTGATTGCCAAGGGCGAGACTTCCATTGATGAAGCCATAAGAGTTTTAGGGTGACAAATTGAATCCGCAAACGCATCGAAGATGCCTTACGCGAAGAAAGGAACGGGGAATATTGTATTGGAAAATGGAAGCGTTAACGGCCAAACGTACTGAAATAACCCAAATCATCGAGGGTAGCCTGGAAAGTGTAAAAAACCAAGCGAATATCTATGGCTTAGAAATATTAAGCATCACTCCTGATTACATGGCGCTTATCAAGAACGTATTTCAAACCCGCAGGTTGTCCCTGCCCGTTATGACCGTTTTCTTTAATGACCTGGCCGATATGCAAAAGGCCGGTCTGTCATTGAACGAATCCATCGATACTTTGAATGAAACAACCGCCCATATGGTTTTGAAAAAGGCCCTGAAGAAAATCAGCAACTATATCAACGACGGGCGTTCTCTCCAGGAAGCTTTTGAAAATACAAGTATTTTTCCCAAAATCGTCACGGAGACCATCGGTGCTGCGGAAAAAACAGGGACCATCCCCGAGTTGATGTCTATTTTGTCGGGGTATTACAAATACAAGCATGAAAACATGAAAAAGATCGCCAAAGCGCTGATCTATCCCGCGGTCATCTTTTGCATGCTCTCAGGTCTGTCTGTTTTTATTTCCCTGAAGCTCGTGCCTGAACTAAAGACCTTCCTTCCGGCTTGCGCGAGCCATAACCTGTCGGCCATTATTTTGATCAGCTACGCGGCATTTATAAAGCAATACTGGTGGGCTATTCTTGTATTGATTGCAGTAGGCGGATTCACCGTCCAATACCTATGGAACATTCACAAGGAACGGTTGATGGGATTGATATTCAAAATCCCGCTCCTGGGTGATTTGATGAAAAGCACGGAGTTTTCCCATGTTTTTCTGAATCTTTACGTTTACCAAAAAAGCGGTATCGATATCATCGAAACAATCTCCAATATCCATGAGGCCAATAAAACATACTTGACCGAGAAACTTATTGTAGTCAGGGACAAAATCTTCAAAGGTGCTTCCTTGGGAGAGGCTTTCAGGCAGGACAAATTTTTCCCGCCTTTTATTTCCCAAAATGTGACCAAAGGACAGACGACCGGTATGATGCCGGCTTGCTTCGAACGGATCTACAAGTATTACGATATCAAAACCAAGGAATCCATCGATGCCATGATCGCCATGGTGGAGCCTTTGATGCTCATTGTATCGGCAAGTTTTCTCTTGATGATCGTCAGTGCTTTTATCCTGCCGATATATACGAACATGAACCAAATGGGGGCTGGAATATTCAAATAACCCTTAGAAAAGGAGAAGAAAAAATGAAACATACTCGTCAGAAATCAAACACCAAAGCCTTTACACTCATCGAAATGGTTGTCGTCATGTTTATCATCGCAGCCATTTTGAGCGCTGTGATCCCTGCGATTGTAGGAGCGACCAACAACAGCACGGTCGCCAACGCGGTTGCCAGCATCCGGGCCTTGCAGACAGCTGCCACCGGGTACTACACCGCCAACGGAGGGACCTATACCGGAGGGACGTACGGGACAATTTCCGTGGCCAATTTGTCCGCCCAGGGAATGTTGCCGGCCAAGGCTTCAGGGAGCAACCCTTGGGGGGGAACGTACACGGTCGTCCCGGATACAAATGCCAATTATGTGGACATAACGTTGACTAATGTACCATCCAATATCCAGGCATTAATAACTAAAGAAGTGGCCAATGCTGCTTCGGTGGCACCGACTTATTCAGCCACCAGCCAGCAATGGATGGCTGGATTTTAAAAGGGTCAAGAATGAGAAGTTCTTTCAATAGAAGGGGAACGACATTATTGGAAGCAGCGGGGGTGTTATTTATCATTACGGCTGTTTTGTCTACGCTGATTCCTGCGTGTATTACGCGTATCAATCAAGCGAGATACGACAAAACAGTCAGTGAATTGACGGCGATCGCACAGGCTTCGGTCTCATATTTAAGTAAATATGGAGCCGGAAATTGTCCGGCCTTAGGCGGGTTGGTCCCGGATTTTCTTCCGCCAGGTTTTGTCGATAATGCCGGTGTTGCTTCCAGCCCCTTTGGGACAAGTTATAACCAACCGGTGTGTTCCAACAATTTAGTGACGGCTTCTGTTTTGATCCCGGCGGGCATAGGTTCTAATGATTCCCAAGGGCAGCTTATCGTAGAAACGATGCAAGGATCTCAGAAATTAATTGAAATAAGCAAACCTATATGGAATGAGTATACCGTCCATCTGAGTTATTGCCTTAAATATGGGTGTGTTTAAAATTTTATGTCCTTCAAACAGTTGATACGAAAAACAGGATTTAGTTTGCTCGAGATGACGTTAGTCATGATCATCATTACGATCATCGCCAGTGCCGTCATTCCTCAGTTAATCAATCAATACACGACCAATGCGGCCAACAAAACGGCGTTGGACATCTCTGCCATTGAAGAAGCAAGCAGGGCCTATTATATAGCTAATAACCAACAATGGCCCCAACCCAACGACACATACCCAACGGCCATCGCCGTATTGCAAGCAGGAGGGTACTTACCGCCGACGTGGAACCCCATCAACCCTTTTGGCTATGGTTCATCCGGTCAATCAAATTTTAAATATTTTGTTTCATCTTCGGGCCCCTTATTGACTGTAAGTACAAATGTGCCTATAGCTGCAACATCGATTATTCAAAATCTACTGCCTACAACTTCCGTCTCAGGGAGCACAATCACCAGCAGTGTCAGTATTTCGAGTTTCTCAGGATCAGGGTTCGGTTCCTGGCAGACGCTTAGTTTTAATACGGTTTATCAGGCCGCGACAGATGGTTATTTGGTCGGGAGTGTTGATTTATGGGGAGGTCTTAGCGGGGTCCAATATGGCCAGGCATATTTTTATACTTCTCAAACATCGCCTCCTAGTATAAATCCGGAAGCAGCAATTCAAATCTATCTTTATCAGGCACCGGGACAAACCAACTCTGCGGTCATCCCGTTCAACTTCGAAGTACGTAAGGGCGATTATTATGAACTGGCACTTACGGGAGGCAACGTGACAGGGCAGACTTTAAAATTTTTGCCTTCATGAGTTCGTAATAAAAAATATGAATTTAACCTTCGGGCCATGAAAATACCGTTAGGACCGCTTTTGGCCTTATCCGTGCTGGTGGTTTTAAATTTTACCCACCGTATTTACTTTAATATCTTTACGCATTCCCTGCCCTATGGTATTTATATTAAGATCGAAGGGACCCTTCACAAAGGCGATTACGCCGCATCCTGCCTGACCCCGGAAATTGCCGGATACGGCATCATCCGAGGGTATTTGGCTCCGGGCAATTGCGCTACCGGTACTGTACCCGTCCTCAAGGTGATCAAGGGCGTTCCCGGAGATCATTTTCGGATCAAAAACAGGTCCTTGGAATTAAACGGCCATTCCTATCGGCTCATGGATAAAGATTCGGCCGGAAGGGATTTGCAAATATTTTATCAGGTCAAAGAAGGTGTATTAGGAAAGAGGGAATACTTTTTGTTAAGCGATTTTGTCCCTAACAGTTGGGATTCGCGGTATTGGGGGCCTGTTACGGTCGAGTTCCTTCTAAAACCCTTATGGGTTTTTGAAAAATACTAAAGTATAATAAATCTATGAAAATATTTTTCCCCCTGCTGTTGTTTGTTTTAGGGGTCATTAATCCGGTTTTTGCCCAAGGGGTGTATCAGGCGCACTCCCATGTGCGGTTGGTCAGTGAACAGGATGCCGTTGTTGTGGGAAAAACATTCTGGGTGGGGTTGGATTTTAAATTGGATGACGGCTGGCACGTGTATTGGCGCAACCCCGGGGATTCGGGGTTTTCGCCCAAGGTCAAATGGAGCCTGCCGCCGGGCATGAAAGCCGGGAACATCCATTGGCCTTACCCCGAGCGCATGGATGTGGGGCCGTTGACAAGCTATGGGTACGGGCATGAGGTGCTGTTGCTGGTGCCTGTCAGCGTCGGCCAAAATTTTTCACCATCCAATCTTGATCTTCATGCCCATTTGGATTGGCTGGCTTGCGGGAATATGTGCGTTCCCGGAAGGGCTGATTTAGACCTTCCAGTCAAGGTGGTGCAAGTCCGTGGCGGTGTCGAGTTTAACGGTTTTAAGGGATTATTCGATCAGGCCCGCCAAGACCTTCCTCAAGTCGTTCCTTCCGTAACCAGCCAGGCCATGCTGGAGGGCAATCAATGGTATCTGAATATCCAAACTTTTTTAAAAGGGCAGGGGAGCATTGTTTTTTATCCGTTCCGTGATGATGTTATCAACCATGCCGCCCTTGAACATACACGCCGGACAAGCGATGGATATCAGGTGGTCTTGGCCAAATCCCATCTGTATCAGGGAGATTTGAAAACTCTGGATGGCGTTGCGGTCAATCCATCGGGATGGGAAGCGCATGGCAGGATAAAAGCCATTGTCATCAAAGCCCCCATTACGGCGGCGTCTCCCCGAAGTCAGGTTCCTTTTATCATGGCATGTTTGTTTGCCCTGATCGGCGGCTTGCTCTTGAACTTGATGCCCTGCGTTTTGCCGGTGCTCTCGATCAAGGTCCTGCATCTGGTTGAGCGCCACCCGGACAAAAAAATTGCTTTGCGCCATTCTCTGCTTTATGCGTCAGGCATTCTGGTTTCCGTATGGGCATTGGCTTTGTTGCTTTTTATTTTAAAGGCCGCCGGCGAATTTGCCGGATGGGGGTTTCAATTTCAGTCGCCGGTTTTCGTTGTTGGGGTGGCCTTGATCTTATTTGTTTTGGCGCTCAATCTCTTCGGTGTTTATGAATTCTCCATCCCTTCCATCAGCGGCCTGCCCGCAGGGCAGACAGGATACCGGGCCAGTTTTATAAGCGGCATCATCACCACGATCGTGGCCACCCCGTGTACCGCGCCTTTTATGGGAACGGCACTGGCCGCGGCCTTAAGCGAGCCTAATATCGTGGGTTTTTGGATATTTACATGCTTAGGTTTGGGGTTGGCCTCGCCTTTTGTGCTATTGAGCGCTTTTCCTTCCCTGTTGTCCTTTGTCCCCAAGCCGGGCCGGTGGATGGTCCATTTAAAAAGAGCGCTCGGGATGATTTTGTTGGCCTGCGTTATCTGGTTGGTATGGGTGTTTGGGATACAAACAGGGTTCTGGAATTCGTCCCGATCTCATAAATCCGCTCATGAAATCCACTGGCAGAGGTATTCCTCGGCGGCAGTCAACCAGGCCCGCCGCAGCGGGCACGGCGTATTTATAGATTTTACAGCCGATTGGTGCATCAACTGCCAGGTCAACGACCGCCTGGTTTTGCAAAACCGAACGGTGGTGAATGCCTTTAAGGAGCGGGGTATTATTGCCTTCAAAGCGGATTGGACCAAATATAATCCGGCCGTGAGCCGGGCTCTGGCAATTTATGGGCGGGACAGTGTCCCTTTTTATGTTTACTATCCGCCCGGGGCAGCGGCACCGGTATTTTTGCCGCAAGTCATAACACCTAAAACGGTTTTGGAACGCGTCAACCGCTAAATTGAAGTGGAAAAGATCACGAGTTTACAGAATATGCTGGTTAAAGAAGCCTGTGCCCTGCGCGAAGCGCGGGAGCGCCGGGCCCGGGGGATGACTATCATCGACGGTGCCAGAGAGATCGGCCGCGCCATGGAGGCGCGCTTGCCCCTGGATAAGGTTTTTTACGTCAAAGGCAGGCAGGAAGCTTTGCTCAAGCGGTTATCGGCCGCGAAGATCGAAACCATCGAAGTCAGCGGCAAGGTCATGGAGAAACTGGCGTACGGCGGGCGCCATGACGGGGTCGTTGCCCTGGCGACGATACCCCATATTGCCTTAAAAGATTTAAAATTGTCCGCCCGGCCTCTGGTTGTGGTTTTGGAGTCCCTGGAAAAGCCCGGCAATTTGGGGGCTGTCCTGCGCACCTGCGATGCCGTCGGGGTCGAGGCGGTCCTGGTTTGCGATCTCCAGACCGACATCTATAATCCCAATGTCATACGCTCGAGCACAGGGGTTGTTTTTAAGATCCCCGTTGTTTGCGGCGCCTCTGAAGAGATATTTTCATTTTTGAAGAACAATAAGATTAAAATCTGCGCCTGCGCGCCGGCGGCCTCCCAATCGTATACGGGCGTGGATTTCAAGCAAGCTTGGGCGCTGGTGCTGGGCAGCGAGGAGGCTGGCTTGTCCGGTTTTTGGCTTCCGGCGGCTGACACGACTGTCAAAATCCCCATGAAAGGCCTGGCGGATTCTTTGAATGTGTCCATTGCGGCGGCCGTTATCCTTTACGAAGCTCTCCGGCAAAGGCAGAATTAAAAATGCGTTTACAGGTGTTTTTGTCTCATAACGGCGTCTGTTCCCGGCGGGATGCGATGGATGTCATCCAATCCGGCCGTGTCGCGGTCAATGGCCGGGTGGTCAAAGAACCTTCCATGGCCGTGGACGGCTCTGAGGCGATCACCGTCGACGGCCAGAAGATCGGCGCGAAAGAGTATGCCTATGTCATGCTCAACAAACCTGCCGGTTTTACCACCACCAAGGACGACCCGCATGCCGAAAAGACGGTGATGGATCTGCTCCCTTCGTCCATGCGCCATTTGAGCCCCGTGGGCAGGCTCGACCGCGACAGCGAAGGGCTTTTGCTTTTGACCAATGACGGCGATATGAGCTTTAGGCTGACCCATCCTAAATTCCATGCGGAAAAAACCTACCTGGTACGTGTAAAAGGTGAATTGACCGCCTCGAAGCAATCGAAGCTTGAAAGCGGGATCATGGTTGAGGAGCAACAAACTGCCCCTTGCCGGATCAGGGAAGTCAAGTATAATGGCACCGATACAGAATTTAAAATCACTCTTCACGAAGGACGCAAACGCCAGGTCCGCATGATGGCCCGCGCCGTCGGTCATCATGTTAATTATTTATGCCGGCTGTCCATGGGTAAATTGCAACTTGGCAATCTGCCCAAAGGGCAGTGGCGGGTTTTGACCAGACAGGAAGTAGGTCTTTTAGAATGAATATTCTCTATTGCTTCGACTTTGAAGAGTTGTTTGAAAGGCGGAAGGTTGTTAAGTCGACATGATTACCATCTCTAATCTATCCAAAAATTTTGACGAGCGCATGCTTTTGGAAAATGTCTCTTTAAGCATTTTTCCCAATGAGCGCATCGGCTTGACCGGCCCCAACGGCGCCGGTAAATCCACCTTGTTTGCGATTATTTTAGGCCAACTGGAGGCGACGTCGGGCACAGTGCAGACCCAAAAGGGGCTTAACATCGGGTACATGGCGCAGGAAGCCCAATATGCATCTGACCGCACGGTCATGGAAGAGATGACTTCCGGCGATGAGGAGATCCGCCTGCTGATGGCGGAAAAGCACAATCTTGAAGACGGGCATAAAGCCGACAGCCCGCGTTACGGGGACGTCATGGAGCAGCTGGAGCGCAAGGGGATCTATGAGCTGGAACATAAAGCTGAGAAAATCCTCATGGGTTTGGGGTTTAAGGAAGAGGAGTTTCATAAGCCCATTGCTCATCTTTCCGGCGGATGGCAGATGCGCACCCAGTTAGCGAAGCTGTTGACCTATAAATATGATCTGTTGCTCTTGGATGAGCCCACCAATTATCTTGATTTGGACGCCACCCTGTGGCTTAAGGATTATTTGTCAAAATACGACGGGACTTTTATCATCATTTCCCATGATAAAATTTTTCTTAACGATGTCACGAATTATACCATCATTCTGGAAGATGCCAGGATGACCAAGGTCAAGGGCAATTACGAAGCTTACGAGGAGGCCAAGACCATACGCAACCGCACCCTTGAGAAGCAGCAAAAGGTCGTGGAGCAAAAACGTCAGCAGCTGGAACGTTTTACCGAGCGTTTCCACGCCCAGCCCAACCGCGCCTCCGCGGTGCGCAACAAGCGAAAGCAGTTGGACCGCCTGGAGGAGATCCATATTCCGCAGGAGAAACATTCCATCCGCGATTTCGAGTTCCCGTCAACGGTGGAAAGCGGGTATACCGTTTTGACGCTTAAAGGGATCGACAAATCTTACGGTGAAAAACAGGTCTATAAGGATTTGGATTTCGAGATCACCAAGGGCCAGAAATTATGTTTGGTAGGGCCCAATGGGGCCGGCAAATCCACCCTTTTAAAGATGATCGCCGGGGTCTTGCCTTTTGACTCAGGGACGCGCAAGCTCGGCCACCAGGTGGAGCTGGGATATTTTTCCCAGACCAGGCTCGATGTGTTGAATCCCAATCGCAGCGTCTTCGAGGAGCTGATGTCCGCCGCCAGGCAGAGTATACCCCAGGCCCAGGCGCGCACCTTGCTGGGGGTGTTTAATTTTAAAGGCGATGATGTTTTTAAACCCGTGCGTGTGCTCTCCGGCGGTGAGAAAAGCCGCCTGATCCTGGCCAAGCTTTTGATCAATCCTCCCAACTTCATCTGCCTGGATGAGCCGACCACCCATTTGGATATCGACGGGGTAGAGGCCTTGACCAGTTGCTTTCAGAAATACGAGGGAACATTGTGTTTTATAAGTCATGACCTTTTTTTTGTCAAGAACATCGCCAATCATATCGTGGAAGTCATGCCGGGGCAGCTAAAAAATTATCACGGCAGTCTGGATTATTATCTGGAAAAGAAAGCAGGTATTGAAACTCCCGCCGCCAATTCAAAGGTAAAGTCTCCAGCAACGCCGGAAAATAAAAAGCCGGCCCCGGCTTCCTTGGAAGACATCAAGAACCGGCAGTTGAAAGAGGCCCATGCCCGCCATCAACAGGCCTTGAAGCGCCTGGAAGAGATCAAAAAGGAAACCAGGGCCCTGGAGGCGGAAAGCAAGCAGTTGGAGACTGAAAGCTATGTCAAATCCAGGTTTTTAAGCGAGTCCTTCGGCCGTGATCCCAATATGATCAGGGAATACGGCATCCGGCTTAAAGAGATCCATAAGCGCATGCGTGATATCGTCGTGCTTTTAGACCAATTGCAGGAAGAAAAAATCAGCATCAGCAAATGATCGGATGGGTTCGTTGATAAGGTTGGCGTTTATCATAGGGCTATTTGTTTTGTCCGGCTGCAATGTCCTCAACCATCTTGATGAGCTTTCGGTGCTGGGGCAATACGCGCGGGAAAGCGACGACCAGCAGCGGCTGATCAGGTCCAACAATGAACATTATGACAAATTGGTTGGAGTCATCAAGCAGGGGCATATCGATGCGTATAAGAATGAGGCGTCGTTTGTGTATTCTTTCGGCCGGCCCATTTTGAAGAAAGATTTGGCTAACGGCGTGCAGCGCTGGCTTTACCGGTATGCCATTTATAAAACCGCCAAAGACAAAGTCTATGTGTATTTCGACCGCAATGGTAAAATGATCAAGTGGGAGCGCTTGCCATGCCCGAAATTATTTTAGGAATCGCCGGTCTTTTTATTTTGGCCGGGGCCGCCGGCGTTCTGGTTTTTTTCGTCCGTAAGCAGATCACCCAGGAAATGCGCCTGGCCCAGGAGCAGATCCTGCAGACCGCCCGCCAGCAGATGGAGCTTTCCCAGTCCCAGGCGGCCTCGCAACTGGAGATGCGCAAACAAGCCATTGAGCACACCGTGGCAGGGCTCAAGGAAGAACTGGCCCGATACCAGCAGATGCTGCGCGAGTCGCAAGGCGACCAGTCCCGCAAGTTCGGCAGCCTCGAGAATGAACTCAAGAACGCCCACCAGGCCACCCAAAGACTCACCGAGACGACCGTCCGGTTGAACAATATTCTGGGCAACGTCAAGTTGCGCGGGCAATGGGGCGAACGCATGGCTGAAGATATTATCCAATATGCGGGGCTGATCGAGAATGTCAATTATCTCAAGCAAAACGTCAACGCCGCTTCCACCAAGCCGGACTATACCTTTCTTTTGCCCCAGGGGCATTGCATTAATATGGACGTCAAATTCCCCCTGGACAATTACTTGCAGATGGTCAATGCCGCGGAGGCGGCGCAGAGAGAAGGTTTTGAGAAGGAATTCATCAGGAATGTCAAGGACCGCATCAAAGAGATCCAGAACCGCGATTATATCAACCCGTCGGAAAACACGCTGGATTTTGTTTTGCTGTTTATCCCCAATGAGCAGGTCTTTGGCCTCATCCAGGAAAAAATGCCGGACGTCATGGACTTTGCCCTGAGGCAAAAAGTGGTGCTTTGTTCGCCGTTTACCTTATATGCCATGTTGAGTGTCGTGCGCCAGGCCCATGAGCATTTCCGTTTCGAAAAGGACATCAAAAAGATCATCGACCTGATCGACGGTTTTACGAAAGATTATGAGCTGTTCAAAAACCGTTTTGAGCAATTGGGAGAGTTGATCGGCAAGGTGGGCGGCCAGTATGCGGACATTTCCGAAAAAAGTTTCAGAAAATTAGACGGCAAGATCCAGCGCATTGAAGACCATAAAAAAGGCCACCTGCCCGCCGAAACACCTAAGGACCTGATTGATGCAGCTTAAGAAATTTTTCCCCAGGCACAAGGGCGTTATTGCCCTCACCAGCGGCGGTTCGGTCGATTTTACCCCAACGGACTTTGACAGCCCGTTATCGCCTTCCCAGCGCGCTTACCTTTACCGGCATTGCGGTGTCGATATCCCCAAGGTGTTCTGGCGCAAACAGGTCCACGGCGACGATATCATTGAGGCCGCCGGCTCTGCCCAGGGTTGCGGCGATGCCGATGCCTACATGACCGATGAAAAAGACCTGCCGATTGCCATACGCACCGCGGATTGCGTGCCTGTTTTTATTTTTGACCCCGTTCATCGTGTCATAGGCCTGGCCCACGCCGGGTGGAAGGGCACCCATAAGGCCATCGCCGCCAAGACCGTGCACAGGATGAAGGCCAGGTATGCCAGCCGGCCGTCGGATTTAAAGATCGTCCTGGGGCCCGGCATCCGCAAGTGCTGTTACCGGGTGGGCAAAGAGTTCTATACGTACTTTCCTGCCCATCTTCATCGCCGTAACGGTTTTATATACGCGGACATGATGGCGGCCAACCGCGATCAATTGCTGCAGGCGGGGGTCCCCCAAGAAAATATTTTTGACAGCGGTCTATGTACGTGTTGTAATAGCAATTACTTTTCATTCCGGCGCGAGGGTGCCAA
>JAGWKL010000028.1 GCA_028865345.1 Candidatus Omnitrophota bacterium | reverse complement strand
GTTCAGCCGAACTTCGGATTTAATTCCTTCAACCGGGGCTTTGTCGGCAATCGGGCTTTTGTGGCCGGATTTAATGGCGGATTTGTTCAGCCCTTCGTTGTCAATAATTTCCGAGGCCGAGCTTTTCGCGGTCCCCGGGTTCGCTCTGTGACTCGCACCAGAATCCGTTGATACCCTTGAGAGAGGGTTCCTCCGAGCGGCAGGGAAAACGTTCCCTGCCGTTTTTTTTTGTTGACCAGATTTTTTTAAGACGTACAATCAAGACGTGTCAACTTCCAACTCAAGGAGTGAGCCAATGCTACAAACGATTATCCAAGACGTTCAGCAGCTAATCGCCGACATCGAAGCCAAGAACTGGCTGAGAGTAGCCAGCGACTTCGCCAAACTCATGGCCGATGTCGTGTCGGCAGCCGGGTCCATTCAGATCAATGATCCTGGTACCAACGACCTCAAGGCCGCGCTGCACGACCTGCATGTGTCCGCCTCAGCCGCCGGCGGCTCGCATCCCATTCTCGCCGGGTTGTTGCAGGCGATCATTCAGTACCTTCCGACCATCATACAAATCATCACCACCAGCTTACCCGTCACCACCGGCAGCTAAGGAAAGGATTTCCCATGCGAGCTCGTCATACCGCTTTCCTCCAATCGGCCAAATATCGCCCCTATTATCATTTCCGGCATGGCAAACTTGCTCATGTCCCCAGCAACGGATTTACCGGGGTGGACATGGCCAAAGCCTACCGCATGACCGGATTGGCCACCGGCCTGACCGCACCCACCGTCCACCTGGTCGAACTCGGCGGGACCTTTGATCCGACCGTAATCAATAATTGGTGCGATCAAAGGGGATTTCCCCGACCGAATATCATCAACACCAATCAGCCGGGATACACTCCTGTTTCCGACCCGAACGGGGCGGATGTCGAAGTCGCCCTGGATATTTGTGTCGTGATCGGGACCGTGTTTGCCATGTTCGGGACCGCCGCGACCATCAACGTGGTTAATGGTGGTAATTCCGATGCTGGTTTTGAATGGGGTACCGGATGGATAGCCGATAACGCAAATCCTGGAGACACCTGCGGAATCTCCTGGGGTGGGGCGGAAAGCAACTTTGACGACATCGCCAAGATGGAAGCGAATTTCCAGAGAGGTTCGGCACGAGGAATCACTTTCTGTTGTGCCAGTGGCGACAATGGGCCGGACGATGGGACAAGTTCCCCTGTTACAGACTACCCCGGCTGTTCGGCCTATGTCGTTGACTGTGGAGCCACAACCATCATTCTTAACCCCGATGGTTCCTTGAAGTCCCAAACCCCCTGGAACTCGGGGGGCGGGGCTTCAGGTGGTGGACTATCCAAAATCATCCCCAAACCGGCCTGGCAGAGCTTTTTACCGGGATCATACCGAGGTGAGCCGGATGTTGCGGCCAATGGTGATCCGGCCACGGGATGGGATACGCCTTTTGGTGTTGTGGGAGGCACTTCCGCAGTAGCCCCGTTCATGGCCGCATTTTTCGCCGGGATCAATGCGTTATTGGCCAAATCCGGCAAGTCTCCCCTCGGCCTGGT
The DNA here is from genome assembly GCA_028865345.1 of Candidatus Omnitrophota bacterium. GTDB lineage: Bacteria > Omnitrophota > Gorgyraeia > Zapsychrales > Fredricksoniimonadaceae > JABDGZ01. The sequence goes on along the minus strand of JAGWKL010000028.1, from coordinate 15,251 downwards.
CAATCCGTTCATGTACTCCAACGAGGCCAGTATCTTCACCGACATTACCTCCGGGTCCATCGGCAGCGACGTACCACCGGCTACCACCGGCTGGGATGAGGACAGCGGCTTGGGTTCGGTGATCGGGGACCTGTTCGCCAAATACGCAACGGGATCGACACCGCCCGCTCCCCCAACTCCTCAGCCGCCAAGTCCGCCTCCCGTCCCACAACCGCCCACCATGACGCCCAGGCAAGCGGTTGAAGCCTGCCTGACCGGAGTATCGGCCATGAGTATCTATGACCGGGTGTTTGCATCCATGTTCCGTGGACCGGCTGAATTGTGGATGAGCCGGGAAGGTTGGTAAATTCAATTCTTTTTTGAAAGGAAACCCATGAGCAAAGTCCTAAGCCTGGCGAAAATCATCTTCTTTTTGACCGCCGCCCTTTGTGCAACTGCCGTTCTGTTCGCCCAGGACATACCCCAAATGACCCCGGTAAAACGAGTTACCGGGAACAAAGTACCGGGAATGATCCTATCAGACCCCCAGGTAATCACCAGCGCCCAAAAAGCTGTCGTAATTCTGGCCGCTTGCGAGGGGTCCGTCAAATGGGAAGTAAAATCGGCTTCGGGAAAGGACCCGGCTTCAGCCGTTCTGCCCGACGGCAAAAACCTGATCGTGTTCATTTCCGGCCCGGACATCATCACCATCAGGGCCTACTCAACCCAGGCCGGTCAACCTACCGACACCGCAACTACCACGATCACCGTTGCCAGCACGGACCGGGCACCCCCGGTCAAGGTATCCAAGCGACATGCGACCTTCATCCTGCCCAAAATCCAAACTCCTGCTATCAAGGCTCTGACGATGGACGATTTCAAGAACCGGCTGAAAGCAGCCGGGATTGAATGGCACGTCCGCGAGGGGGGCATCGTCGAGCCTGAGTTAGCCCAGGCCATGGCGGTTTTGGGTGGAATACCGGCAATGATCGTGAGCGATGCCGACGGGAATTTCATCATGGAGCAAAGCCGGGGTAAATTGGCCGGGGTTGATGATGCGTTAAAGGCACTTGGGGTTAAGTAGGGAAACTGCATGCGGGTGACATGGACCGTTGCCGTTCTCATGGCGGTTGGAGGCATGACGCTGGCCCAGCCGCCACTTCGTTGGAAGAACGCCGACCCGGTAGCCATGGCCAAACAAGACGCCGAATCTCTTGAACCTGATTTTGCCAAATTCCAACGATACATCCACGTTCTCGACGGCACCAAAGAATCCGGCCAAGCCGTTAGTCTGGCCCTGAACATCATTTCCCGAGCCAGCACCATCAGCCGCCCCTTACCGATCATCCAGGGAAAAACCCTGCTTATGCGGTTCGACATTCGCCAATACTCACCCAGGGACACCCAATGGGTAGATACCTGGGAAAAGCTTGCTTTTGATCCGAGATTCAACGTCCTGGTCACACCGGGCACAAGGAAATTCGCCTCCTTGACTTTTCCGGGTAAGGACTTCCACGAGTCCTATGAATGGAAAATAGAGACGGTCAAAGATATTTGGCCGGGAGGAAAAGACGACGATGGGGTTTTCTTCCCCAAGGGAACCCCTTACGAATGGCAGCGAAAAACCAAGATCATTAAGGGAGGGGTGATCCGCATACCCAACCACCCACAGATAGACCAGCTGATAGCCTTGACCGGCTCCCAGGCTCCCATTGTCACCGATCGGTATTTCATCCTGCGGGCCTTGGGGACCGTCCAGGACACCGGGACCGCCAAGGAAATTTACGGAGGGCTTTATTATGAGTTTACTGGGATCAGATCCAAATCGAGTAAAGGCACGGATGAGGACGCTCTCTTTGAAAGCATCGGAATCGGCAACATCGATGCGGGAATTACTGCCAAAGCTATCTTTGATAAGCTCAGAAGCGACCAAAGAGCCGCCATGTTCCGCAGCGCTGTCACGGGCAATCCGAGACGCATCGACTTCTTTAGAGGACTTGCGGGACGACTTGATACAACTTCAGGTCTTGTTGTCGTTACCCACGACCTGAAACAGCAGGATGTGGACATTGACGTTCACCCGGTCGCCAATCTTCTTGACTTCAAAGACGCGGCCCGAGAAATAATTTTCGAGAAGCCAAACGGCTTACACGGCTACGCTCTCACCGACGGCAAGGGCAAACTACAGGACGCCGCCCCGGATGACGTGGTGCGGGATTTCTCCATTCCGGCCCCCCATTCCTCCCGGCTCCAAGGAGCCACGTCTTGCATAGCCTGCCACGAGGCGGAAGGATCGGATGGGTGGAGAAGGTTCACCAATGACGTTAAAACCCTGACCAAAAGGGGCCTTAATATTTTCGGGGACCAGACCGGTTCCGACCAGGCAGATACCGTTGACCGATTAAGGGGGCTTTACGACGGCGATCCGGAGCGTGCCCTGCAAAAAGGCCGGGATGACTACGCCGCCGCGGTCCTGAGAGCCACCGGGCCCTGGAAAGGGTCGGTAAACAATGTGGACATCGTTAAACAGGCCGCAACCAGAATCACCAAAATATGGCGGGATTATAAGTACGATCTGGTTACGCCAGCCGTTGCTCTCCGGGAAATGGGCATGGACGCCAACCCGGAGACAGCGGCCATGACATTCGCCCGCGTCATCCCGGCCAGCAGCCCGGAGGACGTGCGGATAGCCAGCCTTCGCCTGGGGGTTCCCATACCTCGAGCCGATTGGGATTTGGTCTACAGTTTCGCCCTATCACGGAAGAGGTGATTTATGGACCTGGCCACGGTTTTTGTTTTGGGGATCGTGGTTGGTATCTTGGGGTCCGCTGTTTATATTTCCTACAACAAACAGCCGATCCGAATGATCTTCATCGCCGGTCAAGAGCCGCATTTTGTGGAGTTTCCCAACAAAAACAAGCCGATTGTTTTGGACCTGGACGACTTCGCCAAGGACATTATTGAAGATTGGGAAAAGCTAAACGAAGACGAATCGCCGGACGAGGCTTGGAAAAGAGGGGAAAGACCCTACGGTGAGCCGGGATAGTCTTGAAAACCCAAGGAGGATTATGGTAAAACTGTTTTGTCTTGATTATTCCGGTCCATCATCAACCCCACGGGTAATTGGACAAGAATAAACAAGACATGGAACGAAAAAGGCCAGCCCTCATCAAAGGCCAGCCTTTTTCGCCGTAAGCATCACCAGAAGTCATTTTAACGCCCCACTTCTGGTTTGCAACCCCGATAACCAAAAAAAATCCCCACGGTTGGGAATGGCTGGTTCCGGTGAGAATGCCATGGTCGAGTTCCACGGCTAATCCGGCAGCTCAGCAGGGCCTCGGGATGAGGCAGGGACCGACGTAAAACGCACGGCCCGGATCACGAAACATGTCCCCCTGGCACGGCCACGGTAAGGGAGTTTCGGACTTGCGGCGAAGCCATGGAAGGGTAAAAGGTGGTGAGGTAACCCGGCGGGAGCCGATTCGGTGCAGCCACGGTAAATAAATGCGGCGTGGTGCTTAAAACCCCATTGCGCGCGGAGGCAGCATGTTCATCAAGGAAGGAAAAAGAAAGTCGCTGAAAAAGATCAAAGGATGGAGGCGTCTAAAGGTTCACAAGAAAACCAACCAATGGTTTTACTGCCCATCATGCGGAAGTTTGGTTTTTTTCCGAGTTTTCAAATGCCGCTTTAACTGGACTATCGAGATTCCCTGTGAATGCGGGACGATATTGCAAAGACCTGCTGAGAAAATCATGGAGGAAGCCAAGAAATTGTTTCCTCATTTCAGGGCCAAACGTGGACCGGCAGCACGGCAGGCTTATGAGAAATATCTTATGAGCCCACACTGGAAAATGATCAGAAATCGTGTTTTGGAAAGAGACGTAAACAAATGCCAAAGGTGCGGTGATTTGGCCGATGTTGTTCACCACAAATCCTACCATCCTGACGTTCTTGGCGGACTGAATGATTCCATGCTGGTGTCACTGTGTTTTTCGTGTCATTACTTCATCGAATTTGACGGAGACCGTAAAGTCAGCCTTGAGGAAGCCAATCGGCGTCTGGCTATTCGCGGGCCAGTATAAAATAAAACGCGGAAGGGTATTAACAACCTTTTGTGCTGGAGAACCCGATGAGCAATGCGCTTATTGCAAAAACCATGCTGGGCATCGAAGATCACGGCTTACTTACCGCCATGCTTTTCCTGGAAGGGGACGGTTGGAGCCAAGGCTTCGGTGGATACTGTTTTGGTTCCCATACCAATGGAACTGATGAGCAAAATGCCAACCTTGCCATATTTATCAAGCGAGTTCTTGAGATAGCCGGGGTAAGCGAGTGGGAAAAGTTACCTGGAAAATTGGTGCGAATAAAGAAGGAGGGTCTCAATGACCCCATCCGGGCCATTGGGCACCCCTTGAAAAATCTATGGTTCAACCCCCAAGAGGAGTTCCAAAAGTAACCCAGCAAGGAGAACCCCATGGTCCACTACAAGACAGCGTGCTGCCAAGCCAAGCATGATGATCCTGACCCGGACGATGCCATTCATTTCGTAAACATCACTTGCCCGGAGTGCCGGGAATTTCTCGGTATCCGCTCCCTGGAGGTGGCTGAAAATTTGAAAAAGGAAAAGATCGAAGAGTTATTGGAAGGGGTTGCCAAGGAAATTTTGGAAATCATTTAACCCAGCAGCCAAGAAAGGAAAGACCGTGGCCAAGTGGATTGAATTTGTTGCAATAGGAACGAGCAAATCGGGGCTAACTCAGGTTTGGACCGTTCACCCAAAAGATTCAACGTCTTTCCTTGGACAAATTTCCTGGTATGCCCGCTGGCGGAAATATGTTTTTGCTCCGACCCCGGTTGGCGCCCCTATCTTCGAGGAACAATGCCTCCGCGACATTGCGGCCTTCATCCAGGAAAAAACCAGGGAGCATAGGGAAGCGTCGAAACTGGCAAAGGCACAATAAGGAAATAAACCCATGTCCCACCCCTTCGATCTTTTAGGATGGTTCGATGGTTCTTGCTCACCTCAGCCTGGCGGAATCGGAGGCTGGGGAGTAGTCCTCCGCGATAACCAGAAGCAGCTTTGCAAGTTATCGGGAACGCTCCCCGATGGACCGGACATGACCAACAACGTGGCTGAGTTTCATGCCTGTGCGAATTTGCTGGAACTGATTGGAGACCTGGCCATGAAAGACTGGAGGGTGTTGGTTCAGGGTGACAGCCGGTTGGTGATAAGCAAAATGACCGCCATTCTTCGGAACAAGCGATCCAGGAAGGAGCGAGGCAAGTACGTTCCAGAGTATTTGCGGGCCAGAAAAAACCTGTTCGACCTGAAACACAAGGGGGTCATCGTTCACTTCCAATGGATCGGCCGCGAGTTCAATTCGGAAGCCGATAGGTTATCGGTCGCCCACCGATGATATTTTCCTTTACATGAAATTGGTATACAATACTTGCGTTTGGGGTGAAACCAATGACCGAATCCAAACCCTGGTACCGAACCTGCAAAAACTGCGGCCAGAATTTCGATTGCCGGGTTGGTAGGGGGTTATGTCGCAAGTGTTGGAACGACAAAAATATCAGGAGCAGGTTTCCGATAGTGGCTGAGTTCGGCGGTAAAGAGGCCAGCAAATTAGCGAAACAAGCGGGAGAATGATTTAATCGTAACTGTCGTGCCTCATCTCCGGCAGGTTTGTTCTCCCGCTATTTTATTCCAAGTGCTGCCCTTGATGGCCTTGCAGATCGTTGACCGGCTCACCTTGAACTCTCTGGCCAGTTTAATCTGCAATTCCCCACTTCCGGCCCTGCGGCGGATTTCCAGAACGGCGGCAGCGGTGAGCTTCGGGTTTTTCGATCTTTGGCCGGTTGGTTCGGTTCCGAAGGGATCGATGGTCCCCCACTGACCGCGGCGGGGGTATTTGTTGCGGATTGACGGGTTTCGGTAACAGGACATGCACAGCCGACGCCTACCGGGTGCTCTCCGCCGGCGGCAATGAAGGCAGACCATCGAGAACCCTCCTGATTCTCTCAATTTCTTTGGTAATGTCCTCTTCCATGGCCTCCCTGGAAGGATACGGATGTTTTGACAAAGTTCCCACCCGCTCGCTCAACTGATCCCGTTCTCGTAATCCGTGATGAAAGGATCGGTGTTCGACGGTCATCATGGGCAGATCAACGACCCGTCCCAAACCGTCCCATATCCGGTGAAGGTTCTCGTCCGCACCCCACGCCGGAAACTTTGGATTTAGCACCCAACATTGAGCGTTATAGGCCCCTCTGGAAAGAAGCGGGAACATGGAAAAGGTCGGTTCTCCGGCAGGATTTTTCGCCCCCAGGGTGTCGTGGGTTCTACCGTAGAACGTCCCTCCCATGCTGGCGGTTTTCAGAATATGAACCAACGCCAACCGGTCCCAGCCCTTCGTGGTCAGAACGCAATCGTCATTCAGCACCCAGATAAACCTTCCCCTGGACCGGATAGCAAGGTCATTATAATACGAGGTCAGATCAGGTCGCCGCTGAAATACGGTGATTTTGGCGAAGGAATACTCTTTCACTTCCAGCCGGTCCAGCCGGAGAAACGAAACGTCGTCGTTGTCCATGCCGATCAAGACCTCGAGATTGTCCAAATCGGCAGCCGTTTCCTTGACTGATGCCAGGAAGTTTCTCAAAAGTTCCGGTCGCTCTCGGGAAGGAAAGATGAGGGAAAAATTCATGCTACTCCATGAATCGTGGACGAATACCAGGAATGATCGGCAACCTTTGTTTGTACCGCTCGTGAAGCTCGTCGTAAGTCGGGTATTCTCGGTCTTTTGGTTTATCCTTTTCCTTTTTTTTGGCCTCTTTTTCTTTGGCCAGAACCCGGTTGGCCGCCTTCTTGATGCAATCGACGCACTTCCAGAATCGCCCGGTGGCCCCGTTGCGATAGTGTTTGTGGAGGGTGTTTTTCTTGCAAGCCCGGCAAGGTTTAATCTGCGGTGTCATCATGACAATTCTTTATCCAAAATACCTTTCAAAATTCGGTTGCGTTCACTGATATTGAATGAAACCATCCCCATCATGTCTGCACAATGCGACATCGCTTCCAGACGATCCCTGTCCAAGAGAACTTCCATGGCCCCGCATACATTATTGGCCAATTCCGGGTTAAATAAAACCGGCATTTTGGAATAATCCTCCCGGAAAACCTTGTCATGCCAGCAAGTTAAGCCCCATTGACCATGGCAAATGAATCCGGCCCCGGAGCCGACCGGCAAAAACTCTTTGTATCCCCACCCATCCGACACGATCACCGGCATACCGTACATCAAGGCCCGGGCCACGGAAACCGAGTGAATCCGCACCGAGGGAACCACGAAAACATCATGATTTGAATAGAGTTCGTGCATGTCGTTCTCGGCCAGATGCCTGGTATCCCCAGGACCGCCCACGATGGTCAGGGACGCTTTCTCCGGCTTACCCAATAGCCGGAACGCCTTTTCGGTTTCAGGACCGCCACGGAGCCGCCAGCACGATTCCTGACCCGCTCCACCGTGGGATGAGGTCCAGAGGAACCGGACTTTATCGGATTTGGGACGGGTGAATTTAACCGGCGGGAAAGCTAAGGGAACGTAATGGATTTTATGGGCCAGTTCTTTGCCGAACAGGGAAACGCAATCGGCTACTGTCGCCCGCATGTGGGTTATGATTCCCAGGACGTTATCCTGAGCCAGCCAGCTTTTCTTTTCCTGGACCAGAGGCCCCTGGATGTCGAAGTCCCGGCTTTGGCCGTTACCGGCGGCAAAAAGTGTGTGCCAATCTTCGATGAAAACAAACGATTTCCTTTTCGTTTCGGTAGGGCAAGTCGGAATCCAGCAAGGATAAGAATCCCGGTCCTCTTCCCCTTCAACGATCCGGTAGCCTTCGGGGGGATTGTCGATCAAAGACCGATAAAGAGGATGGTGGGCGGTGAAGTGATGAACGTGATGGTTCAAATAGCCGATCAATGTTGGCATGTCAATAATCCCCTTAACTTCTCCGCATCCCGCTTCCGCTCTGCTTTGCGGAACTCATAAACTATCCCGTCACGGTCGTCACAGGTCCGGCCTTTATCGTCCCGGTCGAAACTCCTCTTCTGGTACGTCGCATCCATTTTATCCGGTTCCGGTCCGAAGTGATGATGGTCGATACGGTATTGATCGGTGAAAACAACCCGAGCCCCGGCCTGACGGTAAACATCCAACATCCAGTGATCGGCGTACCCGTGCTCAAAGAACCCCGGAAGCAGATACCCAAGGACCTGGCAAGACCGCCTGGAAACAAAACCGTGCATGGGGACGTTATGCGGATCATTAGGAGAGCCGGAATCCGACAGCAGCAAAACCGTCTGTTTGGCGAAATACTCTCGGACGATCTCATCCCAGCCTTTGGTCGCAAACTGAATATCATCGGCCATGAAGCCGACGATGGGAGACAGGGAAATCATCAGCAATTCGTTGTAGGCCGAACTCAGAAATTTAGGCCGATGACCGATGTAAAAGTTTAGTCCGCAGCCGTAGGTGTTGTTTTTGGAGAGCAATCCCACGGCTTCGGCATACGCTAACCCACAATCGTCACTATCCAGGCGGACATAAACGTGGACCTCTTCCGGTGCGGCTGCCGTGTCCAGAACCGACTGAATCAACTCCCGCACTCGGTTGGGCCGACCACGAGACGGAAAAAGCAAATCAATCATAATCTCTTCACCCAAATCGGCGGCGTCACTTCGTCCGGTATCAATTCAACGTACTGCCCAAACCAATCCCAAACCGCCTGAATAACTCCGGCATGACCTCGAGTTTCAGTTACATCGGTTTCTAATTCTTCTTGCGTGAATGTGCCGACATTCTCGAACCCCTCGCAATCGTGGCCGCACAGGATGCCACCAGGCTTGACCGTGGGAAACCATGCGGCAATGTCCTTCATAACCGACGAATACCGATGGTCGGCATCCAGAAAGACGATATCCAGGGACTTCCGCTCGATCCTGTCCGCCATTTCCCAGCTTAGACCACGAAGCAGGGTAACGTGGTTCTTCCAAGGCCAAACTTCGGCGGTAAATCGCTGAAAGAAGCCGTTAGGATCACCGTGGAAAAACGGGCTGTCAAAGGAATCGACCGCATACGCATGTCCGTTCATCTTTTCGATGATTGGTAAATACCCGATCATGGTGTGGCCGACGTGGACCCCAACTTCCGCCACTCGTATTCCTGGACGGGAGAATCTTTCGACAAGTTTGGTAAACGCCATGGTCATTGAATCTCGCACTTCACCGTATTGTAATCGAAATCAAGGAACAAGTTTTCCTTGAGCCAGTTAAATAGGCCGGAATTGACCGAGTATCCGTTGCTATCGAAGAAGCCGGGATCATGTTTCATGTCCGTACAGAACTCCTCGAAACCCCAGCCGACCTTTCTGCCTTCCTCCCACAGTGGACGAACCGGGCTGTATTTGCCTTGCCGCAGATCCGCAGCCGACCGAAAACATACCGAGCTATCCCCGCTTCCGCGGCGAAAGCCTGACGATGCCACATCCAGATTATGCTCGTGGTGAACCGGAACAGGTGCCCAAACAAACTGCCTGCGTATCGCCGAACACAAATAGGGAGTTACTTGTTCCGAGCAATCGGAAGGGAAAATGTCTGGCAGAACGCGACCGTACTCTTGGACGAACTCAGCCGACCATGCCTGACAATGGAGGTTGCAGGTTTTGCCGGGGAGGAACCGGACCGGCTTATCCTTGGGAGGCTGAACCCCGAGCCATTCCGCCCCGGTGTCGCGGTCTACCAGAGCCGAGGCGACGGCGATTTCTCCCTGAACCACCCGGCACAGGTCAACGAGTGACGATTCCCCAACATCCACATCGGAAGCCAGGTAGACGTAATGGGTGAAATCCGAGCGGAATTTGAGAACCGCATGATTCATGGTGATATTGAGCGGCAGCGGCTCGTCCACCCAGATCATGGTTGCCAACGACCCGCAAAAGGATTTCAGGTCCTTCTTGACTTCCGGGTTCATCATGCAGCCGGAAACGACTACCTTGTGTTCGGTCCCGGCGAAATGTTCGAAGAGATTACCCAGGGCCCTTAAATAATAGGGTAGGTTTTGCCGGTCTTTGCCGGATATTCCGCAGGCATTGTAAACGACGGCAATTCTCATCCCTTATTCAGCCCTTTGATAAATTCCTTGTGTTCGGCCAACCATTCCTCTTCCGCCGGGGTCCGAGAATAGTCCTTACGCTCCAACTCGCCCCGGTAGGCCGCCGAGCGTTCGCTTATCTCATCCGTGGGTATGTCGAAAGGTTGAACGTCCATGTCAAAAATACCGAACCTTGCCATGCCGTACCTGACCAATCCTGCCTCGCCACGCCTTGCCGTGACCGAACTGGCCATGCCATACCCAGCCGGGCCGCACCAAGACCGAACAAGCCTAGCCGGTCCTAACCAATCCACGCCTGACCACGTTTACGCCGTTAATTCGGCCATCAGCGAACACTGAAACGGCATTTCCAGCCGGTCCTTATAAACCACGTCAGGATGCTCCCGGCAGCGCCAACGCATGTCGCCGCCGAACTCGGACCCACCGCCCACATCGGGAGGACGGCGAATCATCTGCATGAACTCATAATACGACGGACAAAATACCGTATCGTCTTTGACAACACCAGGCCAGCAGTCGATATTGAACGCCCGCCACCATTTTGCATTGCAGGGCCAACCCAGACCGACCGTGTTGCGAAACCGGCGAAGGAAGGCCGAACAATCCTCTTCAAAGGTATTTCGGGAAGGTTCAGGGCAGCCGAGACGCTCCGCTCCTGGTTCGTCCGTGGCCGGGCCGGGGGGAGAGAAAACCAGTTGCTCGCTCATCCTCTTTACCATTCCCCCTTGCTCCCAAACGGCCATGCTTAACGCCACGTCAGACCATTCGGAGTAGAGGTAAGCCGGTCCGAAGTCGTGAGCTATTTTTTCCCAGCGGTAGGTGGGGTGGGGAATGTCTACAACCGATCGGTGGAAAAGAGGGAAATTGGCTACAGCCCGGCCAAAACAGGTGCAGACACAAACCGGGTGAGAGCAGAGATTCAGGATGAAGGAGTTTACGGTTTTCGTGGCACCTAATTTGTCGAAGGCTTCAATAGACTTTTCCGCCCAGCCGTCTTTCACGGCCACATCATCCGAGAACAGCATGAGCATATCCCCGGTGGACTTCGCGTAACAGGCTCGCTGGGCCTTGCAGACGCCCTCCCGCGGCGCCTGAATGGACACATCGGCTTCTGGTATCGGACTCGGCCCGCAACAGACGATTTCCAGGGGAACCGAGGTTTTTCGCAGGGATGCAATAGCCCGAGCCGCAAGACGGGGATAGAGCGACGGGAGAAGTACGCTGATTTTCATGTTTTACCTCGAAGGAAATTGTATCACGAATTACCGGCAAGGGAAGAACTGTTTAACGCTTTCCCCAAAAATACAAATCCCCTCGCTCCCGGTAGACCTCGATTCCCCATTGCCTGAAATGCCTGCCGATTGCGATAGCCTCTTCGGGTGGGATGTTCCGGTAAAACTGATCCCAACCAGAAATCTTCGATGTTTCTGGAGAAGATTCGTGACCATGCGTTATCGTGCCATGCTCTGGCCGGTTATCAGTGGCACAGGTGAAAAGAAAAAGCCCATCCGGTTTAAGTAATTCCAGGATTCTCGCAATCGACCGATGGAAAAACATATCATGTTCAAAAACTTCCGTTGAAATGATGGTGTCAAACACCTCTTTTTCCCCGAGGCGAAATTCGTGGATCATGCCCACAACGTCGATGTTTTCTCCCGGGGAAATGTCCAAACCGAAATAACAGCATTCCTCGAACAGATAGCGATTGTTGCCATTAATGTCCCTGGACCCGGCATCTAAAACCCCTTGTCGTACAAAATGCTCGGGGAATTTCACCTTCACTCGCTCGCAAAATTCTTTTTGTTCAGGATGAGCCATTTTGCCGCTCCCAGGTTTTTAACACTCTTTCCACTAAAGCAGCTTCATCATCGTGACGATTACACCTCAACAAAAATGCCAAATCTTTCAGACGATCCTGGTCAGAAACTTCGGGACAATGGCGGTAAGTTCCTTTTCGGCCAGTCGCATCCTCTATGACCCGGCGATAAATGTAACATGAACCTTCAATCTGAATGTCGGCATCACTATCATTCAGTCCCAGGGCAACAATTCGACCAGTTAAAACCCGTCCGCTTGGCAAGGTTAATAAAACCTGATCGTTAATCTGGCTCATTGGTTTACCTCAAATAAAATCCGCTCGTTCTCGCTGATTGCCAGCCGCTACCCAAAAAACTGCCAAGGATTTACGGACCTTTTCCCCGCTCACCGGAGCTACCCTATGGGGAGATTTTGCCGACGTTGCAAAAACGATCATGGTTCCAGGTGTGGGTGAAACACGAACAATCGGCCCCGAAAAATCTTCTTTCCACAACTCAAACTCCCCGCCTCCTGATTGACTCAAAAACAGAACGGCATTGACCATCCGGGGCCAGCCACGGTTGGGGTTATGGTCGCTATCGACATGTAAGCCAAGCTCCGTTCCTGGACTCATGGAGTGCATCCCGCCGCCCCACAAAGAACCATCAGGCACAAGGCCCTTATGTCCCAGGATTTCCCCCGATGGAAAGGCGAGCATTTTATTGAGAAGCAAGGCGCATGGAGAGGGAATGTTCTGCCAATCGTTGCACGTTTGCTTGCCGTTTTCGTAAGTAAACCAATGTTTCCAATCGTCTTTGGGCCACACCCTGGAAGCATCGAACACCATGGCACCATCAAAGGCGTTGGGGATAATCCGAATCACCGATTCCTCCCGGAAATGTCCGAGTTGTGGTGAAGCACCCTTGGAGAGCCGCCTTCGCGCTCGAAATATGATCTTCGTTCATTGGCCGGAAGTGCATGGAATGAACTCGGGGAAGCGTACCGACAAGGCAAGGTGTGGATTTTATCCGGATTGGTGCAAAACCAAACATTCAAAGCGTGTTCATCGTAACCGCGCTTATCATTCTCAATCCACCGTATGGATTCCAAAACCTCCACGACAGCACTTTTCTCCCCGCCCCATAAACAGGTTTGCCAGTAGGTTTCTCCGGCATCTTTAGGAAGTCGCCATTGCATGTAAGGCGGAATTATTTTTCTCGGGTCCGAATATGACAAATGACGAACACACGTCAATGGTCTTTCGCCGATGAAATCTGTGGGCCGCAACGTAGTCAAAAATTCACAATCAGCATCCACCCAAAAAACATGAGAAGTATCTATCTGCTCCATGAGATCGGACATAATTGGGAATTTCGCACACTGTTTCCATTGCATTTCGGGCAGTCTTTTGAAAATGAACTTATGACCTGGACCGAGTAATTGAGCTGACTTTTCCAGGGCGTCTAAATCACCGTGGTATTTTGGCGTGGCTGCCGAAATCCAGGTGATTGTTTTCGCAGGAACATAAGCCGGAGGCTCTATCCTGGACAAATCAAATCCAGGCGCGTCGATTTTTACATCATGGAAAACGTGGCTGTAGGCATTGCATTTCCGCTTACTTTTACCGATCCAGATTTCCGAACTGTATCTACCGTTGCCGCTGGTCCTGTCGAATTCCTCGAAGTCAACTAACCCACGAAGCCAATCTGGATTGGCCATCCAAAACGTACCGTGAAAATGGGGATGGTTGGGATCGTGAAACCAGAAATCCATTCCTACAGCGTCATGGGTTTTCAGGATTTCTAAATTTTCCCGCCATTTTGTGACCGTGTTGAAGCCCATAGCCCTTCGCCATGCCGCGCGAACCTGGTCCTCTGGAACCGACACCCCCTTGGTATGGAAATTCAAAATAGGCCGATTGACCTTTTCGATCTTGGCAAGCCGGTCAATCTCCGCGATTGCGGGCCGCTCAACCCGGTGAAGCTCTGGGTGGCTCACAATCAACTTGATAGGAACGTCCTGCCGCGCCGCTTCATCTAAAACATCTTGGAGATTCCCCCCGGCATGGCTCAGGCGAACGCCGTCGCCGATTTCCGAAAGTGCCGCTGCAAGGCCCGATTCCCGAAGCATGAGGAACTGTTCGCGGATAACCTCCCGCCAATTTCCCATGCAAGCGACGTGATACACCACGATTGGAACCAAGGGAACCGGCTGGACGTAATACTTCAAAAGGAGCTGGCGTCTATTCGGGTATTGGTGTTTGTGAACCAGCCGCAGATTCTTTCCGCCCTGGTCCTTGGTGCTTATCGGGAAAAGATGGGGGGTGCGAACCTCCATGGTCGCGCCAGGTTTGAGAACCCGCAACGCTTCTTCCGTCATTTTTTCGACTTGGGGTAGGCTCTTTCCAAAGCAAGTGGCAAAAACGGAATCAACCGTTGAATCTCCCCAGGCAAGTTTTTCCCCTTGATAATCGACGTTTACATAACCTTCTCCAATCGGCTTTTGTCCGCCCCACATCTCGACCAAAACCGCTGCCGTGGTGGGCGGGCCTGGTTCCTCATCCGGTATTCTGTCGGCCCCCTGGTATATTCTCGGATCATAGGGATTATCCGGGTTTTCCATGGTCAAACAGTAGCCAGCCGATGGGGGGAATAACAGGCCGGGAAGTAGCTCGGTGGCCCATGCGGATTTCGGTAAATCGTGCCAATCCCGAGAAAAAAGAGCATCGTGGCGAAACCAGTAAAACGTACCCGCGAAGTGCCAGGGTGTTTTTAGCCCATCGGGGAAAGTATCGCCGCGAGTGATCTTGTGAGTCCCCACCATCGGATAACGGCGCAACAAATTCTCGATTTTCTCGGGGTCATCAAGCAGCCTGGCATACATGAGATTCCGCCAATACATACTGCCTTCCGGCGAACAGACGGTCGATATCCCCTTGGCGTGGGCGTAAAAAGTGGCTTCGTCAGGATCGAGGGAACAGACCTTTTCCAAGAGGATTGGAAAACTAGCCCGTTCACGCAAAATCGGATCGTTAGGCACACCGAAAATATCCAGGCCATGACCCGATAACAACCCTTGGATTTCGTCCAAGGGAACCAGGTTTTCCCCGGTGGCCACAGCAATGCACCGCTGCCCATTGAACTGCCCCAACCGTGGCAAAAGCTGTTTTAAGTTTCTTTGCCAGGCATCGGATTTTTTGAACGGGGCAAGATGATATATCAGGTTTTTGCGCATTGCTTCCTTGATTGGTTGTTGCCACTCCATTGCTGAAATGCCGGGATGATGCTCGTCCTGAAAACCTGGAC
>JAGWKL010000048.1 GCA_028865345.1 Candidatus Omnitrophota bacterium | reverse complement strand
CCCTGAATATCGTCCACAAGAACACGGAACAGATACCCGAGATGGTCACCCAGATCGCCCTTAACAAGACCGCTATAGAGGATATGAAGCCCCGGGTGGAGAAGCATGACAGGATGTACCGGACGGCCTTGACCCTTGGCGGGGTCGGCGGCGCCGTCAACGGCGGAACATCGGGTTCCGGCGCGGCGGGCCGTGTCACAATCAGAGGAATCATTTAAGGAGAAAGAAAATGGCTGAATCCAATGCCTATATATTGAGGCTGCAACTTCTGCCGTAAATTATTAATAAAAGGAGAAAACACATGACCGAACTTCAAATCCTGCTGCAAAAACTTGAGAACATCCCCGCGCATTTAGTCGTTGATGTTGAAGCAGAGCTAACAAAATGCCATGAGGCCATTGCCACCCTGCTCAATGCCGATAAAGCAAAGCTGAAAGCAGAAGCCGACAAGCTGCTGTCATGATACTTGAGCAGGACAATCAGATCATCCTCGCGCATGGCGGCTCGTATGAAAGCTTCAAAACGAAAGAAGAACTTGAAATATTCACATATTTGAATAGAATAAAAGTTAAGGGAGCAAGCTATGAGCCATCCGGCGATCTCTGAACATCTGGCAAATATGAAGGTTACAACCGCCGGCGCAGTTTTGACGGGCGGCACAACTGGAGCAACGGGGGGGGTGCTTGGCTTTCTTACTGGAATGACGCTTGACGATGCCGTAAAGGTCGCGGCTTTATCGGCGTCCTTGGCAATGTTCTTTTACTATGCGATCAGCGGGGCATACATGCTCTATAAATGGTACAAGGAATCTCATGGAAGCCCCAAGCCTTAAATCATTGGGCTTGCTCGGCAGCACGGCTATTGCCGCATCGCTCATTCTTACATTTGAAGGCTATACCACAACGCCACGTCTCGATCCCGTCGGGCATACGGAGATTTGCTGGGGCGCGAAAGGGCATATCGCCGCCGCTAATGATGCCGTCTGTATCCGGCTTCTCAAGAAGGATTTAGCCGATGCAAATTCCGTCATTGACGGGCTTGTGCAGGTTCCCATCACACAAGGTCAACGGGGTGCAATTCTCGATTTCATTTATAATGAGGGATCAGGCCGTTTCGCATCCTCGACACTTCTCAAAAAGCTCAATTCGCGTGATTATGCGGGTGCGTGTAAAGAACTGAAGAAATGGGTTTACGCCAACGGCAAGAAATTCAACGGCCTTGAGCGCAGGCGTGATGCTGAAATAAGGCTTTGCATGGAGGGGGTAAATGTTCAGTGAATTGTCACTACTAGGCAGGCTCGGGTTTGTAGCTAGCGCAATAGCAGCAATCGGACTTGTGTATAGTATCTGGCATCACACTATCTACAAATCAGGGGAGATTGCTTGCGAAACAAGAAACGCCGAAGTCAAAGCCGCTATGGTCGTGAAGGGAAATCAAAACCATGCAAAAGCCGAAAAGAAGGTTATGTCGTTATCTACTACCGCTCTGGATCGCGCTCTTAGCAAGTGGCTGTACGAATAGCCCCCCCGCTTGTTACGGCGGCACGATCATCTATCTGGCTAAATCAGACCTGTCCTGCATGGCAAAACGCACAAAACAGGAAATCCTCACCAATAACCTAACGGTGGAGAAAAATGACCGCAAATGACGCCCTCTGGTGCAAGCTGAAGCGTTCCAAGCGCAGATGGCATACGCGACAGCGGTACAATCTGGAGACGCTCTGGAGCGCACGCACAGCCTCCTATTGCATTGAGGCTTATGACTTTCAGTTTTGGAAAATAAGCGACCCTCCCCCGCCGGATGCAGAACCCATCATCATCCCCTTCCCCATCAACAGGATTCAGGCGGTTATCGGGGCGATGAGATGAAATACACGCTGGCATCAATCGCTATCCTGATCGCCTTGTCGCTGTACCAGACCCGCACAATCATCCATGACACATATCTGCTTGCCGCAGATGACCTTGCACTGAGGTTATCTGGCAATGCCTACCAGACAGAACAGGCACTTAACCACCGATGCCAATCATGGCTTACGGTTATGGGGAGATGTACCTAATGCCAACACCAGAAGAATACCGATCAGCGATTGCCTCATGCCCCAGCTTAAGGGCGGCGGCAAAATATCTTGGGGTTAATAAAGAAACTGTCAGGCGTTTCAGAGACAAGGAATTATTGAGGGGCGACGAAGTAAAAAAGCCGGTCATCCCCGACAAAAACCTCCCAGTCGAAGAAATCATAAAACAGGCCAAAGACCGCTTCATGCGGCACAAGGCCAAGGAATCATCCCTTAAGTGGATGCCGTTTGAGATGCCGGATAACAAGCCTATTGCACTTGCTTTTATGGGCGACCCGCACGTTGATGACGATGGCTGCAACTGGCCGCTTCTGGAGCGCGATATCTTGCTATTGGCGAACACCAAGGGTGTTTACGGTATAAACTGCGGAGACCTGACAAACAACTGGGTAGGCCGTCTAATGGCCTTATACGCAGAGCAATCTATGACAAAGAGCGAGGCTATAAAGGTGGTCAAGTGGCTCATTCAGGATAGCGGCATAGATTGGCTTCTGATAAATGCAGGAAACCATGACGCATGGAATGAGGGATGCTATCTGCTGGAACAGCTTGTCGGGGATACATCCATCATGACGGATTGGGCGGCGAAGTTTAAGATCGTGTTCCCGAATAAGGTGGAAATCAGGGTTGATCTTGCCCATGACCATAAAGGCAATAGCCAGTGGAATCCGCTCCATGCCCAAATGAAACAGGCCAAGATGGGCGATACGGCGCACCTGTACAATGCCGGGCATAGGCATGAGGGGGGAATCGCACAGCATGAAGACCCCTTTAAAAACATCGTCTATTGGCTAACACGGTCACGAGGCTATAAATACATAGACAAGTATGCCGATCTTCACGGCTTCGGCTCCCAAGACTATTATGCCACCGTTATGGCGGTTATTGACCCCACAGCCGAAGGTGTAAACCAAATAATGTGCTTTGGTGACGTGGAGGCCGGCTGCAAGTATCTTGAATATCTACGGGGGCGGAAATGAAAAAGCTCAACCTCAAGAAACACAAAAACGCCTGCGCCGTCCTCGCCCTGCGGCATATCTCGCAACTTGACGAGGAGACCGTATTGCGCGTCTGCTCTACTGCCGGATTCGATATGGCTGACGGGATGCTGGAGGAAGACATTATCGAGGCCGCTGCCGATCTTGGCGTGACGCTGGAAAAGATAAAATACCTGCGTAAATTAACTTTGCGGGATTTCAAAAAAAAGCACCCAATGGGGCTGTTCTTGATATTAACCTTTGACCATGCCCTGTGTGTGGATAATGGGCTGATTTACGACCCAAGGGAGATTGCCAGAGGCGCGGGAGACAGGCGCATTGTCTGGAGCGCGTACAGGGCGGTGAAATAGTATATCTTAAACCCCAAAAGTAGCTGTTTTTCATACCTTAAAGCCCAGAAATATCCTATAGACGCAAAATTAGACGCAAAAAGTGCATGAAATTTAGTTTAAAATTCATGCAAACAACGGCGATAATCGCCGTAAATTCAATGGATTGTAAACTAGCTACTTCACCCTCTTAGCCACAAGGTAATCCGATCTGCTGAATTTATACTCAGGATAATC
>JAGWKL010000027.1 GCA_028865345.1 Candidatus Omnitrophota bacterium | reverse complement strand
TCTGCAGGCAGGACGCCAAAGGTCTCATGCTTCTTCGGTGACTGAACAACTCGTTATGAAATTCTCTGGAATTTCATAACTCGAACAGTTCAGTCATCGCTCGGCCAAAAGCCTCGCGATGCCCTCGAAGCATGAGCTGCTTTGGCTAAAAGCTACAGTCGCAGAAAGAACTAATTGACCCCTTATTAAAAGATGAGATATGATCCGCGATATAGCACGGCTTACTAAGCGAAAATTCGACCTCCTCGTCGTGGGCGGGGGGATCAACGGCGCGGCCATTGCGTATCTGGCTGCCGCCGCCGGGGCTTCGGTCGCGCTCCTTGAGAAAGGAGATTGGGCCTGCGGCACGTCATCCAAGTCCACCAAACTGCTGCACGGCGGGCTGCGTTACCTGGAACATTTCGAATTCGACCTTGTGCGCGAATCGCTCAAGGAGCGCTTCATCCAGTGGCAGGCCGCGCCGCATTTGGTCAAGGCCATGCCCTTTGTGGTCCCGGTTTACAAAAATGACCCCCGGCCTTTATGGATGGTGAAGCTGGGCGTCTGCTTTTATGATCTTTTAAGCGGCCGCAGCACTCTCGGGCGTCACCGTTTTTTGTCGTTCGAGGACACCCTGTCTGTGGCGCCCGGCCTTAATCCCGACGGATTGATGGGGGCGGTCGAGTATTTCGATGCCCAGATGGACGATGCCAGGATCTGCCTGGAAAATGTATTGATGGCGGACCTGCGGGGGGCCGTGGCGGCCAATTATGTCAAGGTCGAGGATTTTATCAAAGACAGGGGCCGGATCGCCGTCGGGGTCAGGGCCAGGGATGTTTTAAGCGGGAGGGCGATGGATGTTTTTGCCTCCACCATCATCGTAGCCGCCGGGCCCTGGACTGACCAGCTGATCGCCAAAGACGTGCCCCACGCCGTCCGCCGCCTGCGGCCCACCAAGGGGGTCCACATCGTTTACCGCACCCAGGTCTCTTCCAGCGCCTTTTTATTGCAAAGCCATAAAGACGCCCGTATTTTTTTCGTGATCCCTTTTAAAGGACATTCTCTCATAGGCACCACCGACACCGATTTCAACGATACGCCGGACAGCATCGAGGCCACCGACGCGGACATCCGGTATTTGCTGCAGGAGGCCGGCCGCGTCTTTCCCCATATCAATTTTGACGCCTCCAACATTATCACGACCTTTGCCGGCATAAGGCCCCTGGTCGCCGACGTCGGCGCCCCCTCGCGCATTTCCCGCAAGCATGTCATCGAAAGGAACGCTTCCGGCATTTATTTTGTCATGGGCGGCAAATACACCACGTACCGGCGCATCGCCGAGGAGGCCGTCTCAAAAGCCATGCCCCAATTGTCCCTCAAAACGTCCTATGCCGGGCCGTATGTTCTCTACGGCAGCGGCGGTAATGAGGAGTTGAAGATCATAAGCCGGCGTTTCGCGGTAGCGATGGATTTGGTCAAATACTTGCAGGGCATTTACGGCAGCCGTTTGGTGGATGTGCTGGAGTTGACCCGGGGCAGGGAAGATCTTAAAAAAAGGATCTGCTCCTGTTCCTTGGCCATTGCCGCCCAGGTCATTTACAGCCGCGATGTCGAGATGGCCCAAAATATCGACGATATCGTAGACCGGAGGCTGGGGCTTTCTTATTTGGATTGCCCTGCCAAGGATTGCCGCCGGGCCATTGCAGAGATCCTAAAAACGTAATTCATGAAAACCCTTGCCTCCTGCCTGGATAAAGCCGTCCACCGGCGCCGTAAATTGTTTTCGATCACCAACGCCGTGCGCCTGGTCAACGGCGCAGGTGACGGGTTGCCGGGGCTTTTGATCGACCGCTATAATAAACACTTTCACATGCAGGTGCTGGATGACCGTTGGCAGAAACAAACACCTGAGATCCTTCGCCGGCTGACGG
Source organism: Candidatus Omnitrophota bacterium (assembly GCA_028865345.1). Classification (GTDB taxonomy): domain Bacteria; phylum Omnitrophota; class Gorgyraeia; order Zapsychrales; family Fredricksoniimonadaceae; genus JABDGZ01. The sequence continues at coordinate 16,320 of JAGWKL010000027.1, read as the reverse complement.
AGGCCCTGCCGGTGGAGTATCTTGTCGTCAAGATACGCCGGGGCCTGCGGTTTGAGACCGCGCAGATCATCCCGGGCCCGTCCCGGACGCTCGTCGAAGAGTACGGCCTTAAATTCGAGGTGGACCTCAACGACGGGCTTAATTGCGGCTTGTTTTTGGACATGCGACGCAACCGGCACATGGTCGCGAAGGCGGCGGCCGGCCAAAGGGTCCTTAATTGTTTTTCCTATACGTGTTCCTTCGGCGTCCATGCCCTGGCGGGGGCCGCCGTCGAGGTTGTCAATACGGACATCAGCCGCCGGTGCCTGGAGCGCGGGAAAAATAATTACAGCATAAACGGCCTGCCTGTGCCCGATGAGGGGTTTGTGAAAACGGACGCTGTTTTATTTTTACAAAGGGCCTGCAAAAAAGGCCGGCGGTTCGATATCATTATTCTTGATCCGCCTTCCTTTGCCCGTTGCGAGGGAGGAGTGTTTCAGGTGAAACGGGATTTGCCCAAGACCATAGCGTTGGCCGCGGACGTCCTTGGCCCGGCAGGGCGTTTGCTCGTGACCACCAATTACAGCGGCCTAGACCATGAGGACCTGGAGCGCATGCTTGCGCAAGGGCTTCATGGGCGCCGGGTGGCGCATCTGCAACGGGTGGGGCAGGACGAGGACTTTGTGGGCACGAACAGTTTTAAAGAAAGTTACATGGTGGGATTATGGGTCAGGTTCCTTTAGAACGCGCCTTGTCCAAATTGGGCATCATGTCGCGCACCCAGACCAGGAAACTCATTGAAGCCGGGCGTCTGAAGGTCAATGGCCGGGCCATCAAGGACCCCGCGTTTCTGTTGGAGCCCGAGAAAGCGCAGATCACCGTCGACGACAAACCGGCGGCCCGCGCCCGGGCCTGTACGATCATGCTGTATAAGCCCAAGGGGGCGCTGACCACGAGGTCTGATGAAAAGGGACGCAAGACCGTTTATGATCTTTTGCCGGCCCATTTACAACACCTGCATCCCGTAGGCCGCCTGGACATGGCAACCACGGGGCTGTTGTTGATGACCACCGACACCCGGCTGTCCGATTTTTTGACAGACCCCCGCAACGCCATACCGCGTGTCTATGCCGTTACCATCAAAGGAAGGATCCGCGATGATGGTGTCAAGCGCCTGTCACAAGGCGTCATGGACAAGGGGGAGTTATTGAAAGCTGTCAGGATCGCCGTGCGCAAAGCGAGCAACAAAGAGACCCATTTGATCGTGGAGTTGTGCGAAGGAAAAAACCGTGAGATCAGGCGCATGATCGAAGCCGTCGGTTCAGAGGTAACGGCGTTGAAACGTATTTCTTTCGGGAAGTTAAAATTAGGGGCCCTGGAGCCGGGGGAGTGGCGCGAAATCGCCGAGGAAGAGTTCTTATTTTAAAACATATTAATAAGGGAAGGAGTTTGTCATGACCAAGAAAATCATCAGGACGGACAAAGCCGCTTTGCCGGTGGGGCCGTACAACCAGGCGGTTGCCATCGGGAATTTGATCTATACCGCCGGCCAGATACCGCTGGACAAACAAGGCAACATGGTCCAGGGGGCCATCAAGGAGCAGACCGAGCAGGTCATCCAAAACCTCGCCGCGGTACTGGGCCAGGCAGGATCGTCGTTGGAAAAAGTGGTCAAAGCTACGGTTTTCCTTAAAGACCTGAATGATTTCGCGGGGATGAACGAGGTTTACGGCAAATATTTCAACGGCCCGGCGGCACCGGCCCGCAGCACATTGCAGGTGGCGCGCATCCCGAAGGATTCCTTGGTGGAAATAGAAGTGGTGGCCTATGTTTGATGGAAAAATGAAACAATAGTTGCCGACATCCGCGGGGAAGTTGTATACTCTAATCATACATGACAACGCAAAAGACGATTTTATTTGTTGACGATAATCCTGTGGACCGGACATTGATCAGCAGGCTTTTGGCCAAAAGCGGGTTTACCGTCATTTTGGCCGAAGACGGCCCCAGCGGACTGCGCATGGCCAAGGAAGGCAAGCCTGATTTGATCCTTTTGGACATCCTGCTTCCGCATATTTCAGGGATAGAGTTGTGCAAAAAGTTCAAAGAGGACGCCTCCATCTTCGACATACCGGTCATTTTTTACACATCCATCGACACCCCGAAGCATTTGATCGATTATGCTTCCTACGGCGCCTGCGATTACATCCAAAAAACAACGCCTCCGGAAGAGCTCATTACCGCGATCAAAGCCGTCCTGGAATAAGTTGACAATGCCCTCGAGTTGCCTTATAGTGTTTAGGGCTTGGAGGTAATCCTTCCCGCGATACGAATCATTTCCACGTTATTTTCGACCAAAAGCAGGGCATGAAAGAGGCCATTCTATATTTGCAGGATGCCACAAGTTTTCGTGGCCGCACGTTGAAAGAGACCGGTGAAACCGCAGGCGAAGCTGTCTTTAACACCGCCATGACCGGTTACCAGGAGATCCTCACGGACCCTTCCTACACCGGGCAGATCGTCGTGATGACCTACCCCCTGATCGGTAATTACGGGGTCAATGATGAGGACGTCGAATCGGACAAGGTGCATGTCAAAGGCTTTGTCGCCAAGGAATTCTGCCGCCGCCCCTCCAACTGGCGGGCCAGGAAAAGCCTCATCGATTATTTAAATGAAAATAAAATCATCGCCATGGAAGGCGTGGACACCCGCGCGCTGACCCGCCACCTGCGCATTCGCGGTGCCATGAAGGCGATCATTTCCACCGAAGATTTCGACCCCTCAAGCCTGCAGCGAAAACTTGATAGCCTGCCCTCCATGGAAGGCATGGATTTTGTCAGGGATGTCAGCACTTCCAAAAAATATGTCTGGAAGCATTCGGGCCCCCGGCGCTACAAGATCGCGGCCATCGACTGCGGGATCAAATATAATATTTTGCGCATCCTCGCGGAGCTGGGCTGCGAAGTCCATGTGTTCCCCGCCAAGACAACGGCCCGGGAAATCATGGCCATCAAGCCCGACGGGCTTTTCCTTTCCAACGGACCCGGCGATCCGGCCGTGCTGACCTATGTCATCGACACGGTCAGGGAATGCCTGGGCAAGACCCCCATTTTCGGCATTTGTTTGGGCAACCAGATCCTGGGGCTCGCCCTGGGCGGCAAGACCTATAAACTGAAATTCGGCCATCACGGCGCCAACCATCCGGTCAGGGATTTTGAGGGCAACTGCATCGCGGTCACCAGCCAGAACCACGGCTTTTGCGTGGACATCAAAAGCCTCGACGCGGGGGTGGAGGTGATCCATACCAATTTAAATGATCGCAGCGTCGAGGGCATCCGGCACAAGTCTTTGCCCGCTTTTTCCATCCAGTACCACCCTGAAAGCGCGCCCGGCCCGCACGACGCCAAATATTTATTCAACCGGTTCATCGAAATGATCGATAAAAATAAAAATGCCTAAACGCGCGGACTTAAAGAAGATCATGATCATCGGTGCGGGGCCCATCATTATTGGCCAGGCCTGTGAATTCGATTATTCCGGCTCCCAGGCATGCAAGGCCCTGAAGGAAGAAGGCTACGAAGTCGTGCTGGTCAATTCCAATCCGGCCACCATCATGACGGACCCCGGCATTGCCGATGCCACCTACATCGAGCCTTTGACGCCTGAATTTCTGGAATTCATCATTAAAAAAGAAAGGCCGGACGCCATTTTGCCGACCTTGGGCGGGCAAACCGGGCTTAATTTAGCCATGAAGCTCCATGAACAGGGCATTTTGGCCAAATACAACGTCCAGATGCTGGGCGCAAAATATGAAGTGATCAAAAAAGCGGAAGACCGCAGCGAATTCAAGGCCGCGGCCATCCGGGTGGGGTTGGATGTGCCCAGGAGCGTTTTTGCGTACAACCTGGCCCAGAGCCTGCAGGCGGTCAAGGATATCGGCTTCCCCTGCATCGTGCGCGCTTCCTTTACCCTGGGCGGCACCGGCGGCGGGATCGCCCACAACATGGAAGAATTCGAGCGTATCGCGGCCCTGGGGATCGAAAGTTCCATGATCCACGAGATCCTCATCGAAGAATCCATCGAGGGCTGGAAGGAATACGAGCTGGAGGTGATGCGCGACCACAGCGACAATGTGGTCATTATTTGTTCCATCGAGAACTTAGACCCCATGGGCGTGCATACCGGCGACAGCATTACGGTGGCCCCGGCGCAGACCCTGACGGACAAAGAGTACCAGCAGATGCGGGATGCTTCCATCCGCCTCATCCGCGAGATCGGGGTGGAGACCGGAGGATCGAACATCCAGTTCGCCGTGGACCCCCGCGACGGCCGCATGGTGGTCATTGAGGTCAACCCGCGCGTCTCGCGTTCCTCGGCGCTGGCTTCCAAGGCCACGGGATTCCCCATCGCCAAGTTCGCCGCCTTGCTCTCCGTGGGTTACAGCCTGGACGAAATCCAAAACGACATCACCCGCGAGACCCCGGCCTGTTTCGAACCGGCCATCGATTATGTGGTGGTCAAGATCCCCCGGTTCACCTTTGAAAAGTTCCCCGAAGCCAAGGATGTTTTGGGCGTGCAGATGAAAAGTGTGGGCGAGACCATGGCCATCGGCCGCAATTTCAAGGAGGCCTTGCAAAAGGGCCTGAGGGGCCTTGAGATCGATCATATCGGCCTGGACAACAAACAGGACTGGCGGTATATCGACGATGACAAGCTCCGACGGCGATTGGCCCAACCCAACGCCTCGCGTATTTTCTATTTGAAATATGCCCTGCAAAAAGGCATGACCGTCGATCAGGTGTCGGAAATTTCCAAAATCGACATCTGGTTCATTGACCAGATCGCCCAAATCCTTGAGATGGAAGAGCATTTGAAATCCGTGATCGCTTCGACCAAGGGCCTGGGGCCGCAGCTTATGCGCCGGGCCAAGGAGTACGGATTTTCCGACGCGCAATTGGCGGAAATGATGGATAAAAGCGAAAAGGACGTGCGGGCCATGCGTCTGGACATGGGGATCGCCGCCACTTTTAAATTGGTGGACACCTGTGCCGCGGAATTCGAGGCCTATACCCCGTATTATTACTCCACCTATGAGACGGAAGACGAGGCGATCCTTAATAACCAAAAGCGTAAATCCAAAAAGAAAAAGATCATGATCTTGGGCGGCGGGCCCAACCGCATCGGCCAGGGGATCGAATTTGATTATTGCTGCTGCCATGCGGCCTTCGCGCTTAGGGAAATGGGTTTTGAGACGATCATGGTCAATTCCAACCCGGAAACGGTCTCGACGGATTATGACACCTCGGACAGGTTGTATTTCGAGCCTTTGACCTTTGAAGACGTGATGAATGTGTTCGAAGTAGAAAAGCCCGACGGTGTCATCGTGCAGTTCGGCGGCCAGACGCCCCTGAATTTGGCCCGCAGGCTTTCCCAGGCCGGGGTGCCGATCATCGGGACCAGCGTCGATTCCATCGACGTGGCGGAGAACCGGGAACATTTCTCCAAATTGATGGACCGCCTTAAGCTGTGCCAGCCGGCCAATGCCTCGACGACCAGCAAGGAAGAGACTTTGGATGCGGCCGGCCGGATCGGTTATCCGGTCCTGGTCAGGCCGTCCTATGTGCTGGGCGGCCGCGCCATGCGGATCGTCTATGACGAGGAATCGATCAAATCATTTTTGGATGAGCTCTACAGCGTTTCGCGCGGGCACCCGGTGTTGATCGACAAGTTCCTGGAAGACGCCCAGGAGGTGGATGTGGACGCGATCTGCGACGGCGTAAATGTGTTTGTCGCCGGAGTCATGGAACATATTGAAAATGCCGGCATCCATTCGGGCGATTCCGCCTGTGTCCTGCCGCCGCATACGCTCAGTGTTGATGTGATCGCCCGGATCAAGGACCAGACCGTGCAATTGGCACGGGCGCTTGGAGTGGTGGGGCTCATGAACATCCAATTTGCCGTCAAAGGCAGGCAGGTGTATGTGCTTGAGGTCAATCCGCGCGCTTCCCGCACCGTCCCCTTTGTCAGCAAAGCGATAGGCCTGCCGCTGGCCAAGATTGCGGCCCAGATCATGGCGGGTAAAAAATTAAATGATTTCGCCTTGATCGATCCCGGCGCCTTAAAATATATCTGCGTCAAAGAGTCTGTCCTGCCCTTCAGCCGTTTTTCCGGCGTGGACATTATATTGGGCCCGGAGATGAAATCCACCGGCGAGGTCATGGGAATCGCCGCGACTTTCGGCGCCGCCTTTGCCAAGTCCCAGATCGAGGCCAATCAGGCCCTGCCCAAAGCAGGGATGGTTTTTATCAGCGTCAATGATCATGACAAGAAAGATGTCGCCCTCATCGCCGGAAAGCTTGCGGACTTGAAATTCAAGCTGGTAGCCACGAGGGGCACGGCCCAGGTCTTGCGCCGTGTCGGGATCGAAGTCATGGCGGTGGACAAACACCACGAAGGCGAAGAAAACGCGTTGACATTGGTCAAAAAAGGTGAGATAAATTTAATTATCAACACGCCATCAGGGAAGAAAAGCCAGTCGGACATGAGGGTCATCCGGGCGGCCGCTATTTTGCACAATATCCCCTGCATCACGACCTTGCAGGGCGCGTGGGCGGCGGTCAACGGTATTGAAGCCGGTATCAAAGAAGAGTTTACTGTGGAACCGTTGCAAAATTTATACAACAGGAGCGGTGTCCTTGCGGGGAGTGCAGTGACCGGGCCATCTGCCAAGAACGGGATCGCTTCGCTTCGCTCGCAGTGATACAACTATTCGTCTATGTGCGGCATTGTGGGGTTGAGTCATCATAAGGAAGCGGGCAAAATAGCCTTTTTGGGCCTATATGCCCTGCAGCACCGCGGGGAAGAAGCTGCGGGCATCGTTTCCTACGACGGGCGTCAAATGCATGTCGTCAAGAAGGACGGCCTGGCGGTCGATAATTTCGATGAAAACAGCATCGCCCAGCTCAAAGGCCACATGGCCATCGCGCACACCCGGTATTCCACGACGGGCAGTTCCCATACCAAAAATATCCAGCCTATTTTGGTCAGCCACCGCAAGAGGCCCATGGCCCTGGCGCATAACGGTAATTTGATCAATACCGATGAGCTTTATACGAAGCTTGAGAACGAAGGGTCCATTTTCCAGACGTCCATGGATTCCGAGATCTTTGTGCATTTGCTGGCCAAGACACCCAACGGTGCGATGGCCCCGTGGCTGACCAAGGTGTTCTCCCAGGTGGAGGGGGCGTATTCCGTCGTGCTCCTTCTGGAAGGCAGCCTGATCGGCGCCCGGGACCCTCATGGGTTCAGGCCGCTGTGTCTTGGCAAATTGGGCGACGGGTATATTTTAGCGTCGGAAAGCTGCGCTTTTGATCTGATGAACGCGGAATTCGTGCGCGAGGTGGCCCCCGGGGAGATCGTCATCATCAAGGGCAATAAACTGGAATCCGTTTTCCTGCCGGGTTGCGAGAAAACAAAGAAATCTTTTTGCGTTTTTGAGAACATCTATTTTGCCAGGCCGGACAGCACGATTTTCGGCGACAACATTTACCAGGTCCGCAAACGCCTGGGCGCGCAACTGGCCATAGAGCATCCGGCTGACGCGGATTTTGTTTTAGGAATCCCTGATTCGGGTAATTACGCGGCCCTGGGCTACGCCCAGCAATTGAAGATGCCCTTTGAAGAAGGCATCATCCGCAACCATTATATCGGACGCACCTTTATCCAGCCCACCCAGTTTTTGCGGGAATTCAGGGTGCGCGTCAAGCTCAATCCCATCCGGGAGGTGATCAAGGGCAAAAAGGTCGTGGTCATCGAGGATTCCATCGTGCGCGGCACAACCTCGCGCAGCCGTATCGAGGGGATCCGCGAGGCGGGCGCCAAGGAGATCCACATGCGCATCTCCTGCCCCCCCATCAAGTCCCCGTGCTTTTACGGGATCGACTTCCCATCGACGGGTGAACTGATCGCCCACAATAAGACGGTCGCGCAAATAGCGGATTTTATCAAGGTCGATTCCCTGGGCTTTTTGAGCCTGGGAGGGATGATGTCGGTCATGAAGAACAGGGGAGATTTCTGTTGCGCGTGTTTCACCGGCCAGTACCCGACCGCCCTTCCGAAAAATACCGACAAATTAAAGTTGGAGAAGTCAGGTGAAGAATGAGTAAATATATTTTTATCACAGGCGGCGTGGTTTCAAGTCTCGGTAAAGGGATAGCGGCTGCTTCTATAGGTAAATTGCTGGAGGCCCGCGGTCTCAAGACCGCCATCATCAAGTGCGACCCGTATTTGAACGTGGACCCCGGCACCATGAATCCTTACCAGCACGGCGAGGTTTACGTCACCGACGACGGCGCGGAAACCGACCTGGACCTGGGCCATTACGAGCGCTTCACCCATACCCGGCTGTCCATGGACAGCAGCATCACCGCCGGCAAGGTGTATTATTCGGTGATCACCAAGGAGCGCCGCGGGGACTATCTGGGCAAGACCGTGCAGATCATTCCCCACATCACCGACGAGATCAAGGAACGCATCAAAAAGGTGGCCAGGGCCAATGACGTGGATGTCACGATCGTGGAGATCGGCGGCACGGTGGGGGACATCGAGAGCCTTCCTTTTTTGGAGGCGATCAGGCAGCTGCGCTGGGAGCTGGGGGAATCTTACGCGCTCAACATCCATGTGACGCTGTTGCCTTATATCAAGTCCGCGGGGGAGCAGAAGACCAAGCCCACCCAGCACAGCGTCGGGCGCCTGCGGGAAATCGGGATCATTCCCCAGATCCTGATGTGCCGCACCGAGCGCCCCATCACCCAGGAACAGCGCGAGAAGATCGCCCTTTTCTGCAACGTGGATGTGGAGGCCGTCATCGAGGCCCCGGATGTCAAGCATATCTATGAAGTGCCGTGGGTGTTCAAGAAAGAGGGGCTGGATGACCTGATCCTCAAAAAACTTAACATCAAGCTGCCGGACCGCGGCATCAAAGCTTGGGAAGACGGGGTCTTGAAACGCCTGCGCTCCCCGGCCAGGGAAGTGAAGATCGCCGTGGTGGGCAAATACATCACCCTGCAGGACGCGTACAAATCCATTTATGAGGCCCTGGCGCACGGCGGCATTGCCAACAACGCCCGTGTCAACATTGTGAAGATCGATTCGGAGGAAGTGGAGGCCCACGGCCTCAAGAAATATTTGAAAGACGCCCAGGGGCTCTTGATCCCCGGCGGGTTCGGCTCCAGGGGTGTGGAGGGCAAGATCGCGGCCGTCAAATTCGCCCGCGAGAACAACATCCCGTTTTTCGGGATCTGTTTGGGCATGCAGATTTCCACCATCGAATTTGCCCGCAACGTGGCGGGCTTAAAAGGCGCCAACTCGACCGAGTTTGACAAAGAAACCCCGAATCCCGTCATCAGCCTGATCGAAGAACAAAAGGAGGTCAAGGACATGGGGGCTTCCATGCGCCTGGGGGCCTTCAACTGTGTTTTGGACAAGGGCAGTAAAAGTTTTGAAGCCTATAAAAGCGAGAAGATTTCCGAACGGCACCGCCACCGGTATGAATTCAATAATGCGTACCGCCAGCAGCTGACGTCCAAAGGACTGTCCATTGCCGGGTTGAATCCCGACCGGGACCTGGTGGAGATCATCGAGATCAAAGACCATCCATGGTTTGTCGGATGCCAGTTCCATCCGGAATTCAAGTCCAAGCCTGACAGCGCCCATCCCCTCTTTAAGGGCTTTATCGCGGCGGCGTTGGACCATGGGGCATGAGAATATAAGCGCGGGTGGCGGAAACATTAAGAAACGCGGACGCAATAGCGGTTCGCAGTACAAATTTGAATTGCGCGCGGGTGGCGGAATTGGTAGACGCGTACGTTTGAGGGGCGTATGCTGTAAGGCGTGAGGGTTCAAGTCCCTCCCCGCGCACTTAATTTATGACCAAACCCATCGAAATATCAGCCAGCATTCTCGCCGCGGATTTCAGCCGTCTGGCCGATGACATCAAGCGCTGCGAAGACGCCGGGGTCGGGCGTTTCCACATCGATTGCATGGACGGGCATTTTGTCCCCAATCTGACCATCGGTCCTGTGATCGTCGAGGCTGTGCGCAGGCATACAAAACTCCCCCTGGAGACCCATTTGATGATCGAGCATCCAGGCGCCTATATCGATCAATACGCGAAAGCCGGTGCGGACATCATCCAAATCCAGGCGGAATGCTATGGCCGAAGGAGGCCTTCCTGCCGCCAATGGGACCAATGGCCTAAGGAAATAGACGAGGTGGACACCTCTTCCTTGCGCGGGGATTTAAAGAAGATCCGGGGGCTCGGGTCTAAAGCTTTTGTGGTATTCAATCCGGGAACGCCCCTTTGCGAAGAGGTCCTTGATGATTGCGACGGGGTCCTGGTCATGTCCGTCAATCCCGGTTTCGCCGGCCAGCAGTTCATGCTCCAAGCCCTGCCCAAATTGAAACGCCTGGGCAGTATCTTTAAAGGCGACATCGCCATTGACGGGGGCATCAATGCCCAAACCGCGCCCCTGGCCCTCGAGGCCGGAGCGCGTGTCCTTATTACCGCCAGCTATCTTTTCAGCGCCGACAATTTTGTTGATGTGATTCAAGGTCTGAAAGCGGGGAGACCTGCATAGGGGATGGTCCCGTGGTCCTCAACGTCCTGAAAGCCCGGCATTTACAATTGTTCGTCAACACGGCTTTTATATGTTATATTTGTAGTATCTATCTAAGAATTACAGGCAGCTTTGTCTTTTTAAGGAAAGTATGAAGACATTTGCCAACCATAATTCTGCCCGTGGCCAAACCTCCATAGAATATCTTTTGCTTTTGGGGGTGGTGGCGGTCGTAGTCATTACCGCTTTGGGACCCGGGGCCCTGATCGGCAAGGTGCGAAACACGGCAGGGGGTTATTATAATACCGTTACCACCGTCATCATGGGAAACGGCAATGAGACCCTTGAAGGGAAAAAGATCAATCCCATCAACGGCGGCTGGTGCCCGGTCACGTGCCCGACGGGCTTTGGCCCTCAAGCCATTTATGGCTCCTGCGAGTGTCCGGCACCGGCATTAGGAGGCGCTCCGTGTACTCCGGGGGCTGTTTCCTGCGGCGCGGGGCAGAGTTGCTCCGGCCAGATCGTGCAATGTACCGGAGGGGCCGGACCCGGAGGCAGTTGCGGGGCATGCCCGACCGGCCAGGTTTGCCTTCCCCCTGACGGGCATTGCGGCTGCGCCGATGGCCTGGTCTGTCCGGCAAATTCCAACCCTGATCCAACCTGCACGCAATGCCAGTGCGATCTAGGCTTTTACTGGAACGGTTCCGCCTGTGCTCTGTGCCAGGTGTCCGGCGGCGGTCAATGCACGACCACTTCCAGCGACGGGCAATCATGCACGCCATTAACCGGTCCCGGAGGCGGCGGGTGTGCTGTAAATATGTGGTGTGACACAAATCCGACGGACCCCGGCTATAACTCTTGCCAGTGCGATCAGTATACTTATTGGAACGGCTCGGGATGCGTTTATTGCACAGCAACCAGCGGGGGTCAATGCCAGCTTCCTAATGCCCAAGGGACAGGATGCGCGCCGATCACCTGCAATGCAAATATGTATTGCAATGTTTCCGTAAACGCCTGCCAGTGCATTGCCGGGTATGGTTATACCACCGGTCCGGGATGTATCAAGGACAGCTGCGGCACGGTCCCAGGCAATGCCACTGCCTGTTCAGGTACTCCTGCTCCAACAAGCCCCAACCAGGCGTATACCCTTGTCGGCATCTGCGATACAAGCAGTCCCTGCGAAGCCACCTGCAATGCCAACTATTACGCCCAAGGCGGTTTGTGCCAGTATATTTGGAGCAGCGGACAAGCTCCGCAATTTGTCGTGGCTACTATTCCCAGCGGCAATTCAACCAACAACCAAAGCTTTCAAGCGTGCGGTTCAGCTCCCATTACCTCTGCAACTGCCACACCCACCAGCGGCTGCGGAAACCCCGGAACCCCGGGAACCAGTTGCCAGATATCGGCAAGCAGTTAGGACTTTTATTTTTTCCGCTGGTCCCTTTGGTAATTGCTTTTGCCCATCGACTTGGCAAATTTCTTTAATTCCGCGCCGATCTCGCCGATCTGGGCCACGTGCGTGATCTTCTGGTTGACATTGCTCACAATGCCGATGGAGACCGAGACCAGGCCCGCCTTGACGGCATTGCCCTGCCGGTCAAGGCCTGTAATGAACCCTGCCTTGCGGTCCTCATCGTTGTAGAAGCCGGGGGAGAGAGTATCAAAGGCGTCAATGACGGCCCGGCAGATGGCGTCGGCTTTTTCATCGTCGCAGATAAAAACGAAGTCATCGCCGCCGATGTGCCCCACAAAGGCCTCTGTCCCGCAAAATGCTTGAGTGGACTCGACGAGGATGCGGGCCAGGGAACGGATGATGTCATCCCCGTGCTCAAAGCCGTATTTGTCGTTGTAGATCTTGAATTTGTCAAGGTCCACATAACCCACGGCGAACGGTTTGCCGTTGTCGATGTGGGCTTGAAGTTCTTCCATGATGGAAGTGTTGCCGGGCAGGCGGGAGAGGGGGTTGGCGTCCAGCGAGCGGGAGGTGCGCGTTAAAATCATGCGGATGCGCGCTTCCAGGGTCTCGGGTTCAAAGGGCTTGACCAGGTAATCATCCGCGCCGGATTCGATGCCGGTGACCATGTCCCTCGTCTCCCCCTTACCGGTCAGCATGATGACCGGTAAATGGCGCAGCAGGATGTCCCGCCGCAGCTGCCGGCAGAACTCAACGCCGTTCATCACCGGCATGTTGTAGTCCGTGATGATCAAGTCCGGGCTCTTGGTCTTTGCCAGCTCCAGGCCTTCCTTGCCGTTGGAGGCGGCCAGGATGGTGTAGTGCTCCGACAAGCTCAGGTCAAGGACGTCGCGGATATCAGGGTCGTCATCAATGATCAGGATCCGTTCACGGCGCATAATTTTTCTCCGGAGTCAGATGCTCTTCAAACGCTTTCTGGGAAGGGGGAAGCGTGAAATAAAAAGTCGTCCCCGCCCCCACCTTGCTTTCCAGCCATATTTTACCACGGTGGGCCTGCACAATGTTTTTGGCCAGCACCAGCCCCAGGCCGGTGCCTTTGACATTCTGGTTGATCTCATTATCGACGCGGAAAAATTCATTAAAAAGTTTTTGTATCTCCGTGGCCGGGATGCCGATGCCGGTGTCGGACACGCTGAAGCACGCGAAGCCCTCATTGAGAGTGGGGGAAACCTCAATGGTGATGGTCCCCTGGGCGGGCGTGAATTTGACGGCATTGCTCAAGAGGTTGATGAGGACGCGTTCGACCTGGGAGGCGTCCGCATAAATGTTTTCCACCTCCGGGCAAAGGCGCAGTTGTAATTTGACGCCTTTGGCCGTCATTTGGGGAGCCAGAAGATCGGCCACATTATCAACCATGGTTTTGATCTTGTAGTCGGCAAATTTCATTTCCTGCCGGTTGGATTCGATGCGCGCGATGTCCAAAAGGTTATTGATGAGGCCTACCAAATTGTCGGAATGGGTGTTGATCTTGGCCAGGCGGTCCTTGACGGGGGCGGGCACGTCCCCGATCTTTCCGGCGATGAGGATGGAGGCATAGCCCTTGATGGAGGTCAGGGGGGTGCGCAGCTCATGGGAAACCGCGGAAATGAATTCCGATTTTTTCTTGCTGATCTCGTTGACTTTCTGCAGGGCGCTGGCCAATTGTTTGGTGCGTTCCGCGACCTTCAATTCCAGCTGCTGGCTCGAAAGGAACACTTTTTCGAAAAGCCTGGCGTTCTCGATGGACTGGCCGATTTGTCCGGCCAGGATGGTGACCAGCTCCTCGTCGCCGTGCGTCAGGGCCGGGGCATTGAAGCCGTAGCCGGTGAAAACAAAACCGATGTTCCCGGTTTGGGCCAGAATAGGGACGAGGATAAAATGTTCTGATTCAAATATCTGGATGATCCTTTGCCTGGTTTTAACCGGGCAGTTGTTGAAAGACAGGGGATGGGCAAAGGACTTCAAGGATTCTTCAGCGCTGACTTCTTTGAGTATGGCTTCGGCGCGGGTGTCCTTATAACCTACGCTCAGCCTGGTTTTCAAAACATTGTCCGCATTGACGCAGGCGATCAGGATGTGGGAAAATCCCAGGTCTTCGAAAAGGGCAGGAGGGATTCTTTGGAAAATTTCGCCTTCATTGAGCGCCTGGATCATTTGCCGGGACGTTCTTTGAAGGGCGTTGAGGCCGTTGAGGCGCTTGTTCATTTCTTCCCTGGTCTTATGGAGTTCCAGGTCGGTGCGGACGATCAGTTTGGCCTGCTCATCCAGGTCGTTGAAGGACCGCAGCAGCTTGCCGTGCTCTTCTTTCATTTTGGTAATGACGTCCTCTTTGGCGATGAAGACATAAATAAGATAGACGACCGCGCATATAAGTATAAAAATGATGATCGTAAGCGCAGTAAGTATATGCAGCATGGCCGGGCTCGATGAGTCCATAGGTTTTTATGAGATGGTCAAGATAAGGATGTTCTCGTTTTGCAAATAAATGTTCCTGATGTCGTTGGATGTCCCCACGGGGCCTATTTCCCCGTAAGAGCACATTCCTATAATGGGCGTCGCAGGGCCTATGATATCCCTGATCGCCTGGATTTCCCTAAAAGCGTTTCTTCCCAGGACCTTGTGGCGGGCCAGGGATTCGAAGACGAATATCAGCTGGGCCTGCTTTTCTCCGATGGAAATCTTGGCCCTTTTCGCGGCCTCGACGGCTGAATCGAGGCAGGAATCGATATTGCTCATCATTAAATGGACTTGGGCGCCTTGGGGGATCCCTTCATGACATACGATACTACCGTCCTGAAGGATGTCAATGGGTTGACGCAACAAATATTGGCGGGGTTCAGCCAGACGGATGCCCAGGGGGTATAATGCGGCACATGAATTAAGCGGCATATGCGCCAGGGTCTCCGCTTCCGGACCCAGATAATGCCGGTAAATTTCTACGGCCGGCTTCTCGTCAATGGTATGGATGATGGGGCCGTCGACCTTGGTGGCTGTGCGGGGTTTGCCCAATGGTTTAAAGCCGTGCGCGCAGCCGACCCCCAGCTCCAATGATCCTCCCAGCATCAGCCCGACCGCCGCATTATTCAGGACCTGGTCCTGAAAAAATTGGGAGAGCTTCGTATATTCAAAATGGTCGCTGGAAATGGCGCCCAGGGCAGGGAAGCTTTTTCCCAGGGATTCTTTGACGCCGCGGATGAATTGTGTGAAATTTTTATCGATGCCCTGCGAAAAGATAAGGAAACCTTTTCTATGGTGGAGTTCGTATAAGTCCTGGGCCGCCCGGTAGGCCAGATCGAATCCGGTCAGGTACATGTCCCGTTTGTCGACATTGCCGATGGCGGAAACTCCGAAGCTCATGTCGGTGGAATTAATGCCTATAAGGGCAATGCCGCGATTGGCGACGCCGTTGGATAAAATGATCCCGCCGGCGGAAGAGCCAACCAAATGTTTCGGCTTCAGGGTGCGGGTGATGGTGGGCTGCAGTTCAGGGACCACATATTCAGGCGAAGCGAAGACGACGACCAAATCGGTGGTGGGCCTGTTCAGCTGGTTTTTGATCTGCACACAGGCCTGCAAAACGGCTTCCTGGGGATCAGGGTGCTGGCTGAAGGCGATGCTGAGCATGGTGGACAAAGGAAAACTCCTATATTCCCTGTTGCTTTGTTTTGCGTCAACGCATTTGGTGTACGGGGGCGTATACTCTTTCGATTATAAATTGAAGGGCCCCGGTGTCAACGATATTTGTTGACGGCGCTGCCGCTTTGAGATATTCTTACCTTTCTCCAAGCGTTTCGGCCCCATCGTCTAGCCTGGTCCAGGACGTCTGCTTCTCAGGCAGAAAACACCGGTTCAAATCCGGTTGGGGCTACCAAAAATAAAAGGGACTCTTTTTGAGTCCCTTTTATTTTTGATGCTTCCTTCCGTTTGAATCGCAACCCAGCAGCAAAACCCCCAAGCGATCAATAGACCCCTCAAGTAAGGCCTAACCCCAACGTTGGCCAAGCCCCGGTTCACTCGCCGGCTTCCATAAGAATAAGAAAAGCCGGCGAGCCGTGAGGCCCGCGTTTTTCCATGAGTGCCGAACGAAATCGGTTGGGGCTACCAGTACTTTTTAGGCTTTCCGTTTGTTCAAGCGGAAGGCCTTTTTTCTTGCCTTTTATCGACGACCTTTCGGTTAGGAAAGTACCTGCTTGCTCAAAGGGAAGATTTTTGGAAATGGTACAGGCAAAGAATGGTATTAGACAATGAAGCGGTATCCGGGCGTTAGGGAAA
>JAGWKL010000003.1 GCA_028865345.1 Candidatus Omnitrophota bacterium | reverse complement strand
AAAGTGAAGAAAGTTTGGAATTAAATATCTTCCCATTTATGGTATACGCCGCACCACCACACAAACCGCCAACAGCTCCGCCACAGAACACCATAACAAGAGGCCATCCCGCTGCCAAATGCTCATACCATTTTAAATTCTGTAGAAAAAATAATTTTGAAACCTGCTTGTTATTTTCGTTCATCCTCCCCCCTTTTTCAAACCGAATGAATCACATGTATCACAACACCCCAAATCTCAAAAGACAAAAAATTTGACCATATCTCCCCTAATTCAAACTATGCCCATAGGGCTTAGGAAAATTATTCGGTTTTTTCGTGTCTATCACAACTTTCTTCTCGGAAAGACGTCTTATCGCAAGAATATACTTAGGTGATTTTAAGGCCTTTTCGGCAAGGACAAGCGTAATAGGGCTTTCTACTACGATTGAGTACACTATTACATGGATTAGGGTTTCAACAAGTTCAGCAGTTTTTGTTTTTTGGGCAATGTAAAGGATAACGTCATCAGGGACATTGACCGCTTGGGATTCAAGTTTCTTTTTAAGGATCGCTATCTTGTTTGCCAGTACCTTATTCACTGCTCACCTCTCCTATACCGAATGAATCACATGAAGCACAACTCCCCAAATCTCAAAGTCCATCCCGTCAACGATCTCGATAGGCCCGTACTCAGGGTTTTCCGCCAGCAGAAAGACCCTGTCCTGCCTTTTCTGGTATCTTTTGACGGTAAACTCACCGTTAAGGATAACGACAACGACCTTGCCGCTCTTGGCCTCGATGGACCGGTCAACAATGAGAATATCTCCAGAATTGATACCGGTGCCCACCATCGAATCCCCCTTGACCTTCACAAAGAAGGTGGATGTCGGATGCTTGATCAAATGCTCGTTTAAGTCCAGTTTCTTGTCTAAATAATCTTCTGCCGGCGAAGGAAACCCGGCCTTAATGCTGGAAAGATACAACGGTAAAGACTTTTTGAGGGCAATATCAACCTTAAATATTTCAATGACCTTTGTCATGTGGCAATTCTACTCCTAACCTGCCTCATAAATCAATAACGATCCGTCAGCCAATCCTTTTTTTACAATGTGCGATCTATCGTTTAACCACTCTAAGTCGACCTTATATGCTAAAAGGATTGATAGTTCCTCTTCCATTTTCTTACCTTCTCCACACCAAAATCCGGAGGCAGTATCATTCTTCTGGCTGCTTATTTCTATAGCTATATCAATATCCCCAGGTGAAGATTTCTTTTTGGTTAAAAAAGAACCATACAAGTATGCCCTGATGATCCGAGGATTTTTAATCCCCCAATCTTGAATCTTCCCCCTTACTGTATCCAAATCAGGAATTCCCATAATAAATAAAAAATCCCCCGCCAGACACATTGCGTCCAACGGAGGTGTTTAGTTATTTTAAAGTGGCGGATTTACCCCTCAAACGGCACCACTGCTTTCAATTTTTAGTATTTTATGGTCTCTTGTCTAAAAAGTCAAATTTTATACACGAGGAATCCGATTTGCGTTGGGGCCACTCCAAAACATTTGCTTCCATTCAACAGTATTATCGCTTTTATAGACTAGTTCATCCCATTGCCATTTGAGTCCATTGACATGAACCTTAAAAGCCCATAATAGAACTGTCCCACCTACAATAAGCGCCCAGAGCCAGCCTCCACCAGCAAGCCCCCAGCAGGCTGGCATCAATGCCCATAATATACTTATTGCAAAAATTATATAAAACATGCCATTGCGTGTGGTCATAACCCACGACAACATGGCAGCAACTAAAATAAAAACTACCCATGAATGACATACTAAGCCAGCCAATACTGAAAATAACGCCACTTCGGACCAAAGCAATGGACGATTTTCTTCGCTTAATTTTGCACCCTTTCTGATAAGTTCTAACATATCATCCCCCGTTCTAATTCAGTTTAAAAGTGTGCTATGACACAAAACATGTGAACCATCAGTCTGCGTTAAATCAAAGGACTGACGATTAAAAGCATAGAGCATCAGTCTGGATAACTGATTTTCACTGGCGCGGAACTGACCGCTCATCTGTTGACTAGCAGTTAAGTCAGCAAAACTAAGGAAGATTGAAGAGAAGGAATGATGCTAATACGAATGGAACGATTTTTATAAACATTATAAAAGGCAATAGTAAATTTAATCATGAATGATGTCAAGTCGTTATTTTTGGTGATAAACCCAACATGACTCCACTCTAATAATCACCGCCAAAACCACGGCCTCAACCCACAAAACCCGGTAATTATGATCTTTAAATTTATTTAACATTTATTCCTCCGTTTCTGGATTCCCACTTTCGCGGGAATGACATGGGTTGTTCTTTTAGAGATTCTTCGCTTCGCTCAGAATGACGGTCTATCTTTGGTGTCCGTATTGGTGTCCACTTTGCATACCCAATGAGGCGTAATCATACCTGATGGTTGGCAAATAAAAAACCCTTCCACCGACGGTGAAAGGGTTAAGTTATTGATTTTGAAGAAATTGCGTTTTGGAGCTTTTTTAGTTTACAAATCAGTACGTCTTAAAAAAACCGACTAATCGATTGAATCTTATCTGATAGACCAACAATCTTAAATCTTTCCGGAAATTGCAACTCTATTATTTTAACACAAGCTATACCCACTTGGGTTACCGTCTTTAAGCCAAGCTCTATTACCTTAGGATTATCTGTTAAATAACTGACGTCAAATCGGACACCATCTTTTAAATCTGTTCTCTTCAACGCTGATGATAATGATTTCTCATTTGGGTGTGCACCAAAATCAATCACCCTTTCATATAATATTTCTACCGCACTTCCCAATGACATTTCGTCTGCCTTTAATTCCTCAATAATTGCTTTATTCTGGAATCTTTTTTTCATCTCTCGTTTGGTTTGTAAATTTTCGTCTCTTTTTAAATACACTTCGGCCAATTCTTTATGTTTAAAAATATAGTAGCCGTACAATGCATTTTCAATAGTCCCCCTCATCACCATGTACGATTCTTGCGCTTGAGTACCCATTATTAATTGAACAGCACTCAAAAATGCCGAATGCGCTTTTAAAGGAAATAAACAAGCAAACCAAAATTTGGCATTATTGGTACAACCAATCGCTTCTCGGAATAGGCTATCGACCTCAATTAAACGGGAAAACTCAGTTGAATATTTAACAAATGTAACGTAAGCATTGTGCTGTACATCCCCAATAAATTTTGTAATTGCATCTTCTTTCCATTTAGGCGGCTCAGGTAAACACATTTAATTATCCTTCCTCGTCCCAATTTGAATTATGAATAAGGACGCATCTGATATCTCCTGTGGCATCCTTAGATTTATGATATCAAATTATGATATTTTCTGTAGAAAATGAACGGAGAGAAACAAAATTGTTTAAATGGTTTACTTTCGTAACATATTGACTCTAATTTAAATTTTGTCTTCCTATAATCCAGCTCTCTCTCAATTCCTTAGCATTTAGCATCTTAAAATCGTTATAAGCCTGAACAAAGGGCCTTTTCAAATCCCGGCAATGGATCTTCACCCCGCTTATCAAGGCCAGGCTGCCCAATAACAGAGCCCAGGCCCATCCACCTAAACCAAAACCTATCATTCCAGCCAGCAGGCCCCAGGTCAGGCTAAAAAGGCCTATAAGCAGTACTTTCCCCTGCTTTCGGTCCAAAACCCATGTCAGGACCGCCAGAAGCACAATAACGCCCGGCCAGGAGGCCAGTCCGGCACCAATGATCACGGACAAAACCACAGCCTCTGCCCAAAGGACTCGGTAGTTATAGTCAGCCAGTTTAGAGCAAAAGTTTCGGATCATATTACCCCCCCGGATAGACCGCATCGTTTTTGGTGTCTAAATTGTGACTGGTCACAATCAAGGAAACCTAAAAAATCCTAAACAATCTAAAAGCAAGAATATTGAATTTATCGACGGAGAATGACAATCAGGCTGGAAATACGTGAGGTTGCCGCGGGGGGCCGTTTCTCATTGCGAACGATACGTCTTCTCCGTAGACTGATAATTTCTTGGCATCCATCTGGCATCTAAGCCTTATTAATATTGCAACGCATAAATTATATTGGCTCTTTTCCACGTAACACCCCTTTTAAGAACTTAATCTGCTTCTTAAGCTTAGATAACGCGTGACGATATTGAGCCCTGAGAGATTTGGCCTCCTGATATTTATTAATTTCTTCTGATGATAGTTTGCCTTTGTATAAATGCTTTACCTTATTCCCCTCTCTTTTCACTATATACCAATACAGATGTCCCCTGATTCTCTTTTGAACAAGGCATCCTTGTGGTAATTTTGACAAAGCGGATTCATAATCCTTTTGCATCCGCAAAGAATTTTGCAATTCTTCTGCCAACACCCCTTTAATAACACCACGCATAACCCCTCCTATTACCAAACAACTACTAAAATAGTCTATATTGTTAGGTAACAAATGTTAAATTATGAATTTGTTGGTTTTAACAAATAATCAATTGTTGGTTACGAATTTATGCGAAATGTTTGTGGCCAGCGCAAAGCCCGCCGTTTAATTCTTTCATAAAAAAACAGCTGGGCCTACATTAAATCTTTCGGCTAATTTCTTGATCTGGTTCACATTTAATTGTCTTTTACCGTTCAATATTTCTGAAACAACTCCTTGGGAACCTATTTCAGGAAGATCGGCTTGGTTTAGATTGTGCTCTTCCATTAAAACTTTAAGCACCTCAACCCCTGACGCATCTTCCCAATGATGATGTTCTGTTTCATAGTTTTCTATAACAATGCCCAAAATCTCTAAAAAGCCATACAGAGGATGCCTGTCATTATCACCAACTTCATCTAACAAACGATTAAGCACAGCAATGGCATTGTTATAATCCTGTTTTGTATGAATAGAGAGATGTTGCTCAACGGCAGGCCAAGTCTTTTTCAAAACCGGTTCATTGATTGTTTTAACCATTTTTCCACTCCTCTTTATCGTACTCTTTATGTGTCAAAACAGCCCGTATGTAAACCCTTCCGACATTAAAATGGATGGCTGTAATCAACCGATACTTATTGCGCCCGATATTAAACACATATTTGTCTCCGACTTTGTCTACCGAACCAAATGTTTTCTTCAAATCATTAAATCCTTCGTATTCTGATAACCTGATAATCTTAAACCAGACCTTAAGGGGCTCTTCGCTGTCTGGATACTTTTCCCAAAAGACCTGTAACGCCCTCCTTGATATAACATGCATCTTTACCTCCTCATCTGGTAGAAGTATATCTCATATTGAGATATTTGTCAAGAAGCTTGTGTGCTAATAGCGTGCTATGCAGGGCTATTAAAATACCCATTTATTGTCCCTTTAGTTGAATAAGCTGAGTGATACTCAGTTTCTTAAGGTTCAAAAATGTGCTAACGGCGTGCTAAAAAGGATGCCAAAACAGGCCATTTTGTAGCAAAATGTGTCTAACAAATTTTCTCGTAACTTATTGGCAGTAGACCTAAATACAAGAATTGGAGCATGTTGCGGAAATTTTTTCGGAGGCTTTACAAATCAGCTGCTCTACCAACTTAAGCTAATCCAGCGAAGCGATAGCAAAGTATAGCATAGCCTTATTCATATTCCACCAAGCCATGAACTGAATTCGAATTATACAATAAATTTACAGGCTGTATATGGATTTTTTCGGGTAGATAAATTATTTATTAGGATGATTTAATTCAAATCTGGTCCAGCCTGCCGCAATGGATGTTTTTGATCCTATTCATACAAACTCTTAAACGTTGGGCCTGTTCTTGGCCTTCCACTTTCGGGTAAAACCTGCTTGCCGCGGTCATGGGATTATCCGAATAATTAAAAAGAACGAAATCATCAAACCATTCGGCCGCCTGTAATGTGTCCTCGAGATCTTCCATTGTCTCTGTCGGGAAATTGACGATCATATGGGTATAGATCCAAAGAGAAGGGGCGATCTTTTTAATCTCCGTCACGATGTCCCTTAAACGGCCCAGGTCATAGTCCCGGTTCATCAATTTCAAAATTCTTTTTGAACCTGACTGCAGGGGAACGCACATATAAATGATTTTACCCGAAACAATACTGCCCGCAAGGGAGGGAAAAAGATGTATCAAACGGCCGGGGTAGACATAATTGATTTTTAATCGAATGTCCGGACATGCGTCAATGATCTCCCTGACCAGGCACGCCAAATCGGTCTTTAGATCCACACCGTAACTTCCGCAATCGTCCCCTACAAGAACGAAGTTCTTCTTGCCCTCCTTAAGCCCCTGCTGAATATCCTTGATGATCTGCTCCGCGCTGCGGCTGGTGATGCGGCCCTTGGCCCGCTTGATATTACAGTAACTGCAGTTTTGCGTGCATCCCTGGCAAATCAGTACAAAATAGTCCTCATCGGCATCCATGAGTTGATGCGGCCTGAACAAGCGGGAATTCAAGCGGCCGGCAGGGACATGTCCGATGGGTATCCTGTGCGCAAACAATTGATCGAATTCCTCCGCCTCTTTCGGCCCGATCATTATAACCCGCGCATCATTCCCCCTGTCTTCGGCGAAAGGAACAAAGCAACCGAAAATAATGACTTTCTTAACCTGCCCCTCCTCAAGGGTCTCAGAGATCATTATTTTCATCTTTGACATCATGGCGTTGGACACGCAGCAACTGTTGATCAAAACGACATCGCACGACGCTTCCGTGTCAAAAGTGTACTCATAACCATTGACGCGCAAAAACATGACAATTTTATTCAACAGGATCCCTGAAGGCTCACATCCGGGATTCAAGTTCACGATGCGGATCTTATTTTGCCGGCTGACCTGTTGCATCATAGTCGCGCGTTCTATGCCCTCGTTATTGAAATACGGCTGATGGATTGGGAATAACGCTTGGAAATAATGATACCTTAATCCGGCCTTTCAATCAATGAATTCACAAACGGGTCCTTACGGGAATGCCGATATCAACGACCGCAACCCTCCCTGTGTAACGTGCTGCGTGCTTTTTGAAAAAACCTTTCTTGGGAAAACTAAAAGTCACGGTCAGGTCGGCCACAACACAAATGCCGTAAATCCCCCCGCCGGTGCCATCCAGTCCTGAAGGGACATCAACCGCGACCACGTACGCATTGGAGGCGTTAATGGCCCCAATGATCCCGTCATACGGGGCCTCAAGAGAACGGTTCAAGCCAACGCCGAAAATCGCATCCACGATGACGTCTGCCGATCGAAGGGCCTTCTTGAAAGCAGCATCCTCCCGGCGGACAGGCTTGACAGGGATCTTCAAGTTTTTTGCCGCGCGGTAATTGACCAAAGCATCCGCTTTCAGTTTGGAGAGGGCCCCGATAAAAAATACGCTGGGCCTGAAACCAAAGTTAAACAGGTAACGGGCAGCCACAAAACCATCGCCGCCGTTATTCCCCGCCCCGCACACAATGACGACCCTGGACATTCTCCGACGTTTTAAATATTTGCAAACGTGCAGCGCGACACCGCGGCCGGCATTTTCCATCAAGACCAGCGACGGAATCCCCACAGCCCCAATAGCCCACCGGTCTAATTCCTGGATCTCTGCAACGGTAAGCGTTCTAATAAACCCCTCCCTTGCCGCCTCTAAAAATGCTCTTTATGCCCTTGGGGCGTGTGCCAGCGGACAATTTCCAGGTCTTCTTTGCGGATAAAAACATCCCCTTGCGGGCTGACATTCCATTCCTGAAAATGCGGCGGATAGACCACAATGTCGATCAACGGAAGGCTTGAACATGATTTGACAAGTTTGGAAAGATGTTTTTCAAAGCCCGGCACATCCTGTTGTTCTTTGACAAACACAAAATGGGCCCTGCGGTATTTCTTAAAAAGTTTTTCGATCTTTGACAGAGAAACATTGCCCACCTCGGACCAGAACAGCATGGTGCCGTCGTAATCCATGGCGCATAAATCAGGCTGAAAACGCTCGTCCGGCAGCTGGGGCTCGAGGCGAAGCGAACGGTACTGTTTGTGGTACAGGGCAAAGACCAACGCTTTGGCATAGGGATGAAACTCCCCTTCGTGGGAAAGTTTATTGATGACGACCTTGCGTCTGCCGAAAGCAAAGTTGTATTTCTTATTGGTTTGAAGCATGTTCCGCCCCCGGCGGACTTAAGCCGCCTTCTTGATCCAAAACTTATATGTCGGCCTGACACTGAAGACCAGCATGAGCGCCACCAAAACAATATAATTGATTTGCAATAACTGCGGGAAAAATTTGGCCAGGACGATCCCGAACACAACGCAGGCCCATTTGACCAAACCAATATCCCCAACGTCCAATCTCCTCAATCTTATATTCAAATTCTCAAACATACACACCTCCATTTTTTCCGGACCATCCCAAAAATGATCCTGCGGCCTTAAACCCTATGAAAACCTGAACAAAAACCTCCGGCAGAGTACACAATCTGACGGAGGCCGCATGTTGTAGACACAAATATGGGATTAAATCACGCCCTGACAAGACCGTGGCCGGCATCACCGAAGAAAGGCACCCATTCCATATGGATCCCCCCTATCGGGCATGAGTCAATGCACCGGCCGCTGCTGCAACAAAGTTCCGGGTCAAAACGGATACTGCCTTCACTCAACTTTATAGCACCGCAAAGGCAGGCCGGGGCACAAGCCCTGCACTGTGAACAATTGTCAGCATCAAATACGGGCAGCCATTTGTATTTCATAAAAAAACACCGGTCCTTTCTTGGAGACTATAGATATTTTACTACGAATCACCGATCATAGCTAAAATATTTCATACTGGCTGTTTTTGCGGAATATCTGCTCGACCAATTTCAGGACATCTTCCGCCTTGACGGCCCCGGGATGGAATTTATTGTTCAAGACATGGCTTCTGGCCCCCAGGGGTTTCCAGCGTTTCACATTGATCCCCGGATCGTCCCGCATAAAGATGGAAATAACACTTGTTCCCACCCCGGCCGCCACATGCACCGGACCGGAATCATTGGAGATAAGCAATCGCGAGCGCCTCAACAAACTGGCCATTTGGGCCACCGTCGTGTGTCCGGTCAGATTCAAGCATTGGGACGCCTGGGGCACAAGGCGCAGGATTTCTGCCGCCACAGGAGCCGTCTGGGGTGCGCCGATCAAAACGATCTTAAAAGGATGCCGCTGGATCAAACTCTCCATGACCCTCGCAAAATCAGCCGCCGGCCAGCGCTTGGCCGGGTCTGAGGCGCCCGGATGGACGACGATAAATTCATTGGAAACCAGGCTGTTTTCCCGCATGGTTCCGAGCGCCCACGCCTCCGCCTCCGGCTGCAGCGGCACGAAGACCCCCATCTCGTCGTCCTCGATGCCTAAGGGCCTTAAAACATCCTTGCAATATTGCGCCTCATGTTTTTCGCCGAGGTGTCTGGTGTCTTTTAAAGGATGGGTGAGTAAAAATCCGTATTTATCGTTCTTATATCCCAGCCGGCAAGGGATGCCCGCCAGGCAGCAGGCCAGATTGTACCGGCGCTTGGTATGAAAAATCACAGCCAGGTCGAAATGCCGGGATCGCAGCTGGAGCGCCAATCTTAAGAAGCCCAACAGTCCCTGATGCCGCCCCTGGCGCTCATCGACGAGGACTTCATCGAGATACGGATTGCCGTCCACCAAATCCCTGGTCGACGGGCCGACCAGGATGGATATGCGCGCCGTGGGATAAGTGTGCCGCAAAGACTTGATGGCCGGAGTGGTCAGCACCACGTCTCCGATACGGTCGGTACGGACGATCAAAACATTATGGAACAACTTAGTGATTTTCATCACGCAACTCTTTAATGGCGTTGATGACATCATCCGGCCCGATAAAGGACATGCAGCTATGTTCGGGCTTCGCCTTGGGGTCCTGACAGCGGGCGCATTGTTCATTGCGCCTGACAACCACATATTTTGCCGACCACGGCGCGTACTTTTCCAAAGGGCTGGGCCCCCAGAGGGCGACCAGCGGCACATCCAAATAAGACGCCAGATGCATGATGCCGCTGTCATGGGTCAAGGCCCACGAGCACCGCTTTAAAACATAAGCCGCCTGCCGTAAATTGATCCTGCCTGCCAAAGACAGCGATGGGTTTTTCATGCCTGCCCGGATATATTCGATGAACTGCCTGTCTTTTGTATCCCCCACAAAAACGACCCTGGTTGACTCTGATAAATAATCGGCGACAGCCATAAAACCCTGGGCATGCCAGCGTTTTTCCCCGGAAGCCGTGCCTGCCGCGATCACCGCGAATTTCCGGCCCTCTAAAAAAGGCTCCACGTTCCGGGCAAAAAACCGCTCATCTTCTCCGGTCGTAAATACAGCGTACCTCTGGCTCGCCTGACGATCGAAATGATAAACCCTGCGCAGATGATTTAAGTGCGCCTGCCTTTTATGGCCTTTGAAAGAATGGAATGAGGCGACCGGCGTGGCATATTTGGGCATTAAAAAAACAGGCAGCATGGTGCGGCGCAGGTCAACCACACAGTCATAGCGCTGGGCGCGAAGCTCTGAAAACCACGCCTGCTTTTTGCGCATGGTGGCGTGCTTATCAAATACCTTGATGCCGAAATAAGGATTATCCTCAAAAAGTGAGGACGCCTTGGGGCCGGTCATCACATCCATCCGGGCCAGAGGGAAACTCTCACGCAAAATATCAATGACCGGGCATGTGAGGACCACATCCCCGATATTCGTGAGGCTGAAGACCAAAATACGTTCAGGCGCAGAATTTTTTGAAAGCTTGAAGAACATCGTCCACCGTCACAGATTTCATGCACATATTATTACCGCAGGCCAGATGATAGCAAGGGGATTTATTGCACCCCACCCCATTAAAAAGGATGCAGCAGCGGCCGCTGCCCCTGGGGCCGGTTATTTCGGGGCGCGTGGGGCCATAGATCCCGATGACATCGGCGCCCACCCCGTGGGCCAGGTGCAAAGGCCCGGAGTCCGCGGAAATCACGACCAAAGCCCGCTTATAAAGCGCCAGGGATTCTCCCAGCGTCGTGGCTCCGGCCATGATCACCGCAGGGATGCCGGAGGCTTCGGCAATGCGCTGGCACTGTTCTTGATCCTGCCCGCTTCCGGAAAAAACGACGCGCAGGCCCATGTGTTCATGCAGGCGCCCGGCCAACTGCGCGAAAGAATCCGGACTCCAGCGTTTCAGGTCCCAGTTTCCGCCGGTATTCAATACCACATACTTCTCTTCTTTTCCAAGCCCCGCCCCGCTTAATTTGACATCCAGACTTTGAATATCCTCCGGCTTCAGGCGCAATTCGCATACGCGGGTTTGGACCTTGATCCCGTAAGCCTGCGGCACCTTTAAATAATAATCGCAGCGATGGATATCTTCCGCGTCCATGGCAACCGGGTGGGTCAAAAGGCCTTTGACCTTCCCGTAACCTATGCGCAAGGGTATCCCCGCAAGATAAACCATGAGCGAGCGCGTCATGGAACGGTGCAGCAAAAAGCCCGCGTCGAATCTTTTTTTTCTCAACGTAAAGATCAATTTTAATTTCTGCCAGGGATAACGGTGCCTGCCCTTTTCATCATAAACAATGATCCTGTCCACATAAGGGCAATGCTCAAGCACCTCCTTGACCCTGGGCACGCACAAGCAGGAAATCCTTGCCTGCGGGTAGGCCTTTTTGAGCGCTTTAAAAACAGGGATGGAAAATACCGCGTCCCCCAGCCAATTGATATTAACGACAAGAATATTGTTCATAAATACGCACGGTTTTCTCAACCATTATGGAGGCGGAAAAATAATTTTCGATATTCAACCGCGCCTGCCTGGCCATGGCTTGCGCTTTCCGGGGGTTGGCCAGGCACTCAACGATTCGCCCGCCCAGGGCCTTTTCATCCTGGACGGGGACAAGAAAGCCGCTTGTGCCATCGATAATCAGGTCGACCAGGCCTCCCACCCTTGATGCCACGACCGGAATGCCGCAGGCCTGCGCTTCCATCACCGAGAGCCCCAAGCCTTCCATCAAGGAAGGCATGACAAAAACATCAAAGGCGCACAAAATTTCATGGGTCTGGTTGATGGTATTTTTAAAATGCACTTGCCGTGTCAGGGACATGTCCTGGGCCAGTTTCTTTAAAGCGGACTCTTCAGGCCCCTGCCCGACAATAATCAACCTGGCCTCGGGCACCTCTTTAAGCACGGCGGGCATGGCTTTGATCAAAATATCTATGCCTTTGACACTGGAGAGACGCGCGATAATGCCTATGAGCGGCGCTGCAGCGCTGATGCCCCATTGTTCCCTTACCGATCTGCGCTCTCCGGGCGCATCAGTCACAAATCGCTTTAGATCAATGCCGTTTAAGATCAGATGGATCCGGTTTTGCGGAACTCCGAAATCTTCGCTTAAATGCCTGGCCACGGGTCGACTGACGGCAATAACGCCGCGGCCCCAGCAGGGGAAAGCTTTTCTGAACCAGCGCGGCCTAAAAAAGCCGTGGCAGGTGGTGACCATCGCAACAGAGGATAAACGGCTCAATACGGCACCCAAAACCTGGGTGACCCTTGTCTGAGAATGGATCAAATCGATCTTTTCTTCCCGGACCAGATTTCTAAGCGCCCCCAAACTCAACCATACCTTGGGATGGGCTTCCGATTTGGTACGGATGTTGAGCGTGACATGCCGCATGCCCAACTCTTCCACGCGCGGCACACGATCCCCGCCGCTGGAGGCCACCCATACCTTATGCCCTGACTTAACCAACCCTTCGCCCAGGGTCAGCACATAACTTGTTATACCGCCGGTATTGAGGTGCGTTGTCAAAAAAAGAATATTCATTTGATGAATGACATGACCTTTCGGGCCACTTCTTCGGGCATAATTTCAGTCATGCAGGCATGGGTCCTGATCCTGCATACATTCGAATAACACGGCGAACATTTAAGAGGCCGGTGCAAGACGATACTTTTGTCCGACGGCGGCATATGACGCCGGCTGTCGGTGGGCCCGAAAAAGGCGATGATGGGCACCCCCATGCCCGCCGCAACGTGCAAAGGCGCCGAATCCGGTGAAATATAGACCCGGCAGCGCTTGATCAGGGCGGCCAGCTGCATGATGGAAGTTTTACCGATGAAACTGGCCGGTTTGGCACGGGCGCGGGCGATCAATTGCCTGCCCAGGGGCCTGTCTTTATTTTCACCGGTCAATACCACCCGGACATTTTTGGATCCCAGAATGTCGCATAATTTGGCCATGTGCTCCAGGGGCCAATTCTTCGTAGGCCAGCTCACAGAGGCGGAAACGTTCAAACCCACAAAAACCTGCGGATTGCTGAGCCATTCACTGTCCAATATTTCCTGCACAAAGGCATCATCCTTCGATGAGGGGTGAAGCTCGAGCCTCAAATCCGGAGTATAGTCGATGCCGAGCATCGCCAATATCCTGAATTGATGCTCAACCGGCGGGATATTACGGACATTGTTTTTGATCTTTTTTGATAAAAGAAATGAAAATTTGCCGTTATTGTACCCGTACGATTCTTTGGGTAAGGCCAAAAAAGACAGCAGATGGCTTGTCCGGTTGTTCTGCAGGTCTATCACCTTGTCGAAATTGAACTCGCGCAATTCGGCGGCTGTCCGCCACAGCGCTTTGACATTGCGGCCCCTGCCGTCGAACAGTAATGTCTCGTCGACATATGGCAAACTTTCCACAACAGGGCCGGCCTGCGATGAAGTCAAACAATAAATGCGCCCCTGGGGGAACTTCCGGCGGATAGACCTGATGGCGGCGGTGGACAAAACCACGTCCCCTACGGCCGTCATCTTAATGACCAAGATCTTTGTCGCCTGCATCAATTCCTTGTAAACAGACAGGGTCGCTTCAGCCATGCGCTCCAGCGTATAGCGGCTTTCGATCTTCTTTTTGGCTTCCAGGACCATGCCCGCGGCCAGATCAGGATCATTTAAAACACGCCATACGGCGGCTGCCATGGCTTCCACATCCTTGGGCAATACCAGAAGCCCTGTTTTCTCATGCTCGATGATCTCCGTCGTTCCGCCCACGCTCGTCGCCACCACAGGAACGCCGGCGGCCTGGGCTTCGATGATGACCCGGCCAAAAGCTTCCTGGGTCACCGTCGAAAGGACCAAACAATCGGCCTTGCTCAGCAATTGAGGAATGTCCCGCCGGTTACCCATAAATTCAACCTGCTCTGAAATCCCCAAACGCCTGGTCAATAATACCAACTCGTCCTTATAAGCCTGTTTCTTGGGCGGCGCTTCACCGATGATCCTGACCCTGACTGACGGCATACGGCGGATCACGCGGGCCATGGCTTTTAAAAAATAAGAATGGCCTTTCAAAGGAGTGATCCGGGCGACCATCACCACCGTGAAGGACTTTTTATCGGACTTAGGCGCACGCGGGACGCTGAATTTTTCCAGGTCAACACTGCGGGGGATGACCCGGATATTTTCCGCCGGTGTTTTGAAATCATGGACCATATGGCGGCCGACGGCGTCACTGATGGCAATGACGGTCTTCCCCCACCCCATCACCCTGCTGAAGAAATGAGGCGTGTAATACCCGTGGCAGGTGGTCATAAAATGGGCTTCCGTCCGCCGGCAGGCAAAAAAAGCGATCCAGGCCGGCACCCGGGAACGGGCATGCACGATATCGATCTTTTCCTTCTGGATGATAGATGCCAGTTTGCCGATACAGCGAAAAGCTGTGATGGGGTTCTTGGCATGCACAGGGAGGGTGTAATGCTTGGACCCCTGGGACTGGAGCCCCGCGACCAGGCCGCCGCCGTTGGAAACCACGACCGACTTATGCCCATGGGACACCAGGTACCCGGCCAGATCCACGGTGCCGGTTTCGACCCCGCCGACATTGAGCTCCGGTAAAATTTGCAGAATATTCATTAAACAATGGCCTCCAGGCCGCTTTGGATGATCTTCGTGTCATCCACGGACTTCAGGCTTATTTTACGGCTCATGATCAATGTGATTTTGGCCTTGATGTCGTCCACCGAACTTAACATTAAATAACCCTGGTCGTTCAATTGCAACACAAAATCTTCATATTTGTCCCTTGGATGGTCACTCCAGCGGCCATGGGGAGAAAACACAATGGTACTCCTGCCGGAACTCAAAGACTCGGAGATCATGGAAATACTTTCCCCGGAGACAATGACCAGATCGGACAAGGCCAATATGCCGCCCACAGCTTCGGGAATATTGCGCTGGTTGGCAATGATGCACAAACAAGAGCGTTCAAAACTTTTAAATTCCCTGACAACGGCCTGTTCAACGGCCGGCGGCGTACGCCGGGAAGTTGTCAATAAAATGTCTGCGTTATAATGCAGGGCGGCCTCTTTGAGCCCGCCAAGCAACTCGCGGATTTGGGCCTCTTCAAACCTGACGCCATCGGTATCCCCGCCCAAAAGGACGCCGAATTTGGTGCGCACATTGCCTTTTAAATGGGAATAATATCTCAGCAGCCCTTCTTCCTGCTCTTTAAGGTAGGCCGCATTGACCAGATTTGGGGATATCTTGGGGCGGATCAGACGCGCCCGCCGGAAATCGTTCGGCCTGTCGTGCTCCGGCAACACCACGGCATCAAAACGCTCGTGGGAAATAATGCCGGGAGACAATATGCAAATGGACCTGGCCAAATGATTACGGCTGAGTACAAAATTGGTCCCTGCCGCCTGGGAACCGCAGGATATCACGAAATCCGCTTTGTGCTTCATGAGCTCTTCGAAACAATGGTCCGTCAAAAAATATTTCAAACATACTTCTCTTTTCAGAAAACTGAAATACTGCGACAGGTAAACATAAAAAGTAAGCCAGGAAGAGCTCCAATTGTTCCGCCATTGCAAAGAGACGGTGTTCTCCTGAGCAAGCTTGCCCCTTTTCTTCAAGACTTCGCGCAAATTCCCGGACAGGGCCTGCGACTGGCGCAAATGCCCGGTACGCCCGTCGTCGATAATGAGTACCCGTGCTTGGGTCGAATATTTAAAGACCTTGTAGAACCACAGGTATTCCTCAGGATGTTCTTTAAGCAGCCCCTCAAAAATCCGGACCGCCGCCCCGACGTTGGCCTCCACATCCTTTTCTACGTCACCTGTTTGGACCAGTGAAAGCTCCGGAAAAACTTTCAACAGGTGCTTGCCGCCGGCGGAGCGCTTGATCCAAACCGGGCATAAAGCGCAGCCGTATTTGAGGGCAAGCCTTACGGCTCCTGTGGACATGGACGCTGTTTTGCCTAAGAACGGGACCGCCAGGCCTGTCCTTCCCCCCTGGTCCAGGACCAGGGAAACGATTCCGTTGTCCTGAAGGACCTTGATGATCCCCTTGCCGGCCCCGCCCGCAGTGATCACCCGGGCACCGGCAATGGTGCGGTATTCATTGAGCATTTTGTCCAATTGGGGAAGCTTGGGCTGCTCATTGGCCACAATATAATAAGAGCCATTTGTCACCCCGCCGATGATACTGGCCAATTCCCAGCTTCCCGAATGGATGGCCAAAAAGATCACTCCCTTTCCCTTTGACAGCCCCTGGTCAATATGTTCCGAGCCTTCCAACTCGACAAATTTCTGGAATCCCAGACGTTTGATCTTGGGCAGGCACAAGAGCTCGACAACGCTTTGAATAAAGTTGACAAAGACCTCCCTGCTCAATATCCGCAGTTGCCGGGGGCTCCGCTCGCCGGCGAACACTGTTTTCAGATTGGCGTAAACCACCTTCCTTTTTTGGGACAGGCAATAATATCCCAACCAGCCCAGGACACGCCCCAGCCACAGGCTTGTCCTCATGGGCAAAAGCATAAAAATAAAGGCCGCTGTCCTAACGGCGGCAAAGAGAAAAGACTTTCTGAAAGAACTCATCAGCTCCTTTGGTGATCTCTATTTGGACCGGTATATAAACCAGGCGTATGCCTGCCAGCAAATTTTTGAACGACCGCAATTTGACCATGTCCTTGTGGGTCGTGACCAGCACCCAAATGTTCTGCGTACAGCAAAATTGGACCATGCGGCGGATATCCTTCGCACGGTAAGCATGATGGTCCATAAACTCAAACATTTTAACGACGTCCGCCCCGGAATTCCTCAAGCTCAACTCGAAAGAAAGCGGATCGCCGATGGCGCAGAACCCGGCCACCCGCTTGCCGCTTAGGAAATCTTCAGGAAGGCTTAACGCATCGAAAGCGTCGACGGTAGCGCTGCTTTTATACCGGCTTTCCATGATCAATGCTTTTGGGTTGATCCTTTGAAGGCGCGCTATTAAATTTTGAATGTCCCTGGGACCGTCGGTTTTCGTCAACATGAAAACATCCGCCCGCTTGAGGGCGGAAAGCCCTTCGCGCAGGATCCCCGCAGGCAAAAGATATCCGTTGCCGAAGGGATTGCCGGCATCGATGGTCACCAGGTTCAAATCACGGTGCAGGGGCCAATGCTGAAAGGCGTCATCGCAGATATACACGTCCGCCGGTAACGTTTTTTCAGCTTCACGTATATTGGCTGACCGGTCGGCCCCCGCCAAAACCGGGACATAAGGTATTTGCTCATTCAACATGTCGACTTCGTCGCTCATCCTGGAAGCATGGGGCTTGTACCCACGGATCAAAACGATGGATTTGATCCCTTTATTCTGCAGCCCCTTCACGAGCCAGATGACCAGGGGCGTCTTACCCGTACCCCCGACGGTGATATTGCCGATGCTGATCACGGGTTTGGGGGCCCTGTAAATACCCTGCAGGCGGCAGAGGTTGCGGTGGCAGACGACGCCCAGCCCGTAAAGAAAGGACCACGGCAGCAATAAATACATGATTAATTGGGCCGTGAAGCTGTTTTGCCGCCCCTTCATGATGGAAAGCAGATATCGGTTCATTTTAAAAGCGTCCTCAAGCGCTCCAAACTGCGCTGGGTGGCCCCTTGATTGGCGGCGATAACTTCTTTGGCCGCGGCCCCCAACATCCGCCGCCTGTCTTCATCGGCGCACAATGCTAAAACGGCCTTCTCAAAGGCCTCCTTACCCTCGACTTGCACGATGGCGTCATGTTCTTTAAAACATGCCACAATGTCCCTGAAATTCTGGACCAAGGGGCCGATGATGACGGCCTTGCCGTAAGATGCCGGCTCAATGACGTTTTGCCCTCCCCCGACGCACAAGCTCTTTCCCACAAAGACCAGGGAGGCGAGGGAATACAGAGAGCGCAGCTGGCCGATGGTGTCTACAACCACTACAGTATCAGAAGGCACGACGGCTTTGCCGTCGTTAAGGGAAAGGCCGATGCGGGAAGGCGGTGCCGAGGAAGCAACCTCTTTGAATTTGACCGCCTTTAATCCCCTGCGGACGATAAGCTCCATGATTTGGGGCGTTCTTTCAATATGGCGGGGGACAATGATCAAACGCCATCGCGGATAAAATTTAACGAGCTTGCTGTAAACGCTGATGACCATCTCTTCTTCGCCGGGATGAGTGGAACCCGCCACCCACCACGAGAGACCCTGGCCCAATTGCCAGACGGACGCATCGGCCGGTTTGGGCAACTCATCAAATTTGATATTGCCCGTCACACAGACGCATGAAGGTTCGGCCCCCAACTTTATGATCCTATCAGCATCCGCCCGGGTTTGCATGCACCAGAGCCTGATATAATTTAATATGGGTTTTAGAAAAATACGGACAAGCTTATAACGGTCGAAAGAGGCATCCGAAATCCGCCCGTTGATGACCATCGTAGGGGTGGCGTTAAGATGTAATTTCCTGTAAAGATTCGGCCAAATTTCAGTCTCGACAGCAATATAGAGCTTGGGGTCGATCAGCTCGACAAAACGCGCGGCCGTAAAACCAAAATCAACGGGTGACGGCACGACCAGGGCTTTGTCCTTCAGGCGTTCCAAGGCCAGTTGATAACCGGTCCTCGTCGTGACTGTCACGATAAACTGGTAGGCAGGATACAATTGCCTTAACCTAAACAAAATGGCATCAATGAGCATCACTTCCCCGACACTGACGGCATGCACCCAAATATTGGCATTTTGCTTTATATGCCTGCGGACCTCCGGGGAAAAACGCCCCAGCCGCATGGAAAAACCCGCGTACCCGCGGCCGGTGACGAGCAAATAAGGCAGGTACAGCAGCGCATAAAGGAAAAGGACGAAATCATAAACCGGGAACATTTTATTATTATAACTGCAGCGGATTTAAAAGACATTTAAAAAGTTTTGAATCTATATTATGCCCGGGGATGGGCCCGGTCGTAGACTTTTTTGAGCTTTTCGGTGGTCAGGTGGGTGTAGATCTGGGTGGTGGAGAGATTGACATGGCCCAAAAGCTCCTGCACGCAACGCAGATCGGCGCCATGATCCAGAAGGTGCGTTGCAAAAGAATGGCGGAACATATGGGGCGTGACGTGCTGGCTCAAGGACTGCTGGAGAATATATTTATTGATGATATTGCGCACGCTGCGGTCCGTCAACGGCGTACCATTTTTATTAAGAAAGACGGACTTATGATTGGCTTGGCGTTTGTCCAAGTACTCTTTTAAAGCATCCAGGGCCTTGTCCCCCACGGGGACCATGCGCTCTTTCTTGCCCTTGCCCTTGACCTTGATGATATTGCCGATAAAATCCACGTCGTCCGCCTGCAGGCCCACCAGCTCACTGACCCGGATGCCGGTCGAATAAAGGATCTCAAGAATAGCCTTGTCCCGCAGGGCGCTTACCTTGTTGCTTTGGGGCGCCTCGATGATTCGTACGGTCTCTTCTTCCGTCATGAAATGCGGCAGCGGTTTGTCCAATTTCGGGGTGACCAACAGTTTGGCCGGATTGGATTGGAGGACGCCTTCGCGTTGAAGGAACTTAAAAAAAGAGCGCAAGGCTGAAAGCTTGCGGCTCACGGAACGCGGTTTCAAATTCCGGTTCTTCATTTGGCCCAAAAAGCGGCGTAGGTCCGAGTACTCCACTTTTGTGACGGGCATTTGATCAAGAAACCGTGCAAACTCCTCCAGGTCAAGGCGGTAATTCAGGATGGTATGGCCGGAATAATTCTTTTCTACTTCAAGATAGGTAAAAAATTTGTCCAGATATTTGATCATGGGTTGGCGGCAGGTTCCGCCGATGGCCCAACAGGCAGCTTATTGGCAATGAATTTGCATTCCGGATAACGGCTGCAGCCGTAAAAAAGGGCCCCTCTCTGGGAACGGCGCTCCACCAACTCCCCCGTACAACCGGGCGAGGGACATTTAACGCCTGTCATAAAAGGTTCCGCATGCTTACAGGCGGGGAAACCCGTACAACTGATAAAACGCCCCCGCCGCCCCCACTTGACCGCCATGGGTTTGCCGCATTCCGGGCAGGGTTTATCAATGGTGATCTGCGTCTTTTGGATATGGCCTTTCGCGAAATCCAGGTCCTCTTTAAAAGGCCCCCAGAAATCTGCCAGCACCTTGGCATAAACATTGTCCCCTTCTTCAATGGAGTCCAATTCCTCTTCCATGAGGGCGGTAAAGCCTATGTCCATGATCTTTTTGAAATATTCCATGAGCAGGCGGCAGATCCGGATACCCAGCTCCGTCGCTGTAAAATAGCCCCGGTCACGCAGGACATAATTGCGGTAAACCAGGGTCTGGATGATCGACGCATAGGTCGAAGGCCGTCCGATGCCCTGCTCTTCCAGGGCCTTGACCAGGGTGCCTTCCGAATACCGCCCCGGCGGTTTGGTAAAATGCTGGGTAGGCTTGACCTCCTGAAGATTGAGCGCATCGCCCTCGGCATATAAAGAAGGATCCAGCTTGATGTCCTGGTCGTCATTGTCCCTGTACATCGTCAAATAGCCCGGAAAAGCCAAAATAGAACCCGATGCTCCGAATTGAAACCGGCTTGCCCCCCCATGGGCGGGGCCTGCGGCAATCTCGATCTTGGTTTGCTCAAAAACAGCGCTCACCATCTGGCAGCTGACGAACCTTTTCCAAATAAGATCATACAAGCGGTATTGATCGTCGGTAAGATAGCGCTTGAGGTCTTCCGGTTTGCGGGAAACATCGCTGGGACGGATGGCTTCATGGGCTTCCTGGGCCCTTTTTTTGGACTTGAATTTATTGGGCTGCTGGGGCAAGTAATCAGACCCATGCTCCCGGCCTATCATCCCCCTGACTTTTTCTATGGCCTCGGCTGCAATGTTGACGGAATCCGTACGCATGTACGTGATCAGGCCTTCAGGCTCCTTGTCCCCGATCTCAATGCCTTCATAAAGTTCCTGAGCAATGGACATGGTCTTGGAGGTGTTGAAGCCCAATTTTCCGAAAGCCTCCTGCTGCAGGGTGCTGGTGATAAACGGGGGCGGCGCGTTGCGCTTCACCTGCCTGGTGTTGATGGCAGACACCTTGAAAACCGACTCCTTTAATTCACCGACGATCTTTTTAGTCTGTGACTGGTCTTTGAGATCCGTCTTTTCGCCATTGACCTTTTCCAGATTGGCGGTGATGACATCCTTGAGGCCTTCTTTCTGCAGGTCGACGGCGATCTGCCAGTATTCCTGGGGCACAAAAACCCTGATGGCCTCCTCACGCTCGACAATCAACCGCAGGGCGACGGATTGCACGCGGCCGGCGCTGAGACGGGAACCCACCTTTTCCCACAACAAAGGGCTGATCTGGTAGCCGACCATGCGGTCCAAGACGCGCCTGGCATTTTGGGCGTCCACGAGTTTACGGTTGAACTCCCGTGGATGCAAAAAGGCCTTCTTGACCGCGTCCCTGGTGATCTCATGAAAAACCACCCGGCTGACCTTCTTACCCTTGGCGATATGCTCGATCAGATTCCAGCCGATGGCCTCGCCTTCACGGTCGGGGTCGGTGGCGATATAGATCTCCTGCGCGTCCTTAGCCTCTTTTTTCAACTTGGTCATGGTCTTCTGCTTGTCACGCACCACGATGAATTTGGCCTCAAAATCGTGGTCCACGTCGACGCCCAGGGTTGATTTCGGCAAATCGATCAGATGCCCCATGGAGGCCGTGACCTTGAATTTGGATCCTAAAATTTTATTGATCGTCTTGACCTTGGCAGGTGACTCGACGATGACCAAAGCTTTGGACATAATTTAATTCCTTACATAATACTGGCCGGGCAACTGCTTGATCAGGCGTTTCAATTCCAGGCTCAAAGTAATGTTCATAAGGCAGCCGATATCCAGCCCTGATTGCCTGGCCAGCTCTTCCAAATGCACCGGAGCCGACGTGATGTGAGGATAGACCCTCGATTGCTCCTCGCTTAATACGAGCAGCTTTCTGTCCTCCGCATGGGCTTGCGGAAGATACCCCTTTTTGATACAAAGCAATACGTCATCGGGATCCAGCGCTACACATGCCCCGTCTTGGATCAACCGGTTGCTGCCCAGGGCCGTTTCATTATCAACATTTGAAGGCAGAACAAAGACATCCTTGTTCTGGGCTAAAGCATAATCCGCCGTAATCAGGGCGCCGCTTTGGGGCCCCGCTTCGATGACGACGGTGCCCAGGGCCAAGGCGCTGATAATGCGGTTGCGCCAGGGGAAATTTTGTTTCAAGGGCGGCATACCGAAAGCAAACTCGGAGACCACGGCCCCTTGACGGCTGATGGCCTCCATTAAAGGAACATTTTCTTTAGGGTACATATGGTTAAAACCGCAACCGATGACCGCGATGGTCCTGCCGCCGGCATTCAGCGCTCCTTGATGCGCCGCAGTGTCTATCCCGCGGGCCAACCCGGAGACCACCGTCAATCCCGCTTGCACAAAGGCGCGGGCAAAAGCCTGGGCACACCTGCGGCCGGAAAAACTGGCTGCTCTTGAACCCACCAGGGCCACAGACATGTCATTAAGGCAATCCATGCTCCCTTTAACATACAGCACAACAGGGGCATCTTCAAAATTTTTTAAAGAACACGGGAAATTTTCATCCGCAAGTGTCACAGCAACAATGCTTTTGCGTTGCATCAGATTATATTCGCCTTGCAGGAATTTGTCTTTAGAAAAGTTTAATATATTCTGAACATGCTCCGGGGTAAGCCATCGGCATTCATTAAGTCCGTCCGAAGGAGCCTGTAAAACCGCCAGGGCGCTGCCTAAAACGGCCATCAGTTTACGGATACGGACTGCGCCCAGATCAGGCACTGCATTTAAAACAAGCAAAGCCTCTTGTTCCGTCATAAGTTCCTCCTGACATTAAATAACATTTTGTAAAAATTATTAAAATACACCCTTCACAGGCGGGGGCAATCCGAAGCAACATGGTTTTCATAAAACTTTCGACGATATGATTGGTTCTGTCAAAAGTTCCGGATGGATACGGCTGGCATAACTCCTTAAGCCAAGGTTCATCCCAGAATTCCTTATTCGATTGGGAACGAGCACGGCCAAACGAGGTATTGGGAAACCCAATACCTTGGCGAAAGGAGTTTGGCCCGCCATATCCATCGCGTGTCTTAATACTACCCGTAGATTTATATTTTCTTGAGGATTTCGGCAACCGGGCCTTCTAAAAGGCCCAATTG
Source organism: Candidatus Omnitrophota bacterium (assembly GCA_028865345.1). Taxonomy (GTDB): domain Bacteria; phylum Omnitrophota; class Gorgyraeia; order Zapsychrales; family Fredricksoniimonadaceae; genus JABDGZ01. The sequence continues at coordinate 168,989 of JAGWKL010000003.1, read as the reverse complement.
CTTCGAATGCGTACAGTTGGCTGAAGCGAAATTTTTATATTCTTTTTAAAATTTCGCCGATGGGGCCTTCAATCGACGGGTCGTTGGCGTCGATCACATGATCAGCCTGGTTGTACAGGGGGAGCCGTTGAATGTAGAGTTCTTTAATACACCCGAGGGGGTCGGGTCCTTTGAGCAAGGGCCGGTGGCGTTCATGCCTGATACGCTCATAAATGACTTCCGGCGCCGCCTGGAGGTAGAATACAATACCATTGGTTTTAAGATTTGCCAAGTTTTCTTTACGCAGGACAACGCCTCCGCCGCAATCGATGATGATGCCCTGACGCCTGGAGACCTCCAAAACAATGTCCCGCTCGAGGTCGCGGAAACACGCCTCGCCTTTGGACTTAAAAATATCCATGATCTTCATGCCTTGCCCGGCCTCGATCAGATCATCAGTGGCCACGACCTGGCGTTTCAGGCGCTTGCCCAATTGGCGGGCGATCATGGATTTTCCTGAGCCCATAAACCCGATTAAAACAATATTCTTATTCATCCATTCAGCCCCAATAGGCGGCATACAAAATTATCGACACCCGTCCCCCAAAAATTGACCGCCATTTTTGCATATTCCCAGAAAACGTCTTTCCATCCTTCGCAACTCAGCCACCAACGTTGAGGGTCAAACCTGCTGTTTTGGGCGGGGCAATACATTATCTTGATACCGGTCTTTTCGGCCATCCGGTTAAATATCATGGCGGCGCGGCGCGTATGATAGGGAGAGGTCACCACAATGGCTGATTTAAAACCATGGCTCAATAAAACGGGTTTAAGAAAAATGGGGTCTTGAAACGTATGCATCGTCTTGAGGTCCAGCCATATCCTGTCCGGAGGCACGCCGGCTTGCACAGCCTCCTGTTTCATCTGGACAGCTTCGATGTTTCCTGAAGGAAGCTGTCTGCCGCCGCTCATAATGAGCAATTTGGAATACCCTTCTTTATATAATTGAACGGCCTGGGCCACCCGGTCTTGGGCGTGGGCCAGCACGATAACAATATCTGCCGGCTGCAATTTATCTTTCACCACTAAAAAAGAACCCACGGCGCGAAGAAAAGGAATGGCCCCAACCATCAGCACAAGCCCCAAAAGGACAACACATGCCCAAAAATAAACCCGTTTCTGCTTCATTATTATTTAATCAAGGAAACCGTAAAAATTAAATATTTTTTACGGACATGATAGTTTATGGAGACCAGGCCTTGATACCCCGCTTCTTCATAAATCTCCTGGAGGTGTTGAAGGATATCGCCCATATCAGCGCTGGACAAACGCTTGTTACGGTAGGGCCTGAATAATTTGACAAATTGGCCCCTGTTATCCAGGACAAACCCTTTGATAAGGACATTGTGGATCCATGTACGTTCAACCGGCATGGCCGTCTGAACAGGAGCGGCGTTCTGGGCCGATACCGGAGAAGCGGCAAGAAGTAAAACCAATAAAATACAATAACGCATGACCCTATTCCTCCTGTTGTGCTGCGCCGTTTGCGGCAGGCTCATCAGCGGCGTTTTGAGTCTGTGAAATACCCGTACTTGTGACCTTTAATTCTTGGGCCTTTTCTCCGCCCAAAGTACAGAACAAATCAACTTTGATCATATCCCCCACCTTGGCGGTGAGAGGAAGGTCGTCGGTAAATCTATCATAGGCATCTTGTTTATAATAGTTCCGGCTCAAAACCCGCTCGCCGTTGAGATAAACGTACATCAGGCGTACATAACTTTTTGTGAGATTGAATGATTCGTGCAGCGCTTCCACATGCAAACTCCCCTTGCCCATATCATATGCCAAACTGATGCTGGTCGGCGGCGTGGCAAAACCGGCCGCGGCCGCGGAAAACAATAAGCACGATAAAACGCACAACGCTCTGATCATAAGTGATAAACTCCCCCTGTGATCACATAATGAATGATTCTCTCGCCCCAAAACAGGCTTGTCAAAGCCCCCAGGATCAAAAAAGGGCCATAAGCGATGGCGCTGTCCTTGGTGCGGATCTTTTCGATGATGCCATAAACAGCTCCGAAAAACGGGGCCAGGAAAAAGGTCAATAAAGCCAGTTTCCAGCCCATAAAAGCGCCAACCATGCCCATTAACTTCACATCTCCGCCGCCCATGGTCTCTTTCTTGAAAACAAAATCGCCGATCATGCCCATCAAATAAATAACGCCCCCTCCCGCCAACACCCCCAGCAGGGAAAGGCAAAACCCCCATAATGGAGAGGTTGCCCCCTGCAATTGCGGGACAACCAGACTAAAAGCCAACCCGGCGACGATGCCGCCGATGGAAACCTCATCGGGGATGATGCGGTGCTCAAAATCCACGAAAGTCGCCACAATAAAACCGCTCATCATGACCAGATAGGGCCATAAAACCGCATGCATCCCGTAATACCGCCAAAAAAGAAAAAACACCGATCCTGTCAGCAGCTCAACCAGCCAATAACGAAAGGATATTTTGGCTTTGCAAGCGCGGCAACGGCCGCCCAACACGAGCCAGCTGATCAGGGGGATATTATCGTACCAAGCGATCGGCGCCTTGCAAGCCACGCAATGCGACCCCGGACGGACAATGGATTTCTCCAACGGAAGGCGCACAATGCAGACGTTAAGAAAACTGCCGATGATCGCTCCCATAATAAACACAAAAACACCGAACAAAATATTAAGATCCATGTCTCAGGCTCGCCTCCCCTAAAGATTTTCTCACTATTTTTTTTATCTCCTCATCCAATTCTACATCCGACCAATGCCAAAAAGCCAGCATTCCCTGAAAAAACAGCATCCCCAATCCGTTGGATGTCCGGGCGCCCCGGGCACGGGCTTCTTTAAGCAGTTTTGTTTCCTGCGGATTATAAATGACATCATACACCAGCATGTCTTTATGCAAGGCCCCTGCATCGATCAAAAGCGCCTCGCTGTCCTTCATCCCCACATTGGTCGTATTGATCAAAAGGTCCGCCAATTCAATGTTGAGGTCTTCCGGCTCATCGACGATACGGACCTTTTCCACAGGGATCTTTTGCCGCAAGTCTTCAAGCAGGACATCGGCGTTGCCCCGGGTACGGTTATAAACGGCAATACTCTCCGGCCCCTCGGGCAGCAGGCACAGGACGCTTATAATGGCACGGGCCGTACCTCCCGCGCCCAGAACGGCCAGACGCTTGCCTTTAAAATCAAATCCGAGTTCCGTCAAATGGCTCATGAAACCCGGGCCGTCGGTATTGAACCCGTGCAGCTTGCGCTGGTGGTCGATGACAATGGTATTGACCGCGCCTATTTTGTCGGCCAAAGCATCCACGCTGTCCAGATAAGGCAACACATCCTCTTTATACGGGACAGTCACATTAAGGCCGAAAACGGGATTGTCCTGCTCCTTGAGGTCTTCCATAAAGAGCTTGAGGTCCTGGGCATCGGCCAAAGGGAACAATTTGTAGACAGCATTGACTTTTAAGGCCTTAAAAGCGGTATTGTGCATCACCGGAGACAGGCTGCGTTCGACCGGATTGCCGATAATTCCGTATATGGCCGGAGGTTCATAATTCATTTTCTTAATTTCTGCTGGGCCACATATTTGTTAATGGCGTTGATATAGGCTTTGGCTGAGGCCTCGATGATGTCCGTGCTGGCCGCGCGGCCGATCACCGTTTCCCCCTCGACGGCGACCTTGACCGTCACCTCGCCCAAAGCATCCTTGCCCTGGGTCACAGACTTGATGCCGTAATCCAATAATTTGATTTTCAACTTTGTCAATGCTTCGATGGCTTTATAGCAGGCATCCACCGGCCCGTCTCCGGTGGACCTTTGAGAACGCTTTTTGCCCTTATATAAGACGGTGACCGTCACCTCAGGGGCAATGTTGGTGCCGCTGGTGGAAATCAAGTCCGCCAAACTGTAAGCCACATGGGCCATATGTCCCTGGTCTTCGACAATGGCCGCCAGGTCTTCGTCGTAAATTTCCTTCTTTTTGTCGGCCAGGTCTTTGAACCGGGCAAAGGCCTTGTCCAGATCAACCTCAGGCAACTCGATGCCTAAGCCTTTTAACCTGTCTTTGAACGCATGGCGCCCGGAATGTTTGCCCAGGACCAGGCCTTCTGTCGACGGCACGCCGACATCTTCAGGGTCCATGATCTCGTAGGTGCGCCGCTCTTTCAGGACACCGTCCTGATGGATGCCGGATTCATGACGAAAGGCATTGGCCCCCACAATCGCCTTGTTGGGCGGTACAATAAAGCCGGTGGCCTTTGAGACCATGCGGGAAATGCGGTAAAACTCTTTTGTTTTGATGTTGGTCGACAAATGATAAAAGTCCTGACGGGTCCTTAAGGACATGACAATTTCCTCCATAGAGGCATTGCCCGCCCGCTCCCCGATGCCGTTGATGGTGCATTCAACTTGCCGCGCACCGCCGGCGACACCTGCCAGGGAATTAGCCACACCTAACCCCAAGTCATCATGGCAATGGACGGAAACAACCGCCTTGCCGATGTTGGGAACATTATTGCATATCCCGGCGATCACCGCCCCGTATTCTTCGGGCGTGCTGTAGCCGACCGTATCCGGAATATTGACCGTGGTGGCACCGCACCTGATGACCTCTTCCAAAATACGGTACAGGAAGCTTTTCTCCGTACGGGACGCGTCTTCCGGTGAGAATTCAATATTGTCCATCCGCTTGCGCGCATACTTGACGGACTCAACGGCCATGGCCACAATTTCATCCTGGCTTTTTCTCAACTTATGCTGCAAATGGATGGAAGATGTGGCCAAAAAGATGTGAATGCGTTTGTGCTTGGCCGGTTTGACCGCCTCAATAACGGCATCGATATCTTTGACAATGGAACGGGCCAGGCCGCACACACAGGAATCTTTGATGTGCCGCGCCACATTCTGCACTGAAGCAAAATCCCCCGGAGAAGAAACCGGAAAACCGGCCTCAATGATATCGACGCCCAGGCGTTCCAGGGCAAAAGCGATCTCCAACTTTTCTTCCGGGCCCATGGTGGCTCCGGGAGCCTGCTCCCCATCCCTTAAAGTAGTATCAAATACAAAAACCTTGTCGTTTTTCATAAATGGCCTCGCTGACAAAAATGAAGGGCGGCTGTTGAAGCCGCCCTTAGTATATAATAACTTTTCCTATGGTGTAATCAACAGTTTTACTTTTTCATCCAGCTCATCATGGCCCGAAGTCGGGCACCCACTTTTTCAACCGGATGTTTTTCGCCTATTTTACGCATCTTAAGGAAATTCTTGCGGCCTTTTTTGTTTTCGGCCATCCATTCCCCGGCAAATTTGCCCGTTTGAATTTCTTTTAATATCTTTTGCATTTCTTTACGGGTACGGGCATCCACAATGCGTTTACCGCGGGTCATGTCCCCGTATTCCGCAGTATCGGAAACGCGCCTGCGCATGCCCTGGATGCCGTCTTCGTAGATCAAATCCACGATCAATTTCAATTCATGCAGGCATTCAAAATAGGCGATTTCCGGCTGATAGCCCGCCGCAACCAGGGTCTCCCAACCCGCCTTGATGAGCTCACTGGCGCCCCCGCACAAAACAGACTGTTCGCCGAACAGGTCGGTTTCCGTTTCTTCCTTGAATGTCGTCTGGATGATCCCTGCGCGGGAACCGCCGATGCCTTTGGCATAAGCCAAAGCGATCTTTAGGGCCTTGCCTGTGGCATTTTGATGCACGGCCACCAGGCATGGCACGCCGCGGCCTTCTTCATACTGGCGCCGCACCAGGGCCCCGGGACCTTTGGGCGCGATCATGAAAACGTCGACGTCCTTAGGAGGAACGATGAATTTAAAATGGATATTGAACCCGTGGGAGAACGCCAGGGCCTTGCCCCTGGTCAGGTAAGGCTCGATGGAATTCCTGTAAATATCCGCCTGCAGATGGTCCTGGGTCAAAAGGATGATCACCTCTGCCTTGCGCGTGGCCTCATCGACGGACACCGGCTTAAACCCATCTTCAATGGCCTTCTCATAATTAGGGCCGCCCGGCCGCTGCGCTACGATGACCTTCAAGCCGCTGTCGCGCAAATTCAACGCCTGGCCGCGTCCCTGGATACCGTACCCCACCACGGCGATGGTCTTGTCCTTAATATCATTGATTTTGCAATCTTTATCGTAAAAAATCTTAGCCATTTTTATTTTTTCCTTATATTAATGTCTTGTGCTTAAAACTGCTGTTAAACCGACAGCGACCGCGATCAAAGGAACGATGCTGATCATGATCATTGTCAGAAGCCCGTACTTATGACCAAAATTGATCGTCCAGCCAAAGACAGGATTTCTTTTAGGGACCCAGAGCCGGTCGTCTTTTTTGCTCGAATAGAACGGTCCGCTCCAATTGTCTTGATTATGCCACTGATCTTCATTGATCTTTTGTTGATCAGGATTAATCATCCCCTTCGCCGTCTAAATGGGCCTGTGTCTGACGCAAACCGATGGCCGTATCCACCGGCTTAACGATGGAAGTCACAAAATCTTTTGTGTCCCCCACATTAAGCTGCTTAAAAAGGAATTCAAAATTCTTTTCCAGTTGAGCGGCAATGCCTTCTTTGACGCTTTCAGGCAGGCCGTAAATCTCTTTTTTAAACTGCCCTAAAGCGCGTTTACGGGCCTTGTATAAAAACTGCTCCTCGGTGTCGGTGCTTTTACGTTCACTCTGGCAGTTGGCCTTGGTCCAGTCCATCATCTTTTGGTAAAGGTCCTTGGGCAGGTTATCCAGGGTCTTGTTTTGAAAATTGGTGGCCAAATGGATCTCAACCGTGTTGACTTCCGGGAATTTATGGAACTGGTCATCGCTTAAGGTAGAGGCGCCGTGCTGGACAGCCCCGCCCATGCCGAATTTCTGCCGGGCGGCCGCAGAGATGTTTTTCAAAGTATCAAAATCCACATTGGCCTTGGCAATGGAGCCGTCAGGCAACACGGTCCCGCCGTGGGAAGTTCCTGTTTGTACGGAAATCTTGCTTAAACCGACCAAGCCTTTAGGCAGGGCTTTGTTATAACCTTCGGTGAAGGCCACCAACTCCTCAACGGTGGAATTCTTATGACCGACTTCACCGATCTCCCCGCCGATGGAGATCTGCAGGCCTTTCGGCTGGATCTTACGGATAAAAGCCGACATGTCCGCGCACACTTCAAAATTATCGCGCTGCTGTTCTGTCAGGGTCGGACGGTCCAATTTAACGGTCGTGGAAGAATCGACGTCGATATTATAAAAGCCGGCGGCGATACAGTCTGCCACCATGTCTTTCAAGCCGGAAACTTCCTTGGCCTTATTTTCGAAATAGCTGCTGGCCTTGATCTGGCAATGGTCCCCTTGCACGAACACCGGTCCCCGATGGCCTTCCTTAACGGCGGCCGCTAAAATAACCGCGGAATACTCAATGGGCGGCTGGGCCGTATAGCCCATTTCCGATTTGGCGATCTCAAAGATAAAAGCGCCGGCATTCAAACGTTTGGCCACGCGGAAAATGGCACGGGCCAGATGATAGGTCAAACAACGCAGGTTCATGGCCGGCGTCGTGAAATTCTTGCCCTGTCCTTTGCCGCGCGCCATATACACCTCATGGATGGAGGCCAGAAATACCCCGCGGGACTTTGCCTCCGCCTGGATTTCACGGGCCAAAGCCTCCTTTTCCTTGATATTATCGCTCATCACCAGTTTCTGGACTGTTGCATCGACATCAAAACCCGACTTGACTGCCATGTGACCGCCTCTCCTTCTTAAATCCCCGCTTGTTGCTATCTACAGGATGGGGCTTTACGTTAAAATTTTCAATAATTGATAACGCCGGTCCATGTCCTCATGGATCCGGCGGGTAGCATCTTTAAGGTCAACCACGTTGATCTTGTCCTGCAAAACACCGACCGCTTTTCCGTAAATGCCGTTGAGCAAAAGATCGACCGCGGCAGCGCCCAGGCGCGTGGACAAGATCCTGTCCTGCCCGCTGGGGGTACCGCCGCGCTGCACGTGACCTAAAACTGCGTAACGGGTCTCCAGGCCTATGGCCGTAGTGATATTTTCCGCCACGGTCTGGGCCTTGGCAGCCCCTTCAGCCGTCACGATGATCCAACTGATCTTGCCCTTGGCATTGCCTTCCCTGGCCTCATCATACATGGCATTATAATCAAAAGGGCGTTCAGGTATTATAACATCTTCCGCACCGGCTGCAAGGGCAACTTCCATGGCGATATACCCCGATTTGTTGCCCATGACCTCAACCACAAAGATACGTTCCATACTTTGGGCCGTATCGCGGATTTTATCGATGGATTCCAAGGCTGTGTTTACGGCCGTTGAACAGCCGATGGTCTGGTCCGTGCCGTTGAGGTCATTATCTATGGTCCCCGGCAAACCAATGGTAGGGATACCCGTCAATTCATAAAGACGGTTGGCGCCTCTATAGGAACCGTCGCCTCCAACCACGATCAAGGCATCGATGGCATTGCGTCTCAGGACCTCAGCGGCCTTCATCTTGCCTTCATCGGTCGAAAATTCCTTGGAGCGGGCGGTCTTCAAGATGGTTCCGCCCTTATTGATGATATTGGAAACCGACCGGTGGTTCATGGGGACAATATCATCATCCAAAAGCCCCTGATAACCGCGCATGATGCCCACCACTTCAAGGTCATAATTCAGGGCATAGCGCACCACGGAACGGATGGCCGCGTTCATGCCGGGGCCGTCGCCGCCGGAGGTCAAAATCCCGATCTTCTTGATTTTATTGGCCATAAAAAAGACTCCTACCTTGAAAACACTATTTCTGTTTGGGCCTATACCTGTTTGAAATAAGAGAATTTGATTATTATATCACCAGAAGCATCAAGGACAGGAAAAAACTCATAAATAATAAATTAATAGCGGTAATGATCGGGCTTAAAAGGTCCCTGGGGGCTGACGCCTAAATATTGGGCCTGCTCTGCAGTCAGCACGTCAAGCCTGGCGCCGACCTTGGCCAAATGCAGGCCGGCCACTTTTTCATCCAGGTGCTTGGGCAGCGTATAAACCTTATGTTCGTATTTATGCCCGTTTTGCCAAAGTTCCATCTGGGCCAGGACCTGGTTGGTGAAGGAATTGCTCATGACGAAGGACGGGTGCCCCATGGCGCAACCTAAATTGACGAGCCTGCCTTCGGCCAGGACAACGACCTTCTTGCCGTTTGGATAAATGTATTCATCGACCTGGGGTTTGATCTGCACTTTTTTGATGTCCTTACGGTCGTTCAAATACGCGATTTCGATTTCGGAATCAAAATGCCCGATATTGCAGACAATCGCCCCGCTCTTCATGGCGTCCAGATGTTTGGCCGTTATGACATGAATGCAACCGGTGGCAGTGACAAAAATATCGCCGATCTTGGCCGCTTCGTTCATGGGCATGACCTGATAGCCTTCCATGGCCGCCTGCAAAGCACATATGGGATCGATCTCCGTGACAATGATGCGCCCGCCCAAACCTTTAAAAGACTGAACGCAGCCCTTGCCCACGTCCCCGTAACCGGCGACCACGCAAACCTTGCCCGCGATCATGCGGTCCGTGGCACGCTTGATGCCGTCGATCAGGGATTCGCGGCAGCCGTACAAATTATCGAACTTGGACTTGGTGACCGAATCATTGACATTCATGGCCGGCACCTTCAATGTCTTGTTTTTCATCATTTCATAGAGGCGATGGACTCCGGTGGTGGTCTCTTCCGAAAGCCCACGGATATCTTTTAAATATTGCGGATATTTTTCATGGACCATTTTGGTCAGGTCTCCACCGTCATCCAAAATCATGTTGGGCCCCTGACCGTCCGGCCAATAAATGGTCTGTTCGATGCACCAATCATACTCCTCAAGACTTTCCCCTTTCCAGGCAAATACCGGAATTCCGGCCGCAGCGATGGCAGCGGCCGCATGGTCCTGGGTGGAGAAAATATTGCAGGATGACCAGCGCACCTGCGCGCCTAATTTAATCAGGGTCTCGATCAACACCGCAGTCTCGATGGTCATGTGGATGCAGCCGGCAATGCGTGCGCCTTTCAACGGCTGCCCGGCCTTGTATTCTTCGCGTACGGCCATCAAGCCCGGCATTTCGGTTTGGGCGATCTCGATTTCTTTGCGCCCCCAGGAAGCGAGCCCCATGTCCTTGACTTTATAATCATTAGCTTTCAATGTCGTCTCTCCCAATATTCCCTCTTTCTTGGTCATCGAATGGTTGTTTCCCTCTAAGCGTCTTTCTTTAAGGCCGAAACTTTGTCGGTTTTTTCCCAGGGAAATCCAAAACGGCCGAAGTGGCCATAAGAGGCTGTTTTTAAATAAATTGGCCGCCGTAAATCCAAGGTCTTGATGATTCCTCTCGGCGAAAGGTCAAAGTGCTTGCGCACCAGCTGGACAAGATACTGTTCGGAAATCTTGCCCGTGCCGTAGGTATCCACCATCAGGGAAACAGGCTGGGGAAACCCTATGGCATAACCGAGTTGCAGCATGCACCGGTGAGCCAGGCCCGCAGCCACGATATTTTTGCAGATATAACGCGCCATGTAGGCCGCAGAACGGTCCACCTTGGTCGGGTCTTTGCCGGAGAAGGCTCCGCCCCCGTGCGGCACGACACCGCCGTAGGTGTCCACAATGATCTTGCGCCCGGTGACGCCGGTGTCGGATTGAGGTCCGCCGACGACAAACTTGCCCGTTTCATTGACATAAAATTTGGTTTGCTTGTCGATCAACTTGCCGACAATGGGATGAGCGATCGTTTTAATGATCTCCTGTTTGGCCTTTTGGGTGATGCGCTTGCCGGTCTTGTCCAAAATCTCTTCCGTATGCTGGCAGGCGAGGACCACGGCATCGACGCGGATGGGCTTATCATCTTCGTATTCGATGGTCACCTGGGATTTGCAATCCGGTCCCAGGTATTTCAAAATGCCGCTCTTGCGCACAACTTCGATCCGTTTGACCAAATGATGGGCCAGGGTGATGGCCAAAGGCATCATCTCAGGGGTTTCATTGCTGGCATACCCGAACATAATGCCCTGGTCCCCCGCGCCCCCGGCATCAACTCCTTGTGAAATGTCCGGCGACTGCTTGTTGATGGCATTTAGAATGGAACAGGTGTTGGCGTCAAAACCGTATTTAGGATGGTTGTAGCCGATGTCCAAAAGGACCTGGCGGACCAGTTTATGGACATCCACATAGGTGGTCGTGGTGATTTCGCCGCCCACAATGACCAGGCCCGTGGAACAAAAAGTCTCACACGCCACACGGCCATGAGGATCGTCCTTAAAAACCGCATCCAGGACCGCATCTGAAATTTGATCACACACTTTATCCGGATGGCCGTTGCCCACCGATTCTGAGGTAAAAAGATAACGCCCTTTCACGCCTACCACCTTTCTAAAAAATTGAATTTGTTTTATGAAAATGCCCGCCTGGCTTCTTCCAGGGATTCAATGCTCCCGATATCATACCACTTGCCCGTAAATTGAAAACCGTAAACCGCCTTATTTTCAGACAGCCACTTGATGTAACTTCCGGCCGCATCCACGGCCTTGGACTCTTTTAAATATTCCGGTAGAAATTTAAGCGTTGGGCGGGGGAAATAATATAAACACATGGTGATAAGGCTGGAGACGGGTTTTTCCGGTTTTTCCTGAAAGCTGACGACCTTGTGTTGGGCATCAACGCCCAATACCCCGAACTTGGTGGCCGCCTTGATATCATGGATATCGAAAATGCCGATGGTGACCGCAGGATCTTTGGAAACCGCAAAATCAACAAAATGGGAAACCTCGCCGTCAAAAAGGTTGTCCCCGCCGATGACCAGCCAGTCGCAGGGCGAAGTTTCCTTTTGCCAGACAAAATGCATGTCCCCCACGGACCCCAAGCGCTCTTCGGGCGCATTTGTGCCGTCGTTAACGACGCGGATGGGCAGCCCCCTATGCCCTTTCGCCCATTGTTGAAAATGCGGCGCGAATTTATTATTGCTGACGACGACGATCTCATCCAATGCCTTGATACCCTGCAGTTTATCCACCACATAATCCACCAAAGGCCTTGCGCCTACAGTGATCAAGGGTTTGGGCGTATCTTTGGCCACCGACGCGAGCCGCGTGCCGTAACCGGCCGCTAAAATCAAAGCTTTCATGAAAATCTCCTAACCGGCCATGTGCCTGCGGATTTGGACATCAATATACTCTTCAACTTCCTGGCCCGTAGCCAATTGCATGGCCTCGTAGGCCGTACGCTGGGCATCCTGCAGTTTCACGCCGCGTATCATCCGCTTGACGGTCAAAATGCTCGCCGCGGACATGCTCAATTCATCGATCCCCATGCCCAAAAGTAAAAAAGCCAGCAAAGGGTCTGAAGCCATTTCCCCGCACAGGGCCACATGCAGGCCTTCATTATGACCGGCATCGATGGTTTTTTGTATCATTTTAATGACCGCCGGATGCGTGGGTTCATAGAGATGGGCCGTCTTTTCATTGACACGGTCAACGGCGAGAGTGTACTGGATGAGATCATTTGTGCCGATGGAAAAAAAGTCGGTCTCGCGGGCCAGGGCCTCGGCCGTCATCACCGCCGAGGGCACTTCAATCATGATACCGACCTTCATTTTCTCATCAAAAGGGATCTTCTCATCCTTTAAGGACGTTCTCACCTCATTGAGAATGGCATTGGCCTGCCGTAATTCCCCCAAACCGCAGATCATGGGATACATCATCTGGATCCGGCCGTGCACGGAAGCGCGTAAAATGGCCCTGAGTTGTGTTTTGAAAATATCCGGCCGTTCAAGGCAAAAACGGATGGCCCGGCACCCTAAAAAAGGGGTCATGTCATGCGGGATCTGCACGCTGGAAATAAATTTGTCTCCGCCCAAATCAAGGGTCCTTATGGTGACGGGACAAGGCGCCACGGCACGCGCCACCTGGCTGTAGGCTTGATATTGCTCTTCTTCCGAAGGCAAATCCAGGCGGTTCATGTATAAAAACTCGGTGCGGTAAAGTCCCACCCCCTCGGCCCCGTACTTGCGTACGACCGGGATTTCCGAGGACAATTCCAGGTTGGCCATAATGCAGATGTTTTTGCCGTCCAGGGTTTGGGCCGGTAAATTCTTTAAATCGTCCAGCTTTTCCAGGGTCGCCGTGATCTTGTGCTGCTCTTTAATATATTGTTCCTTGGTTTCATGGGAGGGGTTGATGATGACCAGGCCTTTTTGCCCGTCCACGATCACAGGGTCCTGGTTATCGATCTTCAAGGTCGCGTCTTTCAAGCCCACCACGGCGGGAACGCCCAAGGATTTGGCGATAATGGCCGTATGGGAGGTCCTTCCGCCGATGTCCGTCAAAAAGCCCTTGATCTTTTTATTATACATGCTCACCGCATCCGACGGAGACAGCTCATGCGCCACCACGATCAAATCGTCCTGCAAAAGCTCCAGATCATGGAGCTTGCTTTCATCCATCAAATATTTCAGGACCCGCCGGCTGATATCGCTGACATCGGCGGCGCGCTCACGCAGATATTCATCCGGGAGTTTGGTGAACGCTTCAACGAATTTCTTGATGATCTTGATGAAAACATATTCCGCGGAGGTCTTGTGCTTGCGTATGTCGGCGGTGACCTGGTCGATCAAGGTGGCATCCTGCAGGACCAAAAGGTGCGCATCAAAGATCCGCGCATGCGCCGCGCCCATGTCCTTGGTGATCTTGGTTTTCAGAGCCTGGATCTCCAGCCTTGCATTGTGAACGGCCTCTTCAAAACGGGCGATTTCAGAATTGACTTCAGAAGTGGCAATGGAACGCTTGGGCACAATGAATTCGCCTTTGTCCAGAATAAAGGACGGACCATAGGCAATGCCGGGCGCCGCGGGGATACCTTTTAAAACGATCTCACTCATGAGGGCAATTCTTCATCTTGTTTATTAAAAAAATCCTCAAACCCGGCCATGGCCTCTTGGGCCCTGTCACCTTCAACGGTGATTTTCAGCACAGTGCCTTCCACAGCCCCCAACATCAAAAGCCCCATGATCGAGGCGCCATTGACCGTTTCCGAGCCTTTGGCCACTGTCACGGTCACGCCATATTTTTCGGCCAAGCCCACAAACAGGGCGGCCGGCCGGGCATGCAGGCCTTTTTTATTGAGCACGGTCAGCTCTTTTTCAAGTTTATGCATAATGATCATCTTTTAATGACCCTCTGGGTCTCGATCAATCTTATGAGCGCCTGGGTCAATTTCTTGGAATCATGCCGGACATAATCAGCGACGCTTAAAAGATCGGCGGCAACCACCTTGATTCCCATCGCTTTAATGCGGTCGCTGTCCGCCGCCACCGGATAAGCGTTCTCCTGGCGGTAGCGGTTGAGAGCTTCCTCATTGCTGACCACCGCGTCATTGATCAAACAGGCATCCACCAATTTAGGGTTGGTATGTTCCAAAAGAACCCTCAGGTGATCAGAAGCGGAGAAATTGTCCGTTTCACCCTGCTGCGTCATCACGTTACAAACATAAATTTTGTAGGCCGGCGACGTGGCCACGGCATCAGCCATGCCTTTAATGATCAGGTTCGGCAAAATACTCGTGTACAGGCTTCCGGGCCCCATCACAATAATGTCGGCCTGGGCAATGGCCGTCAGGGCATCATCCGTCGGCCGGGCGTCTTCAGGGGTCAGGGACAGGCGCTTGATCACGGCATTGGCCTGGGGGATTTTGGCTTCACCCTGGGTGACCGTCCCGTCCATATACTCGGCCACCAAATGCACGTTGTGTACCGTCGAAGGGATCACCTTCCCACGGACCGCCAGGACCTTGCTGGACTCCTCCACCGCCCTTTTAAAATCCCCGTTGGTGATCTGCACCATGGCGGTCAAAAACAAATTCCCGAAACTATGCCCTTTAAGCCCCCCTCCTTCGGCAAAACGGTATTGAAAAAGCTCCCCCATCAATGCCGGCGTATCGGCCAGGGCCACCAGGCAGTTGCGTATGTCTCCGGGCGCGACGATATTGAACTGCTGGCGCAGCCGGCCCGAGGATCCGCCGCTGTCGGCGACGGTGACGATGGCCGTCAAATTGGCAGTGTATGCTTTCAGGGCAAGGAGCAAATGCGACAGGCCATGGCCCCCTCCGATAGCAACCACCTTGGGGCCGCGCTCCAGAAAACGGCGCCGGTAAAGAATATCCACGATGTCCCGCTCGCGCTGCGGCAAAAAAAGAGTCAACAACGAGATGATCATTTTCCCCATGCCCAGCACGATAAAAACAATGCCGCACAGGATGATGACAACCCCAAAGGTCTGGACAAAAGGATAAGGGTACGCCGCATAAACAGCGCCGACACCTACGACGACGACCCCGAACAGAGAGGCAAACACCCAGCGTTTGACCTTAATGCCCGGATAAAGCCATTTAGAAAAATTTTGAGACATGAGCTAAAAAGCTTTTCAGCCGATGCGCGCATCTTCCTGCGCAACCAGGTCCATGACCTCTTTGGCTGTCTTGGTGTTTTTGAGGCTGTCGCGGAAAAATTTGTCCTTCAACAGGCGTGAGACCCGTGCAAGAGCCTTTAAATGCGGGCCGGCGGAATCAGAGGGTGCGATCAAAAGGAAAAAAATATGCGCCGGTTCTCCGTCGAGAGAATCGAAATTGACACCCGTTTTACTGATGGCTAAAGCGGAAATGAGTTCGCTTACGGTATCTGATTTGGTGTGAGGGATGGCAATCCCCTGCCCTATGGCCGTGGAGCCCAGGGCTTCCCGGGCCATCAAACCCTCAACAATCTTGTTCTTGTACTTCTTTTCAATGATCCCGTTATCGACCAGGATCCCCACCATTTCTAAAATGACTTCGGCCTTGGTCTCGGATTTTAGTTCCGTACAAACTGCTTCCTTGCGTAAAAAGTCGCTGATTTTCATGATCTCTCCAAACGATTAAAAATTGGAGCGGCGGACCGGGCTTGAACCGGTGACATCCACCTTGGCAAGGTGGCATTCTACCAACTGAATTACCGCCGCATCTTTCAATGTATTAAAGAACCAAAGTGGGCGGGAGAGGACTTGAACCTCCACGGGTTTCCCCACATGCTCCTAAGGCATGCGCGTCTGCCATTCCGCCACCCGCCCCTTCACGAGAGCGGTTTCACTTTACCTCAATCATGGTGACCCACCCGCGACTCGAACGCGGCACCCCTACATTAAAAGTGTAGTGCTCTAACCGGATGAGCTAGTGGGTCGAAATCCTTGGGGCGCTCTATACTTCCCGCAACTCTTTGCTTTTTCGCTCCAGCAGAGCATCTATCTCTTTGATGAAGCGGTCGGTCATTTTTTGCACTTCTTCTTCGCCTTTGAACTTTTCGTCTTCGCTGACATGACCTTCGCTTAACATCTTTTTGATCTTATCATTGGCATCCCGCCGGATGGTACGCAAGGTGACCCGCCCGCGCTCAGCCATGTCTTTGCAGACCTTAATGAACTCTTCCCGGCGTTCAGTGGACAACGGCGGGAAGACCAACCGGATAAACTTACCGTCATTGGAGGGCGTAACCCCCAATTTGGAATTCAGGATCGCTTCTTCAATATCTCTAATGGCGTTGGAATCCCAGGGTTGGACCAGTATTTGCCGGGGATCAGGAGAAGACACCGCGGCCAGCTGCTTGATGGGAGTCGAGGTTTCATAATAATTGATATGCATGTCCTCCACCAAGGCGGGTTGGGCGCGGCCGGTACGGACCTCGGAAAACTCGCGTAACACCGTCTCCATGGTCTTCTTCATCTTGCCTTCAGTCTCTTTTAATATTTCTTTGGCAGTCATATACGCCTCCTACCGGACGACCGTTCCTATGCCGTCGCCATAGATAACCTTTTTAATATTCCCTTTTTGCAAAAGATTAAACACAACAATGGGAAGGCCGTTGTCCATGCACATGCTGATGGCGGTTGCATCCATGACCTTTAAATCTTTCTTCAACACGTCAATGAATTTCAAACTCTTGAACTTTTTGGCCCCTTTGTGCTTGAGAGGGTCGGCGGAATAAACACCATCGACCTTGGTGGCTTTGATGATCACATCGCAGCCGATCTCCGTGGCCCGCAGGGCCGCTGCCGTGTCCGTCGTAAAATACGGATTTCCGGTGCCTGCCACAAAAATGACCACACGGCGCTTCTCAAGATGGCGGATGGCCCGGCGTAAAATGTAAGGTTCGGCAACGGCATGCATTTGAATGGCCGTCATGACCCTCGTTTGAACCCCTAACTGCTCCAGGGAATTTTGCAACGCCAGGCCGTTCATGACGGTCGCAAGCATCCCCATATAATCCGCGACCGAACGGTCCAGGCCGAAACGTTCGCTTTCCACGCGGCCGCGGAAAATATTGCCCCCGCCGACCACCAGCGCCATTTGGACGCCGGCCTCGTGGACTTCCTTGATCTGGGCGGCCAGTGAAGCGCACATTTCAGTGTCAATGCCGTGCTGCTGGCGCCCCAACAAAGCTTCCCCGCTTAACTTCAACAAAACCCTTTTATAAACAGGTTCTTTTTTCAACATTACTCTCCGACCTTGAAGCGCACGAAACGGCCTATCATGATATTTTCGCCGATCTTGGCCACCAGCTCATTCAATAGATCCTGGATGGTTTTACCCGGATCTTTGACATAGGCCTGGGATAAAAGACAATTGGCCTTGATATAGGCTTCCTTGTCCGCTTCCCTGCTCAACACCTCGGCAGGGGCATCTTCTTTCCTTATATATCTCGGATTCATGGCGGCTATATGAAGGGCCACCTCGCGCGTGAACCGGCAAAAATCCTCATTACGGGCCACAAAATCCGTTTCGCAATTGACCTCCACCACGACCCCGATCTTGTTGCCGTTATGGATATACGCCTCCACGCGGCCTTCTCTGGCCACGCGGTCGCTTTTTTTGGCCGCCATCTCAAGGCCTTTTTTACGCAAAAGTTCCTTGGCCTTGCCAAAATCCCCCTTGGCCTCTTCCAGGGCCTTTTTACAATCAATAACTCCGCAGGAAGTCTCTTCCCTTAAACGCTTGATGTCGTCTGCTGTCGTCATGATCATACCGTCACTTCCTGGTTCTGGGACGCCTGTTGTATTTTCTTGCCTGCCAAATATTCTTTCTGCCCTTCGAGAACACTGTCCACCATCAAGCCGGTGATGAATTTAATGGATTTGACGGCATCGTCATTGCCGGGAATGGGATATTGGACCAGATCAGGGTCGGAGTTGGTATCGATCAGACCAAAAACCGGGATGCCCAAGCGATTGGCCTCGGCCACGGCAATCTCTTCTTTTTTGGTGTCCACGATAAAAACACCCTGAGGGACAACGCCCATTTCCCGGATACCGCCTAAATCTCGGATCAAATGCTCTTTTTCCTTCATTAATAAAGAGGCTTCTTTTTTAGTCAGGCGGTCGACCGTACCATTACCCTCCATCTTTTCTATATCAACCAGCTTGCGTACGGACTTCTTTACGGTTTCCAGGTTGGTCAATAGCCCGCCCATCCAGCGGTTCTTGACATAAAACATGCCGGCACGCTGGGCCTCTTCTTCAATGACCTGCTGGGCCTGCTTCTTGGTGCCCACAAAAAGGATCTTGCCCCCCCGGGCGGCGATGTCGCGGATGGCGTCGCGGGCGGCATTGAGCCTGTCCACCGTCTTTTCCAGGTCAATAATATAAATGCCGCCCCGTTCCCCGAATATAAACCTTCTCATCTTGGGATTCCAGCGGCGGCTTTGATGACCGAAATGCACACCTGCTTCCAAAAGCTTCTTGATCAATTCTGTTGCCATGCGTTTACTTCCTTTCTTCTCTTGTTCCGCCGGCGGATTGTGCTGACAATCAGGTCAAGACGGAATTTTCAGATTTGCGGCCTGCCTTGAGTTTTTACCTCATGCCCCTCAAAAGCGGCCATTGTAGACCCCGGCCGGAAAGCCCGTCCAAGGGCATTAAATTGAACATTTACTATAACAAAGACTTATGTTTTTGCAATAAAATTTTGGTCCCCGAGTCCGGGGACAGGTTCTTACGCCGCGCGGAACTGGGTTTCATAAAGCCTGCGGTATAAAGGGCAGGAAAACAGCAGATCGTCGTGCCGGCCTTGTCCAACTATTTTTCCATGTTCCAATACCACAATTTTATCTGCCTTCATAATGGTGGACAGACGGTGGGCAATGGCGATGACCGTACGCCCCATCATCAACTTGTCCAACGCCTCCTGCACGTATTTTTCCGACTCCGAGTCCAGCTGGGAAGTCGCCTCATCCAGGATCAGGATGGGCGGGTTTTTGACAATGGCGCGGGCAATGGTCAAACGCTGTTTTTCCCCTCCTGAAAGCCTGAAGCCCCTGTCCCCGATAAAGGTGTCGTAGCCTTTAGGCATCTTTTCGATGAACCGGTCCGCAAAGGCCATTCGGGCCGCCTGTTGAATGCCATCCAGAGTCACATCAAAAGTTCCATAGGCAATATTGTTTCTGACCGTGTCGTTAAAAAGGATGGCTTCCTGGGTCACAATGCCCACCTGGCCGCGCAACGATTTAAAAGAAACACCCCTGACATCCGTCCCGTCGAATAAAACCCGGCCCTTGACGGCATCGTAAAAACGCGGGATCAGATTGACCAGGGTGGATTTGCCCGCACCGGTGGGGCCGACCACGGCCACCAGTTCCCCTTTTTTAAGAACCAGGTCGATATCGCTTAAAACAAGCCCTGAGTCCGTTTCATAACTGAAGCTGACCCCTTCCATGGTAATTTTACTTTTAAACGTTTCCAATTCAAGGGCGTCCTGCCGTTCGACGACCGTGGGCTTGGTCTCCAGGACTTCATAGATGCGCGTATTGGCGACCAGAGCCTGCTGCACAATGGTCATCACATTGGCCATGCGTTTGATAGGCCGTATGACCTGGGTGATGGAAATGATGGAAAGCAGGAACACGCCGAAAGACAAATGACCGCCAAGCACATCATTGCCCAGGATCAAAAGGATCGCCATGCCGCACAAAGCCCCCACCATTTCGGTGATGGGCCCCATCATATTCATATTGATGAATGTCTTCATGCGCAATTTATAATAATCATGGCTCTGGTGCCGGAAGCGCTGGATCTCATACTTTTCCGTGCCGAAAGCTTTCAGAATACGGACGCCTGATATGGTCTCCATCAAAAGAGAATTGATGTCCGCCATTTTTTCCTGCGTATTTTTGGCGATCTTGCGTAATTTCCTGTTGATCAGGACCATGGGCCAACCGATCAAAGGGAACATCAAGAGCACGATGATGGTCCCCTTGGTGTTGATCATGATGGATATCACCATGAAGACCACGATCAAAACCGGTTGTTTGACCAAATCCGTGACCGCGTAGGAAATCGCGTTCTCGATGGTCCCCACATCGTTGGTGATGCGGGAGATCAACTCGCCGGTGCGTTTGCGGCTGAAAAAATCCAGGGACAAAGTCTGCATGCGTTCAAAAACACGGGAACGCACATCACGCATGACCCCCTGGGCGATATCATTCATCATATAATCCGAAAAAAACAAAACCACCTGCTTGATGGTAAAAAGGACCATAAAGCACAAGGGGGTCAGCCAAAACAGGGTATGGACATCCATGGCGTTGAGCTTGTTGACCAGGTGCGCCAAAACAGCCGGGACCTTATTGGGGATGACAATGGGCTTGTTTTCAAAAATACGGTCCACCACCGGCAGGATAAATGTCAGCTGGACACCCTCAAACAGAGACGAGAGAACGATAAAAACAACGGCAACGCCGAAACGTCCCTCATAACCTTTGAGGAACTTTAACAGTTTCAAGTAATTTTTCATAGGAAACCGTAATGTAGCATGACGTTTGACAATTTGCAACGGCTTTGTTATTGTTAATTTTATATGAAAAGAACAAATATCGCTTTAATCGGCTGCGGTTTCCTGGGGACACGCCATCTCAAATGTCTTAATGCCCTTAAGGCCAAAGCCAATATCACGGCCATCTGCGACCACCACATGGAACATGCCCAACCGCTGGGGAAACAATACCGCGTGCCCGTATTCGCCGATTACAGGGACATCCCTCTGCCTCTTGACGCGGTGAGCATTTGCACGCCCACCAACACCCATGCCGCGATCGCCACCTATTTCCTTAATAAAGGAGTCCATGCTTTTGTGGAAAAACCCATGACGAATAGCTTGATGGAAGCCGAGGGGCTTATTGACCTGGCAGCCCAAAAAGGCCTGAAATTACAAGTCGGCCACGTGGAGCGTTTCAACAGCGCTTTCACCGCCATCGAAACCGTTGCCCAAAACCCCCTATTCGTCGAGTGCCACCGGTTGAACATGTTTCCCAACCGTTCGCTGGACATCGGGGTGGTCATGGACCTGATGATCCATGACATCGACATCATCCTGGGGCTGGTGAAATCGCCCTTGAAAGACATCCAGGCCGTGGGCATCAATGTATTGACGGACAAAGAGGACATTGCCAATTGCCGCCTGACCTTTGCCAACGGCTGTGTGTGCAATGTCACGGCCAGCCGTATTTCGCCGGAGGTCACCCGTAAAATCAGGATGTTCACCAAAAACGCCTACATTTCCCTGGACTACGCCAAACAGGAAGCCAGCATCTACAATAAGGATGAACGCGGCATCAGTAAGCGCAACATCCCCATCGAAAAAGAAGAGCCCCTGAAAAAAGAACTTGAGCATTTTCTCGACTGCGTGCGTGAGGACAAAACCCCCAAGGTCTCCGGTGTCGAAGGCCGCGAGGCTTTGAAAATCGCCCTCGACATCACCCAAAAAATATGGGAACACCGTCAAAGCATATCGTGATCGATATTCCCTGTTTCATCGACGGCGAAAGCAAACGGCCATGAAAAACCGCCATGTAATGATCATTGCGGGAGAAGCTTCCGGCGACATGCGCGCCGCCGGCCTGGCCCGCGCTTTAAAACGGCTCGATTCTTCCCTGCGCCTTTCCGGCATCGGCGGCGAGCATATGCGCCGGGCCGGCGTCGAATGTTTTGCCGATATAACCGAGCTTGCGGTCATCGGCATTGCCGAAGTCGTCAAAAATTTCAACCGCATCAAAAAAGTATTCAGACAAACGTTAGCGCAAATCGATGCCTCCCGCCCCGATGCCGTGGTGCTGGTCGATTATCCGGGGTTTAACCTGCGCCTGGCCGGGGAAATAAAAAAACGCGGGCTCAAGGTCATTTATTACATCTCTCCTCAAGTCTGGGCCTGGAGAGAAAACCGAATCCTGAAAATCAAAAAGTTGGTCGACCGGATGATCGTTTTATTCCCTTTTGAAAAACAGCTTTATGAAAAATACGGGATGAAGGCCGATTATGCCGGACATCCCTTGGCCGAGGAGATCATCGTCAACCATGACCAGACGGAAGTTTTGAAAGCCCTGGGGCTTTCTGCCAGCAAAACGACCATAGGCCTCATGCCCGGCTCGCGCCTGAAGGAAGTCGAGCGGCATCTGCCCTGCATGCTGGAAGCGGCCAAGCTCCTTTACAGCCGCAACCGGGAGCGCCAATTCATTTTACTCAAAGCCTCCTCCATCCCTTTAAAACTTATAGAATCGATTGTATCGTCCTTCCAAATGGATTCAGTGATGACCCTGCCGGATGTCCCTTTAAAGCATGCGCCTGAAGCGATGCTGGGGCCTTTCGAAGAACTGGAACATTTCCCTCTGAAAATTTATGATGGCAACCCTTATGACGGGATCAATGCTGCAGACGCTGTTATGGTCGCTTCGGGCACGGCGACGTTGGAATGCGCGCTCTTGAAAAAACCGATGGTCATCATTTACAAAACTTCATGGCTGACCTATGCCGTTGCCAAGACCGTCATTAAAATCCCTTATATAGGGCTGGTCAATGTCGTGGCCGGTAAAAAAATAGTGGAAGAACTGCTGCAAAACGACGCAACCGCTAAGCGCCTTAGTGATGCCATGGAAAGCGTCCTGTACAACCACCGGATCATCGACGAACTGGCCGCGGTCAAGGATTCCCTGGGCGAACCGGGGGCAAGCCAACGCGCCGCGAAGGTAATTTTGGAAACAGCGTACCCAATCTGATTTTTTCTTCCAATCATTGCCCCGATTTTTGATGTGCGATATAACTGCGGACAAAGACATTGATACGTTTGAGTAACTCCTGGGCCAGGCGGTCCCCCGGCCTGGCGGTCAGCAATTTCTGCGAACGGCCTTCGATGATCGCGTCCATCTCCGGGATCAACCTGGTAAAGGCCCCGAGAACGTTACGGGCCATATTGAAAGCCCAGACCACCGATAAAACATAAAGCCCGCATAAAAGAATGATCACGGGCCTGTACCATGCCGTGATCCATGCGATGACCGCCTCAGAAAAATTGATATGATGCCCCAAACGCACGACCCATACGACCTGGCCTCCAACGTACAGCAGGGCCACAGCCAAACTCAGAAGGGCAAGCAAACCCGGCAAAAAAGCCAATAACACATACCTTACCTCATAAGGGTTGCTGGTGGAAAAAATCTTTCTCTTCTTTGGAAAGGCCATATTCTCTTCCTTTTTTATATGATTATAATTTCATTCAATTCCTTATTATAACCAAAAAACCCTATTTAACACTCAATTTCCCCATGTACTCGCGAAAACTTCCTGCCGATGGGAGGGAAACGGAAATAAAAAATTACAACTTCGTTACAAACAGTTGCAATGAAAGTTGTAATCTATTTATAATGAGGGCCTGAGATGTTTGTAACTGCTGCTCAAAAACTGGCGGAGAAGGGGAGATTCGAACTCCCGAGACGCCTTTCGGCGTCCACGCGCTTTCCAGGCGCGCGCCTTAAACCACTCGGCCACCTCTCCGACCAAAAACAACTATATCAAATAATTTCCAGAAAGGGAGAGGTGTCGTGTCGCCGAATGTTTTTCCACGATTCGACCCGCCTCTCCGTAAATCGCTTTTAAACCGCTTGCGCCACCGTGTATAATTTCTGCCGCTGTTCCTTGATGCGCGCATCTTCCAAATATTCATCATAGGCCATGCCGATCTTATCAATGCATCCCGCCGGCGTCAATTCGATAATGCGGTTGGCCGTTGTTTGTATCAATTGATGGTCGTGGGAAGAAAATAAAATGGTGCCTGGAAAACTTTCCATGCCGCGGTTTAACGCGGTGATGGCTTCCAGATCCAGATGGTTGGTGGGCTCATCAAGGATCACCACGTTGGCGCCCGTAAGCATCATCCTGGAAAACATGCACCGCACCTTTTCCCCGCCGGAAAGAACCTTCACGCTTTTTAAGCTTTCTTCACCGGTAAAAAGCATCCTTCCCAAAAACCCGCGCACAAAATTCTCGTCCTTTTCGACGGAATATTGGCGCAGCCAATCCACGACGTTAAGGTCCGTCTCAAAAAATTTAGTGTTGTCCTTCGGGTAATACGTCTGTGTCGTGGACACTCCCCACTTGAACGATCCGCTGTCGGCTTTCAATTCCCCCATCAGGATCTGGAACAGCGTCGTTTTGGCCAGGTCATTGGGCCCCACAAAAGCGATCTTGTCGTTCTTGTGGGCGTGCAGGGAAAAATTCTTGAACATCAATTGTCCGTCGATCGATTTGGTCAGGTTTTCCACGTGCAACACGTCGTTGCCGGCTTCGCGTTCAGGCTTGAAATTGATGAACGGGTACTTGCGCGACGACGGCCTGATCTCATCCAGTGTCAGCTTTTCCAGGATCTTTTTGCGGGAAGTCGCCTGGCGGGCCTTGGAGGCATTGGCGGAAAACCGGGCGATAAAATCCTGCAGCTCCTTGCGCTTTTCTTCGGTCTTCTTATTGGCATCTGAGCGCTGCCTCATGGCCAATTGGCTTGCCTCGATCCAAAAACTGTAATTGCCCGAATAGACCTGTATCTTGCCGAAATCAATATCACAGACATGCGTGCAGACCTTGTCCAGGAAATGGCGGTCGTGGGACACCACGATGGCCGTGTTCTCGAAATTGATCAAAAACTCTTCCAGCCACATGCAGGTGTCCACGTCCAGGGAGTTGGTGGGCTCATCGAGGATCAAAATGTCCGGGTTGCCGAACAAGGCCTGCGCCAGGAGCACCCGCACCTTTTGGGAACCTTCCAACTGTTTCATTTGCTGCTGGTGCAGGTCTTCGCTGATGCCCAGGTCGCTCAAAAGCTTTGCCGCCTCGGCCTCCGCATTCCATCCGTTCATTTCCGCAAACCGGGCCTCAAGCTCGGAAGCGCGCAAGCCGTCCGCATCGCCGAAATCCGGCTTGCCGTACAGCTCGTCTTTTTCCCTCATGACACTATAAAGCTCCTTGTGCCCCATGAGCACGGTCATCAGCACCGTAAATTCATCAAAAACGAACTGGTCCTGCTTCAGGACGGAAATACGCTTGCCGCCGGCAACACTGACCGTACCCTTGGTCGTCTCCAGATCACCGGCGAGGATCTTCAGAAAAGTGGACTTGCCGGAACCGTTGGCCCCGATAATGCCATAGCAGTTGCCGGGGTTAAATGTGATGTTGACCCCATCGAAAAGGACGCGTTTGCCGAATTGTAGCGATACATTATTGACAGAAATCATAAGGGCGGAATTATACCACAATCATCTTCAAACGCCAACGAAATTGGCAGTCCTTGCATATTCGGCCAAATAGTGTTAGGCTGTTGGCCTTACAAACAGTTAAAAAAGAAAGTCAATTATGTCTCAAAACGAACCCAACTTTTACGGATTAGGCATCGCTCCCGCAATTTTAAGCGTCATCGAACGTTTAAAATTCACGACCCCCACTAAAATTCAGTATCAGGCCATTCCGATAGGGCTGCAAGGCCAGGATGTCATGGGCATTGCCCAGACCGGCACAGGCAAGACCATTGCCTTCGGCATCCCTTTGATCCAGCGCCTGGCCCAGATCAAGGGCCGCGCCCTGGTGGTTGTCCCCACCCGCGAATTGGCCATTCAGGTCGATGAGAGCCTACGCAAGATAGCCACCGCCCTGGGAATGGGCACCGTGGTCTTGATCGGCGGGGATTCCATGGGCAAACAGATCCAACACCTGCGCTCGCACCCGCGCATTTTGATCGGTACCCCCGGCCGCCTGATCGACCACATGCAGCAGAAAACCTTAAACCTTCACGACATCCATATCCTGGTCCTGGACGAAGCCGACCGCATGCTGGACATGGGCTTTGGGCCCCAGATCGCCACCCTGCTCAAGCAAGTCCCTCAGGACAGGCAAACCATGCTCTTTTCAGCGACCATGCCGGAAACGATCGTGAACATTGCCAAAAGCTATATGAAACTACCCGTGCGCGTGGAAGTGGCGCCTGCCGGCACCATGGCGGACAAGATCTCCCAGGAACTGTTCATCGTGCGCAAAGAATTTAAAAACCAATTATTGGAAAGTACGCTGGCCCAATATAAAGGATCGGTGCTGATCTTTTGCCGTACCAAATTCGGCGTAGCGCGTCTGACCAGGCAATTGCGCCACGCGAAGCATAATGCCGCGGAAACACATTCAGACCGCTCTTTGGGACAGCGCAAGGAGGCTTTGGAAGGCTTCAAGCGCGGGAAATACCGCATTCTGGTGGCTACGGACATCGCCGCGCGCGGCATCGATGTCAAAGGCATAGAGCTGGTCATCAATTACGACCTGCCCGATGATCCGGAAAATTACGTCCACCGCATCGGCCGCACCGGCCGCGCGGGTTTTGCCGGCCATGCCGCTTCCTTTGCCACTCCTGACCAGCGGCTGGACGTCAAAAACATCGAACGCATTATCAACCAGACCCTTCCCGTGGCCCAAAGCCACCCCACCATACCTTTGGAGAAATTCCATCAGCCCAAGGCGCCGGTCATGGCTTTTCAGACACCGCGCCGCATGCGCCTGCGCCGGAGATAATTAAATAACCCTTTCATTGCCGCCGTCGATAGGAATTTGTGAACCGGTGGTCTTGGCAAAGGCCGGACCGGCCATGGCGCAGACGAGTTGGGCCACATCTTTTGAAGTGATGGTTGTATGCAGGATATTACTGGTCTTGTATTCCTCAACGGACATGCCGTAATGTCTGGCGCGTTTCTCAAGAACGTCCCTGGTCCATATGGCGGTATCAAAGACCTGATTGGGATGGACCATGTTGACCCGGACTCCTTTGGCCCCCAATTCCAGGGCCGCCACCCTGCCTAACTGTGTCAGCCCTGCTTTAGCGACGGAATAAGCCGCAGCGCCCGGGCCGGGAGCGGGAACATTTTTGGAGGCGATGATGACGATCGCCGGGTCAATGCCGTAAGTCAAATAAGGAATGGCGTGCTTGATCAGGTACTGGTGACCGGTTAAATTTAACTGCAGGCTTTTCTCCCAGGCTGACGGCTGCATTGACTCGATGTTCATGCTCGGCGGAAAAACCCCGGCATTGCTGACGATGATATCCAGTCCTCCGAAACGGCGCACGGTATGTTCAACGGCTTTCCTGACTTGCGCTTCCCGGGTCACATCACACTGCATATGATCGGGGCCGCTTTTAATGTCCAAACCGACCACATTGGCTCCTTCAGCCTGTAAACACTCTTTGCAAGCCTTGCCGATACCCGAAGCGGCGCCCGTCACCAAAGCGACTTTCCCGATTAAGCCTTTAGGCTTCGGGTTTCTAGACAACTTGGCTTGTTCCAATTCCCAATATTCGACATCAAAGAGATCGTTTTCACTTATGGTCTTCCAGCCTCCCATAACCTCTGCCCGTTGGATGGCCGGCAGGGTATGGTCAACGATATCGCCGACAATCGCAGCTTCGTTCGGGGAACGACCGAAAGTCACCACCCCATGGCCTGGCCATACGGCCCAGCGCGGCGCCAGATCCAAACATTTCAATTGATCTCCCGCATGCCGGTCAAAATATTCTTTATAAGTTCTCGCGTATTCATTCACATCCGTTTCAACATTTTTATGAATGATAACGGCCTTAGACTTGGTACGGATCACATGGTCCGGGGTCAGGGTCCCGCGTGCGGCTAAATTATTGACTTTGGACAACCGGCTGAAACCGACGCTGCGAGCGTCATCTTTTAATAACGCCACCACGGCTCCGCCCTGAACGCGGCTCACCGCCCGTCGAAGACGGGCCAATCCTACCAAATCGTCTGGCATGGGCTTGGCGGACGCCAATTTAATGTTCCTCTTCTTTATGTATTGTTCGGCCTTGGTGACCAGCCTGATATGGTTCTCATAACTTTCTTTGGCGCTGTTTGCGAAGGTAAAAAGGCCGTGGTTTAATAAAATCATGCCGTCGTATCGGGACCAATCGCCCCCTCGCGTCACTTCATAAACCTTGCGCGCCAAAACAAATCCGGGCATCACGTAAGGGACAATCAATACACGAGTGCCGTAAATCTCTTGGATGCGCCGTTTTCCATCGGGGGTGTTGGTGATGGTCACCACAGCATCGGCATGCGAATGGTCCACGTACTTATAAGGGATAATGGCATGAAGAATAGCTTCCACTGAAGGGTTGGGCGCATAAGGATCAAGCATGGCGGCCCTCTGCCCGCGCACCATGTCCGTGTCGCTCAATTGCTTCATGGCCGCCATTGCCAGAAGCGCATCCATTTTGACCGCCGCAAAACCTTCGGATTTGATCGTGGCCAGATCCCAACCGCTGGCCTTGATATAAATCACTTCCTGCTTTCGGCCAAAAAAGTCCTTCACCTCGGCCTTGACCGATGTGTTTCCCCCTCCGTGCATGACGAGGCCCGGCTTGCGCCCAAGCAACCGCGAGGTATAAACGCGCAAGGCGAGAGCGTCTGGTCCTGATTTTACAGCTTCTTTGTCATTCCACAGGCTTTTCATATACTTAAATCAAAGGCGTCATCCACCCAAAACAACTCACATGATCCCCCGCCGGTATCGGTTCGCGAAAGCGACGTGTGCCAGGTCCAGTCTTTATTGTCAAGCTTCACATCCACCAAATATCCCTGCAGATCAACCACATCATACCTCTTAAAATGAGCCACGGCATCCAAAACATTCTTATTGCCGGCAATGATGTGATTGTTGGAGCTGTGGGAAATGATCTCCTCAAGGGGGATAGGCGGGTCATTATGCCACGAATAATTGTACCACCGGGTGTCCTGGGTAATGTTCAGTCGATTGATTACAGCCGCATCGCTCATGGGCCCCCAACCCAGGGCCAGATCATAATATGAGATCGTGTCCTCAATCTCGACTTCGCCCCAATAATGGTGTTTGGAAAGGACCACCGCCTTGATATGGTATCGGGCCCGGGGTGTCACGGTAAAATCCTTATACTTCCATGAGGCCGGCAAATTATCCGGACTTTGCACAGGGTCCGCCGGCGCCAATTGCCCCTGCCAATGGGCTTTGGGATGATGAAATAACAACCATGCCCCCGCTGCTATTGCCAAGAAGACCCAAAAATTTTTCAACACTCCCTGTTCCTTGCTTTGCCAAGCGACTTGGCAATGTCATCGGCTTTTAAGCCACGATTCGGTTTCCGGAGAAACTCCGGATTTCCTTCTTAAGACGATATACATGCCATTGTTCTTCGCAAGCTCTTGGCAAAATTTCTCCACATCGGCAAAGCCCGCCGGAGGGATGAGGGCGCGTTTGATATGGTAAATCTTTTCCACGGTGATGGTGCCGTCGCCTTTGGTATACTTGGCAGAGGCTGTCATAAAAGCCGATGCCAGATCATAGCCCGGCGGAACGTAGCTTATCTTCAGATCAGCAGGAACATGATAGGTGATACGGTCGATGATTTGGGAATTGGTGGGCACAAATATAGGATAATGACGGGGAGCGTTCAGCTCAAAATCAGGCACATCGCCCTGGTCCTGTTCCCTTAAAAGGAGCATGTCATTGACCGTTTGATAGACTTGGGCCGCAGTATACTTAAACGTAAATTCAACCTGGCCGTAGCGTTTATCCAGGCCTTTCACCCGGCGGTCGGTTATTTTACCGCCCTGGGCAAAGGTGGCCTGCAATCTGTCAAAGAATTTCTGCTTGGATCCATCATCGGCCGGGTCCCAATTGCTCTTGAAATCCTCCGAAGCTTCTACCGGCATCTTGACATGCACACGGAATTGGGCCGAACCGTCATCGGCAACGGTGATGTCGCTGTCGGAGGCGACGGCATGGAAAGACCCGCCGGCCACGGGAATATTTTGAAAGCTGCTGGAACCGGAGGCAATGACCAGCACATAGGCATTATCATAACTGGAAGGCCATTGGCCCAAGTCATACCCCTTAGCCAAGGGGTCCACGAAATATTTCCGGCCGTTGACACTCGCCTGTAAGATCACACGGTCGAAAACCGAAAGGCTGGGCAGGCGGTGCTGCGGATCGCCGCTGAACTCATCGCTCATCAAACAGATGTCGGCATGAATGCCGGCCATTTCAAGCATCTGCCTGGCCAACAGCCCCAAGTCTTTGCCGTCGCCGTAGCGGCTTTTAAAGATTTCCGGGGTCGGATGCAACCCCACCGCATGGTTCCCCATGCTCATGGGCACATAACGGAAATTGTCCTGGATGAATTCCAGGACAGCGTGCAATTTTTCTTTATCGCCGGTTTTCCCTTTGGTCAACGCCGAGACTTCGGCGGAAATCCCGGGATCATCCACGGTATTTTTATGGATGGCATCACGCCACCAGCCGGCCACCTGTTTCCAATCACTGATGGACGACAGGGACAGCACTCCCACCGTCTCATCAGAAGGGGGCATGAAATCCTCATCCTCGCTGTAAGACGTGTCTTCAAAAATAAAAGAATATTTGACCGTACCGCCGGTTTTTTCGATCAGCGGGTGCATATTATTATTGTAAGCGGAAAAACGGATGGGCTTATCCGCGGGAAAAACATAGGTGTACCGCGCAAATTTGGTAGGAATGGAAGGATAGGTCACTTCGTCCCAAAATTGGTTCGGGATCTCCTCTTTAAAAATCTTCGTCTTGATCCGTATATCAATGACCGTGCCGATGGTGATCTGAGGGAAACTGATGACCTTAAGGCGCATGTCGGAATAAAGCGGCGACTGGCCGTAGGCCGGCAAATCCTTGATGTCGGTGGCCTTGAGCCTCCTGCCGTCGGGTGTTTCAAAATAAGCTTCGATATCCGTGATCTGTTCCCGGGCTTTGTTGTAATAAATGGGCCATGATCCCAGCTTCTTGGCCGCCTCCTTCTGGATCTTGACGCGGGCATGATAATCTTGGGTCACGGACCAGTCGTTATGGATGACCGTATCCGTCTCGGCCAGAAGCGCCACGTACGGCTGGTCGCTGTTCTTTTCTTCCCAAGCATTGGGATCAGCCTCTTTGTTCTCTATCCGGCTTAAATCCTGGGTAACGAGACGGCTGCGGTCAAGCGTCGGTGTCTGGGCCTGCCCCAGGCTTGCCAACAACGGGAGGAACAAAAGGAACATGAACTTCCTCATGAACTGCAAGATCCGCTCATCAATCATAATATGCTTTTGGTTGAGCGGTTGTTTAAGGACGATACCCTCCAGCGTCGTGCAGCGGCTCAGCGCCACGTACATCTGGCCATGGGAGAAAGTCCCCCACCCCACATCAATGACCACATGGTCAAAGGTCTGGCCCTGGGATTTATGGATGGTCACGGCCCAGGCCAATTTCAGGGGATATTGCGTAAAATTTCCAACCACCTTGGAAGCCATCGCATTGTTGACCTCATCGAAATAATATTGGTAGATTTCCCAGGTGTGTTTTTTGACGTCAACCGACCCGCCGTTTTCCAATTCCACCATGATCACATCATCCCCATCGCTGCCAACCACGATGGAGGTGATCTTGCCTAAAGATCCGTTGACCCAGCGTTTGTCCGGATCGTTGCTTAACATCATGATCTGCGCGCCGCCTTTAAGCTCCAGGACCTCCGGAGCGGGCAGGGATTTTTGCTCGAATTTATCCGATATGATGCCCTTATAAATTTTGGGAAGACCCGGCAGGTTATACAGGCGCTGGGCGTTGACCTTGTCGGCAATGGCGTTGGTGGTGGTCAACACGATATAAAATTCCTCCGGGGCAAACCGGTGTTGCGGCTTAAACCGGCGGTTGAGCGCCTCCCAGTGATGACCTTCGACGCTGTCTTGCCGGACGGCATTGAGTAAACGGATGAAATGCTCATCCTTTTGGCGGTAAATTTTCTCCAATTGCAAAACCCTGAAATCCAGCGTTTCAAAAGCCTTGGCTGAAAAAAAATACGGCGTTGCATAATGGCCCCTGAAAATATCCCGCTCTTTGGGGCCGACCACCGGCGGCAATTGAAACAGGTCGCCGAAAAAGACCATCTGCACTCCCCCGAAAGGGCGGTCATAATGCGGCCCGTAAAGACGCAGAAAAACATCGATGCAATCCATAAGGTCCGCACGCACCATGGAGACTTCGTCGATGATCAGGGCGTCCAACTGCTGATACATTTTGCGCTTGGCCTTGCGCACGGGGATGTCCCCTACCGTCTCGGGAGTCACGTCGGGTTTGAAATTAAAAAAGGAATGGATGGTTTGCCCCTGGACGTTGATGGCCGCAACCCCGGTGGGCGCCAGCACGGCGACGTTTTTGGGTGTTTTGGCCCGGAAATACTGCAGCAGGGTCGATTTGCCGCAACCCGCCTTGCCGGTCACAAAGACATGCCCGCCGGTATTTTCCAGGGCCTCGAAAGCCGCGGCGAATTCTTCGTTAAAATCGAGCTCGGCAAAATTCATCTATGAAATGACTTTATGGATAGTCTCTTGCAATTGCTTATGTATTCTTAAATTTTCTTCCCGGTTGGTCATGACTTCAATGACCGTTGAAATCCGGGATCCGAGCGCCCGGGCATAATCTTTCTTAAACTGCCCCGCACCCATGGGCCGCCTGTAACCGAGCCCGAACATTTGGGCCGCCGCCTCCAGGGTGTAAGAATGCGGCGCGGCCCAAAACTTTTCAAAGCCTTCCTTGAATCCGGCGATCGGCAAAAAAGAAAAGATGGCCCCTCCTGCGTTGTTGAGGACCACGATGACCAAAGGCACGCACAGAGCGCCAAGCATGCCCAGGGAATTAAGGTCATGCAAGGCGGCCAGATCGCCGATCATCAAGGTGGCGGGCCTGCCCGACCCTCGGGCATATCCCGCGGCGGAAGCAATAATGCCGTCGATGCCGCTCGCCCCGCGATTGGCGTTGACAAGGACCGGGTTGCCTTTAAAATCCGCAAAATTGGCCATATCACGGATGGGCATGCTGTTGCTTAAGAAAAGCCCCTGGCCTGCAGGCACCAGCTGAGAAACCAGACGGGCCACGCGGGGTTCGCTGAGAGCTTCATCGTGGACAAAAGACTTTTCGATCGATCGGTCGGCGGCCTCATCGGCTTTGGACAAAATCTTCAACGCGCGGGAGCCTTTGCGCGCCTTGATAAACCTGATGACCGTCTGAATAAAATGACCGACACCGGATTCAACGCGCAAGGTGACCTGATGGTTGGGGTCGTTGCGCAAGGCGTGGTTGATGACCATGATATATTCCGCAGGCCGTCGTTTTTGAATAAAGTCGTAATAACGCACCGACGTCATCCGTCCCCCCAGATGAAGCACCCCGTCAAAATTCAATTTCCCGGCCAATTGATCTGACGATAACAGATGATCGAAATAATGGATCAAACATCCCCGGGCGTGCCCCAAACGCAGCCCCGAAGAGACATCCGCAAAAACAGGCCAGCCTAACTTTTCAGCCAGGGCCACGACCAGCCCGCCTTCTTCGGCACTTGCGAGCCTGCCGACGACGATGACGCCGTTCTTGATGGCCTGAAGCCGTGCCGCTATTTTCTTAGGGACAGCTAAAGGGGCCGGCCCAAAGCCCGTAGCATATTCCGTATAGGGCTTTTGCGAGGCGGCCCACCTATCCAAAGATTTAAGGTAGGTTTTAAGGTTTTCCCGGCCGGCTGTGAGGGCCAGCGGCTGGCGGAACATGCAGTTGATGTGCACCGGCCTGTGATGCCTCAGCGCCTGGTACCACGCCTGGGCCACGGTTGTCAGGACAAACTCCGGGCTGATCTTGGTATCCGGGCAGGGCATGTCCATCGCCCAACACACATACTTCCCATATAACCCGACCTGGTCAATGGTCTGCACGGCGCCGGTTTGCCTTAATTCCGGCGGCCTGTCGGCGGTGATGACGATGAGCGGCAGTTTTTTCTTTGAAGCCTCAATAATCGCCGGATAAAAATTCGCTCCGGCCGTGCCTGACGTGCTGATGATCACCGCAGGTTTCCTGGTTGCGGCAATGTAGCCCATGGCATGAAAAGCAAGGCCGCGCTCATCGAAATGTACAAAACTCTTCAAGCCTTTTTGGGCCAACGGAATGACCAAAGGCGAACTGCGCGAACCCGGGGCTACACAGAAATAATCCACCCCCAGGCGCGAAAGCTCTTCGATGATCAGGCTTCCCCAGCAGTGGTTGATATTGGCAAAGTTCATCGGATGATTTTTATAAAATTACTGATCTTATTCTCAACTTCATTCCACTCCGCCCTGGCCTCGGAACCCTGTACGATCCCCGCGCCGGCAAAAACCGATAATTTTTTGCCCTGAAGATGGCCCGAACGGATCCCCACCACAAATTCCGCCCAATCCAGGCCGACATAGCCTATCGGCGCGCCATACCAGCCCCGCGAAAACCCTTCCAGGATGCGGATCAGCTTCAAGGCTGCCGGTCTTGGGGTACCGCCTAATGCCGGAGTCGGATGAAGGAATTGTAGGATATCTTCGTCATTTACGCCATCTTTTAATTGTCCCTGAAATTTAGTGATCAGGTGATGCCCGTTGGGCAGCGTCAAAATACCGGGCCGCCTGTCCTTCCGGAAGGCCGTACACAATTGTTTAAAAGAACCGTCAATGGCATCGACGACCAACGCGTGCTCATATTTATTTTTTTCAGACTTCTGCAGCAGCGAAGGCGCTGCGGATTTCGGCATGGTGCCGGCCAACGCCTCGGACTCTATAGACCTCTGAAAACGTTGATAAAGGCGTTCGGGCGACGCTCCTAAAAAGACCTTATTCTTAAACTGGAATGCGAAATGATAGCTATTGGGCGTGACGGCTTTTAATTGCCGCAGCATGGCCCAGGGATCGGGGACCTGCTGGAAATCGAGGACGGTCTTACGCGCCAGCACCACCTTCTTGACGGGCCTGGCTCTTAAAATCCGGCTGACCCCGTTTTCCCATCGCCGTTGGTCAGGCTGGTCTGTCCGCCGGGAAATTGAAAAGACATTCCGTCCGCCGCCGGAAGCGCCAAAACCGTCGGCCCTGATGGCGGCCAGCTGCTTTAAAACCTCCCTGGTATCGATCTTGCCTATTAAATTGCAGCAAAATATCATCTTGCCGGCCTGGGCGGCCAGCTCAAAGCGCGGCAGGATAAAACGGTACGCGCCGAACTCTTTCCAATCCCCGTCCTGATGGCGGTCATCAAAACAAAACCCTCCGTACCATTGCAAATACGGGTACTGCGGCAATAAAAAAGACCGTAAGCTTTGAAATACTTTTTTAAACGAGCCCAGCCGTCCGGCCCTGATGCAAACAGCCTCTCCTATGCCTGCAATGCTCATGCTGTCGCTTTGGTTGGCGCCATAAATTTTGACCTCATCCTTCTGCAAGGTCAGCCAGGCCATCATGTCCACGGGGCGGACCTTGATCTCAAGGCGCCGGATGGTTTTAGACGGCTTGTACGCCTTAATAAAGGAGAACATCTGCCCCCTGGCTTCTTGCAAAGAAATGAGATTATTTTTGGGCAACATAAATGGTGGCCACCCCGCCCATCAGAAAATACGGCTTGATATTGACAAATCCCATCTGCTTGAGGATCTTGCAAAAGCGGTCTCCGTAGGGGAAGGTCTGGATGGTTTGATTTAAATACGTGTACGCTTTAAAATTTCCGGAAAACAAAAAACCCACCAGAGGCACAACCGTCTGCAAATAAAGCCAATGGCCGGCCTTTAAAAAAGGATTTTCGGGTTTCGAAAACTCCAGGATCAGCACACGCCCGCCCTTTTTGGCGACCCTGTACATTTCCAAGAGCGCCAGGCGAAGGTCCGGGATATTGCGAATGCCGAAGGCAATGGTCACAGCGTCAAAAGTCCCGTCGGAGAAAGGCAGCGCCTGTGCATCGGCTTCCTGCAAGGAAAGGCGGCCTTCCAGATGGCGGGACGCAATTTTCTTTCGGCCCAGGCTGAGCATTTTGACGGCCGGATCAATGCCGTACCCCTTATGGATCCTGGGATTGTCCCGGGCCAGGGCTATCAAAACGTCCGCGGTGCCTGTGGCCAAATCCAGGATGGTTTGTTTGTTCGAATCAGGCAAGAATTTTTTCAAAGCCCGGCGCCAGCGCAGGTCCTGACCCAGAGACAGAAGGCGGTTTAAGAAATCATACCGCCCGGCAATAGCATTGAACATTTTCCAGGAATCAGATTTTGGAAAAACCAGGTCTTTATCGGTTTTCATAATGAGGGTTATTATCCCTCCCCAGGCTGATTTGTCAACCCCGGCAGGCATGATGCGCCCACAGGGCCGGGAGAAACAGCAGGACTACTGGCAATGGGATAAATAAGACTTTAGATATCGACGGGTACCCTGCAGCAGGCCGCCTATATAACCGGCCTTAAGGGCCGGATCATAATCAGCTAAAAACCGGCGGGCCACCAGAATGGAACGTTTAAAACCAACGGCCTTAAAAGCCGGATAATCATTGCCTTCCCTGGAGCCGTCGTCACCGATATAGACAATGTCCAAAGGCCTGCGGGAGGATTTGTTCCGGGCAAATTCAAGAGCCTGCTTTCTATAACCTGAAACAGGCTTAGGCGCCCCCCTGGGATCCACACATACCAATTCAGAGCCGCCGTTAGCCGCGACCAAGACCCTGCAATAAACCTGCCTGGGCAAGGCATCCACCAAACGCTTGAATGAACGGTCAAGGTCATTGCCCGAGACCAGCATAAATATGCCCCCCGCCCGCAAATAATCGCAGAGCGGCTCCCTCACAGGGCTTTCAGCCAGGGCCGGCAGAAAACCGACTCGGGGGCCGTCGTAGATCGTACCATCCCCATCGGCAGCAATGATTGTTTTGCTCCTGGAACTATCGATGCCGGGACCTGGCCTGTACTTCATTTCCTTAAGGACTTCTTCAAAAGCCCCTTGTAAGAAATGAATAGGCAGGGACTTGTCCACTCCTTCCACATTGAATTCAATCGACGATGTGCCTGCTAATTTCAGATGCAAGCCAAATCCCAGCCGGCGGCACTGACGGGCGATCTCGGATGCCGCAACCCCGCGCGCCGGACCCCAGATCCCCTTGGCCACCATTTGCCCCGCCCCCTCCCGCGTGGCCCCGCGTATTTCGATGCGCACCGGGTAATCGACGGCCTTCAGGATTCCTTTGCCGTAAGTGACCAGCTTATCATCGGAGAATGCGGCCGGATCAGCCTTAAAAAGAGCAATGGCCATGCGCGCTTCGCCCTTGAAGCCGGCAGGATCGGCGCCCGACAGAAAGCCGCGGATGGCCCGGCCGCTGAGCTTAATAACGCAACGCAACTCTTTATTGTCAATGATCGTTAGCATGATCCTTGACCTTGGCGCCGCTGATATAGGTGACAATGTCGATAAAATCTTTCATCTTCCTGTGGTCTTTTTTCCCCGGAGATTCTTCCACGCCGCTGTTGACATCAACGGCATAAGGCTTTAGGACATTGACCGGTTCGATCACGTTCTGGGCATTCAGGCCTCCGGATAAAATGACCGGCACATCATGGGAGGCCTTGACCTGTTTTAAAACCTCCCAGTCGAATGTTTTCCCCGTGCCTCCGTAATTGTCCCTATCGTAAGTGTCGAACATAAACGCGTCCACCTTGAAGGCATCGAGCGTCCGGAGATCAAAATTCCCACCCACACGGAAGACCTTGATGACTTTGAGATTCTGGGATTTAAGCCTGTGACAAAAATGATGGTCTTCTTCCCCGTGCAGCTGCACCGCGCGCAGGCCGCAATGGGAAATAATGTCGCGGATGGCGCCGGACTTATGGTTGACAAAAACACCGACGGGCGTAATAAAGGGCGGCAGGGTATCGATGATTTTCCTGGCTTTAAAAGGCGATATGAAACGTGGAGACTTCTTGTAAAAAATAAAACCTACCGCCCAGGCCCCGGCACGGGCGGCCCGCTGGGCGTCCAGTTCATTGGTGATCCCGCAAATTTTAACGCGTACCATGCATCACTTCCCTAATCTTGGCGCCGATGTCGGCCGAACGCATGAAGGCCTCCCCGATCAATACCGCGTGGGCGCCCGCCTTTGAGACCTGCACGACATCAGAATACGTTTTAAGACCGCTTTCGGCAACGATGACAATGCCCTTGGGGATAAGCGGAATGATTTTAAGGCAATTGTTCAAATCAACATTCAAGGTCTGCAAACTACGGTTATTGATCCCGATGATCTCGGCCCCGCAGGCAAGGGCGCGTTCCATTTCGATTTCGTCATGCACCTCAACCAAACAATCCAGACCCAAATGATGGGCCGCCTGCATAAGGCTCCTCAACTGACTGTTGGTGAGCATCGCCACGATCAAAAGCGCCGCAGACGCCCCGTAAAAAAGCCCTTCATAGATCTGGTACTCATGCACAATGAAGTCTTTCATAAGCACGGGAACGGGAGCATGCCTGGCCACCTGGCTCAAATACGAAAATTTCCCTAAAAAATATTTGTCCTCCGTCAAGACCGAAATAGCCGCGACGTTGTTCTCGACATAAATCCGGGCGATCTTAGGCGCATCGAAATCCTCACGGATGAGCCCCGCGGAAGGCGAGGCTTTTTTGATTTCGGCGATCAGGTTGATCCCCCCCGGCTTCGATATCGCCTTTTTAAAGATCTTATACCTCTCGCCTTCCAGGGGCTTCATGTTCTTGATCAAATTATCGTAATAAGCTTTTTTGGCCTCCAGGGCCTCTAACTTATGCCGGGCCATATCTTTTAAAAAATCATCGAACACTGCAGGTAAACTCCTCTAAATCTTCCAATTTTTGCATGGCGCGTCCGGAATCAACGGCATGCCGCGCCATCTGCATGCCGGCACTTATGTTATCCACCGCCTGGGCCGTATAAAGGGCATAAGCCGCATTGACGAGCACGACGTCCCGATGGGCCCCGTGTTCCCCTCCCAAAATCTTAAGCACAATGGAAGCATTTTCATCGGCATCGCCGCCTTCCAGGTCCTTCAGGCGGGCACGGGGGACTCCCAATTCTGCCGGATCGATATCATAACTGATGATCTCTTTTCCGTTGAATTCACTGACAAAGGTCACGTCCGTCGTTGTGATCTCATCAAGGCCGTCATTACCGTGCACGACAAGCGCCCGTTTAAGGCCCAGCCCCTTAAGCACCTCGGCCATCGGCTCAACAAGGTCGCGGCTGTAAACGCCCATGACCTGATGTGTGGCGAGCGCGGGATTGGTCAAGGGCCCCAGGATATTAAAAATGGTCCTGACCCCCAGGGCCTGCCGGGCCGGGGCCACATTTTTCATGGCCGGATGCAGGCGCTGGGCGAATAAAAAGGCCAGCCCTATCGTGTCCAGGGCGCGGCCCAGGTGTCTCTCTTCTATGTCCACCTTGATGCCGAGCTTCTCCAGGACATCCGCGCTTCCGCAACGGCTGGAAACGCGGCGGTTGCCGTGCTTGGCCACCACCACCCCGCAGGCTGCCACGACAATGGCCGTCACCGTCGAGATATTAAAGGTACCCTTATGGTCACCGCCGGTCCCCACCACGTCCAGGACGACCTCATGGCCGGTCTTGACCGGCAGTACGAATTTGCGCATGATCAAAGCACAGGCCGTGATCTCCTCCACGGTGGGGCCTTTTTTGTTTAAGGCCAGCAAAAACCTTTTAATGTCTTGAAGAGGGACATGGCCGGACATGATCAACTCCATCAACACCGTGATGGCGTCATGGCTTAAGTTTTCGCCCCGCTCGATTTGTTGGATGTATTCGTGCATCACAGATGAAGGAAGTTCCTGAGGATATTCATGCCCTGTTTGGTCAAGATAGATTCCGGATGAAATTGCACGCCGTAGACGGGATAAATTTTATGCTGCACCCCCATGATCTCACCGTCATCGGTGGTCGTGGCCGTGACCGTAAGGCAGTCCGGCACATGCTTGGGGTCAATGACCAGGGAATGGTAACGGGTGGCTTCAAAGGGATCGGGCAGGCCTTTAAATATCCCCTTTCCGTTATGTTTGATCATGGAAGTCTTGCCGTGCATAAGGCGCCTGGCATTGATGACACGGCCGCCGAAAGCATGACCGATGCCCTGGTGCCCCAGGCAGACACCCAAAATAGGGATCCGGGGCCCAAGTTGTTTAAGAATTTCAATGGAAATACCGGCGTCTTCCGGCCGGCCGGGCCCCGGAGAAATGACAATCTTTTCCGGTTTCATCTTGACGATCTTTGCAACGCTCAATGCGTCATTGCGAAAAACCTGGACACGGGCCTTGAGCTCGCCGAAATACTGCACGAGGTTATAGGTAAATGAGTCGTAATTGTCGATCATGAGAATCATAAAAAAATCATTCCTTCTCGCGGTAGACCCTGGCACCGAGGCCGGTCAATTTCCCGTCAAGGTCTTCATAACCGCGGTCGAGATGGTAAATACGGTGGACCTGCGTCTGCCCCTGCGCCACCAGGCCCGCGATGACCAGGGCTGCTGAGGCACGCAGGTCCGAGGCCATGACCGGCGCTCCGAATAATTTTTTAACGCCCTCGACAATGGCCACACCCGCATCGCGGCGGATCGAGGCTCCCATACGGTTGAGCTCGGCAATATGCATGAAGCGGTCGGGAAAAACCCTGTCGGTGATGATGCTCACACCCGGCGTGATGGCCATGAGCGCCATGTACTGGGCCTGCAAGTCCGTCGGGAAC
Source organism: Candidatus Omnitrophota bacterium (assembly GCA_028865345.1). Lineage (GTDB taxonomy): Bacteria > Omnitrophota > Gorgyraeia > Zapsychrales > Fredricksoniimonadaceae > JABDGZ01. The sequence goes on along the minus strand of JAGWKL010000003.1, from coordinate 128,000 downwards.
CCAGGATGAGGGTGAGTGACGATATTGGCCGGGCGCAGGGTCTTTTTACATTTAACGCGGATGTCCGCCCCGTCTTTCTGCACATCCACCCCGATCATCTGCAATTTATCGATAAGGGCAAGCAAATGATTATAGTGGGCGTCCCTGACCAGGATGTCGCTTTTGGCTGCCGCGGCCAAAAGCAGGAAGGTCCCGGCCTCGATACGGTCCGGCCCCATTTTATAATTGATGCCGTTTAATTTCCGGACTCCGTTGATGATGATGCGGGGCGTTCCCTGCCCCTCGATCTTGGCGCCCATGCTGCTTAGAAAATCCCCCAACTCCTCGATCTCCGGTTCGCAGGCCGCGGACTCGATGACGGTCTCCCCGTGCGCCAGGCTTGCAGCCATCATGACATTGGCCGTGGCCAAGACCGATGAGCCGAAAGTCCCCCCCAAATACATCTGCGCGCCTTTCAATCGGGGGGCGCGCGCAATGACATAACCTGCTTCAAAGTCCGATTTGACGCCCAATGCCGTTATGCCTTTCATATGCAAATCAATCGGGCGCACACCGATAATGCATCCGCCGGGCATAGAAACCTTGGCTTTTCCTAATTTAGCCAGTAAAGGCCCCAGGACGCAAAAAGAACCTCGCATGGTGGAAACCAGCTTATAATCCGCCACATGGTTGTTGACGCTGCCGGAAACCGTCACTTTATTGGCACCGATCTCGACCGTCTTGCCCAAGCTGCGCAGCAGCTTGCACATGGTCAAGGTGTCTCGTAATTTGGGGATATTACGGATTTCACAAACACCGTCGGTCAACAAAGTCGCCGCTAAAACCGGCAAGGTCGCGTTCTTGGAGCCGCTGGTTTTGATCTCTCCCTTAAGAGGCTTGCCGCCCTCAATGACAAATTTCTCCATAAAGCCTTTCTACAGGACGGCCCTCATGACCCTGTCCCGCCCCGCTAAATCCTTAAAAATTTCTATAGTGGAAAATAGGCGCGTGTCTTGGGCCAGCTGTTTGACAGCCTCGGCCTGACCGTCGCCGAATTCCATCATAAGACAAGCGCCCTTTCTTAGCAAGCAAGGAGTATATTTTATAATAATGCGGATAAATTTCAAACCGTCTCGGCCGCCGTCTAAGGCGGCAGGCGGTTCCTTCCGGACATCTTGGGGCAGCGTACTTAATTGTTCCGTGGGTATATAAGGCGGGTTGGAAATGACCAAGTCAAATTTGGCGTCTTTCAGCAGATTTAAAATAAATTTCTCATTGGACATGTCCCCATGGATAAATGTCATGCGCTGCATAACGCCATGCCGCTTTGCATTGGCACGCGCTGTATCCAGGGCCTGTGCTGATTTGTCCATGGCGATAACTTCGCAATGCTCAACGAATTTCGCCAGGGCAACGGCAATATTGCCCGAACCGGTGCCTAAATCCAAAGCAGCGCCTCCCTTAAAATACTTCAACGCCGTATCGACCAACTGCTCGGTCTCCGGCCTGGGCACCAAAACCGTCGGGTTGACGCCCAATTCCAGGCCCATAAAATCGCAGCAGCCTAAAATGTACTGCAACGGCTCGCCGGCAAGGCGGCGGCATTTATATCGACGGAATTGTTCCTCCTGCGAGGGGGTCAATGCGAGGCCATCAACGGCCAGATCAATGGCACGGCATTGGAGAATATGCGTCAGGATGATCTCGTCTTCGGACATGTCAGCTATTGCCGGTCGTGTTCTTTGAGGTCTTTTTCCGCGGCCATGAGTGCGCCGGTCAACTCATCCATGTCCCCGTTCAGGATGCTCTCCAGTTGGTGGCTGGTGAAACCGATGCGGTGGTCCGTGACCCTGCGGTCGGGGAAATTATAGGTGCGGATCTTCTCGCTGCGGTCGCCTGAGCCGACCTGGGATTTGCGTAAAGCCGACTCTTTATGAAAAGCCTCCTGCTGCATATGGTCCAGGATCCTGGCACGCAAAATACGCATGGCCTTGGCGCGGTTTTTAAGCTGGGAACGCTCGTCCTGGCAAACAACCACCGTGCCCGAGGGAAGGTGCGTGATGCGTACCGCGGAATCGGTCGTATTGACGCTCTGGCCGCCGGGTCCGGAAGAACGGTACACATCGATCTTCAGGTCTTTAGGATTGATCTCCAGGTCGATTTCTTCAGGCTCAAACAAGATGGCCACCGTGACCGCCGAGGTGTGGATGCGCCCGGAAGCTTCGGTCGTCGGGACACGCTGCACGCGATGGATGCCGCTTTCCCATTTCAGACGCTTGGAGCACTCGCGGCCGCTTAAAGAAAACACCACTTCCTTGACGCCGCCGGCTTCAGTGTCCGTGTAAGACATGAGTTCCAGCTTCCATGCCTTGAGGTCCGCGTATTTCGTGTACATGCGATAAAGATCCGCGGCAAACAAGCTCGCTTCCAGGCCGCCGGTGCCTGCCCTGATCTCAACGATGATGTTTTTGTCCGGCTCGTTCTTGGATGGGTCCAAATAATCCGTCAGCTGACCGGTCAATTCTTTCAATCGGGGTTCCAGAGAAAGGAGCTCGCTTTGGGCAAGCTCTTTGAATTCGGCATCCCCTTTGGATTTCAGGATTTCCTGAGACTCATGGATGTGGCTTACGGTCTTTTGATAGGAGCGGTAAAGCTCGATGAGGTTGCCTAAGCTGGAAAACTCTTTGGCAAGCTTGGCCATCTGGTTTGCATCGGATACAACCTTCTCGTCGGCCAGAAGAACTTCGAGTTCGGCATAACGTTGGTGGGCCTTGACCAACTTTGCTTCATCATTTGGTCTTAGCATAACGTTTGTTGAAACGTTCAATGCGGCCGGCTGTGTCCACAAACTTCTTGGCGCCGGTGAAAAACGGATGACATTGGGAACAAATTTCCACACGGATCAATTTCTTGGTGGCCCTTGTGTGGATCACATTCCCGCAGGCGCACGTGATGGTGGCTTCCTCGTATTTGGGATGAATTTCAGCTTTCATTTCCTTATAGCTCCTTATATCGGATTTTTGAAGGCGTTATATTACATCATTTATTCATATTTTGCAAGAAATCTGCGTTGGTCTTATATTTCGAGATCTTGTCGATCAAAAGCTCCATGGCCTCCGCGGAATTAAGGTCATTGAAGGCCTTGCGCAAAAGCCAGGCGCGTTGCAGGTCCGAGGCCGGCACCAAGAGCTCTTCATGGCGGGTATTGGAACGTTTGATGTCGATGGCCGGATAAATGCGGCGCTGGAACAGGTTGCGGTCAAGCTGCAATTCCATGTTGCCGGTGCCTTTAAACTCTTCAAAGATGACCTCATCCATGCGGCTGCCGGTATCAACGAGCGAGGTGGCGATGATCGTCAGCGAACCGCCTTCCTCTATATTACGGGCCGCGCCGAAGAAACGTTTGGGTTTATGGAGCGCGTTGGAATCCACACCGCCGGAAAGGATCTTGCCGGAATGCGGCACCACGGTGTTATACGCGCGGGCCAGACGCGTGATGCTGTCCAAAAGAATCACCACGTCGCGCTTGTGCTCCACCAGGCGTTTGGCTTTCTCAATGACGACCTCAGCGATCTGCACATGGCGCTCGGCCGGCTCATCAAAGGTGGAGGCAATGACCTCCCCTTTGACCGACCTTTGCATGTCCGTGACTTCTTCCGGGCGCTCATCGATCAAAAGCACGATCAGGATGACCTCCGGGTGGTTATGCACAATGGCATTGGCCACTTTTTGTAACAGCACGGTCTTGCCGCTATAAGGCGGGGCCACAATCAAGGCGCGCTGCCCCTTACCAATGGGTGTCAGCAAATTGATGATGCGCGTGGACACCTCCTGCTGGACGGTTTCCAGGTTCAGGCGTTCCTTGGGATACAGGGGCGTGAGGTTATCGAAGAATATCTTGTCTTTGCATTTTTCAGGATTTTCAAAATTGACCGCCTCTACCTTTAAAAGGGCAAAATACTTCTCACCTTCCTTGGGCGGCCGGATCTGGCCGGAGACCGTATCCCCGGTCTTAAGATCAAACCGGCGGATCTGAGAAGGTGAAATATAAATGTCATCCGGGCAGGGCAGGTAGTTGTATTTGGCGCTCCTTAAAAAACCGAAACCCTCGGTCAATATTTCCAGGGTGCCTTCGCCGAACATCAGACCTTCTTTTTCCGCCTGCACTTGCAGGATCTTGAACATCAGGTCCTGTTTTTTAAGGACGGAAGCGCCCTGGATGTCCATGTCGCGGGCGAGCTTGGTCAGCTCCGCCATCTTCATGTCTTTCAACGCTTCTATATTTATGGTCTTGCCTTGAGGGTTGGCGGGCTTATAATCGCCGTTGCCGTTCCCGTTTTCTTTCAGTTCTTCTTTTTCCTGTTTTGTTTCCGTCCTGCCCATTGGTTTCTCCTAAGTCCGCCGAAGGCGGGTTAAAAATTAATTGTTGATTTTCCTTAATCTATGCATAATCGCATCCACTTGGTTTTGCGTCTGAACTAGGTCATGGCTATTATCAATGATCATATCCGCCATGTCGGATTTGGCCTTAAGAGGCATTTGGTTGCGGAGCCTCCGCAGGGCTTCGCTGTGGGTGATCCCCAGGCGTTTGCAGGCGCGTTCGATCTGCTGGCGGCGCCGGGCCCTGACCACGATGGTTATATCAGTGATTTTGTTCCATCCGGATTCAAATAGAAGAGGCGCATCTAAAACGACAAGCGATTCATGTTTATATCGGGATAACTGATTTTTAACTGCTTTGAGAGCCTCAGGATAAAGTATGTTGGTGAGCTTATGTAGTTCCCGTGGATGATTAAAAACGATCTTGGCTAATTCAGAGCGGTCAACCTTATTTGAGACAAGTATAACACCTGGAAAAATTTTTGCCACTTTTTTTATACATTTCTCATTTTTCGTTAGTAGCCGCCTCGTGACGAGGTCGGCATCAATGGTCTTGGCCCCCCTGCGGGCGAACATTGCGGCCACGGTGGATTTTCCGCACCCCAAATTTCCTGTAAGTCCTATGACAAGCATTTTTCGAAAACCTTCACGTATTCCCTGGCAGATTTTTCCCAGGAGAAGCGGTAACGCATGGCCGCATCCAGCAGGTCTTTCATCTGGTCTTTTTGATGATAGACCTTCAAGGCCTCATCGACGGCCTTAATAAAGGAAGCTTTGGTATATTCCGTAAATATGAATCCGTTGCCCGTTTTATGGATGGGATCATAAAGGTGGATGGTGTCCGCCAGGCCGCCGGTCTTGTACACTACCGGGATGGAACCATACCTTAACGCGATCATCTGGCCTAGCCCGCAGGGTTCATAGGTCGATGGCATCAAAAAGAAATCCGAGGCGGCATAGATTTTATGGGCGATGCCTTCGTCAAATTTCAGGATTTTGCCCACGTGGTGCGGATGACGGCCGGCCGCCTCTTCGATCATGCGATGATATTTCCTGTCCCCCACGCCCGTAAAAATGACCTGGCCCCCCTTAGCCGCGATGGCATCGACGACGTCCCTGATGAGGTCCAGCCCTTTTTGGGCGCAAAGCCTGCCCACAAAACCGAAAAGCGGCACGTCTTCCCTGGAAGGCAGGCCCAGAGTCACCTGAAGCACCAGCTTATTGTTGATCTTCAATTCATGGGCGCCGGCGGCATCGTAAGGAAAGTTCAAAAAAGGATCGTCCTTGGGGTTCCATGTTTCATAATCCAGGCCGTTGAGGATCCCGGAAATGTCTTGGGCGCGGTTGCGTAAAACACCGTCAAGCGTACACCCGAATTCCCGGGTCTGTATTTCTTTGGCATACTGGGGAGAAACTGTGGTGAGGGCGTGGGCAAAAATGATCCCCCCTTTAAGGACGTTGACCTGGTCATAAAATTCCAGAGCCTGGGGGTGGAAAAGCCGGCCGTGGACCCCCAGCCTCTCGTATTTGAATTTCGGGAAAATCCCCTGATAGGCCATATTGTGGATAGTCAGGACCGACCGGCTGCCTCTAAAAAACGGGTCATGCTGGTAGTTGGTCTTAAGCAGCACAGGGATCAGGGCCGTATGCCAGTCGTGGCAATGGATGATATCAGGAGAAAATTTGATTTCTTTCAGGACCTCGAAACTTTTATGGCAAAAATGCGTGAAACGCTCCAGATTGTCCTGGTACTCGCCTCCCGGATCGCCGTACAGGCCCTCCCTACCGAAATAATTGTGGTGCTCGATAAAGCAGACCCTGATATTTTCGCCGATGCGCACGATGGGCGCCGGGACCTGGATGTTGGATGTCTTATACCGCGGGGTGATGACGACAACCTCGTGGCCCAACTTTTCCAGCGCCGGAGGCAGGGCGCCGCAGACATCAGCCAGACCGCCGGTCTTTGCAAAAGGAACCACCTCTGAGGAGCACAACACGATTTTCATGAAAGCGACTTTTCCATTTCCAGCCAATTGGAACCGGCTTCGATAGTTGTCTTGATGGGGACCGAGGAATCCATGGCCCCTTCCATTTCTTCACGGACCAGGGAGGCCATTGTTTTAATTTCATCCTGAGGTACGTCGAAAACAAGCTCATCGTGCACGGTCATGGTCATCGTCGAGGACAATTTTTCCCGGGCCATGCGCCGGCTGATTTTGACCATGGCTATCTTAATAATGTCCGCGGCCGTACCCTGCATGGGCGCGTTGATCGCCTGGCGTTCGGCAAACTGGCGCAGCCCCATATTGCGGTTATGGATGTCCGGCAAATAGCGCCGGCGGCCGAAAAAGGTCGTCACATATCCCAAATCCCTGGCCTTCTGGATCTGTCCGTCCAAAAACTGCCGGACCTTCGGGTATCGCAGAAAATATTTATCAATAAAATCCTGCGCCTGCGCAACACTCACATTCAAATCCTTGGCCAGACTGAAAGCCCCCATGCCGTACACGATTCCGAAATTAATGCGCTTGGCGGCATAGCGCATTTTTTCGTCCACCTTGCTTTCGGGCACCTCAAACATCAGGGAAGCCGTATGGCGGTGGATGTCCCCTTCACCGCGGCAGGCTTTCTGGAGCTCTTCGTCTTTCGACAAAACCCCCAAGATCCTTAATTCTATCTGTGAATAGTCGGCGGAAAGCAGCACATGACCCTTGGTGTAAGGAACAAAAGCCCGGCGGATACGCTGTCCGAATTCGGTGCGGATGGGAATATTCTGCAAGTTGGGGTTATTGGAACTAAGTCTCCCCGTCTCAGCCCCGGCCTGGTTGAACGTCGTGTGCAAACGTTTGGTCTGAGGGTCGATCAACTGCGGCAGGGCATCGATATAGGTGGATTTCAATTTGGCCATTTGCCGGTACTCCAGGATCAGGGCGGGCAAAGGATGCCGGCCGGAAAGCCTGGTCAGGACCTCTTCGTCCGTCGAGAATCCGGTCTTGGTCTTTCTTATAACCGGCAGTTTCAAACGTTCAAACAAAATGATGCTTAACTGCTTGGGACTGTTGACATTAAACTCACCCCCGGCGATCTTGTACAACGAACCCTCCAATTCAGCCATCTTACCCGCACATTCCTTGGACAACCTTTCCAATACCGCCGCATCAATCCGTACGCCGTTGGTCTCCATCTCAAAAAGAACATTGGACAAAGGCATCTCCACGTCATAAAAAAGGAATTCAAGCCCCTGTTCCTTCAATAACCGCTTTTGGAGCGTGTAAAGCTCCTTCATCCCCTCGCCGGTCGTCCTCAAAGCCGGCAAATGATACTGCCCCTGGCCGCCCGAGAGCAGGTAATCCGCCAAATAAACATCAAAAATCCTGTGCTTCAACTGCTCTTCTCCGAAAGCTTTGGCCTTACGTAAGGATTTCAGGTCATAGACAATGTAAAGGGGCTGGTTTTCTTCGGTCGTTTCCACCCAAGCCTTCAATTCTTCGACGAGTTGCTGGGCGGCACCTGCCGGCGCGTATTCCTCGGCCAGTTTGCGGAATTCCAATTCATTAAAGAGCGCAAACAACTTGCCGCGGTCAGGTTCAGGAAAAGCCAGATTTCCCAACGCGGCATCCACCGGCACATCGGCGTGCAGGGTGGCCAGCTCCTTGCTCAAAAAAGCCTCCTGGCGGGAGACGATCAGCTTTTCCTTCATGCCTGCCGGAGTGATCCGGTCGATATGTTCATAGATCCCTTCCAAGGATTTGTATTCGGCAATGAGTTTGCGCGCCCCCTTCTCGCCGATGCCTTTAACCCCGGGGATGTTGTCCGAAGCATCCCCTGCCAGGGCGATGTAGTCGGTGATCTGCTTGGGGGCGACCCCGAATTTTTCTTCCACGCCCTTGCCGTCGAACTCTTTTTCCTGACGGGGGCTGTATAATTTGATATGCTCGCCCACCAGCTGGGCCATGTCCTTGTCATCCGTGGCCAAAAAAATTTGGGCGTCCTTTTTGGCAAAGCGCAGGGCCAGGGTCGCCATGACATCATCGGCCTCATAACCTTCCAGTTCAAAAATAGGGATATTGTAAGCGCTGATGACCTCGCGGATCGTTTTGATCTGCACGACCAGGTCATCAGGCATGGCTTGCCGCTGGATCTTATAATCGGCGAATTTTTTCTGGCGGTGGGTGTCCCTGCCCACGTCAAAACAGACCGCCACGTGCGTCGGTTTAAAGTCGAGGAGCATCTTGCGCAGCATATTGCAAAAACCGAAAACGGCGTTGGTGGGCAGGCCCTTGGAGTTCTTCAAGGCTTTGACCGCGTAATAAGCCCTGTAACAAAGGCCATGGGCATCAATGATAAAAACACGCTGGGACATGGTGATTAAAGAATCTCTTCTTCTTTGCCGGTGATATTGTCTTGCCGCTGGAGTATCCCCAACAGACGATCATTGTCCTGGGGCGCATTAAAAGTCACCACTCCTGCCAGGTGGTGGCCGAGGGCGTAAATTTTCTTGTAGATATTTTGAGGGCCGTCGAATTTTAAATATTCCCGTCCGCCGTCGGGCAATTTGGTCCACCCGGCGTAAAAACCGTCAAGCACATGACATCCGAAATGGGCTGGAGCCAGCGGCGGCGTAGGCAGTTTAAAGCAGTCTTCGATGCAGATTTCATCATCCCCGGTGAGGGCGGGCTCCGAAAGCATCCGTATGTCGGCCCTGGCCTCATCAAAAATGACCGCATCGCACCCTAAGACCTTGCCTGATTTTAATTTGACCGCCTTGACCTGCGCCTCCCCTAAAATTTCTTCCACTGCGTTCTCGCTGATCACACGGATCCCTTTGCCTTCAAGAATTTGTTTCAACAAAAGCCCTGATTCATCGTCTAAAATTTCAGGCAAAAGGCCGATCGCGGAAGAAATGACAGTCACTTCTTTTTTCAACCGGTTCAAAACACAGGCCATGTTCAGGCCCTGGATCCTGGTGGCCGCGACCATCACCCCGTCGGCAAACGGCAGGTGCTGTTGCAGTGCTTTAATGGAAGACAGGCGCCAGCAGTCAAAAACGCCCTTGCGTTCCCGGCCGCGGATGGCCGGCAGGATGAGCTCTCCGGTGTCCACAAGAATCAGACGGTCATAATCGATCTGTGTTTTTTTTACCGTGGTCAGGTGCCTGCGTTTGACGCTGATGCGGCCCAAGCTCTCATCGGTGATGACCGCAGGACAACACCGGGCTAAAACATCCGAGGACGTCCTGAACAAGTCCTCCTGGCGGACATCCCCGCCTGCCAGGCCCGGCAAAAGCGAACGGTCATACGGCAGAAAACCCTCGGTGGCAAAAAGCGCGGCTTGGCCGCCCGCGTTATGGATATGTTCTATAGCGGGGAGCACGTCCAAGGAATTTCCGACAACTAAAGTCTTCATGATTAAATTCGATTGAGGATTTTAAAAGCCTTAACGGCATTGTTCATGAGCATGACAGCCGTCACGGGCCCCACACCCCCGGGCACGGGTGTGATATGCGAGGCTTTTTGAACTGCGGAGGCAAAATCCACATCACCCACCAGTTTGCCCTCGACCTGATTGATCCCCACGTCAACCACGATCGCCCCCTGCCTGATCCACTCACCTTTCACAAAGCCCGGCCGGCCCAATGCTGCGATCACAACGTCCGCATCGTGCACGACAAAGGGCAGGTCAATGGTCTTGGAGTGGCAGACGGTCACCGTCATGTCTTCTCTCAACAATAAGAGGGCCACGGGTTTGCCTACAATCTCGGAACGGCCTATGACAATGGCGTGCTTGCCTTTCAAGGGAACGCCGGAAGATTTCAATAATTCCAAAGCCGCCGACGGGGTGCAGGGGAAAATACCTTCTTCCCCCATCAAAAGCCTGCCGAAATTCATCAGATTCATGCCTTCAATGTCCTTGTACGGAGTGATGGCATTGATGATGGCCTTGAAATTCATCTGCGCCGGCAAAGGCTTATTGACTATAATGCCATGGACGTGGTCGTAGCTGTTTAATTCGCCGATCAAGTTCAACACATCATCCTGGGTCGTACTTTCGGCGTTGAAGTTGCGCAGCTCATACTGGATCCCCACACCCTGGGCGGTCTTCTGCTGCGAAGCGGCATAAGAAAGACTGGCCGGATCGTTCCCCACAACTATGCTGAAAATGCGGGGGGCCTCCTGGACAGACTCCCGCAAACGCTTAATTTCCTGTGTCAACGCCGTTTTGAGCTGGGCAGCCAGCAGTTTACCGTCGAGGATTTGCGCGCTCATGAATTGACCCTCACCATGACACGGGCCGCATTAAAAGCGGACAGCAGAAGTTCGAGGGCCACCTCCACATCCGAAAGAAGATACGGATTGCCGCGTTCCACCAGATAAGGCGTTAACCGGATGGCCTTATAACAAAGCTTACAGACCTCCAAAGGCACGGCCTTGCCTTCACGGGCGGCGAGCCTTTGGGCTCTTTTGTCCAAAGACCGGGCCGCGGAAATCTTTAAATACGCCTCGCTGTCAAGGCTCACGAGTTGAAGCAATCTCAAACGGATGGGTTCGCTTTGGGCCAGAATCGTCCCCAAGCGTTGTTCCACCGCCTTGGTGTTGGCCTTGCGGCCCATAGAATAATTGGTGACCATGGAGATAAGGCCGGCACCCAGCGCCGCGGTCAGGGCCGCCGCCGATCCCCCGCCTGGCACAGGCTCCCGGCGGGAAAGCTGGTCCAGATATTCATGCAGGCTCTTGTTCTTGAAATCAATGGTCACCATAAAAAAATACTATCACATTTTTATAAATGAAAGAATAGAAATTGCGTCATTTATCAATGAGAATGGGCGGCTAAGAAATGCTCGGCATCCAGGGCGGCCATGCAGCCGGTGCCGGCCGAGGTGACCGCCTGACGGTAGACCTTGTCCTGCACGTCGCCGGCGGCAAAAACGCCCTCCACGCTTGTCTGGGCGGTACCCGGCCTGGTTTTGATATACCCTACTTCATCCAATTCCAACTGGCCTTCCAGAAACGCGGTATTGGGTAAATGCCCGATCGCATAAAACAACCCGCCTACAGGCAGAATGCTTTCGGCATTGGTACGGGTGTTCCTGACTTTCAGGCCGGAAACACTTTTATCTCCTAAAACTTCCACCGGAAGCGTTTCGAACATGATCTCGATTTTAGGATTGCTTTGGGCACGCTCCTGCATGACCATGGACGCCCGCATCATATCGCGGCGCACCAGCAGCAGGACCTTGGAGGCAAATTTGGTCAGGTAGGTGGACTCCTCAACGGCCGAATCTCCGCCCCCGACCACCGCCAGTAATTTATTGCGGAAAAAAGGCAGGGCGCCGTCGCAGACCGCGCAGGCGGAAATCCCCTTCTGCCACAAACGCTCCTCGCCCGGCAGGTCCATGCGCCGGGCTTGAGCGCCGGTGGCAATGATCAAGGTCTTGGCCTCATATTCTTTGCCCGCGGCCCGGACTTTAAAAGGTCTCTGCGACAGGTCCACCCTGTCAACAGTTTCCGTCAGGATGCGCGCCCCGCAATGCAGGGACTGCTCGCGCATTTTATCCATGAGAAGCGGTCCCGGAATGGACAAAAACCCGGGATAATTCTCCACTTCGGTGGTTGTGGTCAACTGGCCCCCGGCAGCAACGCCTGCCGCAAAGGCCCCTTCGAACATCAAAGGATTAAGGCGGGCACGGGCTGAATAAACGGCCGCGGTGTGCCCCGCAGGCCCCGAGCCGATGATGATGAGGTTTTCCATGGCTTAAATCAAATAGCTGTCCAGGATTTTTGATGGATCTTTTTTGGGCGCTTTCTCCACCAAATTATGAAGGATGTTGTCGTAGCGCGGTTTGTCCTTATTTTGAAAAAACAGGCCGAAATACCGGCGGTCAGCGGCCCCGTACGAAAACGCCTGGGTGAGATTCGAAGGGTCGTGTTCCACGGTCTCGGTCTTGGCCGCAAGGCGGCGGTCAGGCTCAATGCCGTTGGGATGCTTTAAGAATGAAAACCAGCTTGAATTCTTATGATCAAAATTATTCGGATCAAAATGCGGGCAGCGCTGGGAAATATGCACAAAGGCAAAACCAGGATGGTCGAAGGCCGCCTTCATCGTATTGGTCAAATGGTCCGGTATCCAGTCCGCGGTCGAGGCCACAAATGAGGCCCCTAACCCCAAAACCAGGGTGATGGGATTTAAGGGGTTCAAAAATGTCCCTTGCGGCTGGGTATTGGTCGGGTGCTCGTGGCGTGTCGTGGGGGATGTCTGATTCTTGGTCAGGGCGTAGACCTCATTGTCATACATCAAAAATACGCACTTGAAATTCTTGTTGATGCCGTGGATCAGGTGATTGCCGCCGATGCTCAGGGCGTCCCCGTCTCCGGAGTGCACAAACAAATTTAAGCCGGGCTGCGCCAGGGCTATCCCTAAGGCAATGGGGATGGCGCGGCCGTGGATCGAATGCACGCCATAGGTATTGAAGTAGTTCGGCGCGCGGCCTGAGCAGCCGATCCCGGAAACATTCACCGTTTGGGACGGCGAAAGCTGGCGCTCGACGATAAATCTTTTCAAGCCCATGATGATCCCGAAATCGCCGCAGCCGGCGCACCAGCGGGGATTTTCGGTGTTCAGTTCTTTTATGGTGATCGGCGTCGGCGCCGGTTTGGAAATTGTATCTGTAGTCATTTCAAAGCCTCCTGAATCTTATTCATAATAATTCTGGGACGCAGCGGCCGACCGGTGGCATCAGCCACGAGGGGACGGACGTCCGTCAGAGTTTCTGATCTTAACAATAAAGCCAATGGCGATGGTTTCAAAGGATCACCGAAGGCGACCTCTACGGTCATAACCTTCTTATATTTGGTAAACACATCTTTGAGCATCAAGGGCAACGGATACACCACCCGCAAATGCATTCCTGACGCCGGAACGCCGTTCTTTTCGCAAAGGGAAATGGCCTCCTCGATGGCGCCGCGGCTGGAACCCCAGCCCACGATCAAAACCTCATTGGTGTCCTTGCCGAACATTTCCGGCAGGGTCAGTACCCGCCGGACTTGATGGATCTTCTCGTTGCGCACTGCGTGGGAACGCTGATGGTGGTCGGAGAAATAATTGATCTTGCCCTGCTCATCGGTATTGAGGCCGGTGATACGGCGCATGCCGCCTTCGGTACCGGGCACGGTTTGCAGGGTGCGCACCATTTGTACGGGCCCGGCCAGACGTTTCATATGGAAACGCTCGAACACAAAATCCGGGATATCGTCCACCCCGCCGTTCATCTGGGCCAGCTTGAATTTGGCCACAACCTTATAACTGTTGGCTGTCTGGAAATCGCTCAGGATAAAAACCGGCACGCGCAATTTCTCAGCCAGGTACCTGGCCAAATGCGGGGCGTAGAAACAATCAATGACGTTGGAAACGCTGAGGATGATCTTGGCGTAGTCCCCGTGGCTGCCGCACAAGGCCGCCAACAAATCCGACTGCTCGGTCTTGGTAGGCATCCCCGTCGATGGTCCGGCACGCTGGACATCGATGACAACCAGAGGGATTTCCGCGGCTGAGGCAAAACCGATGAATTCCTGCTTTAAGGACAGGCCCGGTCCGGAAGTTGCGGTCACGGCCGGCTTACCGGCATAATAGGAGCCCACCGCGGCGCCGATGGCCGCGATCTCATCTTCCGCCTGGTGCACCAGGCCGCCATAGGACGGAAAATTTTTGGCCAGCGTATGCATAATGGAAGATGCCGGGGTGATGGGATAACCGGAAAACAGCTTGAACCCCGCATCGATAAGCCCCAGGCTCATGGATGTATTGCCGTCGATAAGGATCTGTTGGCCGGGACGCTCGTGGCATTGCACTTCTACACGGAAAAACACTTTTTCCTTGGCCAGTTGGTAGCCATTGTGATACAGGGTGATATTTTTGGCCATGATGTCTTCTTTGAGCTTTTTGCCGAAGGTCTTAAGGATCTCTTTTTTAACGATCTCCTCGTCCATGTTGTAAATGAAGGAGAGCATCCCGAGATAATACAAATTCTGCCCCTTGCCCCCCAACTCCTTGATAAGGGTCCGGGATTCGGCATCCACATTAAAAGGAATGACGCTTAAAGACAGCTTGGTGCAGCGCTTGAGCACCATTTCATAGGATTCAGGATTATCTTCCTGGTCTCCCATGTCCAGCAAAATCTTGGCATTGGCATTAAATTCTCTGTCGTCAAGCCGGCGGTCCAGGACCACTTCATGGGCGGCCAGGATCAAATCCGTGTCATTGCCGATATTGGTAACGTCAAAATCCGCCAGACGGATGATGACCCCGGAAAGGGCCGCACGGCTCCTGGCCGGCGGGGAAATTTCAGCGGGGATCATGGGCTCCACATAAACATATTGCCCCATGCCGACAAAGGCCCCCAGCAGGATGTCCCCTGCTTTTTGCGCGCCATAACCGGCATCCATGAGCAATTCAAATCTTGTGACAGGGCGTTTCTCGAGTGACATAAATGGCCTCTTCTATCTATATAGATACTATTTGGTTACGAAAAGTAAGTCGATTTTACACTATAGCATGGCGTCCTGTTTTGGCAAGAAAAAACCGAAAATAACACTTGCACATCCCTAATGTAGGGGACGCCATAAAATATAATTTTCTCTTTTTTAAATAGCCGGGCGCAGTTCTTTCAGGGTCTTTAGCAATACCTTGGGGCTGTCGGTGATACCATCTTGCTGCGGCATTCGTTCGAGCAATTCATCCAAATCAACTTCGGATTTTATACTAAAACCGGCATCCTTGATCATCTGTAAGGTACGGGCATTAGAGGCGCCTTTAGCGTTTAAATACCCTTGTAAAAACAAAGAATTGGCCGGATATAATGCCATCACTTCCATGGAACGCAAATGTATTTCCCGGCCGGCCGCCACCCTGATTTCCGACGCCGGGTTCAAAAACCTGAACAAACACAACACCCTTAAAATAAAATCAGGGGTGAGGGCGGATCCCGGGGCGCCAAGAACATTACCTTCAATAGGGACCAATAAATTGACCGGGATGGATTCTGCCTTTAAAGCCCTCAACCGCAGGGCCACCTCAATAATGTCCGCATTGTTCTCCCCCATGCCGACGATCATGCCGGAACAGACCTTGAGCCCCGCCGCCTTGGCCGCCAGCAGCGTATTGAGCCTGTCGGTAAAGGTATGCGTCGTGCAAATGTTCGGATAATGGGCTTCGGACGTATTCAAATTGTGGTTCAAGCGGTCCAAGCCCGCCTTTTTTAATTCGACAGCCCCTTCATCAGACACAAACCCTGTGGAAACGCAAATTTCTTTATCGGGGAATTCGCTCTTGATGCCGGCCAGGAGGCGTTTAAGGTGCTCAATGCGAGACTGGGAAGCGCCGCGGCCGGCAAATACCATGCAATAACAAGCGGCCCCTTTGGCGTAAGCCTGGCGCGCTTCCTGGAGAATCTCCTCGTCGGGTTTGATGCCGTATTCTTCGATCTGTGCCGCCGAAGAACTGGCCTGGGCGCAGTAATGGCAATCTTCCCGGCAATGTCCGTTTTGGGCATTGTTCAGGATATGCACACGCACCTCTTTGCCGAAATAATGCTTACGAACCTGATACGCGGCATCCAAAAGCGTCAAAATCTCTAAGGAAGTATCGGACAATATCCCGGCACAGGCGGCATTATCCAACTGCTCACCGTTCATGCTCCGGCGGGCCAATTCCAAATAAAATAATCGATCCATATGCTTATAAAGAATATCAAGAAATTGCCGATTGTCAACAGCTTCTTTGGCCCAGGTTGACAATATATCCATTCACATACTCCCCGAAAAATTTAAGGGCTTTAGAATTATATATAAAATTTGCTTTTTGAAATGAAATAGGGTATATTTGTACTCATATGGCAAAGCAGATCCATTCTTTTCACATACCCGTGATGGGGACCGCATTTTCGATCGACACGCCTATTAAGGTGGCGCGCTATGGCATTCACTCGGTCATTTCGCTGGTGGATGATACCCTGATCGAACAGATGCGCCAGTTCTATTGCGAAAAAGAGGGTGAACATTATACCCCCATTACTAAACACGATGACGATTTCCGCGCGCGGCGCATCACCGCGTATTTGGACCTGGTCAACCGCATCGTTCAGCGCCAGTTTGAAGAACTTAAAAACTCCCCCTTTGAGGCGGGCAGCGAGATCACCAAATATTTCGAAATGCTTCCCGAAGATTCCGTACTCAAGGCTGCCTGGCGGCACATGCTGGAGTGCCCTGATCTTAAACTCAAGGCGGACCTTCAAAGAAATTTGCGCGAATCGATCCGGCCCGGTGATATCAATGTCAACATCATGACCAAGCTTGACCGCAATAATTATGACACCCAAGGCGCCCTTTTACCTGCCGAGTTTTCCGACGCCCTTTCAGCGCTGCGCGGTTACGCCGCGAGCAGCCTGCGGTCAGCCATTGTGTTCTCCGCGGGCATCAACCGCCGGCTGTATGCTTATGCCGAGCAATTCAAGGATTTCTATGCCGATGCCACAGGCGACATCAAGAAAAAAATCATTTTGAAGGTCAGCGATTTCCGATCCTCCATCGTGCAGGGAAAATTCTTCGCCAAAAAAGGCCTGTGGATCTCAGAATACCGCGTCGAATCGGGCCTTAATTGCGGCGGCCATGCTTTTGCCACGGATGGGTACTTGATGGGCCCTATCCTGGAAGAGTTCCGGGTCAAACGCCAACAGCTGACCGACGAACTGCATCATATTTATAACGAGG
This sequence comes from Candidatus Omnitrophota bacterium, assembly GCA_028865345.1. GTDB lineage: Bacteria > Omnitrophota > Gorgyraeia > Zapsychrales > Fredricksoniimonadaceae > JABDGZ01. The sequence goes on along the minus strand of JAGWKL010000003.1, from coordinate 110,880 downwards.
CCCTGAAGCTGAAGAACAAAGGCTTTTTCGCCAAACCCCATGAGGTCAAGATCACTGCCCAGGGCGGTATCGGCACCCATAACGAAGATAAATTCTTACGGGCCCATTACGGATTAAATGCCACCGGCTGGGCCACGCCTTTTCTGCTGTGTCCTGAGGTCACTAACGTTGACGCCATCACCCTGGAAAAACTGTCCAAGGCCGGTGAAAAAGACCTGTACGTCAGCGAGGTCTCTCCCTTAGGCGTCCCTTTTAACAGTATAAGGGATTCCCTGAGCGATATTGAAAAGAATCTTAAGGTCATGCGAGGCCGTCCAGGCAGCGCCTGTCCTAAAGGCCACTTGGTTTCAAATACCGAATTTACCGAAGAGCCGATCTGCACCGCCAGCCGCCAGTACCAGAAGCTTAAGATCGACCAGCTCAATGCCTTGAACCTGGACGAGGCAGAATATAAAAAACACCTCGAGGCCATTGTGGTCAAGGCCTGTATCTGCCATGATCTGGGCCAGCCGGCCATCGTTAAAAATAACATTACTACCAGGGTCCCCGGCTTTACCGCGGTCTGCCCGGGCCCTAATCTGGCCTACTTTTCCCAAATAGCCACGTTAAAAGAAATGGCCGACCATATCTACGGCCGTATCAATCTTCTGAACGACACACCCAGACCCAACATGTTCATCAAAGAATTGGGCATGTACGTAGATTATCTCAAGAAAGACGTTGCCAAATCTCTTAGAAACATCACCGATCAAAAGGTCAAATATTTTACGGAATTTAAAAATAATCTTTTGGAAGGGATTGAGTATTACCGCAAGCTTTTCCCGCAGATGGTGGAAGAATCCCTCGAATACCGCACTAAAGCGCTCAATGATCTGGAAGCGTGCCATCAGAGGCTCCTGGGCCTGGTGGAAGAATTTGCCGAGGCCTTTGCGACGACCGGAGCCCTGGCCGTCACTTGATCATCTGAACCTTATCCGTAGATCTCTCCACCCTTGTCCCTGAATTCTTTGGCCTTTTCCTGCATCCCTTGTTCGGCGAATTGGCGGACATCCTGGGTGATTTTCATGGAACAGAAATTAGGGCCGCACATGGAACAAAAATGGGCGAGCTTGGCCCCTTCGGCGGGCAGGGTCTGGTCGTGGAAACTTTCAGCGGTTTCGGGATCGAGCGACAAATGAAACTGGTCCCTCCAACGGAATTCAAACCGGGCCTTGGAAAGCGCGTCATCCCAGCCTCTCGCCCCCGGATGGCCCTTGGCCAAGTCTGCGGCGTGAGCGGCGATTTTATAAGCAATGATCCCGTCTTTGACGTCCTTCTTGTCAGGCAATCCCAAATGCTCTTTGGGAGTAACATAACAAAGCATGGCTGTGCCGAACCAGCCGATCATGGCCGCCCCGATGGCAGAGGTGATATGGTCATAGCCAGGGGCGACATCGGTAGTCAGGGGCCCAAGGGTATAAAACGGCGCTTCATGGCAGATTGACAACTGCTTGTCCATATTCTCCTTGATCAAATGCATGGGCACATGCCCCGGGCCTTCGATCATCACCTGCACATCGTGCTTCCAGGCGATCTTGGTCAATTCCCCTAAGGTTTCCAATTCCGCAAACTGCGCCGCGTCATTGGCATCGGCGATGCTGCCCGGGCGCAGGCCGTCCCCTAACGAAAAAGAGACGTCATACGCCTTCATGATGGAGCAAATTTCTTCAAAATGGGTATACAGGAAGTTTTCCTGATGGCGGCTCAAACACCACTTGGCCAGGATGGAACCGCCGCGGGACACAATACCCGTCGTGCGTTTGGCGGTCAGGGGGATATATCTCAATAAGACGCCGGCGTGGATGGTAAAATAATCCACCCCCTGCTCAGCCTGTTCGATGAGCGTATCACGAAAAATATCCCAGGTCAGGTCTTCGGCGCGGCCGTCAACCTTTTCCAGGGCCTGATAAATAGGCACCGTGCCGATGGGCACCGGGGAGTTGCGCAGGATCCATTCGCGGGTCTCGTGGATGTTCTTGCCCGTCGAAAGGTCCATGACCGTGTCCCCTCCCCAGCGGATGGCCCAGGCCATCTTCTCCACTTCTTCGGCGATCGACGACGAAACGGCAGAATTGCCGATATTGGCATTGATCTTGACCAAAAAATTGCGGCCGATGACCATCGGTTCAAGTTCGGGATGGTTGATATTCGAGGGGATGATGGCGCGCCCGCGGGCCACTTCATCGCGCACAAATTCCGCAGAACATCCCTCGCGCACCGCGATAAATTCCATCTCCGGTGTGATCATGCCCCGCCGGGCATAATGCATCTGGGTCACGTTTCCACCCTCCTTGGCCCGTAAAGGTTTGCGGATGGACGGAAAACGGACAGGCGCAAGATCCAGATCGTTGTCCCGTTGATTACGGTACTGCGAACTGGGTGCCTTTAAAAATTCGACGTCCCCGCGTTCTAAAATCCATTTTGACCGCAATTGCGGCAGTCCTTGGGTGATGTCCACCTGCACCGAGGGATCGGTATAAGGGCCCGAGGTATCGTAAAGCCTGACCGGCCCGTTCGGTATGATTTTTCCGTCGTGGGTTTGCGTGTCGGAAAGTTCGACTTCGCGGAACGGCACCCGGATATCAGTCCTGGTCAATCCCGCCCGGTAAACCTTTTTTGAACCCGCCAGCGGTTCGTAGGCCAGGCAATTGGCGTCAGGCAGTCTTTCAGCTTTAAGCGTCTTTACGGTCTGAGAAGGCATGAAGGAGTTCCTTAAGGATTAACTAAAAGAAGTGCCGCAGCCGCAACTGGATTTGGCCTGGGGGTTTTTATATTTAAAGCCGGATTCGCGCAAGGTGTCCACGTAATCGATCTCAACACCCTTGACGAACTCAACACTTTCCTGGTTGACAATGATATTGACGCCGTTGTGCATAAAAAGGACATCATTCTCATAAGGGGCCTTTTGAAATTTCATTTCATAGGAAAGCCCCGCGCAGCCGCCGGTGACAACGCCGAAACGCAAGGCATGCCCCTCCTTGCCTTCCTTGGCCATCATAGACCGGACCTTGGCCGCAGCCGCATCCGTTAGCGTTACAATAGGTTCATGAGTCTGTGTCGATTCCATAATTCAATCATAGCATAATTGGATTTTTTAAGCAACAGCACCCGTCAGGTCCGCGATCTGTTTTCGCTGCCCGTCGCTCATAGGACCGATGATGGCGAGGTTCAACCTGCACGGATCCAAAATTTCACGGGCCACGCGTTGAATATCGCTCCTGGTCACCGCCTTGATCTTTTTAATGGCGTCTCCCATGGTCTTGACCTGGTCATTGCTGATGACCCCGCTGCCCGTCCAAAGCATCTGGTCCATGGTATCTTCCATACCCAGCAGGAATTGGCCGATATAATATTCCCGGGCGCGCACAAACTCCCCTTCTTCGACTCCGCCGGAGGCGACCCCAGCCAAAACCTTAAGGATCAATTGGAGAGCATCGACGATCTTGGCATTGTCCACGCCGGCGCGGATCATGAAAGCTCCGGTATCATCCAGGCTTTTGGCGCCGCTGGAAACGGAATACGCCAACCCGCGCTTTTCCCGGACTTCATTGAATAAACGGCTGGACATGTTCCCGCCTAAGATGATATTCAACAAGGCCAGGACATAATAGTCCTTATGGTTGGTCTCATAACCCAGATAACCCATGGCCAAATGCATCTGTTCGGTCTGTTTGAAATGTAAATGGATGCCGGGATGCTCCTGGGTACGGCGGGCGGGAAGATAGGACGGTCCCGCGGCCGCTTTCAGTTTCCCTAATTTTGCAGCGACGCACCTGACCAATTCTTCATGCCTTATGGAGCCGCAGACGGCGATCACCGTATTGGCCGGCACATAAAGTTTGCGCTGAAAATCGCGCACATGAGCGACGGTCATCTTCCCCACCGACGCCCAAGTGCCTGCCAGGCTTTGGCCCAGCGGGTGGCCCGGCCACAAAAGCCCCTCGAGAAGTTCGCCCACATAATATTGCGGCAGGTCGCGGTACATCTTGATTTCTTCCAAAATGACCGCGCGCTCTTTTTCCAGGTCCTTGGGCGCCAGCCGGGGGAAAAAACTCAAATCCGCAAGGACATCGAAGGTCTCCTTCCAATGGGCCCCGGGCACCTTGGCATAATAACAGGTCTCTTCTTCACCGGTAAAGGCATTCAGGCACCCGCCGACACCTTCCACCGTCTGTTTGATCTCATCGCAGGAATATTGAGCGCTTCCCTTGAAAGCCATATGCTCCAAAAAATGCGCCACACCCTTATTGCCCTGCGTCTCATATCGGCCGCCGGCGGCGAGCCATACCCCGATGGAAACGCTGTCGCGGTCTTTGATGTCCCGGGTAACGATGCGGATTTGATTAGGCAATGAGGTGAGGCGGCGCATATTATCTCAGGGCTTTCACTAATGAAGAAACGTAGCGCTTGACGGACGGCAACAGGTCACGCCTGCCCCTGTGCGCCTCGATAGTCTTGACGATGGCGCTGCCGACAATAATACCGTCGGCGGCCCGGGCAATGGCCCTGACTTGCTGCGGCGTTGAGATGCCAAAACCCACGCAAACGGGCTTTGGGGTGAAGCGTTTGATATGCCGGACGTGCCTGATCACGGCGGACGCCACCGCTTTTTGGACGCCCGTCGTCCCTGTCAACGAGACATAATAAACAAACCCGTTGGCCGCCATGGTATTGGATTTGATGCGATCGTCGGTACTGGTGGGTGCCACAAAAAAGACAGTCGCCACATCATATTCCCGGGCAAGACGGCGAAGCTTGACAGCTTCTTCCGGGGGCAAATCAGGCACAATCAGTCCATCCACCCCCGCTTCGACGCAGGACTCGATAAACTTCTGTTCACCGAAATGAAAAATAGGATTATAAGAACTCATCAGCGCCAAGGGAATGGATGTCGTGCGGCGCAGGCGCTTGACCGTCTCTAAAATTTTTTTGACGGTCGTCCCATGATTTAAAGCCCGGTGATAAGAGGCTTGAATAATGGGGCCGTCGGCCAGGGGGTCGGAAAAAGGGACGCCCAATTCAATGATATCCACGCCTGCCTCCTCCAGGGCCCTGACCAGCTTCCCGGTAGAAGACAAATCAGGATCGCCGGCGGTAATGAAGGCAATAAAGGCCTTACGCTTTTGCTGTTTCAATTCCTGAAATTTTTGTTCGATCCGGTTCATTTAGATCAATTGAGAAATCTGGTTCATGTCCTTGTCCCCGCGTCCGGAAAGGCAGACGATGACCGTTGCCGTCTTTTTGACCCGGCGGGCAAGCCTCGGCAAATACGCAATAGCATGGGCCGTCTCCATGGCAGGGATGATCCCTTCCAATCGGGACAAAAGTTTTAAGCCTTCGATCGCGTCCACATCGGTAACAGTAACGTATTGGGCGCGGCCGCTGGCCTGGTAATAGGCATGTTCGGGGCCGACCCCCGGATAATCCAATCCCGCGGCAATGGAGTGCGCCACCTGTACTTGACCGTCGCTGTTTTGCAAAAGCTTGGATTTGCTGCCATGCAAAACGCCGGTCGTGCCAAGGTTTAATGTCGCGGCATGCTGTTGCGTATGCACCCCGTGCCCTGCGGCTTCCACTCCTATCATTTTGACGGAGGCGTCTGCATAAAATGGATGGAACAAGCCCATGGCATTGCTGCCTCCGCCGACACAGGCGAGCAGATAATCCGGTAATCTCTTGTTCAAGGCCAAGAATTGCCGCCGGGCCTCCCGGCCTATCACGGACTGAAAATCACGCACCATGGCCGGGTAGGGATGGAACCCCGCCACTGAACCTATAATATAAAAGGTGTCCGCCACGTTGGTCACCCAGTCGCGCACCGCTTCATTCATGGCGTCTTTGAGCGTTTTAGACCCGCTTTCGACGGGGATCACGGTCGCACCCATCAATTTCATACGCAGCACGTTGAGGGATTGGCGCTGGACGTCCTCGGAACCCATATAGACCACACATTTAAGCCCGAAGAGGGCCGCACACGTCGCCGTGGCCACCCCGTGCTGGCCGGCGCCCGTCTCGGCGATGATACGCGTTTTGCCCATGCGCCGGGCCACCAGTATCTGTCCCAGGGTGTTATTGATCTTATGCGCGCCCGTATGCAGGAGGTCCTCGCGCTTTAAATAAACCTTGAGCTTTTTCAAATGCGCGCTTAAGCCTTTGGCCAAATAGAGACGCGTAGGTCTTCCGGCATATTCCTTGAGATAAAACTCCAGTTCCTTCCGGAAAGCTTTATCTTTTTTAATGGCCGCGTACTGTTTTTCCAATTGAGACAGCACTGCCATCAGGGTCTCGGGCGCGAACCGCCCCCCGAAAGGACCATAATAGCCTCGTGTATTAGGAAGACGCTTAGTCACTTCATTCTCCCCCGCATTAGCACCCGCCTTAACGACGTTGATGGAATAGGGCCTTTTGTTTATTCTTTATAGCCTGTCATCGTCATCACTGAATTAAGGAACCCGATGGAACCGGTGATGCGCAGCGGCAATTTAAGCCCGGAGTCAGCGAACCAGATTTTATATCTCCGCGGCTGGCTTTCCATAAAATAGCTTTCATAAGATTTCCTGCCTATTTTAAGCTTCATGCGCTTGACCAGACGGAGCTTTAAATCCCTGGTCGGCAGGATCATGTGAATGACATCCCCTATTTTAAATGATCCTTCCTTACGGTAACGATAAATAAACCCATAAATATTGTCCACGCTGCCGACTTCATTGATGACCTGATGGGTCACACGGTCGCCGTCCACCTTGGTAATAAGGATCTGCCCTTTGGAACTGACATAATCTTCCGAAACTTTGCCCTGGCCGAAAATGCTCAAACTGAAATTGCGTTCCACAAACAGCGGCTTGTACGTCGACGGGTCCAGATAGATGTCCTCATTGTCCCAATAATGCGCGCCGCGGGCCTTGAAAGCGACCAACAGGGTCTTGCGTCCTTTATAATTCCTGGGGCCGGCCATGGTCAGGCTCGCCTTACCGTCAAACCCTATCTGGCGGATGGAATAGTAGATGGTTTCAGCATGCGAGCTTCGGGAAAAGGCGCACCCCAGGAATAATGTCAGTAAAAAGGCCCTAAACAACATCGTATTCCTTAATAAAGCGCTCTAAGACCCTGGCCCCGTTGTATAGTATTTTAATTTCCGCGTACTCATCATTGGCATGGATGACCCCGTGGCTGCCCCATCCCGTCGAAAATGCAGGAATGCCGTAGTCCTGGAAAAAGGTGATGACGGTCGCTCCCTGGCTGCCTTTTAATTTGGCTTTGAAGCCCATTTTCCTGCATGTATCCACATAGGTCTTGACAAAAGGATGCCCCGCATCGATCCCGTATGGCTTTTGGGTATCATCGATGATTATTTTAAAATTCTTGGTCTCTTGGGCGATGACGCCTTTGATTTCTTTTAAAATTTTACCGGCCGTCATCCCCGGCATGAAACGCAAATCCAGGGCGAACTCGCAAAAATCCGCCACCATGTTGACCTTATCTCCCCCGCGGATGGTACCGATGTTCTTGGTCGGCGGTACAAGCAACGGGTGTTTTTTATATTTAAACTGGTGTTTCTTAAGGCGGTTGATGGCCCTTGCCGCGATTTCAATGGCGTTGACGCCCAGCCAATTATAGGCCCCATGGGCTTTTTTCCCGAAAATCTGAACCCGGCAATGCAGAAGCCCTTTTTGCGCGATGATAGCGTCGAATTCTTCTGAGTCGGTGATCAAAGCGGCTTTGGGGCGCAGGATGCCTTTGCTCAACAAAGGGATGATCCCCAGACGGCTTCCGGTCTCCTCGTCGGCCGTGGCGGCAAAAACAATGTCCCTCTGCGGGCGGATACCGTCTTCGACCATGCTGTGCAATACCTCCATGCCCACGGCGCAATTGCCTTTGTCGTCGCTGGCCCCCCGGCCGTAAATGCGGTCGTGACGGATGACGCCGCCCAGCGGGTCGAATTTCCAACCCTCGCCGAAAGGCACGGTGTCATAATGCGGCGTTATCAGTAACGCTTCGCGTTGCGCTTTGGGCCTCGGCCATGAGCCCTTAAGGGTCGCCACCACATTGGGACGGTTTTTGGCGAATGAATGGACTTTGACCTGAAGGCCGATCGCCTTTAAATCACGGGCGACAAAATCCGCAACCGACACCTCGTTGCCCGGCGGGTTAACTGAATTGATGCCGATCAGGCCCTGCGTAATTCTTATCAGCCGCTCTTTATTGATCATCCCAATATCCCTTTGGCTTTTTCTTCGCCTTCAAGACGCTTGAAATCATCGTAATCCACAAAAACGATGTTGGGCCTTTCATGGCTGATCTTTTGCATCTTAGGCATGTGGTCCCTGACATTTTGGAAGGCGATGTATTTAAAATCGGTCTTACATCCCGGGCATTGAAGGGCATCGATCCTCAAGTCCATCTCCTTGCAATTGGCGCAGGTCCCGGACAAGGCCCCGTAGGTCATCAGATGGGTCTTAAGCTCATCCAGATGGAACTTCTTGTGGATTCGAATAAACCGTTCAGACAATATTCCCTGTTCCTTTGTATTTGTAAGGTTTTTGACGCATGCATTATTTAAAAATTTTTACAAGCGTACATTATAACATCAAAGGCGGGCTTGTGAAGGCTAAAAAAACCGGCAGAATCATCTTTTTTGGTTTTGTCTTGGCGTGCCCAGGGAAAACCCCAGCGGGCCTTAAGATTTAACGGATGATTGCTGTCGGCTAATTTATGTATAGCACCTAAATGGACCTTTATCAAGGAGAGCGCCTGACTATTTTTGACAAAATTTCTTTAAAATTGGCTTCGCTCGATATCAGATAATATTCCTTCAGGTGCCAGGCCACGGGCGAACGGTCAAACAGGTCTGCCTGGAGGCTGTCCATAATTTTTCCGTCGGAAATGCGGCGGAAATCCAGCCCTGCTCGCCGGATGATCGGCCAGCTCCCGGCAAAGTCCCACAGGTGGCAGCGCAGAAAGCAGCCTATCCCGCGGGCAATGGCCGGCCAGCAGAGATTGACTACAGCGCAGGCGTTGATCATGATGTGGAAATCTTTGTCGCCCCAGTAAAATTTATCAAAAAAAGTATCATTGCAAAAAAACAGGGAACGGGGCGAGGGTTTTTCATCGATGGGGACGATCTTTGTTTTGATCTCCTGGGGGCCAAAGGGATTGTGCACAAAATACGCTTCCTGGCCGTCGCAATAAAAAAGTTCCTTTAAATAGGGAAAATACACGACCCCCAGCCATGGTTTTAAGTCCTTGATGAGCCCCAGGGAAATCCCGTACAACGGCATGCGATTGGCGTACAAGCGTGTGCCGTCGATGGGGTCCAGGGCCCAGACAAAAGGGGTCCGCTCGAGCCGTTTGGGGTCCAAATATTCCAATGCCCTGCCGTCTTCTTCATCGATAAGGATGTGCCCCGGGTCTGAAAGCACATCGCTGAGGCTGCGTCTGGCCAAATCGGAAATCGCCTTGTCCGCAAGGGTGATGACGGTACTGTCTTTCTTTAAGCCGGGATCGCTGTGCGCCATCAAATCCAGGGCGATTGTGCCGGCCTCGCGGACAAAAGACAACATGCGCTCCAGATAAGGGGTGGCAGGGATCATACCTGTTGGGGATAAAATAAGGCCATGCTGTTGGTAAAACCGTGCAGGAAATTTATTCCTCCGACCGGCCCGATCTCCCCGGCGCAAAAAAATCCCGCGGCCGCAACCGGCCCCAGATGCTCCTGGATGATCCGGATATCATGATCGTGTTCTTTAAAAAGATTCATCCCGCGGCCGTTGCAGGAAAAAACAAAGGCCCCATGGAGGCCTGTGCGCTTGAGGGCCGTTTGCTGCTTTAACAACTCATGCAAATCCTCGTCGGCTGTCCTGGCATCGCGCAAATGGAACTGTACGGTCTGCCCCACCCGTATAAAGTCTCCGACGGCACCGGCACCGCTTTTGGGGTCCAGGCCCATGACTCCGCGGATCAAAAAGTCGCCCCGCTGGAATTTTTCTTTATATTCGTTCATGGCAATACCGATAAAAATGGCTTCATGCGCCAGATGACGGTCATAGTCCGTGCCACGGCCCAATACTTCTTCCAAGCACTTTAAAAAAGGGCGGCCTGCCAATTCAAAAATGATATTGCGCTGGGCTTTTGTAACAATATAGATCTCTCCAATGGGACGGCAGCCTTGGGAGACCACGGTCTCGACCGCGAGGTTGCCTGTCATTGCCACACCGATAAGGCCTTCCCGCATCACTTCGCCGTCCATGGCCAATATGTTTTCCCCGGGGCTGGAAGCCGCCGAGGCCAGGCCGCCTATCACTGGACTTCCGGGATAGGCCTGGTTTAATCCCGATAAAAAAGTGTTGCCGTCAAAGGCAAATGGATCGGCAAAGGCCAAAAAAGCGGGCTTCTCATTGGGATAGACTTCAAGCAGGCGCCACCAGTCTTCCTTTTCCTTTAATGACTCAAGCACCGGCTGGGTCAGGGCGAAAGGGGAAACTTTCACCTGCGGCAGACGCATGAGCATCAGCGATGCCGACGGCCGGCCTTCGATCTCCCGGCCGGCACCGATCACTCCCGCACAACTGCAACAGATCAAATGGCGGACATTGACCTTCTGCTTAAGGGCCTGGAAAACCTGGACCGGGTCATAGGGCGGCCAGGGGCAAATATACAAAACCCCCAGGTCAAAATCACCCCGGACATCCTTCAAAAGATCATCGGTGATTTGCGACAAGTCCCCGGCTTCGGTTATGCGATTGATGAATTCCATGAAAACGGCCTAACTTCTCCACTTGATGGAACAACCCAAAAGGCCCAATTGCTTCGAATTCGTAAGGGGTTAACCTTTCCACTTAATTGAACATCCCATGGAAGGGGTCTGCTTGCTGGAAATCGGCCGGCCGGCAGCCATATTGTTCATGGCCTCTTTCAGTTCTTCGCACCTGACCGCGTCCTCGTCTTTCCAGTTATCATCGATGCGGCCATGGTAGACAAGCGCCTTGTTCTTATCGAACAAATAAATGTCCGGCGTGCATTGGGCCTTGAAGGCCTCCGCCACCTGCTGGGTATCATCGACCAAATACGGAAAATCAATGCCCAATTCCTTGATCTTGAGGATCATTTTATCCGGAGCGTCATCGGGATAATCAGGGTTGATATTGGGGTTGATGGCGGCACAATTGACCCTCATGCCCCTGCCGTACCGGGCGAGACGGACAAGCCGGGGCCAGACAGCCAGGGCATACGGGCAGTGGTTGCAGGTAAAAACGACCAGCAGGCCGCGCTCGCCGAAAAGCTCGGAGGATTTATGGGATTTCCCATAAGGATCTTTTAATTCAAAGGCAGGCATCGTCGTGCCTAAGGGAATTTTAACGGATTCTAAAAGGGCCATTTGATTAACCTCCGGGTATGATGTAAGATGCTTTCAAAACCGCTGTTCATTATAAAGCCGGGGGTTTTTATGTCAAGACTGCTCATCCAACAATACGAAATAGGGCCTCTCAACAATTTCCTTTATCTTTTAGGCGACCCTGAAACCAGGGAAATGGCCGTGGTTGACCCTGCCTGGGACGTGGATTTTCTTTGCAGGGAAGCCAAACGGCTGGGATATAAGATCACCAAGGTCTTTCTGACCCACGCCCATCCCGACCACGTCAATGGTTTGGAGAAACTTTTGACCCTGCATAAGGTGCCGGTGTACATTTCCAAGTTTGAATACCCCCCGCTGCGGCCGCGCCTCCAAGGACTTGTGGATGTGACTTCCAAAGACAAATTGTCGGTAGGGAAAATCACCTTTGATATCCTGCATACGCCGGGCCATACGCCGGGCTGCCAATGTTTTTTAGGCCCCCAGGACCAGCTCATCAGCGGGGACACGCTTTTTATCGACGGCTGCGGACGGTGCGATCTGCCGGGCGGCGATCCTGCGGTCATGTACCACAGCCTCTATGAAGTCCTCATGAAACTGCCCGATGAGACCGTGATCTACCCCGGACACAATTACGGAGCCACCCCGACGGACACCATGGGGCGCCAGAAGCAAACCAACCCTTACCTGCAATGCCGCAGCCTCAAGGAGTTCCTCGTCGAACGCATGGGATTCTAGAAAAGTTATTGCAGGCGGAAAGAACGGATCATTTCATCCACGATAAGGGAATCTTTTGAAAATTTGTTCAGGTCTCCGAAATAGGTCATGATGTAGGCATGGTCGATACGCAGCGTCCAGGCATTGACCATGACCAAATGGTCGGGAACCGGCGCCTTGAAAACCATTTCATGTCCCTGGCGCCAGCCCCAATGCATCGGCTGGTCCCGGGCAATGATGATATGTTTGCCGAACACCGCCAGCATCTGGTTTTTGACGTTGGCATTGAATACGGCCAGAACATGGTCTTGTACTGAAAGCGGCTGGACGACAACGGTGAAATTCTCCGTCACGGTGTCCAGGACCGTGTCCTTGGGACGCAGGAAGGCCACTGCCACGCTGGGTTTGGGGGCAGTGACCACCTTCCAGGTTTTAGGATATTTGATCGAAAACTGATACTGGCTGTCCCGATAAACGGTAAACTGCGACTCGAAATACAAATACCAGCCTAAGGCGGCCAACAAAACGGCACCGGCCATGCCAACGACACCGATAAGGATATTCTTCTTGAGCGAAGCCTTTATGCCCTTGGCCGGCCGGGAATCTTTCTTTTTAAGTATAAAACTGTCTTCCATTTTTCTTCAGCTCCAAAATATAGTCGCAAGGCTTGAAACGCCCGTCCTGAAAACGCGATTCCAACGCTTCCAGTCTTTCCATTAATGTGTCTATGCCGATAGAGTCCGCGTAGCGCAAAAGCCCTCCCCTGAAAGGCGGGAAGCCCGTGCCCATGATCATACCGATATCCACGGCATCCGGGCCGTCCACCACCTTCTCCTGCAGGACGAGGGCCGCTTCGTTGATCATGATATAAATCATCCGCTCAATGGCCTCATGTTCAGTCACCTTGCCGCCCGCCTTGACAAGCGCCTGCACTTCGTTATTGACCGTGCGTTTTTTGCCGTGAATATAAAACCCTTTGCCCGATTTCTTCCCAAGAAGCTTTTTAGGCAGGATGCCGTCAAAAATGGAGGCCGGCTTAAACCGGGGTCCCAGGCCCGCTTCCAAAACATGCAGCACCTTGACTCCCACGTCCAAACCAACCTCATCGGACAAAGTGAAAGGCCCCATGGGCAATCCGAAGTTGACGGCAAAACGATCGATCTCATCGATCGTGCCGCCTTCGCTCAAAATACGGCCGGCTTCATTGATATACCCCAACAAAATGCGGTTGACCAGAAAACCCGGCGCATCTTTGACTACCACCGGTGTCTTGCCCAATTTCCTGGCAAATGCCACGGTCGCCACCAGGGTCTGTTGGGATGTGAATTCCGTGGTAATGATCTCAATCAACGGCATACGGTGCACGGGATTAAAAAAGTGAAAACCGATGACCCGTGCGGGGTCCTTGGCCACACGGGCCATTTCCGTCACTGACAATGATGAAGTGTTTGAAGCTAAAACAGCCTTGGGGGACACCACCTGACTGACTTGAGCGAATACTTTTTGCTTGATGTCCAAATTTTCCACCACTGCCTCGATCACGATGTCGACATCCGCAAAACCGCTGTAATCGACGGTGCCTGTGATCATGGCCATTTTGGCCGCCACTTCATGGGGTCTGGCTTTCCTTCTTTTCATGGCATGTTTATAGACGTCGTAGGCGGCGGCCAGGCCCTTGGCAATGGCCTCGTGGTTGATGTCTTTAAGCCGCGTCCAAACGCCGCGGTTGCTTAACAACTGGGCGATCCCTCCGCCCATGACACCGGCGCCGATCACCGCGGCCTTGGACATGGCCGCAGGCTTGATCCCTTCAGCGCCGGACACGGACAATTTCTTGTATTTTTCCGTCAAATAAAATAACCGAACCAGATTTTTGGAGATCGGTGTGACGGCCAACTGTGCAAAAGCGCCTGATTCAATGTCCAGGGCCTGCTCGCGGGACAGATATTGGCTCTTGCGTATCACGTCCACGGCTTTCAAGGGCGCCGGATAAAAACCCTTGGTGGCTTTTTGGACGGACTCGATGGTTTTCTTATACACCACCATCCGGCCAAGAGGGTGATTATCCAGGAATGCCGCGAGGCCTTTGGGGCCCTTTCTCATCAAAACGCGTTTGCCCGGTTCAGCGGCAATTTCCTCGATGAACTCGCGCACGCTTTCCTGTAAACCCACCGCAGGATAAAGCCTGTCAACCAGACCGCTCTTGAATGCCGCCTGAGGGTTTACGGGCACACCGGAGACGATCATTTTCATTGCCTGCTGAAGGCCGATAAGCCGCGGCAGCCGGTATGTGCCGCCGAAACCCGGCACAAAACCCAGATTCACCTCCGGAAGGCCGATGCGGATTTTGTCGTTAAAGGTCATCACCCGCCACCGGCAGGCCAGGGCCAGTTCACAGCCCCCGCCCAAGGCGGCACCGTCGATCACCGCTACCGTCGGGAAGGGCAAATCCTCCAATGTATCCATGACCCGCTGGCCGGCCTGGGCCTTGGCCTTGGCATCCGCTTCGTCCGTGATATTTTCAATCTCCTTGATATCGGCACCGGCGATAAAAATGTCCTTCTTGGCGCTTTGAATGACAAGGGCTTTTAAATTCTTATTTTTGAGACCGTCAAGGATCGTCCCGAAGCCAATCAGGGTGTCCGCATTCAAAACATTGACCTTGGAGTCAGGCGCATCAAAGGTGACGGTACCGATATTCGCTTCTTCTTTATAAAATACAGACATGTTAAGCTCCTATCCTCTGAATGTCGTGACCCTCACACGATAGTCGATCTTGACTTCCTGGTCTTTGGGGACTTCCACATCAAAACGAAGCGTGTTGGCATTGACTTTCTTATAAGGCGCTGAACTTTCGAGCACCTGCCAATCACCATACATGGGCTCAATGACGCCTACCTTGACCGCATTGTCCTTATGGTTGCGGATCGTGACCTCCCATGCCGTTTCATAAGACCTATAGGCCAGTTTATAATCCATTTGCTGGCGCTCGGCCACCACATCAAAGGCTTCCCCTGCTTTTATTTCCACATCCTCATCCTTGGGCGTGTGGTCAATACTGTCTTCACCGACGAATTCCAAACTGCCCTGGGCGTCTTTCTTGTAGAGGCGCACCGTGCCCGCAGGCAAAGGCATGCCCATGTGATTGGCTTTGGAGTTCTTGAATTTCAGGACGACATCCACCGGCGTCTTCATCGGCTCTGCACCGTTGAAATTGGTGTAAAAATAATCCTGCTGTCCGTGCACAATATATTCCTTGTTGATGGCGACGTGGTCTGCTTGTAAAAGATTGATCTGTTTGGTTTGATTGTTCTCGATGGTGGTAGGACGCTGGAGATCATAGAGGTGATATTCGAAAAAAGGCTGCTCCTGAAACTGCGGCGCCGTTGCAGCCCCTAATGCCATGTCACTCATGGGCAGCATCTTTCTCATCGCATAACTTTGCACACGGTTAACCTGCCCTGCCACTAATTTCAATTTGGCATTCTTATAGGCGGCACCGCTTCTATTATCCAACGTCACCCACCCATTGATATTAGCTGCGGTGTCGTCATGATTGACCACCATAATATAGTCCGCCCGCCAGGTGATATTGTCCGTCAAATAAGCCACTTGCACGGTTTGGGGGTTCGCATTTTGATTATCAAATTCCCAGGTCAAGGTAGGTTTGGCAATGAGATTTTCAGGGATCTGCGGCAGGATTTGATAACCGGGATAACCTAAATAAATCTCACCGTTGATCTTATAAATAGGACCGTCATTATTGCTAAGCAATACCGCATCCACAATTGACTTCTGGCCGGTCATTTGATTCACAGTCATGATCTTCAAATTCTTTCCAACATATTTATCCAGCAACTTGCTGGAATTCATTAAGTCGTATTCATAATTTTGTTCAAGGACCGTCAACTGACCGGGAGAAGTCAAGGACTGGACCTGCACTGTATAGGGCATGATCCCTGAAGCTACATCCATGAATCTTAACTCCCCTTGACCTTGAGGCAACTGCAGGCGGCGGATGTCCTTGACCAGACCTAAATTGCTGTTATAGACCGTAACCTCTACAGACTGCTGGTCACTGACGGTGCTCGTCAGGACATTCGCGTGAACTCCCGCCGCCGATAAAAACAAAAAGAAAGAACAAAGGACGGTTTTCTTCATAGGCCCCCTTATCTCTCCAAGACCACGGCCGCGCCCTGGCCCCCGCCGACGCACAAGGACACGACCCCGCAATTAAGATTATGGCGATTTAAATGTTTAAGCATGGTCAGGATCAACCTGGCACCCGAAGTGCCTACCGGATGGCCCAGGGCAATGGCCCCGCCGTTGACGTTCAATTGCGCGGGGTCGATTTCACCGGTATAACCTTCATAACCGAAATCCCTGGCGAATTTCTCTGACCCCAGGGCGCGCAGGCAAGCCAGGACCTGGGCGGCAAAAGCTTCGTTGATCTCAAAGGCCTGGACATCGGAAAGTTTCATGCCCGCTTTCTTTAAGGCCATGGGAATGGCATGCGCAGGTCCTATACCCATGCGGTCCGGCTCCACGCCGGCAAAGGCAAAACTGCGGATATACCCCAGCGGCTTCATGCCCAGCACCTTGGCGCGCAATTCGCCGGCCACTAAAAGCGCGCAAGCACCGTCGGTGATCTGGCTGGAATTTCCGGGGGTCACGGTGCCCGTGCCTCTTTCAAAAAAAGGCTTCAGTTTGGCCAAGGCTTCCATGGTCTGGCCGTCGCGCGGGCCGTTGTCATCCATGACGGCCTCCTTATATTTAGGCCCCGGGATCACGGGGACAATCTCTTCCCTGAGAAGGGCGCGGCCGGCTATGGCTTTCTGGTGCGAGGCCAGGGCAAATTCATCCTGCGCTCGACGGGTGATTCCGAATTCTTTGGCCAGCACCTCGGCGGTCTGGCCCATGTTAAGGCCGCAAACAGGGTCAGTCAGCCCCAATTGCAGTCCGATATTGGGTTTTAAAAAATGGTGCGGGCGTATCTTGGCAAACTCCTGCAATTTTGCGGGCATGGTTTTGGCGCGCGAGATCCCGGTCAAAATTTCCTGATACGCTTTGGAAAAGAAAAACGGAATGTTGCTCATGGACTCGGTGCCGCCGGTCAAATAAATGCTGCCAAGGCCCGCCTTGATCTTGATGGCCGCATTGACCGCGGCTTCAATGCCGGAGGCGCAATTGCGGTGCACGGTGACGGCCGGTGTCGTTTTAGGAACACCGGCCAGAAGGGCTATGACACGGGCGATATTGGCGGCCTCTGCCGGCTGGCCCACGCACCCGAAGATCACTTCATCGATGACCTTGACATCCAGGTCCATGCGCTCGATCAATTCACGCGCGGCAATGCGCCCGAGTTCCTGGGCGCTCAGGCTGTTGAAATTCGTGCCCATTTTGCAAAACGGGGTACGTATACCGCCGACGATCGCTATTCTATCCATGCCGTCTCCTTATTCATCCTTTAGGCCTCGTATCCAAAATGCGTTTTTCCTTGTTCGCCGTTTCCAATTCCAGACGCTTGACCATTTCGGCAAGAGGAATGAATTCAATTTGATTCGGGGCCACTTCGGTGGCCCCGGTCAGCTTGTCGATGATCTGTTTGGAAAGCGCCAACTGGTCAACCCCCTCCTGGGCCGTGACATACACAATGATCTCATCAACTTCAAAAGGATCATTATTATGCTTGCGGATCTCCAGCTGCCATTCATTGATCTGGGAAATGCCGCTTAACACTTCGGTAAAATGGCTTAAGTTTACGAGCGTTCCCTTCACCTTGGAGAGATGGATGTCTTTTTGATCGGACAAACGCGTGATGTCCGAGGACAGGCGCAGCGTCACGCGCCCGCAATAGGGGCAGGGGCCGTGACTGATTCCGCCTTTGACAAAATCGCCGGTGCGGTATCGCAGCACCACGCTGGCGCGGGCGTCCAGGTTGGTGTACACAAGTTCACCGTCCGCCCCGTCATCTCTGATCTCGCCGGTGTCAGGATCGATGATCTCAAAGATCTCCTTGTCCGGGTAAAGATGATAGCCGCTGGACAGATGGTTCTCGGTCGGGCATTCGGCCCAGGCACAACGCGCCTCGGTAAAGCCATAAGTGCCGAAGATACAAATATCCTTGCCCCCCTGGGCTCTCAACATGGCCGATAACTTCTGCTTATAGGCCGGCGTGACCCTCGCCGCGCCCAGCACGATGTTCTTCAGAAAGGATAGGTCATGCCCCTTGGTCTGGGCAAAACGCACCAGATGGTAAATATAGCTCGGCACGCCCAGGATGGTGGAAGGCTTGATCCTCATAAGCGCCGTTAAATTGCCTTCGGTGCCCATGACCTTGCCGCCGCCGGTGGAAAGCGAGAAAACCCCTGCTTCAATAGCACCGAAAAAAGTCTGCCAAAAGGCCAGGTGCGGGGCAAAAGGAAAAAGGTTCATGATCCGTTCATCGCTTTTGATGCCGAAAAGTCCAACCATGCGGGCCCCGAAAAGGTTCAGGTTATCCAGGTCCCGGCGGCTGTACATAAACGGCACCGGCGCATTAGTCGTTCCGGTGGTGAAGGTCATGAATATGGGACGATATTCCCTGGCCAGATCATCTTCCAGGTGCCGGCCCTGGGCGCAAGATTTCAACGCGAAGCCCAACAAACGTGTTTTAGGCCAATGGCTTTTTATCTTCTCCTTGTCCGGCTGGAGGATGAAGTCCTTGAATTTCTGCGGGTTGTCCTTATCGAGCAGGTCTGATTTATTGATAAAGGGAATACGTTTTAAATCCTCCCTGGTGCGGATGGATTTGGGGTCGATTTTCTTATCATCGAAAAGGTTACGGTAATAAGGGCTGAACGGATAGACGTGGGTATTGATGAAAGAATGCAGGCGCCGGTTCTGTAACTCCTTGATCTGACTATATGTTAAAGATGTTATCGCTTTCCACGAATCCATTGGTTATAGTTTAATATATACGTCAAAAGGCTGCCAGCAAAAAGGCAAATAAAAAGGGACACTTGATGAAGTGTCCCTTTTTATTGACCAATGATTCTCTTAAAAAGAATTATTGATCGGCAGGAGCTGCTGCGCCGCCATTGTCGCTGTTCATGGCGCTATTATCAGCGGTTGTGTCCTGGGCTTTGACGGTATTGGCCAGGATCAAACCTGCCGCTGCAAAGAGCAGGGCGAATGCAACTACGGATTTCTTACTCATGACTTCTCCTCCTTGATTGTGATAAGAATTTGACTTCTTATCTGTTGTTAATGATGTGTAAAGATATTTTACACATTCCGCTTAAAATTTTTGCCGTTTCCGGGAAGCCTGTTTATTAAAATTTTCTAATGTTACACATACTAATGTAGCAAAATTTTAAAATTTTTCCATTAAAATTTTCTAATTTTTCTATTTGGCAAGTAACCGCGCCTGTTTTTCTTCAAGGCAGACGGTCAATTCTTCGAAGGATTTTTCAAAAGCGGCCAGCCCGTCGTCGAGCAACTGATTGCACACCATGCCGATATCGACGCCTTTCATGCGTAACTGCCCGATCGTTCGCTGGGCGGCGGCGACAGAGGCGGGCAAGCAGCCCAAGGCCGTCCCATGGTCCAACACCGCTTCCAGTGTTTTGTCCGGCATGGTATTAACGGTATCGGGACCCATCAATCCGGTAACATATTTGATATCGCTGTATTGCGGGTCCTTGGTCCCCGTCGAGGCCCACAAGACACGCTGCAGATGGGCCCCTTGACGCTTCAAAGCCTTAAATTCGTCACCGTTAAAACTATTTTGGAATTTATGATAAATGATCGCCGCGTTGGCAAGGGCGGCCTGGCCCCTTAAGCCTGCATCTTTCTTTTCATCCAGCTTTTTGTCGACGCTCGTATCGACACGGCTGACAAAGACCGAAGCCACGGAGCGCACCCTGCCCGTTTCTCCCCCGTTTTTGGCCAGAAGGTCCAACCCTTTGAGATACGCCCAGACCACCTGCTGATATTGTTCCGCAGAAAAAATCAGGGTGACATTGACATTAATGCCGTGGGCGATCAGTCCCTGCACAACATGCAGACCGTTCTTTGTGGCGGGCACCTTGATCATCACGTTGGGACGGTTGAGCGCCTGCCACAGGCGCCTGCCTTCCTTAAGCTGGGCCTCAAATTCATTACCCAATTGGGGATTGATCTCCAAACTGACATATCCATCCAGACCTTGGGTGGCTTCATAAACGCCGCCGAAAAGGTCTGCGGCATCCTGCACGTCCTTAATGGTCAACTCATCGTAAATCTCAAAAGTGGACTTGCCTGCCTGGGCCAACCGCTCTATTTCGGCGTCGTAATCGCTGCTCTGGCTGATGGCTTGTTTAAAAATGGTGGGGTTGGATGTCTGGCCGCGCAGCCCCTTGTCAATGAGCGCCCTCAACTGGCCGCCGACGATCATCGAACGGCTGATATTATCGATCCATACGCTTTGGCCGAGCCGGGCTATTTCATGCAGTTTTGTTTCAGGCATAGGAGACTTTCCGTTTAATCACATTTTTGACCGCAGCTACGATATTAACATCTTTCAAGCCGTACTGCACCATTAATTGGGCAGGCGTACCGCTTTCACCAAACGAGTCCTTGATCCCCAATATTTCCAAGGGACACGGGGAATACCGCCCCAGAATTTCCGCCACCGCGGACCCCAGGCCGCCGGCCATCTGATGTTCTTCGGCACACACAATGGCGCCGGTTTCCTTCGCAGCAGCGACGATCGTCTCAACATCGACGGGCTTGATGGTATGCATGTTCACGACCCTGAGATCTATGCCGTCGGATTTTAATTTTTCGGCGGCCGCAAGGGCTTCCGAGACCATAACCCCGCAGGCGATGACCGTCGCATCACGGCCCAAACGCAACACATTGGCCTTGCCGATCACAAAAGGGTCCCCTTCTGCGGTAATGACAGGGAACGGCGCTCTGGAGGTGCGCATATAAAACGGGCCGAACGTATTGGCGATGGCACGCGTGGCTTTCCTGGCCTCGATATGGTCCACAGGACAAATGACCCTCATATTAGGAAGCACCCGCATAATGGCAAAATCTTCCAGGCACTGGGCGCTGGCGCCATCCTCACCGACGGTGATACCCCCATGCGAACAGACCACCTTCACATTCAAATTGTTGTAACAGACGTCCATGCGGATCATGTCATAGGCACGGTTGGTCAGAAATACGGCAAAGGAAGTGGCAAAGGCCACATAGCCCTGGGTGCTCAAGCCCGCGGCCGTGCCCACCACGTCCTGCTCCGTGATGCCTAAATTAAAAAACCGCTGCGGAAACTCTTTCTTGAAATATTCGGCGCGGGTGGCATCTTCCAGGTCGCCGGAAGTCACCACGACATTGGGATTGGATTTGCCAAGGGCAACCAACTCCTCGCCGAAACCGTCTCTGGTGGGGACGGGCTTAATCTCCATCGATCAACTCCCGCAAAGCCATGGCCAATTGCTCTTTGTTGGGAGCTTTGCCGTGCCAGGCGCATTTGCCTTCCATAAAAGAAATACCCCTGCCTTTAAATGTATTAGCAATGATCACCGTCGGACGGCCTCGGACGGCATTAAAATCATCAAAGGCCGCCTTCAAAGCTTCGATGCTGTGCCCATCAACCTCAAGCACATGCCAGCCGAATGCCGACCACTTTTGGGCCAAAGGCTCCAGATTCTTGATCTCATTGGTCGGCCCGTTCTCCTGCACCTTGTTGTAATCAACGACGGCGCATACATTGTCCAACTTATGGTGGGCGGCGGTCATGGCCGCCTCCCACACGGAACCTTCCTGAAGCTCCCCATCGCCCATCACGCAATACACCTTGAAATTTTTACCGCGCATTTTAGCGCCCAAGGCCACCCCGTTGGCAAAAGACAGACCATGCCCCAACGAACCGGTATTAAATTCCACACCGGGCACCTTGGTATGCACATGACCCTGCAGGCGGCTGCCGAATTTTCTGAATGTTTTTAATTCTTCTTTAGAGAAATATCCGAAGTTGGCAAGCGTCACGTACACGACCGGAGTCACGTGGCCCTTGGAAACGATCACGCGGTCACGGTCATCCCAACAGGGATCGGCAGGCCTGTGTTTGAGCTGGCAGCCGTAAAGGACCAAAAAAATCTCAACGGCGGACAAGGAACCGCCCGGATGGCCCGAACCTGCGGCCTCCAGGGTCTCCAGGATTTGTCGACGGAAATCAACGGCTTTCTTCTTCAGGGATTTGATATCCATAAACAAAAATGGGCCATGCAGGACTCGAACCTGCCACCCTCTGATTAAGAGTCAGATGCTCTACCGGATGAGCTAATGGCCCAATTATTCGATTGTCTTGCGGCCTCAATCAAAGCCTGCCATCACCAGACGGCCGGCAGCTGAACGCCTCAAGTCATGAAAGCGAGAGTCTTTTATACCAGACTTTTTTAAGGCTGTCCAGAAGCTTTTCCTAGTATCTTAGACCTCTCCGGGACCTTTATAAGGACACGCTGCGCATAAGACGAGTTGATTGGGCCGGGCATTTGATTTTCCATAACAATTTCATCTGCAGGGCTGATGACAAATCTGAATAACCGTCTTATCGGCGCAAAAAATCTTTCCTATGCCCTGCCAATATCGCCGTCCCGGCGACAACCATAATAAAACAAAGGATCTGCCCCATGGAAAACGGCCCTAATACAAAACCCAACTGCGGGTCCGGCTGTCTGAAAAATTCTATAAAAAATCTGAATGTCCCATAACCGATCAGGTACACGGCTGAAAGGAAACCGTCAAAAGATCTGACCTTTCTCAAATTCCAAAGGACCACAAAAAGCACGATTCCTTCAAAAAAGGCTTCATACAATTGGGAAGGATGCCGCAGTTGATGTGTGCCATCGAGAGGAAAATACATGCCCCACGGTACAGTCGTGACCCTTCCATATAATTCGCCATTAATAAAATTGCCTATTCTGCCGAAGGTATAACCCAACGGAATGGCCGGGACAAAAAGGTCTATAAAACGCCAGGGGTTCATTTTATTCTTGCGGCAGTAATACATAAAAGCCAAAAACACGCCTATCAAAGCTCCATGAAACGACATCCCATAAATACCCGTATAATGAATGCCGTTGGAAAAACTAAACGGGGAAATAATCTTTATCGGATTGGCCAAATAGTAAGGCAAATTATAAAAAAGCACGTAGCCCAACCTGCCTCCGGCGAAAAGGCACGCGATGGCCAAAAACATAAAATCCAGTATGGATTCTTTGCTGTAACTGAGGGATTCCGTCCTGATCCTGTATAGAACCAGAAAATAAACGATGAAAAAGGCGGTCAAATACATCAACCCGTACCAATGAACACGGACAGGACCGATGCTGAAAGCCACCGGATGGATATGATAGGGAATATACGCCCAATTAGAATTGAAAATTGATCTCATAATTTTTATTCGGTAAGTCCCCTGGCAAAACATAATTGTGCCATTCTTAACCGGAGGTTGCAAGATCAAACCTTTATAAACTCTCACGACCCAATTTCTAAAATTCTACAATTTCCCGAAGGGTGGGTTGATAAGTCAAGACACAAGCTCAGCAAACACGGGTGTCCGGGTTGCGGGCTTTATGGAAAGTATGACAGGGTCAAGACCCTGGATATTGCTAAACTGGGCCTGGTCCTGAATTGGCCACTGCAGCGGCATGCCCTTGCCGTCCCGCTTGATCAACAGGTCCAAATTGGCGGCGTTTAAGTCGATACCGCCGGGCGTCATGGCCTTATCCTGCAAGCGCGCTTGTTTTGCGGCATCGTATCCTCTTTCGGTCAAATTAGTCTCATGGGTCCTCAAATTAATACTGGAAACGACCCCTGATTCAAAATTGTCATATTTTATCCCGGAAACCACATTATTAGCATCAAAGGTAAACCTTGGGCCCGCCGGCACTCTTGGGGCGAAAACATGCGCGGCCTGTGGAAATATCTTAGCGAAAACATTGGCCATATTGCCTTCAAAACTTTCCCCTTTACCCGTCGAACAACTCTGCAAAACAACGGTTCCGCCTTTTGCCAGCGTACCGCTTATCATTCTTAGCTGTTGGACATTGTGCAAGGTAAGATACCCTCCGGGGCCATTGCCTAAATGCATTGAATTTTGTGTTCCATGGGCCCCAATGATCAACAGATCCGGGGCCTGGTCCTTAGAATACTTCTCCACCTTTTCGATTAAATTCTCAACAGAATCGACCCGCGTATTGCTGACCACATACCCTTTTTGTTCCAACTCTTCTCTAAGACCAAGAACGTTATTTAAAGCGCCGTTCCAATCCGTTGATTTATCGGCATACACGATTAACGCGAATTTTCTATGCAGGGACGCCTGGACCTGCTGAGAGCCCATGGCCGTATCTGCGTAATGAACATTGGATGTCGGGATCCTTTCCAGGTCCAGAATCAAGGCTCCGTCGGTAAGCCTGAGGGTTAAAACACCGTCATTGTAGACCTTGATGCCCCCGCTCTCCTGGACCACCTGCCTTCTTTCCAGCTTTAAAAATGCCGGAGCATGATTCCCGTCGACAGCGAGGTCCAAATTATATCCGGTACCGTTGATGCCATGCCGGGGATAAATCTCATTCTTGAACACTTCCAGGCTGTTTTTATGGAATATATCCGCGATGCTTTCGGTATGCCCGTTCCATGGCCCGGACGCTTCGATCATGTCCAGCCTCCGCTGCAGATAGCCCCTTAAGCGGGCAACGACCTCCCGGGCATCCTTGCGCATAAGGACCGTTTGGCCGGTTTCATTGTTAAAAGGCAGGCGGCCCAATTCTTCCGTTAAAAAATCTAGAAAGGTATTATACAAGGGCATGCGCGGGTATAACACATAGGTGTTTCCCCATTGCGGCTTTAAGCCGCGGCTGTTGAGAAAGCCGACCGCCTCTTTTAAAAAACCTCCTCCGTGCGTCATGGCCGCATCGAAATCGATCGGCTCATACTCCACGCCGGGTTTCCCCTTGTCATCAACGGCGATCCTCACCAGAAGATTGGCTGGTCTGGGATCGGGATGGCCCGAATCCAGGATCAAGGCCCTGAAACCCCTTTGGACTTCACTGACCAACGCATCACGGTAGGTTTCGGGGACCTTTGCCAAAACCTTACTATTCAAGGCCAGGCCTGAATCCTCATAATCCAGTCGAAACGGGTACATGATCTTAAATCGCCTGTCTCCCGGCTTATGCTTGATAAAATAGATCACCCCGCTTTGAGAGACGGCGATACGGCGGTTTAAATCATAGCTGGTCCAATCCCCGGCGGTTTCCAATAATTTTCCATCGGAATATAAAGTCAGGACCCGTTTGTCGGGGACGATGATAGGGACCGCAGCCGGGGCCTTAAGCATCTGTTGCACCTCGGGGCTGCCCAGATCGACCAGTTCGACCTTTTCTCCGTCGGCCTTATAGGCTTCCATCTTGGGCATGTCCTGAAAATGCGCCGCAATAAATGCCTTGAATACAGCGCTGGTGGGCTGCCCTTCGGTCTTGGGGGCCGGGGTTATTGTCCGTAAAATGTCTTCCGCCTCCCGCAAGGTGCCGGCGTTGACGATCGCTTGAATTTGGCCATCATACGCGGCATAGACCGGCGCCCCGTGCCTGACCATGGTTTTGGGGTCAGAGCCTATGGCATTGAACACCCTGGCCATGGCCACCAAAAGCTCGACGGATTCAACCTGCTTACCGGCCTCACCGGCGTAATAGTCCAAAGTCTCCAACATCGGCCTTATAAAATCCCCCTGTATCGTCCTTCCGTTTACGTCTTTTATATTCTCCTGCCTGATCTTACCGCTGACCTCGCTAAAAAGACGGTTTACTTCCAAGTAGGGGTTGATAGTGCCCGCCGGCACATTTTTAAACAATCCCGCAGTGGCCATGGCCCCATCGGGCAAGGCCGTATGGCCTGCCGCTTCCCGGAAAACTTCCGTCACATCATCGGCCTTTGATGTCAAGACCTCCCTGACAAGAGCGGCCTGGGCAGGATCGATGGAATGCACCTCGTGAATGATCGTCGCCTCTCCCAGCTCCTTTGCGGCTTGTGCATAATCCCCTGTCACTCCGCCCGAGAAATACTTTCTGGGGATCGTTTCATTGGTCAATCGATCCGTATCTTCTTTGATGAAATCAAACACGCCCTTTTTATAGGCTCTCAGGTACTGCTGGTAGATTGCTTCGTTGCTTCTCGGGTCCTGATCTATCCCCTTGACCCTGCCCTTATTGGCGTAAATTTCGGCCAGGAGAGAATGTTTTAAGGTCTGTTTAAACCAGGCAGCCAGCAGCATCCCGCTGTAGACCTGGCGCAACGGCGCGAAGTTCTTGTCTTCATTGACCTCTTTCTGCAGTTGCGGAAGCACAATTTGACGGATGATACGGGAGGCTTCATCGCCCTTCGGGCCCCTTGAAACGACATCGGTTATTCCGGCATGCTTTTGTAAAGACAAATAATCTTCTTCCAGCATCACCCGCAAGTGGTTTTTGATAACGTAAGCCGTATTGCCCTTTTCATAGATAAGCGCATCATCCGGCAATATCCATACCTTGTTAAATGTATTCACAGGAATATCGGTGGTCCCGTATTGCTTCTGCGCCTGGGCGTAGACCTTCTTCCAGAACTGCTTGCCTATTTTGCTTTCCGGATAGATCAAGGATGCCGTAATTTGCTTTAACAGATAATCCTGGGCCAAAAGGTCACGGCCCATCTCTGTTTTGCCGAAATCACTTTTGATAATGCGGTCTTTCTCATAAGGGGACAGGTTCACCCACTGGTCGCTGTCAGGAACAGCCAAGGATGCCAGAAAATACTTGGTCAGTTTAGTGTACACTTGCCTTTTCTGGGCATAGGTCAAAGGCTTATCGCCCCTGTAGATGATAAAGTCGAATTTAAATGGATTTTTGGGATGGATGACAATGCCTTTCAGATAGGCAGGCGTATATACAGGGCTTAGATGCACCATTGTCCCCGGTTTGGGCATCCAAGGCATGGGGTCTATTTGGGCAAAGGCCGACGACTGTACAGAGGTACTGATAAAAGCTACCAGAATAATTATAGAAACAGCTTTTCGGATATGTTGGACCATGGCCTTATTGACATTAAGGATGTATGAGGTCATCCTATTCCTTCGTTGGCACTTACTTTAAATAAAGTATAACACTTATTTCTAGGAATTGGCGATACCGGGCGTTTTATAAAAAAAGAATGGGAAAACCGGTAGAAAGATCGTAGGAAGGTTACAGTTTATAGACGGCCAGGGTATGGCCCGCAATGACGTCCCAGGAGAAGTCTTTTTCAACGGCGTATCTGCCGTTCTTGCCCATCCACCGCCCATGCTCAAAATCGGCGAACAGAGTCCCGATCCCCCATGCAATGGAATCCGGCGACGGACGGACCCTGTATCCTGTCACGTCATGCCAGACAAATTCGGAAGGGCCGCCGATTTCAGTGGCCACCACCGGCTTGCCCGCGCTCCAGGCTTCAAGAATGACGATGCCGAAGGGTTCATTACGGCTGGGGACGCAGACACACTCACAGGCTTTAAAAAGGTCGATCAGTCCCCAGGCATTTTGGTGGCCGATAAACCTGGTGGCGTGGGCAACTCCCAATTGCCTGGCCCTGTTTTCAACGGCGCCCCGCAAATGGCCGTCGCCCGCGAAAATAAATTTCGCATTAGGATAATAACGCAGAATGGCCGGCACAGCTTCAATGAGCAGATCAGGCCCTTTTTGGACCGTCATCCTTCCGGCAAACAAGACCACCGGATCTGTCGGTCCCATGTGGTATTTCATCTTGATGGCGCCCGGATCGACATACCCGTTGAAATGCTTGTAATTGACGCCGTTATAAATGCTGTGGACCTTCCAGTCAGGAACATTGTACATCCACATGACTTCGCTTCTAAGCGTATAAGATACGGTGATGACCCTGTCCGCGCAATAGGTGCCGTGGCGCTCGTGATCGCGTATCCTGGCCGACTGGCCGCCATAAAAATTATTACCGCAGCGGCCGTATTCCGTCGCATGGATGGTCAATATCCCTTTTCTTCCCCGCCCCTGCTTGATCCATACCATCGCATTCGATGTCAGCCAGTCATGCGCATGGACGATATCAAAATGGGCGCCCATATAATCTTCCACCTGGAACACCGTGGTCACAAAGGCACGGCACATATTATTGACATCTTCTATGATGTCCGAATGCCCCCTATAAGGGACCCGGTGATAATGCACCCCATGGATGCGTTCGTATTGGGGATGGTCATGCTGTCCCATACGTGTAAAGACATGGACCTCGTGGCCTCTGCGCTCCAGCGCGCAGGCAAGCTCGGTGACATGAACGGCAATCCCTCCGATGCTTATCGAATGAAGAGATTCCCAGGAAAGCAGGGCGATCCGCATAGGATTAAGCTCGACGGGTTTCTCAACTTTAGGGGGGATATTCTTGAATTTGATCTTTTCTTCCGTAACAGGGGCCTGTTTGACAGGGACTGTTTCAACCTGGGTTGTTTCAATTTCGGTGAGCAATTCCTCGGTTTCGGAAAGACCGTTTTCTACAGCAACTAATTCCGGTTTGGCATGCTTTTTCATAAAACACCATCTCAAAGATAACTAACAATCGATTAACCTAAGGACTATAAGTATTTGATTTAATTAAAGATGTGTAAATAATGAGGACATATCTTTTATACTTTAAAACGATTTAAAAAGCAATAAAAAAATTTCCAGAGTTCGGAAATCCAACCGCCTATAGACTTTTTATGTAGATAAGAGATACCGCAACAGCGGCAAGGACCGGAGTTATAAATAATCCGAAGCCAAAACTGTTAATGGCGTCCGCGGAGAAATTATTCCTATGGTAAAAAAGCCAAAGGCAGCCTGTCAAAGTCAGCAAAGCCGCTGTCAAAACCGCGGCGCCTCCGAACCGGTTGGCCTTATACCACATCTCGTCGCTGGAGAGGGTCTTTTTAGTCCTGAACCCGTATCCAAAATTGCGAGGGACCTTCCTGATGATCAAAGGCATCGAAATCATCACAAACAATAATGCGGGGACAACAAATGTCATGATGGTCTTAAGCTTTAGGTCCATAAAATCTACTTTCCTTGATCGGATGCCAACTTAAGCTTACGGTAAAAATCACCATCCACATGTCCTCCCAACCCCTCGACTTTAAAAACGTCGTCCCAGGCCTTGTCATATTGTTTCAATTCATAATAAATGAACCCGCGGGCCTTATAGCCCCTGACATCGAGGGGATCAATCGCAATGACCCGGCTATAATCAGCGACAGCCTGAAGCAGATCGCCTTTCTGGTCATAGGCATGGCCCCGGTTGCTGTACGCCTGCTCATCCTTGGGGTTGGCGGCAATGGCCATGGTGAAATCATCGATGGCTCTCGGTAAACTGCCTTCCTGGGCGTAGGCCGCGCCGCGATTGTCATAGGCCTTGTCAAGGTTGGGATCGATGTCAAGGGCCTTGGTATAGGCATAAATGGCATGGTCATACTGTCCCCGCCTGTAAGCATCGTTGCCGTCCTGCAGATAGTCCTGTGCCGTCGTCGCATAGGCATAAGGAACAAAGAACAGGGTCAATATCATTATCAGTGGCTGAATTCTATCGGCTGGCCGCAAGCATCCCCTCCGGCATTATAATCAAAAACCATCCGCCCGCCGTAATCAGCCCCCTTGACCATGACGGCGATAAGGATGAGAGATAAAACCACAAAAATCAGGCGGCCTTTTTTGGGAAAACCATTTGTGAAAGCCGCCCATAATGTCAAGATAGCACTCAAATAAAAAGTCGCCAGCATCCACAACTTGTGGGCATGGAGCAAATGCTGCCGGACGGATTTTGCCACCATGACGCCGCCGGCCGCATAAAGCCCCGTCATGACGGCGACGGCGGCGGTGAGGCAGCCAAGCCCTAAAAACCAGAAAGCTGTCCTGGCCCACGCGTCACGGCGCAACACGTAAGCCAAGACATAGATAAACCCCGCTGCTGTCAAAAAGGCAATGGGGAAATGCACTGCCAAAGGATGCAGGTTTTGAAGGTTCCCCGCACCTGGCAGCAGCTTGGCCAATAAGTTCATCAACTGACAGACTCCACTGTCAGGAATTGGCTGCCGCCGTTGGCATATACCTTGCCTGTCACGGTGGCTGTCCGGCCCATTTTGTTGATGACATCTTTGGACAGAGAAGTGTCGTTTTTGTTCGGCAATAAAACATAGAGCTTATTGGTACCGTTTTCCACAATACCGACGGGAATCCCTTTGTGGGCGCATCCCAGGCCGCATTGACGGTGGCCTTCGCCCCTGGCGCCCATGGTCACAAAGCAATAGGTGTCCACCACTTCACCGGTGACCTTGGCCGTCTGTTGGGCCCAAACCAGCACAGAGCCGTTTAAAAATACTAAAGCAATTACTGTAAGTCCTATCAACGCTATTCTTCTCATGATCCCATCCTTTCTTATCCTGTTCCTGTTTCAACAAAAATCATTTTAACTTATTTATTTATGAATTCAAGTACCAGCGCGGCCCCCGAATCCGGGGACAGGCACCGCTTTTAGGAGTGCGTCTTTTGCTTATTGAAGGCCATCATAAATACAGGCAAGGCGGCCATCTGCAGGGCCACGGAAAAAATGATCATGGCCACGAGCGACCAGGCATACAGGATGCCCATCGCAGCGCTTCCCAAAAACCAGGCAATGCCGAAAGCCGTATCAAAAACACCGAAGGCGGCACTTCTTTTGTCCCGGGAAGTCATATGTGACAGCGTTGCTTTAAGAAGGGATTCCTGGGCGCCCAAGCCGACGCCCCAGAAGATCATCCCGGCGAGTATTAAAGAAAAGTTCCCCCAAAAAACGAACGGCGCAAACAGGGCCCCCACTAAAAAAGCAAGCATCATGATCTTGGGACCCCATTTGTCCAACAACCTGCCCATAATAAGAGCGCTGATCCCACCGGTGGCCATGGCTATGGCGTAAAAAATCGGGATCCATGGCATGGGAACAGCATGTGTCCTGTCAAAATGAAACGCCATCAGCGCGAAATCCGCGAACCCCGCAGCGATCAAGGCCCCGCCCAGCACATAAAGCCAATAGGCCCTGGTAAAACCCTTGGGCTCTAAAATCACCGGCTCTTTTTTATCCAGCTCCTGCGGTTTGGGGAAAAACAGCCTGGATGTGAAGATCATGGCCAGACATAAAAGCGCTGATATCAAAAGAACGCCATAGCCATATTTGTAACTGTGTTTGGTAAGCAGCACCCATGCCACGATCAAAGGGCCTATGGTGGCGCCGAATTGGTCCATAAATTCATTGAGCCCGAAGACCCAGCCGCTGCCCAATTCTTTGCCTGCAAAGGAAAGCATTGTCTCGACGGAAGGTTTCCTGACGGCCCTGCCGGTACGCTCGGCGATGATGAGGCAGGCGGCCATCGGCCAGTTGCCTGCCAAGGCCATCGCAGGCACGGCAAACATGTTGATGGCATAGCCAATGATGGCAAAAATCCAATACTGATGGGTTTTGCCGGCCCAAAATCCTGTCAGTGAGCGCAAACCGTACCCTATCAACTCGCCAAAACCTGCTATAAACCCGACGGCAACGGCGCTGGCTCCCAAGCTGGATAAGAAAGCGCCGTTGATGCTCCTGGCCCCTTCATAAGTGAAGTCGGCAAAAAAATTGACTATCCCTATAAGAAAAACAAACTGGAAAGCCAGCCGGGCGATACTTTTCTTAAAAGTCATTTCCTTTGAGCCTCCTTAATGATTTCTCCTTTTAAAAACCTAAAGCCGAAAACGACGTAAACGCAAGGCGTTGGTTATCACGGACACCGAGCTGAAACTCATGGCCGCGCCCGCGATAATGGGATTGAGCAATAACCCGAAAAACGGATAAAGAACACCGGCGGCGATGGGGATACCCAAAGCGTTATAGATGAACGCGAAGAAAAGATTCTGGCGGATATTATGCATGACGGCACGGCTTAAGCCTAAAACTTTAACGATGCCGTTTAAATCGCCTTTGACCAGGGTCATGCCGGCACATTCAATCGCAACATCCGTCCCTGTTCCCATGGCAACCCCCACGTGCGCCTGGGCCAGGGCCGGAGCGTCATTGATGCCGTCCCCTGCCATCATGACGATGGCTCCCTGGTCCCTGAAGGTCCTGACGATATTTTGTTTGCCTTGGGGGTTTAATTCCGCCTCCACCTGATCGATGCCCAGTTGTTTAGCTACAACCTCCGCTGTTTTGCGGTTATCGCCGGTAAGCATGATAATTTTCAATCCCATACCATGCAGGGCGCGAATGGCATCCGCCGTTGTTTTCTTGATAGGGTCAGAAATCCCAAAAATCCCCAAGGCCTTGCCTTCAGTAGCCACCCATACAACCGTCTGCGCATTGTCCTGCATTTGCGAAGCTTCTTTTTTCAAATCTTCCGGGATAACGGCACCTGATTCCTCGATGAACTTCTGTTTGCCGATGAGAACGGTCTTTCCATTGACCTGCCCTCTGACGCCCGCGCCGGTTATGGATTCAAAGTGCCGTACAGCTTCGATCTTGACCCCTTTTTCTTTGGCATAATTCATGACGGCGCCGGCCAAAGGATGCTCGCTGTTTTGCTCCATTGACGCCGCGAGACCAAGCGCCTCCAGAGGTTGCGGACCGATCAAAGCTGTTACTTTAGGCCTGCCTTCAGTCAGGGTCCCGGTTTTATCCACCAGAACATGGGTCACTGTTTCTGCCCTTTCAATGGCTTGGGCATTCTTGATTAAAATGCCTGCCTGTGCGCCCCGGCCCACACCCACCATGATCGACATCGGTGTTGCCAATCCCAGGGCACACGGACAGGCAATGATCACGACCGCAATAGAGTTAACCAACGCATAGGTCAAAGCAGGCTGCGGCCCGACGAAAAGCCAGACGAAAAAAGTAATGACGGCAATGATAATGACGGCAGGCACAAAATAACCGGCCACCCGGTCTGCCAGGCCCTGGATGGGCGCGCGGCTGCGCTGGGCTTCGGAGACCATATGAACGATCTGGGAAAGCAGGGTTTCCGATCCGATTTTCTCCGTTCTCATGACAAAGCTACCGGTCTGGTTGACCGTTGCCCCGATGACGCGGTCTCCGGTGTTTTTCTCGACGGGCATGGGCTCACCGGAGATCATGGATTCATCGATGCTGCTTCGGCCTTCCACAATGATCCCGTCCAAAGGGATCTTCTCCCCCGGCTTGACCCGCAAAAGATCCCCTTTTTGGACCTGATCAACCGGGACTTGTTCTTCCCTGCCGTCTTTGATCAGGTGGGCTTCTTTAGCGGCAAGGCCTAAAAGGCTTTGAATGGCCTGGCCGGTTTGTCCACGGGCCCGCGCCTCAAGCCATTGGCCTAAAATGACCAGGACCGTAATGGCGCAAGCTGATTCAAAATAAAGATATGATGGGGGGGACAAAAATAATACCACGGTGCTGTAGCTATAAGCAACGATGACACCCAGGCCTATAAGGGTGAACATGTTCAAATGCCGGTGGACGATAGATTGCCATCCTTTGGCCAACAAGAATCCGCCGCAATAAAAAACCACGATGGAAGCCAGGGCCCATTGGAGGTAACGGACGGCATCAGGCATAGCCTTGGCCGTTAAAGACAGAAAAACAACAGGCAGGGTCAACCATACCCCTATCCAGAATTTCTTCCTTAAAAAGTTGATCTCGTGTGATTCCGCCGGCTGCTCCTGCTCCACCAACGGACTTTTGGGCTCGAGCGCCATGCCGCATTTAGGGCAGTCGCCAGGATGACCCTGTTCAATTTCAGGATGCATGGGGCAGGTGTACAAGGTCCTGCCCTTCAATGGTAAGGCAGAAGCTTGGGGCTTAGGATGGGATTGTGCTTCTTTTAAGAATTTTTCCTTACAATGGCCTGAACAAAAATAATACACCTGCCCGTCTTTCTCAAGTTTCAAAGGCGAGCTTTCATCCACATCCATGCCGCATATGGGGTCTTTGGGCATCTAGGATTTTCCTTCAGCCTTCATCATGCCAGGATTCATAATGGGGCATGTTTTCTCCCAGGCCGGCATATACCCCTTTATCTTGACTTCCTTGACGACATTTAAGTCCTTGTCATATTTGATGAGCCTGTCACCGGTAAAAACAACTACCCCTCCATCGGAGGTGGCGACCATGGAAGCGTTCATCATTCTCATCATCATGCCGTGCATCATCATGCCCTTATGCATCATGCCTGGTCCCATCATGCCCTGGCCCATCATGCCGCCTTGGTCCATCATACTTGGCTTGTCGGTCGTGCCATTTACATTCTTATTCGATGAAGTATCTTGAGCAAAAACCACTGCTGAGCTTAAGACCAATACCGCTGCCAACGCGATCAATTTCTTCATAGAGTCCTCCTTAAATTATTTAACGGCGATTGCTTCACCGCCGCTTCGTTTTCCGCTATTTTAGCGTATTTGGCCTGATTTTTATCAAATATTTTTTGATGGAAGGGGGCACGGACAACCGCGCATGGAAGTTACACAGCCCCGGTCGCATGCCATTTGCAGCCATCGGCAACGCTGATTGCAAATGGTAATGGCCTGTTCCAATTTGGCTTTCTGAACTTGGGGCGCCCTGCTTTGAAGGTCTTGAAGAACATCTTTCTGATAGTCATTCAAATATTTAAGTTGGACAAGATAAATTTTTTGTCCTTTAACAGGCAGCTTAGCCACCTCATTTAATGAATCCCCTGCTTCATTCAGCATCCTTTTAAGGGTCTGGATATCAACATGGCCGGTTTTATTGAACTCTTTGACCAGTTCTTTTGAACGTCTTTCGGAAAAAGTGATCTTTAACTCCAGTTGACCCTGGGGATTGACGGTCAGAAAATAACTTGCCTTCTCACCCAAGAGCTTTACCAGATATAAAGGGCTGCCTGGCAGGCTGTTGGCAGACGCATTCACCGTGCCCCAGGCAGCAAAAACAATGACAAGGGTCAGGGCAAACCCGCGCGCCCAGGCCGGTGAGGCAAAGACAAACAACCGATTGAGCTTCGACGAAAGAGACCTCTCCTTTTGCCTTTGGATCTCTTCCCCTACCTTGATCAGACAGGAAAACAGTTTCTGATCTGAAACCCTTACGGGCGGCGTGTGGCTCACACTTTGGGCGACACCAAGGAGTTCTTTTAACTCCTTGGCATGATTAGGATACTGCCGAATGATCTCTTCTGCAGGCATGCCGGCAAGCATCTTCTCATAGCACTCATTGAATATATCTTCTATCGGTCTCTTATCCATAAAATAAACCTTTGTAAGTACTGCCTCTCATAATTATAGACGATCTATCCCGCCAAAAGTTATGCCGATTTAATGCCCCTTTAGCTCTGGTAGGGGCAGCTTGCTGACGTCCACGGAGCCCTTTTTCATCTCGTAATTCCATTTCCAAAGATAGTAAATGACCGGATAGATTAAAAGCTCCATAATGAAGCTGCTGAAGATACCTCCGATCATGGGAGCCGCAATACGTTTCATCACATCAGATCCTGCCCCTATGGACCACATAATGGGAACAAGCCCCATAAACATGGCGCTGACCGTCATAAGCTTGGGACGAATGCGCTTGACCGCTCCCTGTACAATGGCCTCCTGAAGCTGAGCGTTCGTTTTCATTTTGCCAAGACGTATGGCCTGATAATAAGCTAAATCCAGAAAAAGCAGCATAAAAACACCGGTTTCCGCATCAAGCCCCATGAGGGCAATCATCCCCACCCACACCGCGACAGATAAATTATAGTGGAGAAAATAAAGAAACCATACGGCTCCCACCAAAGAAAAAGGCACCGCCAACAGGACTATTCCCGCTTTGACGTGCGAACGGGTATTCATGTACAACAGCATAAAAATAATAAAAAGCGCGATGGGAATGATCACCTTCATCCGCTGGGCGACCCGGATCATGTTCTCATACTGCCCGCTCCAGATGAGTGTATACCCTGAAGGCAGTTTAAGCCCCTTATCAACCGCCTGTTTGGCGTCCCGCACAAAACCGCCGATATCACGGCCGGCCATGTCCACATAGACATAACCGGCAGGCATGCCGTTTTCATTGCGAACCATGCCCGGTCCCTGGACAAATTTCAACTTTGCCAGTTGTCCCAACGGTACCTGCGCCCCATTGGGCGTGGACACCAGGATGCGCTCCAGGCTTGGGATATCATCACGCAGCTGACGCAAATACCTGACATTGACGGAATACCTTTCCAGGCCTTCAACGGTCGTGGTCACTGTTTCGCCGCCGATGGCCGACGCAATCACATCCTCCACATCGCCGATCGTCAATCCGTAACTGGCCAAAGCACTAGAGTTAAAATCATAATCCAGATAATATCCGCCTGTTACGCGCTCCGCGTAAACGCTTCTGGCGCCTTTGATATGCTTGACGATGTTCTCGATCTTGACACCTATGCGTTCTATCTCATTTAAATCCGGGCCTAAAATTTTTATCCCCACCGGAGTCCTGATACCGGTTGAAAGCATGTCAATACGTGTTTTGATAGGCATGGTCCATGCGTTCGACAACCCCGGTAGTCTGACTTTCTCATCAAGCTCATTGATGATGTCCTGCCATGTGATCCGGTCATTCCAAATGGGACGGAAAAACCCTTGAAGGAATCCGGGCATCCACGACGAATACCAGCGATGGACCTTGCGCCATTGCGATTCCGGTTTAAGGACGATGGTTGTCTCCATCATTGATAAGGGTGCCGGATCGGTCGATGTATCGGCCCGCCCGGCCTTGCCGAACACGCTTTGGACCTCAGGCACAGTACGGATGATCTTGTCCGTTTCCTGAAGAACTTTTTGGGCTTCTGTCACTGATATCCCGGGCAAGGTGGTGGGCATATAAAGAATGGTCCCCTCATTCAAAGGCGGCATAAACTCCGATCCCAACTTTAAATAAACCGGTATCATAGACAAGAAGATCATTCCGGCAAAAATCAAAGTCTGGACACGGTATTTGAGCACGAACCGGCAGACAGGTTCATAAAAATTAAACAGGACCTTGCTGACCGGATGTTTTTCCTCCGGATAATAATGGCCTACGCGTAAAAAATTATAAAGTTTCGACAGCCATTTCGGACGGAAATGAGCCTCGTTGACCCGCACCAAAAGCACAAACATAGCCGGAACAAAGGTGACCGACAAAACCGCGGCAATGACCATCGTAAAGTTATTGCTGAAGGCCAGGGGCCTGAAAAGCCTGCCTGACTGACCGACCAGCATGAAGACCGGCAAAAATGACACCGCGATCACAAGAAGAGAAAAGAAAATCGACGGCCCCACTTCTTTAAGAGCCGTCAACAAAACGTCATGGTAATTCTCCTTGCGCCCCGAAGCTTCCCACAATTGGGTCTTTTTGTAAGCGTTCTCCACCATGATGATGGCGCCGTCCACCAAAACACCGATGGAAATCGCGATACCGGCTAGCGACATGATATTGGACGTCAATTTCATGGCATACATCGGTATAAAGGACAAAAGCACTGCCACAGGGATGGTGGCAATCGGCACACTGGCTGACGGGAAATGCCACAGAAAAAAAATGATCACCAAGCTGACAATGATCATTTCCTCAATAAGCTGATGTTTGAGCGTATCGATCGCACGCATGATAAGGTCTGAGCGGTCATAGGTTGTCACGATCTTAACGCCCGGCGGAAGCGAGGGCTGAATGTCTTTGAGCTTCTGTTTGACCCGGTTGATGACATTTAGAGCATTTTCTCCCGAACGCATGATCACGATGCCGCCCACTGTGTCCCCTTGTCCATTCAGATCAGTCACACCCCTGCGCATCTGTGGGCCCGTTGTCACTGTTGCCACATCACGCACCAAAACCGGCCTGCCGTGAGAATCCGTCCGTAAAACAATGTTCTCTATGTCCTTGGTGGATTTGATATACCCGCGTCCGCGGACCATGAATTCGGTGCCGGAAAAATCCACCACCCTCGCCCCCACATCATTATTACTGCGACGTACCGCCTCAATGACCTTAGTGATAGGGATGTTATACGCCTGCAGGGCCACGGGATCGACGTTGACCTGATACTGTTTTTGAAATCCCCCGACTGATGCCACTTCCGCGACTCCCGGAACAGACTGCAGCCAATAACGCAGATACCAGTCCTGGAAAGACCGCAATTGGGAAAGGTCATTTTTGCCGCTTTTATCCACCAGAGCATATTGATAGACCCACCCGACGGACGTTGCATCCGGGCCTAATTCGGTCTTAACGCCTTTGGGCAGGGCGGGAAGGACCTTGCTGAGATATTCCAATGTGCGGCTGCGCGCCCAATACAAGTTTGTCCCGTCTTTAAAAATAATATA
Organism: Candidatus Omnitrophota bacterium; assembly: GCA_028865345.1. Lineage (GTDB taxonomy): Bacteria > Omnitrophota > Gorgyraeia > Zapsychrales > Fredricksoniimonadaceae > JABDGZ01. The sequence continues at coordinate 72,381 of JAGWKL010000003.1, read as the reverse complement.
GACGTAGGAATAACCGTAATCTGAAAAGCCCCTGATGGCTTTGACATCAGGGGCGCCCAACATCGCGGTCACGATGGGATAGGTCACCTGGTCTTCCATGATGTCCGGTGACTGGTTCCAGCGGGAATAAACGATGACCTGGGTATCTGAAAGGTCCGGAATGGCATCAAGAGGGATGTTGCGTACAGCCATAATGGCCCCCACTATGGCCGCCGCTATGATGATCAAAATCAAGAATTTATTATTTGCCGAAAACTCGATGACTTTTTTAATCATTTGGTAAACCCTTCAATCCTGCTTTCTGAGTCAATCATGAAATTACCACTGGTGACGACCTTCTGACCTTCTTGAAGACCTGACAGAACTTCATAATAACCTTTGGCTTCTGTGCCCAAGGTCACCTTTCGCATTTCAAAAATATTCCCTTTATGGACCACGTAAACAATTTGCTTCATTCCCGTGTTCAAAACAGCGTCCTGGTCAACAGCCAGTTTCTTTCCCAGATCAACGGAAATCAACGCCGTTCCGAACATTTGAGGACGCAATTCTTTCTTGGGGTCATCGACCCTGATCCTCAAACGCACGGTACGCGTCCGGGCATCCAAGATGGGAGAAACTCCGGCCACAATCCCATGGAACATTTTTCCGGGAAAAGCCAGAGGTTCAAAGGTGACCTTCTGGCCAGGCTTGGTCATCAAGGCCTCGTTCTCGTAAATGGCGGCGTAGACCCATGCCGTAGGCAAAGTGCCGGGATAATACAAACTATCATCCGCTTTGCCCGTTTTTGCCAGCTCATCGATCTCGCTGTCGCTCATGCCCTCAAGATAAAGATTGCGGCGGCTGGCTTCCAAAAGGGATTTAGATTGTCCATTGAGAAAAGCATCCGAACCGTTCGCAGTTTCTTTTAATGTTTTTAACGCCTCGATATAACTCGTTTGGGCGACAAACAGGTCAGGATCAAAGGCTACTTGGGCCGATGCGCGGATCTCATAAATCAAATCGCGCTTCTCGACAAGCCCTGTCTTAAGACCGATAAGCTGTTGCTGTTGCAGGGGCACATGAATACCTGATACCTTTTGAGCTTGTGAAGGTTCTTTGGCGTAAACGGGAATATAGTCCATTCCCATCGAATCCTTCATAAAAACAGGCGATGTCACCGAAGGATCCATCGGATTTCGATAATAAAGGATCTTTCTCTTAGTCTGGCTGAACGCATTTTGACTTCCCGCGGCGCAAGCTATCAATAAGAAAATCATGACCCATGTGAACTTTTTCATTTCATTCCCCCTTAGATACAATATCCCCGCCTATGGCCCGGTCCAAATCCGCCTTGGCAACGGCCAAACCAGCCAGGGCTTGCGCATATTCCATTTGAAAATCCCGAAGGGCCTTAAAAGCCGCTATATATTCGGTAAAATCACCTGTTGAGGCCTCATAAGCCACACGGTCCGTGACAACCACCGATTCGGCCCTCGGCAAAATCCCTTTCTCATAAAGTTCCACCACTTCACGAGCCGCCTTAACTTTTGCTAAAGCGCTCCTGCCTTCGAAAATGGCTGTATTCTCCTCGGCCTGGTAATCGGCCTGGGCGGCGCGAAGGTCGGCGCGGGCTTCCACGATCTCGGGCGCCTGTTTGCCCCAAAACCAAAGTGGAATCGTAAAACCTACCATACCCGCCCATTGCCCTCTTCCGAAGCTGCCGTTTTGCTCTTGGTGCTGATAGGTAAGCGTTATGTCCGGTAACAAGCTTTGTTTACTTAAGGAGTATTTCGTCCTGGTTTGATCCAGTATGGCCCTAAAAGACTTCAATTCCGGACGGTCCTGTTTGATCCTCTTAATCACATTTTCTTCAGAAAGGTCTTCTCCCTTTGCATTCTCATGCGTATCAATATCTCCTAAATCCTGCGGGGCCTTGTTAAGCAAAGAGGCCAGCAAACTGACGGCAATGACACGGTCCTGCTCAAATTCTTTTTGCTGTACCATGATCTTTTCCTGCTCTGCTTGGGCCCGTAAAAGGTCAATTTGAGAATCCCGATTGGCCGAATACCGTACCTCTGCAGCCTTAGCCATCTGTCCGGCCAGTTCAAAATCGTCTTTTGTGAATGCTATTTTACGTTGGGCGACAAACAAAGAAGCATAGGCGTCCTTGACCTGTTCAATGACACGTTGCCGGGTTTCCTCATAATCCTGCTTTTGAGCATCCATTTCCTGCCTGGCCGCCTTCCTTTCCAAAAAAAGTTTTGTCGGAAAAGGGATTCGTTGAGTTACCGAAAGAGTCTTCATGGGCTTGGCTGCGTCTGCGCCTATCATTGAGGGAATGATCTTGTCATAGCCGTACTCGACCATGGGATCCGGAACATTACGGAAAAAGGCTACACGGGCGCGGGCCGCTTCGTAGCGCGCTTTAGCGGCTAAAATCTGCGGATTGTTGTTTAAAGCCTCCTTGATCAATCCGCTTAAATGTACGGGAGACCTGGCATCTTGCGCAAACGTCAGGCCCTGGGACACAAACACCAACACCAGCATTGAAACTAAAATACGCATATTAAAATTCCCATACCATTATTCCTACTGACGATGCAGGCGTTTAAAATCTCAGAAAGTTACGCTAAAAAGGAGGACATATTATAGCATGTCCCCCTTTTTATATTTAAATGTTTGCTGTTATTTAAGGGTCAATGGTCCATTCCCATAAGAAACAGCCGTGACGTTTTCTCCGGCCTGTATAGAACCAATCTGATCCGGAAAAACACGAACTGTATAATAATGCGCAACAGCATTATCCTTTATCACAGCCACATCCTTGGAAGTATTCACGGACACGATCGTTCCCTCCACAGTCCTAATCCCTTTACCGAGTTGGCTCTCGGCAAAACTCAAGCTGCTGAAAGCCACCAACCCTAAACCGATTAATAAAAATGTGATTTGTTTTTTCATAGCGTCCTCGCTTTTTTTATTGACCCCCCCATTGGGATCAAAATGTTCACTGATAAAGACGCCGCCAACAACAAAAAGTTACGCAAGCGCTTTTTCAAGCCTGGATGTCTATTTTCAAATGCTCCTTTAACGCGGCTATGGCGCGGAACTGGAGCAGCTTGACCGCCCCCACAGACTTTTGCATGATCCCGGCGGTTTCCTCTAAAGAATAACCATTCAGGAACCTTAAGGTGACCGCTTCCTGCTGTTCATCCGTCAAAACGGCCAACATCCCTTTGATCTCATCTTCAGAAAAACCTTCTCTATGGTCGCGGGAGGTCACAGCGATGCTGTCATCCTCCATCTCATCCAGCGATGAAGTTTTCCGGCGATCCATCTTACGGTAATAATCGATGAGCAGGTTGCGCGCGATCTTAAACAGCCACGCGGCAAAATTCCCGGTCTGGGTTTTAATGGCCCCTGTCATCCGTATAAACACCTCGCTGGTCAGATCTTCGGCGTCTTCCTGATTACGCGTACGGTAAGACAAAAACCGAAGCACAGCCGGATAATATTCCCTGACCAGTTGACCGAGAGCCGCTTCGTCCAGTTGACGGGCCTGCTCCAAAAGCATTGAAGCGTCTTGTTTTTCAGGTTCTTGCATAATGAATTATCCGCCGGCTCTCCCTGCAGCTACTTGCCCGCACCAACTTCCTTCTCGGCAATGGCGCTGTACTTTTCGGGGTTGTTTTCGAAAGCCTTAATGCACATGGGACAATCAAGGTTATATATCCTGCCTTTATAAGCGATTTTGACAGGCCCACCGCCCATGGCCCCGTCGTCACTGATCTTAAGGCCGTCGACGGGACAAATTTTATTGCCTACTTCCACAGCCTTGGCTGGATCAGTGTTGTCAACGACGACAATTTTCGGTTTGACGGCGGCAGCGCTTTGTTGGACAAAAACAAACCCTCCTGACAAGGTTAAAACGCCTAAGATCAAAACTAATGGTTTGATGTTCATGCTATATCTCCTTTTTATCAGAAATCAGACAAAATCAAGGACGACTCCTCCCGCATAATGCGCGAGACAAGGGCAACTTAAGAAAGAGATAAGGGAATTAAATGCGTAACTGGAAGGTCCTAAGGTAAAGCGGAATAAAATCCATGCCCAGGGGCGGCCCCCCGGGCGGATGGACTGATAATATTAAACGCGTTAAAACGGGATGATGACCGACAAACAATACCGGCGTAAATGAAAAACCGCCTGTGCTTTCAGAAAATGTTAACGCCGGCGCATGAAGAAAATCTGCGCTCATTAATTGCTGAGGGCATAGAGGATCTGAAGGCCGGCCGGAGGCTTTATGCCCCATACAATGGCTGCAGGCGGCTTCCTTTTGAAAGTGCGCTGCCACCGCCGGTGCAATGCAGCAGCAGATGACCGTTGAGACAACCAATGATACGGCCAGCAAGAAAGCGACAAAAATCCTGGAGATTTTCTTCATAGCGTAAATATAAAACAACCCCGGCATTCGGTCAATAAGAATTACTACGTATCATCCTCAAAGACCCTCTGGATGATCGCAGCGTCCCACCCATGGCGCTGAAGGTCATTTTTAAAGGCCGTTAATTCTTCAGGGCCCTTGTGACGGCATAATTCCATCAGCAAATGGTAGGTAAATTGCTGGTGGACATTAAAACGGATGCTCAAGGGCCTCTCAGGAGTATTTCTGTTGAACACAATTGCGACCAGGGCCAATATCAAAGGCAGGCCCACCACCGTCAAAGCGGTGGCAAAATTAAAGGACAGGTGAGGATTCAACAAAAACGGCAGGGCCGATAAAAACCCGTCGATCAGAAAATGGGCGGTGATCACGCATACCAGGCCAAACCGCAAATAAAAGAACCCCATGATAAGCCCGATGGTGGTGACTTCGACACCCCGAAACCACATGGGATAAATTTCATATCCCGTATGTCCGAATCCCCATATCGCGGCGCTCAAAAACACCGCCAGGGCCACAGGCACGCGGTATTTCCTGAACAGATTGATGGCAAACATGCGGAACATTGTCTCCTCTGTAAAAGAAGCCTGAAAAGCAATGGCCAAGGCGGTCAAGGCGGGTACAATGCTTGTCGAGGCCTGAGTCATCCAGGACAACTCATCCCATACCCCGCAATATTTGAATCCTAAACTGTAAATCAATGACTGGGTCCCCAGAATGATCGCGGCCGCGCAATATCCCACCGCGATCTGGCGGGCGATATTCAGCGAGCGAAAGGAAGACAAAAGGGTGCTCAAAAAAGCCCCATTTTTTTTCTCACGGGCAACCTCAAAATTCAGGGACTCCCCTGCCAGGGCGGGTAAAATAAACCCCAGCGCGATGAAAAAGGGAGCTATGGTGCCTTCGATAAACTGACGGGCCACATAATCACCCATGGACTGGGTGGTCGGGTAACTGTATAAAATGCTCTGATAATCGTTTAAAAGGTCCAGGACCATCAAAATAAACAAGGCGATCCCCACGCCGACATAAAACGACCTCACGGTACGTGTGACCACCTGCTGCTTGCGGTTGACAACCGCCATAATGGCCAGGGTCAGAAGCACCAGATAAAGGATGCGGAACACCAGGGTGAGATTTTGGCCGGTTTGTTTCAGGTAGTCTACATAACGGTTAAACCCGTCAGGAATTTTAAAAAAAGCCTTATTAAAATCAAGAATTTCATTGCCCGAGACCGTGACATTGGTCAGGAGTTTGGCGTAACCCTGGGCTTTGTCCTTGCTCCAGGGAATATGCACGTCCTTGTTTTCCCAAGTAAAAGCATACTCCACCCTGTTCTCCAGCTTATGAACGTCTTCACTATGGACTGTATACCCGGCGGGATTAAAACCATAAGCGGTCTTCAAGAATTGAAGAGCCCTCTGGCGGGCCTGTTGTTTATCGACCAGCGGCCTGGCGGCCGTATCTGCGATCGTATGGTTAAAACCGATGACCTCACCGGTGGCGCTGCTGACCGCGACCTTATACTCCTCTTTTTGCTTCTCTTTGAAATAACGGATGACCCAGCAGAACAAGTCGTAATGCAGGCGGTGGACAAGACTCCTCTCGCCGGAAAAACCCAGAGTCCTTTGCAAATACTGGTCCGCATTATCATCCGCGTTGAATAATACGGCGGATGTGTAGGCATTGACATTGACCCCGTATTTGGTCTCCAAGAATTTCCGGGATATCTCCCGGGCTTTTGACTGGCCGACGGAAAGGTTGATGAATTGATAGCGGGGCAGGGATAAGCGGCACCATACAAAAACACCGCCCAGCGCCAAAAGGACCAATAAAAGCCATCCAAAACGTTTGTTCATAAAAAGACCAGCGCTTCTTTTTCTTTCCGGGTAAGTTTTTTGATGGACCTTTCCAGGGCCTGCGCTTGGGCGACGGTCAGGCATTCTTTTCGATAAACCAACTTGACCGGGCCCCTGCCCCGCAAATATTTGGCGCCCTTGCCCGCGTCATGGGCCGCCATGCGCTTTTTTAAATCATTGGTCCAGCCGGTATAAAAAGTACCGTGTTTACACTGTACCATATACGCCCAGCAGGCGCCAACAGGTTTCATGCTAACGGGCGCTCCCCGGGTCCGGGGACAGGTCCCCCACAACGCACAGGCCGTCGATAGAATTGAGACGGACAGGAAGGATTTGATTGGTCAGTTCACAAGGACCTTGGATCTTAACGCGCACATAATTTCCCGTCAGGCCGTATTGCCACCCGTCGGTCTTGGGCCGCTCAAACAAGACCTTTTGGGTCGTGCCAAGCAAGGATTCATAAAATGATTTTCGCTTGGCAGCGCTTAAGTCGCGCAGGATTTCACTGCGCCGGGCGATCACCGCGGCAGGCAGGGTTTCCTTCAGGCGGCTTTTGGCCATATGCCGGGGGGAATAACTGAACACATGAACATAATGGAGAGGCAACTGCCTTAATGTTTCCACCGTGCGGTCAAAATGCGCGTCGGTCTCGCCCGGAAAGCCCACGATCACATCGGTGCCGATACAAATCTGCGGCACTTCAGCGATCGCTTCACCAATAAAATCACGAAACTCTTCGACGGTATATTTGCGCTTCATCCAGCCCAGGACCTCATTGTCCCCGCTTTGCAAAGGGATGTGCAGATGAGGGACAAGCTTCCCTCCTGCCTTCATATAACCGCAAAGGCCTTTGGGAACAGTGGTTGGTTCAATGGATGAAATGCGCAGGCGCTCCAATCCTTCCATGGCATTTACGGCCCCAACGATATCCATGAGTGTTTTTTCCTCATACGAGTACGTCCCGATATTGATTCCGGTCAAGACCAGCTCTTTGTGCCCTGCGGCGAGAAGCGCCCGGCTTTCTGTCAGGACATCGTCAAACACCCGGCTGCGGGCGCGGCCGCGCGCGTAAGGGATCTCACAAAAGGAACAAAAAAAATCACAGCCGTCCTGGATCTTGATATTGGCCCGCGTGTGCCCTCGGTCGACCGACGGGACCGGTAAACGGAAAGGCCGGCGTTCCATGACCGGCACGATAAGCCGGGCCGCCTGCGGTTGCGGAAATTCACTTAATACTGAAAGCAAATCCATTTTACGGCCATTGCCTACGATCCAGCACACGCCGGGCAGGGAAGCCAGTTTCTCTTTCTGGATCTGCGCCTGGCAGCCGACCAGAGCAATGCGCGCCCCGGGATTCAAACGGTTGACTTTATGCACCAGACGCCGGGTATCGGCATCCCCGCCCTCGGTCACCGTGCAGGTATTGATGACCACAATGTCCGAAGGCTCATCAAAGTCCACCACTTGCCAGCCGCCCTGCTCAAAAGAATTTTCAATGGAGGCCGTTTCCGACTGGTTCAAACGGCAACCAAAGGTATAAAAAGATATTTTCTTCATAGATTTTTCAGAGCCTGACATATCCCCTCACATGTCAACCCCACACGCGCATCAAAATGTTTGTTGCCGGATGAGCCTTCCTTGATATAAGCCTCAATGAGCTTGGCATTATCAGCGGCTCTTGGCTTTTCAACCATCTCTTCAATTTCAACGGCACGGGGATTCTCAATGGTCATCTCATGCCTTAAGAAACTGCCGTCCTTTTGCCGGGCAGACAGTAAAAGCTTGACGTCCCTCAATAACGGAAAGGCAACGGTGCCTTCAATGCCGTTTCTGACAATAATGATGCCCTTGAAACCGGCCCGCTCGGCTGCGGCGGCCATCTTTTCACCGTAAGGCGGATGAAAAGCAGAGGCAATCAAAATCTGTGCCTTCAACGGATCGATGAATCTTTCAAGGGTGGCCAAAAACGGCCGCTTGATGATCTGACGGCGCAGGTCCACCCAGCGGTCCAGGGCCTGTGACATCACGGACTGATGGAAAAACCACCCGAATTCGGGTTTAGCCGAGGATAAATCTGCATTGCTCGCCGCGGGCCTTGTTCCCAAAGCCCGGGCAATGTCCCACAAGTTCATTTCTGCCTTGGGCCCGCTGTTGCGGCCAACCTGGTGCACCACCCGATAGGCTTGGGCCTGCAAGGCCCGGCCGATCAAAGGGGTGATCATATAGGAATGGTCCGTCCCGTCAAAAGGTTCTGAAATCTGGATGACCGGCTCACCTTCCGGCGCCGGAGCCTTAAATGGGGGCCCGAGAGTGTCCTCCATGGCCTGCAGCAGGCCCTCATATTCGTCGTCGGTTTCGTAACGCACCCGCAGGAAACTGGCCACCCATCCGCGGGCCGCATCGCCGGGCCCTTCGGAAAACAAAAATTTTCCCAGATCATAAGCGGTTTGCTTATCCAGCGTATGACCTTCCGACAATTGCCTGCAGATCCAAAGCACAAATTCCGGAGCGTCAGCGGCGATTGTTTTTAATAATTCGGCCGGATCGTCCAGAACGCCGGGGGGAAAAGCCCTGCCCAAAACTTCTTCATCCGGCCCTATGCCTTTAGCGCATAAGCCGGCAAAAAAGGCGCCCTTGGCCGCCTCACTGACCTTACCTGACTTTAAGTCCTCGGCTATTTCCAGGGCCAGCTGGAAGGTGAGGCTTTTGCTCCCTTTTTTGCCGATGCCGACGGTCTTTATGCCGCGGTTGATCGGGGGTTCGCTTGGATCCAACACGATAGCCAATATTTCCTGTCCTTTCGACGTCGTAAAGTTGAGCTGCTACGGACGCTTAATTATAGGCGAAAGCCGTCAAAAGGCAAGAGCATGCAATATTTGCATCCACGGGGAATTCAGCTATAATAACCCTCCTTATGAAAATCGGTCCCATTGAGATCAATAAACCGCTGTGCCTGGCACCCATGGAGGACGTCACGGAACTTCCCTTCCGACTTATCTGCAAGCGCCTGGGCGCGGACATCGTCTACACCGAATTTACATCTTCCGAAGGCATTATCCGCGACATCCCGCGCATCATGGAAAAAATCCAGATCGATGACGAAGAGCGCCCCGTGGCCATCCAAATTTTCGGCGGCCGCCCCGAGAGCATGGCGGAAGCGGCACAGTCCATTGAAAAATTAAAGCCCGATTTTATCGATATCAACTGCGGCTGCTGGGTAAAAAACCATGTGGCCCGCAATGAAGGCGCCGGCCTTTTGCGCGACCTCGCCTTGTTTGAGAAAATCGTGCGTGCGACGGTCCGGGCCACCCAATTGCCGGTGACGGTCAAGACCCGGCTGGGCTGGGACGAAGAAAGCATTGTCATCCTGGACGTTGCCAAAATGGTGGAAAACAGCGGCGCCCGGGCCCTGACCCTGCACTGCCGCACCCGCGCGCAGGCGCACAGCGGTTTTGCCGACTGGACATGGCTTGAAAAAATCAAGAAAGCGGTGCGTATTCCTGTGATCGGAAACGGGGACATCACCTGCCCCCAAGACGCCCAAGCCATGCTGGAAACCGGCTGCGACGGGGTCATGATCGGCCGCGGCGCCATTGCCAATCCCTGGATCTTCAAGCAAACCAAGCATTACCTGCAAACGGGCGAACACCTGCCGGAGCCGTCCATTGAAGAAAAAATCCGGACCTGCATCGAGCATTTGAAATTAAATGTAAGGTATAAGGGAGAAAAATACGGGGTTTTGACCTTCCGCAAGCATTACGTAGGCTATTTAAAAGGATTGTCCAATATTTCGTCCGTCAGGAGCGCGTTAATGCAATGCACGACGATAGGACAAGTGGTCGACTGTTTGGAAAAATATCTAACGTCTCACCGGGTGGTGGGGAGCGATGTTAACGAGCGGACGGAAAGTGAGGCAAGGGCGAATGAGGGAAACCTCGTCCTATAAGGCTTCTGGCTACACGTTTCAATCAGAAGCACGTCAACATCGCGACGAACCAGGCCCCGATGAGACGCGGGTAAAATTATGAAAAAGTTTGATATTATCACCATCGGCTCAGGCGGCGGGGCCAAAATCTCGTCCCCTGCCGCTTCCAGGGGACTTAAGGTCGCGGTCATCGAAAAGGACCGCCTGGGCGGCACCTGCCTCAACCGCGGCTGCATCCCTTCCAAGATGCTCATCCACCCCGCGGATGTGGCCACGGAGATCAAGGAAGCGCACCGCTTCGATATTCACAATGATCCGAAATTCCAGGTTGATTTTGCCAAACTTATAAGCCGGATCTCTTCAACGGTGGACGCGGATTCGGACAAAATCGAGGCCAATTATACCAAGCATCCCAACATCAGTTTTTACAGAGGCGCGGCCCGCTTCCTTGACAATAAAACCATCGAGATCAACGGCGAACAAATCACGGCAGACAAAATTTTTGTCGCCGTGGGCACGCGCCCTGCCGTTGCTCATATTCCGGGCCTGGCCGGTACACCCTTTATGACGTCCACCGAGGCGCTGCGCAATACCGCCCTGCCTTCGTCGATGATCATCATCGGCGGCGGGTACATCGCCTGTGAATTAGGGCACGCTTACGGCAGCCTGGGCACCAAGACGACCTTCCTGGTACGCTCGAAACTTTTACGCAAAGAAGATGCAGAGATTGCCGCGGAATTCCAGAAAGTCTTTAGCCGTTATCATGATGTCCTCCTGGGTGCGGCCGTAACAAAGGTCGAACACCATAACAACATTTTCACCGTGCACTATTCCCAAAACGGGGAAAATCTTGCTGTCAGCGCGCAGGCGCTCTTGATGGCGTCCGGGATCACGTCCAACGCGGACACGCTTGACCTCATCAATACGGGCATTGAGTTGCTGCCCGGCAACTTTATCAAGGTCAATGAATTCCTGGAAACGAGCGTGCCCGGGGTCTTCGCCCTTGGAGACTGCATCGGAAGATATTTCTTCCGCCACAGCGTTAATTTCGAAGGCGAATACCTTTTTGACTATTTATTCGGCAGTACGCCGAAGACTCCCATCCATTATCCTCCCATGCCTCACGCGGTATTCACCCATCCACAGGTGGCCTCGGTGGGAGCTACGGAAGAAGAATTGAAGGCCCAAGGCATTGATTACGCCGTCGGGCTTAATCCTTACAAAAGCTCGGCCATGGGCATGGCCCTGCTGGCTGACCATGGTTTTTGTAAAATCCTGGTCGACCGCAAAACCCGCAAGATATTAGGCGGGCACATCATCGGGCCCGAGGCCTCAGACATGGTCCACATGATCATCGCGTACATGAATATGAATGCAACGCTTGACGATATGCTGCGCACCATTTATATCCATCCGGCCTTGCCGGAAATCGTCCGCAACGCCGCCCGAAAAGCAAAAGCCGCTTTGGAGAAAAAAAATGCGTAATTCGGAACTGGCCATCTCCATCAAAGCCCTGACCAAATTTTATGAAAATTTCCAGGCCCTGAACAAAATTTCTTTCGAGGTCAAGCGCGGGGATTTCTTCGCCTTTTTAGGGCCCAACGGCGCCGGCAAAACCACCACCATCAATGTCCTGACCGGGCTTTCCAATTATCAAAACGGCCAGGTGAAAGTCTTCGGATACGATGTCACCTCGGAATACCTCCACAGCCGCCGCCTGATCGGCCTCTGCGCCCAGGAATCCAATTTTGATCCTTTTTTGACCATCTATCAGCTTTTAGTTTATCAGGCTGAATATTTCGGCATCATCCCCTGGGAAGCCAAACGCCGGGCCAATGAATTGCTTGACCGTTTCGGCCTTGCCGAGAAACGCAACTGCAAACACCGGGCCCTGTCCGGCGGGATGAAAAAACGCCTGCTGTTGTGCCGCGCCCTGATCCATGACCCGGAAATACTTATCCTCGACGAGCCGACCTCCGGCTGCGACCTGGAACTGAAATTCCTGATCTGGGACTATCTGCTGCAGCTCAACAAAGAAGGCAAAACCATCTTTTTGACCACCCATTATATGGAAGAAGCAGAAAAGCTTTGCAAAACCATCGGCATCATCAATAATGGCACCATCGTGCGCATCGGCGATAAAAAACAAATTTTGCAGGACAAGTCCCTGCAGGACGTTTTTCTGGAAATCACGGGGATAGAATAATGTTGCATCTGGTGACCAACCCGATCGGCGTTCTGGCCCTGGCTAAAAGAGAGATCCACCGCTTTTTCTCGGTGGCCAACCAGACCCTTTTCCCGCCGCTGGTGTCCTCTGCCCTTTTTATGTATATTTTTGGTGTGGCCATCGGTTCGCGCGTTGATTTCTCCGCCACCGGATTGACCTATTTGCAATTCATCACTCCCGGCCTCATGGCCATGAATTTGATCTCGAGCAGCTACGAAAACACTTCCTCGTCGCTGTTTATAGGCCGCTGGCACAACCATATCCAGGAAATCCTGCTGGCGCCCCTTTCTTATATCGAAATGGTTTTAGGCCTTCTGGCCGGAGGGGTGGCCCGCGGCATCCTTGTCTGTGTGAGCGTTTGGCTGGTGTCCCTGTTTTTTACGCCCACCCCGATCACCCATCCGCTGGCCTTGCTTTTTTTCATGCTGACCATCGCGGTGATTTTTTCCTGCGCCGGGATGATGGGGGCCCTGTGGGCGGAAGATTTCGGCATGCTCTCCATATGGAACACCTATGTGATCATTCCCCTGGCCCTCCTGGGCGGGGTGTTCCATCCCCTGTTCATGCTGCCGCCTGTATTGCAGATCATCTCACATTTCAACCCTCTCTACTATATGGTCTCCGGCATCCGTTACAGCATGACCAATGTCACGGACACGCCCGCCATCACCTGCGCCCTGGTCAGCTTAGGAATGGCGATGACGATCTTTACGGCAACGGTCTACTTATTCAGGATCGGCTATAAACTGCGCACTTAAGCAGCACCGGCCTTGATGCTCAGCGCATGAATGGAAGGTTTGACCGCCTCCAGGGCCCGGTAAATCATGCGGTGGACTTCCAGGAGTTTCTTGCCCCTGAAACTTTTCGATATGACGGTGATGCGGTAATGCCCGCCCTGAGAGGCGCCGGCATGTCCGGCATGCTTGTAACTTTCGTCTATGACTTCGAGATAATCTGGCTTAAAAGTTACATTTAATATATGCTCAATCTTTGCCCCGATCACAAACCAACCCTTTCGAAGTCGAAGCAATTGGGCCTTTTGACCTCTAAAGAATCCGGCGCGAATGCCTGCGCGAGGATGCGTTCGATCACCCCACGCGACTCTTCGCCGTCGAAGCAACAGGGCCTTTTCTTTGCTTTAATCATAATTTAGTATTATACTATGGCGCCCCGATAAAAGCATCCGGGAATGACAGGAAAAATATATGAAACTTACGGTCAACCAAAACTTCTCGCAAAGTTTATGCGTGCCCTGCATCCAGCAGCGCCAGGGGACCATCCACCGCTGGCTCCTGACCCATGAACAACGCTACACGCCTTTTTACACATCGGTGGACATCCGTGACGCGGGTTTTAAGATCGCGGTGGTTGACACCAACCTTTTTCCCGCAGGCTTTAACAATCTCTGCGAGCACGGGTTGGCGGACGCCGAAGGCCTTATTAAGAAAGCTATCCTGGCGCGTGTGCCCGACGCTGCCTCCATATTGATCGTTGCTGAAGAACATACGCGCAATACCTGGTATCTGGAAAATGTCCGTATCCTGCAGGAAATCATCACCAAGGCCGGCTTCAATGCCCAAATAGCCTCTTTCTTTATCCAGGAACCATCCTTTTGCGCGCAGGCGGCCAGCGCCATCGAAATGGAAACTGCCAGCGGCCAAACCGTTAAAATCCATTGCGTCAAACGCGTGCTGGAGAAGATCAAACAGGGGGACATCAATTTTGACATGATCATCATGAACAACGATCTCTCTGCCGGCATTCCTGAGGAATTAAAACAGGTCAAGATACCGGTCTTCCCTTCCATCCTTGCCGGATGGCACACCCGGCTTAAGTCCGGGCATTTCCAACGCGCCAACAACCTCATCCGGGAATTCGCCGGTATCGTGGGGCTCGACCCCTGGCAGTTTTCCTGCCTGTATGAAGTGGAAAACCATGTGAATATCAATGCCGAAGATGACCAGAAACGGCTTTACCAGGCCGCGGTCAAACTCTTTGAAAACATCCAAAACAAATACCATGAACACGCCATCGACAGCAAGCCGTTTATTTTTGTCAAATCCGATTCCGGCACCTACGGGCTGGGGGTGGTCCCCATCGAAGACCCGGCGCAGATCCTGGAATTGAACCGTAAAAAGCGCAACGACCTCTCCCGCGGCAAGGACGCGCAGACCATCACCCATTTTCTGCTGCAGGAAGGCGTGCCCACCATCCACCGTATCGAAGAGAACCCCTGCGAAGTATGCCTGTACCAGATCGACAACAATTTCGTCGGCGGATTTTACCGCTATCATACAGGCAAGAGTCCCCGGGAAAACCTCAACTCTCCCGGCGGCATGTCTTTCCAGAAAATGTGCCCGCACCTGGACAAATACGGCGGGGACTGCGGCATTGCACACAATCTGAACATATTCGACATTTACCGTATCCTGGGACGTATCGCGGGCACGGCCGCGGGCCAGGAGATCATGGACTTAAAAGCCAATACGGCTAAAGGACCGGCATGAAATTCGTCTTTTTAATGGACCCTCTGGAAACGGTTTCCTTCGAGTCGGACACCACCTTTGTGATGATGTTATGCGCCCATAGCCGCGGCCACGACGTCTACCATGTGCCTGAAGACGGCATCGGCTTCGCTGAAGGTAAGGTGTATTTTCATGCCACCAAGGTCGCCCCCCAGAATATCGCACACATGCCGTTTCGAGAAGAACGTGCGGTACGATTGAGCCAAGATGACATTCATGCGGTCTTTATCCGCCCCAACCCGCCTCTGGATGAGCAATACATCATGAACACATGGCTCCTGGAGCATTTGCCCAAACATATAGCGGTCATCAACAATCCTGCGGGGCTTCGCACCGTCAACGAAAAGGTGTGGGTCAGCCGGTTTAAACACTTGACGCCGCCCACCATCATCTCCTCTGATAAAAAGGACCTGCTTGATTTTGTCGCCAGGCATAAAAATGTCATCGCCAAGCCCACCGACGGATTCGGGGGCGCCGGCGTATTTCATATCGAAAACGGGGACTCCAACACCAAGGTCGTCCTGGAGACCCTGAGCGACCGCTACAACAAGGCCATCATCGTCCAGAAATACGTGCCCCAAGCCCAAAAAGGCGATAAACGCATCCTTCTTCTGGACGGAGAAGTCCTCGGGGCCGTGCTGCGCCTGCATGAAGAAGGTGAGCACCGCAACAACTTTTATGCGGGCGGCGCACCCCAACCCGCCACAGTCGACACCAACGATAAAAAAATCATCAGCATTCTTAAGCCACATCTCCAGGAACTCGGCCTTTATTTCGTTGGGATCGACATCCTGGGTGATTTTCTGATCGAAGTCAACGTCACCTCTCCCACCTGCCTTCAGGAAATGAACCGTTTATACAACGTCAAGCTGGAAGAAAAAATCATTGATTTTGTAGAAAACTTGCTAAAATAACGCAATTGGAACCCGCTTATGACGTCGAAAAAACAAAGAATATTGTCGGACTTAACTTTATACCATTTTATGGCATGCCCTTATTGCCAGAGGGTCAGGGATTTTTTGAATAAAGAAGGCATTGTTGTGCCCATGAAGGACATCCGTGAAAATCCCGCATGGCGCGATGAGCTGGTTGCGATCGGCGGCAAGCCCCAGGTCCCCTGCCTTGTCATTGACGGTAAGGCCCTTTATGAATCATTGGATATTATTGAGTGGATTAAGAAAAATAAACCATGACAACCGAAGAAATCAAACACCGGATCGAATCTGCCGTCCCTGGATCTCAGGCCCATGTGCTTGATCCCATGAATGACGGGGCGCACCTGCAGGCTTTTGTCATATCCCCTGCGTTTGAGGGGATGCCTGTATTTAAACAGCAGCAGATGGTCATGGCCTCCATCAAGGATGTTTTTCAAGTGGTCCATGCCCTGGGGCTGAAGACCTTTACGCCGGCCAAATGGGATGAAGCCAAATCGCAATACGGGCTTTAACAAAACCAACCAACAGGAGTCGCTATGTTGACCGATCAATTACGTAAAAAAATTGAAGACGACGTCAAGAATAACAAAGTAGTGATCTATATGAAAGGCACTGCGGCTTCCCCCATGTGCGGATTTTCCGGACGGGCGGTGCAGATCCTGCAGTCTTACGGCGTTGCCCTCAAAGACCACGATGTCCTTTCCGACGACCAACTGCGCCAGGGGATCAAGGAATTTACCAACTGGCCCACCATCCCCCAAGTCTTTATCAACGGGGAATTTGTCGGCGGCGCGGACATCATCGCCGAGATGCATGAAAACGGAGAGCTGGCAGAGTTGCTTAAATGAGTTAAATGTGATAATATATCCCCTTTACTTCAAAGGGAATTTATGAACAAAGAACCCTCTAAAACAACACCTAAGAAACCTATCAACGGCGCCGAAGCCCTGATCAAATGCCTGGAAAGTTTTGGGGCTGAATATATCTGGGGACTGTCCGGCGGCGCCGCCATACCGATTTTCGATGCCCTGGTAGGCTCCAGCATCAAGCTTATCCTGACCCGCCACGAGCAAGGCGCCACCCACATGGCAGACGGCTATGCCCGCGTTACCGGCAGGCCCGGCGTCGTGCTCGTCACCTCGGGACCGGGAGCCACCAACACCGTCACAGGGATCCTGACCGCCATGATGGATTCCGTGCCCATGATCGTCCTGACCGGGCAGACCATCACCTCCATGCTCGGTAAAGACGCTTTTCAGGAAGCGGATATTTCCGGTATTACCATGCCGGTGGTGAAACACAGCTATTTGGTCAAAAATACCAACGATATCCCCCGCATCATCAAGGAAGCCTGGCATATCTGCCAGACCGGACGGCCCGGGCCTGTCCTCATTGATTTGCCCAAGGATATCACCTCGGCCCCGTTTACAGGCGATAGTCTTGATCCGGAAATGGACATCCCGGGCTATAAGAAAGACACGCCTTCGCCTCATAAGGCAGACATCGTCAAGATGGCCAAAATGTTCAAAGGCAGCAAAAAGCCCTTATTGCTCGTTGGGCACGGCGCCGTGCTTTCCCATGCCGGGGCCGCGATCAAAAAATTGGCGGAGAAATTGCAGGCGCCGGTGACCAATACGCTTCTTGGCAAAGGCGAATTCCCTGAGACCCATCCTTTGTCCCTGGGAATGTTAGGCATGCACGGGACCGCTTATGCCAACAAAGCGCTGGTGAACTGCGACCTGATCCTTTCCATCGGTTCACGTTGGGATGACCGCATCAACGGCAATAACAACGAATTTTGCGTCAATGCCAGGAAGCTTCATATCGACGTGGATTTTGCCGAGATCAATAAGATCGTCAAACCCGACGCCTATGTGCTGGGCCAGGCCCGCGAAGCAGTGGAAGAATTGACCAAGCTTATTGAACCCCTGGACACGGCCGCGTGGCTCCAGGAACTGGACTATTATAAAAAGGAATTTCCCCTGAAATACAATACGACCAACGGCCTTACCGCCCAGCAGGTCATCGACACCTGTTATAAGGTCACACAGGGCAAGGCTATTGTCACCACCGACGTGGGACAGCACCAGATGTGGGCCGCCCAGTTTTACCTGTCCCAAAAAGGCAATCACTGGCTGTCCTCCGGCGGGGCGGGGACCATGGGTTACGGCTTTCCCGCAGCCGTAGGCGCCCAGTTCGCCGCGCCCGGGGAACTTGTGGTGGCGATCGTGGGTGACGGCGGTTTCCAGATGACTTTGTATGAACTGGCCACGGTGTTCGTACACAAGCTTCCCGTCAAAGTCATCATCATCGACAATAAGTACTTGGGCATGGTGCGCCAATGGCAGGAACTCTTTTTTGACAACCGGCTCTCCGGCGTTGATCTGGAAGGCAACCCTGATTTTGTGAAATTAGCGGAAAGTTACGGGATCAAGGGCTTCCATATGAACAAGCCCGAACATTGCGAAGATGTGATGCGTGATGCCATGAGCTACAAAGGCCCCTGCGTCCTTCATGCGGAAGTCATCAAGGAAGATAATGTGTTTCCCATGGTGCCTGCCGGTAAATCGGCGCACCACATGATCATCGAGAAACCGGCCAAAAAGATGGAAAAACCGTCGGGATCGACTTAAAACCTATGGATAAAATCCCTCTTCATACGATCAGCGTTTTGGTGGCCAATAAGCCGGGCGTGCTTGTGCGTATTGCATTGGTGTTTGCCCGCCGCGGCTACAACATCGATTCTCTGGTGGTCTCTCCGACGGTGAATCCTAAATTTTCCCGCATGACCATCACCGCCAAAGGCGATGTGACGACCCTGGAGATGATCATCAAAAACGTCAATAAACTCGTTGACGTGATCCACTGTGAAGAGCATCCGGCCGACACCGTGGAAAAAGAACTGGCATTGCTTAAAACCAAAACCTCTGCGGCGGTCAAAACGTTTGTGGCCAAAAACGCGCGCAAATTCCGCGTGCGCATCGATGACGCCTCGCAAGGCTACTACATCATCGAGCAGACAGGCACGACGGCCGAACTCAATGAATTCGAAACCCTCCTTAAGAAATTCGGCATCGTGGAAATGATCCGCACAGGGAAGATCCTGATCACCCGCGGACGGCAAGAAACTTAAAAACTCCCCCTGCAATCACCCCATCAGGAAGAAGCCTGACGTTCGTTAAGGCTGCAAGGCAGGATTTTGGGCAACTGCTTCGGCGGCAGGATCACCAGGGCAATATCGATGAACTCATCGCCGTGCTCGACCGACGATATCTTGCAACGCTCGCTGTCCACCCCCTCGTACTCTATGCCCAGATACGCGCACACGGCCGCCTTGAGCGCGTCTAATTCCATATAAAGGATAAACTGCGCTTCCTCATCATCGTTGATCCCCAGGGCAGAAACCAGCATCCTGAAATCGAACCCGAGGACCTCTTCCAGCGCCTTCCCGCTGCAAAACCGGGACAGTCTCCTGTCCCCGCCGATTTCGCTGGAACAGGTGATCTTGGCGAAATCGAATTTGACCAGTCGCTCGTTTAAATCCAGGCGCAGATTGATCCCTGAAGAACTGTCGGAGCACGGCATAGATTTTAGTATACACTAATTCATAGGGTTGGCAAAGCACGAAGAAGATCCCTGGCCTGGGCGTTATCAGGATCGTAAAACAGGCTCGTTTTCAAAAAAAACCTGGCCCTGGAAAAATCCTTACAGAGGTAATAATGGATCCCTAAAGTCCTTAAAGTATCAGGATAAGAAGGGTCGATCGTTAAGGCACGGTCCAGGTACTTCAGGCTCCGGTCTTCCTGACCTTCATCATGGGCGATAACTGCCAGGGCATCCAGACTGTCGATATCAAAGGGGGCCACCGACAAGGCCTGTAAAAAGGCCTGTCGGGCGAGAGCGTTATCATGATGGAAAAAATAGATGGTCCCCAGGCGGCGTAACCACATGGCTTTGATAAGATGGTCCCGGGACCGGCTGATCATGCCTTTGACGGCAGGGATGTCCTCATCGTATTTCATCAACAGCTGCCGGGCCACCACAGTGCGCGGCCACCATTCCAGGCTCCTGGTATGACGCAGCAGGGTCTCTTCCGTCGACCAAAACCGCCCCTGGTAAAAACTTACGGAAGCAAAAAAAGCAATTCCTATAATGACCCATCTTAAGCGCCCCTGGGCCAGCCACAGGCAAAAACCTGCGGAAGCAAAATAGAAAACATGCCATATCAGAATATTGCCCTGCTTGGGGACAATGGACCAGATGAGCAAAAAAGGCAATGTCCCGATAAGGACCCACCAGCCGCAAAAACGGTTGATGCTTTTGACTTCGCCTTTGGCGTAAAAATAGATCAGCAAGCCGTACAGAAGATAAGAAATCGCCACCTCACGGGTCAGGGCGGCTAGACCTAAGCATATAAAAGCCGGAAATGCCCATCGCTTCATTCCGCTCCTGATGGCCCGCGTCAGGGCTATCAACGACACCAAGGCAAACAAGGCGCTCAATTCGTCCCCGCGGCCGGTCACGTAACGCACCACCCACTCCTGCGTCGGCAGGGCGCAAAATAAAAGGGCCGCCTTGAGCCCCAGAGAAGCCGAACCGAAAAGACCGCGCCATAAAATATAAACCAGAAAACAATTGAAGGCGTGGATCAAAAGGTTCACCCATTGATAGCCGCATGCCTTCAAGCCGAATAAACGGTAATCCAATATCCATGAGGACTCCAAGACCGGCCGCCAATACCCGAACTTGATGTATCCCGATGATGTACTCGCATCGAACAGGCGCGATGTCCAAATATTCCGGTACAGGGAGGGGTTTTTGATCAGCGGGTTGCGGACCACCGTATAATAATCATCCAAAACAAATTGGGCGTCCCTGTGGGGCCAATAGACGCCCAATGCCAAAAGCGCCAAAAGGAATGCAGCGATCCACGTTTTCATCACAGCCCGCGAGCGCCCAATAAGGCGCCTAAAATATTGCCGCCTTCTTCCATCAGCGCTTTTCTGCTTTCTTTTCTGAAATCCTTGTCCGGCTTGTATTTTAAATGAGGGATGGTCCCTTTGAGGCTCGCGTTTATGACGACGCGCTGACTTGTGTCCTCCAGGCGCTTTAATCCATGAAACTCACCGATCAGCCCCTCGGAAACATTCCGGTCCAAATGCAACACGGTCTGCATGTCTGCATTCCATCCCGGCATAAGCAAACCTTTGGCGTTCAATTCAAAAATATTGGTTTGGGCAAGAAAATCATCGATGAACAGGGTGCCCCGGCGATAGGAAAACTGAACAACGGCTCTTTGAATGACGGTATCGGGCGCGGTCAGCTGGCTTTGACGTTTAAAAAGAGCTTCGATATTGCCTCCTATAAAATTACCCAGGAACCGGGAAAAAAGAAATTTAATGATATTGAACCCCTTTAATACCCCGTCGGTGACGGTGATATGGCCATCGGCGTAAACCCCCGCGGTAGGGCTAAAATCCAGATGGCCCATGTCCAGCCCCAGTTTCCCGGTGATGTTTTTAAGAACGGCTGTTCCCGGCGTTCCCGGAGAAATACCGTCGAGCCTATCGGCCTGAAGCCTGGAGAGATCGGCTGCCAATTGCAGGTTAGTGATGTTGAAAGTTTTCCGGAGGGCATCAAAATACATCTGAGCTCGGGCATGGACATTGGGGGCATTCCTGTAAAAACAGCCGCCGAAGGACAAAACAAATGGAGCAGAGAAAGAAAAACCCTTCACATCGGCATCGACACCTTCCAGCCAAATATCCAGGGGCACATAAGGATTTTGGTCGATTAAAGAAATGGAAGCGTCCCGTATTTCTATAGAAATTGGCGACGCAGCGGGGCTTGGCTCGGAATGGATGTTAAGGTGCTCCTTGGGACGCGAGGGCAACCCAAAAGCCCGCTTCAACGGTGATTCCCCAATAGGCTGCCCCTTGTGCCGGTACCGTGCGCTCCTTAACATCCATTCCTCGCCACCCGATAAGACGCCATTCTGAGCAAAACTATGAACATTGACATCCCCCTGCTCATTAATGATAAAATGGATCTGCGGCGACTGCAGGAGGATGGTTGTAATTTGGATTTTCCGACGGGCTATGAGAGCCCACCAGTTAAGGCCGATACGGACCCTCTTGACCTCAATGAACGGTTGTGTTGTAAATCCGGGGTCGTCCGCCACAGTCACAGGTCCTGCGTCGACGGTAATGCCCCGTAAAGACAACCCCAGCCCCATATGCCCCAAGACCACCGTCCGCCCCAATGCCCTTGATGCTTTTGGGGCCATTCGGGGAAAATACTGGTCTGCGTCAAAAGTCTGAAAGAATATAAAAAGAACGGTGGCGGCGACCAGCATCAACGCCAACAGGCTAACGAGAATGGTTCTGATGATCTTCATGAAAAGGGGAAAATTACCGGTTTTGTTGGTCCTGCATGCGCTGTTGTTCATCGGCCATGCGCTGCCGGATCATGGACTGTTGGTCTTCTTGTTTTTGGTGTTCCTCGTCGATCAAGTCCCGGTCACGCCGCTCGAGGTCCTCTGATCTCTCCCGGGAATCGGCCAGTTTTTCCCGGGCCTCTTGTGCCAGGTCCAAATTTCTTTGCTGGCAGTCGGCCACTCTCGCCATATCTTCCTGCTCTTTATCCAGCAAGCTCTGGATACGTTCCTGAGCCATGTCATGGGCATAGCTGCCATAAGAGGGATTACTTATGCCAGAAATCTGTTCCTGCATTTTTCCGACCCCCTGTCTGAGCTCCCGGTTATATTCATCCACCTTATTAAATAACTCGGAAGCCTGGCTTTCAAAAGATGCATAATTCTGGCGGATTGAATCCAGGGAGGATTGGGCATCCATATTTGCTATGTCAGCTTGCTGCGCAAGCCTCTCCCTGCTTTTTGTCAATTGATCGTTGAGTGAGACCAGGTATTGGCCATGGGCCACCAGGAGACGCTGCTGATCGTTCATTTGGGAGGCAAGCGCTTCAAGCTGCAAGATGTCTTTATCCCCCTTTCTGCCTGCTTTCTTGGCCTCAAGCAATACTGTCTGGGCGTCCCTGTTGGCTTCTTGCAATACAGCCTGTTGGTCCGTCAGCGCATCCAAAAGCCTGTCCTGTTCCACGGCAACAGCATCCATCCGCTTGTGGATATCCATAAGACCGCTCTTGACCGCCACATTGATCTGTTGGGACCTTTTTTTATTGAGTGTCTCTACACCCGTATACCCGATACTGTCCATGGCAAATTTCAAGGGACGGATGGTCCTGTGCAATTGCGGGAAATAGCTGAAGACCCCGGCCAACAGCGCCACAATCAGCAGACAGAAGAAAGCTATTTGAATAAGCATATTAACTCCTCAAAAGCATCGATACTGTTGACCGGCGGACGGCATGCGCCCCGGCAGCAAATAAGAGCCTGCGGCGGCCGAGATTGGTCCGAAACATACTTAACGACTTTATAAGGTATAAAGTATTTATACAATATTTCCAGCATTCCGGCAATGGTTGTATCATTGCGACGGCCTTGGAACGTGATCTCCAAAGGCCCCTCCAGATACCAACCCAGGGCGGACAATAAAAAACTATAAGCCCAAGGTGTCTGAGACAAAAGAGGCTGCGCGCAGGTGAATAAATCCCGAGCCCGGGAGTTATAAATTTCTCCTCCGTTCAAAGCATACAACTTCAGCAAATCCAGGGCGGCGACTGAATTTCCTGATGGCAAAGCTCCGTCATACATGTCCTTCGGCCGCATAATCAAAGCTTCTGCGTCAACGGCCGTCATAAAAAAACCTCCGGCGTCGTCGGCAAAAAGCCTGATCATCTCATCTGCCAAATGCCGGGCCGTACCCAGATATTTTTCATCAAAGGCCGCCTCATACACTTCCAGGAGGCCGTAAATAAGAAACGCATAATCGTCAAGGGTCGCCGTAATCCCTGCCTGGCCGTCACGCCAGCGGTGCAAAAGCCGCCCGCACGGTTCTTGGGCGCAACCGGCAGTCATCAGATGGGTCAAAATAAAATCAGCGGCCCTTGAGGCGGCCCGGGCATACCTTGGCTCATTTAAAACCCGGCCGGCCAAGGCAAAGCTTGCCATCATCAAACCGTTCCAATCGCACAATATTTTATCATCCCTGTGCGGACGATGGCCGCGACGGTTACGCAAGGCCCATAACTTTTGTCTTCCTTCCATAAGCATACTCTGAATTTCATCGCTGTGCCCGTGAAATTTATCCGCCGCCTCTGGAATGGAGTGGGCAAGATATAATATGTTCTTTCCCTTAAATTCACCGTGGGGGTCAAAACGGGCGTTACCATCAGGTTCGACGCCATAGCAATAATTAAAGACCTCGGCGCCGTCGCGCCCCAAAGCCTCAACGATCTCCGCCTGCGTAAAGACATAAAAGGCCCCTTCCTTTAAATGTCCCTCCTGCAGGCTATCGGCATCCTCGGCGGAATAAAAACCGCCTCCCTCATCCGTCATGTCCCTCAGCACATAATCGAGGACCTCCCGCGCCGTCTTTGCATATTCCGCCGAACCTGTGGCTTGATAGCCCTCCAAATACGCCCTTGACAGCAGGGCCTGGTCGTATAACATTTTTTCAAAATGCGGCAAATGCCAATGCGGATCCGTTGAGTAGCGGTGGAATCCGCCGCCCAAATGGTCCCCGATGCCTCCATGGGCCACGGCCGTCAAGGTTTTGCCTGCCATATCCAACGCTTCCGGCGTCCGGGTTGATTTGCCATAACGCAATAAAAATGATAAATTATGCCCCATCGGAAATTTGGGGGCCGCTCCAAACCCCCCGTTGAGGGCGTCAAACTGATTTTTCATCTGCTCAAAGGCCCGGTCCAATAAAATCTTGTCCGCCACCGCACCCGATGAGACTACGGAAACGCGTCGCCGAAGCTCGTCGACGATGGAACGTCCGGAAGACAAAATATTGCCGCGGTCCTTGTCCCATGCCGCCGCGATCGAATGGAGCAGATCGATAAAACCGGTACTCCCCCATTTGGCATACGGCGGGAAATACGTCCCTCCGTAAAACGGTTCGCCCTGCGGGGTCAAAAAAACCGTCAAAGGCCATCCGCCTTGGGCCGTCATGGCTGTGACAGCCGTCATGTAAATATGGTCAATGTCCGGGCGTTCTTCGCGGTCCACCTTGACGGCGACAAAATGATCGTTGATGATTTGGGCGACCGTTTCGTCCTCGAAACTTTCATGGGCCATCACATGGCACCAGTGGCATGTGGAATATCCTATGGACAACAGGACCGGCTTATTTTCGTGTTTGGCCTTGTCAAAAGCGGCCTGACCCCAAGGATACCAATCAACGGGATTATGGGCATGCTGCAGAAGGTAGGGACTTTTTTCGTCGATAAGATGGTTGGAATTATTGGTCATTCGTATCAAATAAATCCAACGCTCTGGAAATATAACCCTGGCGGTTATTCGATGTTGAATTCCCGGACACATGGGGGTTCGCGGGAGCCTCAGAGTTTACGGCCGAAGACTTCCGGCGGGCCTTGTCCATATATTCTCTGGTATTTTTATAGCCGGGGAATATTTCATCAACATCTTTGAATCTGTTCGCGGCTTGGGCATAATCTCCTGCCCGGTATAAACTTAAGGCCCCCTGATAAAGGGACTCAACCCCATGCTGTAATTGCTTACGGAGCTCTTCACGCCGGACCTCAAGCGAAGCAGCATGCACAACAACAGGTTTGGATTTGACAGCAGCAGGTTTGGGTTTGGCCGCAACAAGTTTAGGCTTGGCCGCAACAGGTTTAAGCTTGGCCGCAACAGGTTTAGGCTTGACCGCAACAGGTTTGGGTTTGGCAACAGCAGGTTTAGGCTTGACCTCAACAGTTGCGGCATGCGAAACAGCAGCAAGCTTCGCTTTAGATAGGGTACTTCGAGCTTGCGCCCCGGCCTTAGAGCTTATTGCGGCCGGCTTTGCCGCATTTGTTATTCTACGGAAACGGAACTCTCTCTCTTCTTTTGCCTTCTCTTTTTCCCATTGGGCATGCTTTTCTTCCTGGCGCCGGCGTTCAAGAACCTGGGCCTCGAGCATCTCTTGTTTCCGCCATTGCATCAAACGGTTGTCTTCGTAAGCGCGCTTCTGGCGTTCCAACTCTTCGGTCAATTTCTTTTGGTGCCGGCGTTCGCGCTCCTGGACCACAGCCAGTTGGCGCTGGGCTTTCAACTGGTCCTCTAAAAATGCCGTCCGTTCCCGAACTTGCGCTTCCTGGCCTTTAAGGAGCTCCCGGGTAATGGCCCGGTCCACTTTTTTAAGCCAGGCCTCGGACCTGCGGTCATGCTGACTGGCCAACTCGCCAAAAAGAAGTTTGGCCTGAGCATATTGACGGCGGGCATAACATTCAACGGCTTCATCAAATAGGGCGTTCTGCTCCCGCATGATCTCGCGGCGTTTGTAAATATCCGCTCTGGTGGGCCGGTTGGAAAGCAAAAATCCAGAAAGCTCCTTTTGATGATATGAGCTTTTCGTGCTCCCCGAAATTTGACCGTTCTCCTGTTTTGCTTCCCTCATCAATTCATCACGGCGTCGGATGGCGTCCCGGCTCAGTTGTTTGGCGCGTTCTATTTTGCCTTGTTGCATGGCCATCTGCGCTTTAAGCTGCGTCAAGGCATCAATAGTGCCCTGTAATTGGACGAACTTCCTTTTCATGCCTTCATAATCCTGGGCCCGTGAGAGACGGATGATGTCATCATTGATATCGGAAGCTTTTCGGGCAAGTTCTTTTAAAGAATCCTGCTGCTGCCGGGCCAGGCGCAGCTCATTTTCCTGCTCTAATTCATCACGCCGTAATTGCGCGGCGATTTCCTGATACTGCATTTTCTCAAACTGCTCCGCCCGTGCCCGTTCCCGCCCGGTGATGGCCTCGACGCTTTGTTTCTTTAAGGCTTCATCAATGCGGCCCAAATTACGGCGGGTGTCTCTATAATCGGGCCAGATATGCTCCACTTCCATGAATTTGATTTTAGCGTTCGCATAATCATGGGAACCCAAATAATCCCGGCCCTGCTGGTAGAATTTTTCAACTTCGGAAGCGAGGTCTTCTTGATAAAGGCGTTCCTTATTCGCTTTTAAACCGTTCAGGATCTCATCAACCTGGGCCATTTTGGCCTTTGTTTGGATGGTCGACTTATCGTCGGCAATGTCGGCGATCTGATGATAAAGCATGGATGATTCTTGGGCCAAAGCCGCAATGTCCCGGGCTTGTTTTTGCTGGTCCTCCAGGGAATCAACCGCCGTCTTGACCACAGGCACAACCGGTGCGGGGGCAGACGTCAACTTGGGTTTGACCGGTGCCGCAGCGGGCTTGGGGCTGCCCTCGACCGGCGAGGGAGACGACGGCCGGGCCGCTTCCCTGGCCATAAAAATTCCGATCTTTTTCAAATACCATTGGGTATGTTTATAATCCGGAATTATCTGCGCCACAGATTCGAATTGGGCGCCGGCCGCCTGCCATTGACGGGCACGGTATGAACGCAGGGCCGTGTCATATATTTTGGAAGCCTGATCGTTCCTGGCTTTCAGTTCCAGCGCCATCTGGCGCCTCTCTGCCAGCTCTTTGCGCTCCGCCTGCCAGCGCTCAATGCGCTCTATGTATCCCGTCGTCCTCTTAAAATCAGGATATGAATTTTCAATCTCCTTGAATGCCCCTAAAGCTTTGTCCATTTCTTTCTTCTTATATAATCTGATGGCCTGCACATACTGCTGTTGAAGCGCCTCCATCTGTTGACGTCTTTTTGCCTCGAATTCCTGTTGGCGCAGAGCCTCTTGTTGCCGGCGCCGCTTCTCTGCCTGCTGTTGCTGTTGTTGCTGTTGCTGTTGTGTCTTTTGACCTTCCTCGGGCTTAGTCAGAACAGGCACGGTCGCGGCTTTAGGCGAAACGGCGGCTTGCTGCCGGGAAGGCTGCTTGATGTTCGGTTGTTGCAGAGTTTGGGCCAACTGGATGGCCTTTTCAAAATATTGACTCGCCTCGTCGGGTTTGCCTTCGTTGATCAGCTTCATGCCCTTTTCATAATACTCATGGGCCTTGGTCTGTTGGGCTGTTTCCGTCGGTGTGAGAGATTGACCGTTCGAATCGGATGCGGGTTGGCCGGCAAAAACAAGGACGTTCCCGGCCGGTGGAAAAAGGAATAGTATAAATACTCCTAAAAATATTTTTATCATATTTTGTAAAAATATTTTACCATACCTGTAAGACCCATCCACTATTTTCTCCCCTATTTTGAGAGCACGTTTATCCCACAGGATCATATGACCTTGAGGGTTTGAAGTTTTAAAAGCAGATCCCGGGCAATTTTGACGGCATTCTCGGACGACCCTCCGTATTCCAGAAAAACGCAGATAGCGATGCCTGCTTTGGCAGACCGCGTATAGCCCACGAACCATGCGTCATTGGGCTTACCGTAAACAGTTTGAGCGGTGCCTGTTTTACCGTAAATATCCAGACCCGGCACCGCTGCCAGGTCACGGCATGTTCCCGTCGGATCATCAATGCAGGCTCTAAGTCCCTGTTGCACGATCTGCCATGTTTGCTTGCGCAGCTTGATCAATGGCCTTTTGGACAGATCTTCCGGTATAAGCAGACGGCCGCCTATCTGCCGGACAAGGCGGGGCTGCAAAACGATGCCGTCATCGGCGACCGCCGCCATCATCACCGTCAATTCCAGAGGCGTCACCAGCGTATACCCCTGGCCGATGGACAAATTCAGCACATCCCCCGTATACCACGGCCTGCCCCTTGATGCCTTGGTCACCATATGGCCCCTGGCCTCGTAAGGCAGGTCTATTCCTGTGGGACGAGTGAGCCCGAAAGCTTTCTCAAATGCGCCGATGAGGTGCGGTTGGAGCAGCAGGCCGACATGGAAAAAATAAACATTACAGGAATGCGCAATGGCCTCTTGCAGGTCCTGCACCCCGTGCACTTCCGCGCAATGAAATTTTCTCTTGCCCACCAACATGTACCCCGGACAGAAAAAGGTCGTCTGGGGCGTGATCTTGTGAAGCTGGATGGCGGCCAGGGCTTCCGGGACCTTGAACACCGAACCCGGCGGGTAAAGGCCGCAAGTCACACGGTCAAACAAAGGCGTCAGGGGATCATTCAAATAGGAACGCAGCTCGCCGGACCTGGTCTTGTCCAAAAAAACATTCGGGTCATAGGAAGGCGAGCTGACCAAAGACAACAATTCTCCGGTGTTTAAATTCATGACCACTATACCGCCGCGCTGTCCGCTTAACAATTCCTGGGCCGCCGCCTGCAGGCGCGCATCCACGGTCAGCACCACGTCGTTTCCAGCCGACGGATCCTTGAGGCCCAGGAGGCGCACCTGCCGGCCGCGGCTGTTGACCTCGATCTGACGGCCCCCCGGATGTCCTTTTAAAAACGGTTCGTACTCTTCTTCAATGCCTGTTTTCCCCACCCGGCTTAAAGGCGTATAACCGTAGGAATGGTTTTCGGCAATCTCATCTTTGCTGATTTTGCCCACATAACCCAGCACATGCGCGCCGATGTCATGAAAAGGATAGTAACGTTCGAAGCCCTGCTGGACGATCAGCCCCGGATAAACAAATTTTTCCTCCTCGATCTTGATGGCGAGCTGACGCGGGACATCCTCCGCCAGAATGACAGGCGCGAAAGGGGCCTGTTTTTCACGCCCGAAGCGGCGCTCCAGGGATTGGGGGTCTTGATGAAGCACGCTTCCTAAATAACCGAATAAAGCCCCTTGATCCTCGATGTCCTGGGGAATGACCCCCACCTCAAATGCCACCCGGTCATCGGCCAAAACGGTCCCATGACGGTCCAGGATCCTTCCCCGCGGTCCGTCGACAGGCACGATACGGATGCGATTATTCGTGCTCTGGCGGCGCCAATAGGCGCCATGGATGATCTGCATATAAAACAAACTACAGATGATCGCCCCCAGCAGGAAAAAAACAACGGATTGAATGATATTGAGGCGCATCCTAACCCTTTAATGTGAAAAACACGCTGATATTTTTTAACTGCGCAAAAACATAGGTGGCAGCGGCAAGCGTTGTCAACAGCTGCGGAACTAAAATGTAGACGAGCGAGGGGCCCAAAGCGACCTGTCGGCCCATGTTTGCCAGGACGGTCTGCACGATAAAACACCCCACGACAACGCAAAAAACGACGACGATCCTGGAAAACCTTGAACCGGGTTCGTACAAATACCGCCGCACGAACGTCGTCAAGTAACTTGCCGACAGGTAAACCAGCAGATATGTCCCGAAGGGCGCTATCCCCGATGCGTCCTTGAATATTCCGCAAAAAAGCGCGGCGATGATGCTGAAACGTATCCCCAAATACAGGTTAAAGAATATCACCACCAGGAGCATGAGCTCCGGCTTGAGCCACCGGCCCCACGGCCCCCAGAAATTGTACAGCAGGAATTCCAGGGCATAGGCGAAGTAAGAGATAAGCGCTATGGCTATGATACGTTTCATATTACTTCTATAGAATAGGAATCTTGTCCCTTTTGTTCACGAATGACGATCAATAAACTTTCTTAAGAGAGGAACTTATTATTTTTGCTCCTGGAACCGCTTTTACCCCGCCTACGGTGGGGTCGCCAAAGATCTCATGCTTCTTCGGTGGCTGAACAACTCGCCTTGAAGTTCTCTAGAACTTCAAGGCTCGAACAAGTTCAGCCATCCCTCGGCCAAAAGCCGAGGGATGCCCTCAGAAGCATGAGCTGCTTTGGCTAAAAGCTACAGTCGCAAAAATAATAAATTCCTCTCTTTAAGAATTGCATATGAGGCCATTGTATTTTCCGAGCAGGCAGTAGAGGGCCGATTTGGCATGGTTCGCTTGCGTTTTTTCCATGCGGCGACAAATCGGCCCGGGCCCTAGTGAAGCCGCGTCGCTGGACGCGGCGAGCGTGCCTGCGAGGGAAATACTATGGCCGAATATCAAAAACAAGAAAATTTATCCTCTTATTTTAGCAATTCTCTCTCCATCCGCCGCATTCGGATGATGTCTTTCGGCCGGTGGTCGTCAAAACCGGCCAGATGCAGAATACCGTGGATGACATAGAGAATGATTTCCCTGCCGGTCGTCGTTTGACAGACCCGTGCATTGACGCGGGCCATGAGCGGACAGATGATGATCTCGGCGACACCCTTCCCGAGATCAAAGGTCAGCACATCCGTCACATAATCATGCTCCAAATATTTCTTATTGATCGCGCGCATGCGCTTGGGGCCGACAAAAACGATCGAAAGGCAGCGCGCCTTGTTGACGCCCTTAAGCTTGCGCAAGGCCGCCTGAGCCGCCTTGATGACCGGACCTTGGGGAATGGAGATCTTCTTTTGAAGGTTTTTTAAGGCTATTTCCAAGGATCCCTTCCTTATGAATTCTTGTCAGAAGAACGCTCTTCGGGATATTTGATGCGGCTGTGATACGTGGCGCTTAAGACCCGCACAAAGCTGGAGGCGATCGTATCGATCTCCCTTAATGTCAGGTTACATTCATCCAACTGGCCGTCGATGAATTTATTATTGATCACTTTGCGCACCACGTCTTCAATGCGTTTCAACGTATGCTCTTCCAAAGCCCGGGTGGCGCCTTCCACAGAATCCGCCAGCAGTACAATGGCGGTCTCCTTGCTCTGCGGCTTGGGACCTGGATAACGGTAATCACGTTCGTTGAGGCCTTCATGGGGCCCTTCCGCCAGGGCTTTCTGATAAAAATAATACATGATGCTGGTGCCGTGGTGCTCGGGGATGAAATCGACGATACGCTTGTTCAGGCGGTATTTGTGCGCCAGCTCAACGCCCTCCTTGACATGATTGGAGATGACCAGGCGGCTCATGGACGGCTCCAGCTCGTCATGTTTATTACCGACAACCAACTGGTTCTCCGTGAAATACTCGGGATTGACCAGTTTGCCGATGTCATGGTAATACGCCCCCACCCGGACCAAAAGCGCGTTAGCGCCGATGGCATCGGCCGCCGCTTCCGCCAGGTTGCTGACGATCAGACTATGGTGGTAGGACCCGGGAGCTTCCACCACCATGCGCTTTAACAAAGGATGAGAAGAATCGGAAAGTTCCAGGAGAGTGAAATTGGTGATCTCGCCGAAGATCGTCTCAAAAACTTTTAAGGCCGCAATCACCACAAAAGCGCTTATCAGCCCGTTGAACGCCAGGGGTTTGAGGGTATATATGACAATATCTTTATTGGCGACGGGATTGATCAGGAAAGCGCAGATCACCTGGATGACGGAGACCAAAATCCCCGCTTCGATCACCACCCCGCGGGTACGCGCCTCCCGTACCCGCCAGCTGCCGGCAAGTCCGCCCAAAAAAAAGATCAGCATCTCGTTAAGGCCGAACCCGAGGATGAGGCAGGCCACCACCGCGCCCAACAAAGCCATAATGAAACTGACCTGCGCGTCGTTGAACAAAAGCATCGTGAGCATGGCCAGAGAGGCCACCGGCAGATAAAAATGGATGAGGTGCCCATAGGATTTAACGGCATTGGCCGCAAAAACAAGCAGGGCCAACAGCAGGGACAAATGCAGAAAAATACGGGAATTGGCTTTCTTAAAATAAAACAGATGGATGCCGCAAAAGAACACCAGCAAAGGAGCGATCAACGGGAATCCGGCAAAATAACAAAATACGATCAAAACCAGGAAGGAGCCTGCCACCCCGATGCTCTGGTTGATAGAAATGAATTTATTGGGCATGCCCTGTCCCTTCAAGGCCGTGAACTTTAATGTTTGTTGGAGCCGTTGGATTGCGCGTAGGCTTCGATGATCTTTTGCACCAGCTCGTGACGGACCGTGTCCTCGCTGGTCAAATGGATGAACTTGATCTCAGGCACGTGGGCCAGGACCCGGTTGGCCTCGGCCAGGCCGTTGTTCTCCGGAGACGGCAGATCGCTTTGGGTCACGTCGCCGGCCACCACGACCTTGGAATCGAAGCCCATGCGGGTCAAAAACATCTTCATCTGGTCGGGCCGCGCATTTTGGGCTTCGTCGAGGATCACAAAAGCCTCGTTAAGCGTGCGCCCGCGCATAAACGCCAGGGGAGCGACTTCGATGATCCCCTGCTCGCTGTAATGCTCGACCTTTTCAGGTTCCATCATATCGTAAAGGGCATCGTACAACGGGCGCAGGTAGGGCAACACCTTTTCCACCATGTCCCCCGGCAAAAATCCTAAGTTTTCCCCGGCTTCCACGGCCGGACGGGTCAGGACAATGCGGCGCACCAGTCCTTTTTTGAGGGCATTGACCGCCATGGCAATGGCCAAATAGGTCTTCCCTGTTCCGGCGGGACCGATGCAAAAAACCAGGTCATTGGTCTTGATGGCCTCGATATATTCGATCTGCCCCTTGGTTTTGGGCGTGATCAAGCCCTGCACCGACACTTCGATCTTTTCCTTGGCCAGGCGCTTGAAATCGATCTCTTTATCTTTGTCGACCAGGCGCAGAGCGTAAACGATGTCGGATTTCTTGACATCCTTGCCCTTCTCGACAAAGGTCATCAGGTAATGGAACAGTTCGCGGGCGACCGTAAGCTGGGGGTCACTGCCGATGATCTTGATGCCGTCCTCGGCACGGACGATACGGACCCCTAATTCTTTCTCGATGATTTTCAAATTTTGATCATGGCGTCCGAACAAAAACTGCAAATCACGGTTATTGTTCAATTCCAAACGAAAATCCATTCACACCCTTCCTTAAGAAAACAGATTTATTTTACCGGTGGAATAGTCAGCACCGTACCGGGCCGCAGGACATTAGGATTCTTGATTTTGTCTTTGTTGGCCTTGTAAATTTTATACCATTTGCTGTAGGTGCCATAAACCTTCTTGGAAATTTTCTGCAGCGTATCGTCCTTTTGCACCGTATAAGAGGCAGGCTGCAGGTTCCCGTGATTTTGCTCTACCGGTGTTGTTGCCGCTGCGGGCGTTGACGGGGTCGTTGCAATCGTACCCGGCCTCTCCCCGATCACCGGAACCGTTACTTGAGGCTGGGAACTTTGGGTATTTACCGTCGGCGCCGGCGCTGCAGGGACCGTCTCGGAAGATGGTTGGGGGGCGGTTTGGGCGATGGCGTTGATCGCCTGCTCCTCTATTTTTTCGACCTTGGATTCCGGGACCGGCTTGGTGATCTCCAGCACATATACCTTGCGGGTCGTCTCTGCGGGTGCCGGTGCCGGGGGGCATGTGCCCACGACACAACCGCCGTTGCCTGTCCCGCGGTTCAGGCCGACACGGGGTTTGGTCATCACATAGGTCCTGGCCTCCAAACCGCAGCCGGCCGCAAAGAGCACCATCACCACCAAAGCTAAATTTTTATTCAACATAGTCCGTTCTCCTATTAATTGGGTCCTTCATTTTTTTTCACAACCACCAGTCCCAAATCTTTGAGCTGCCCGGCATCCACGTCCGACGGGGCCTCCGTCATCAAACATGTCCCTTTCTGGGTCTTGGGGAAAGCGATGCAATCGCGGATGGACGCATTACCGGTCAAGATCGTCACCAGACGGTCAATGCCGTAGGCCACCCCGGCATGCGGGGGCGCTCCATATTCAAAAGCCCGCAATAAAAAACCGAAACGCACCTCCGCCTCCTGCGGGGCAATGCCGATGATGTCAAAAATCTTCTGCTGTAATTGACGCCGGTGAATACGTATCGAACCGCTGCCGATCTCATTGCCGTTAAGGACCAGGTCGTAACAGCGGCCGCGGACCTGAGCGTACTTGCCTTCCTCCAAAAAATGCTCATCATCGGGATGAAGGCCGGTAAAAGGATGATGCTCACTGTCCCAGCGTTTTTCGTCCGTATTATACTTGAACAAAGGAAAATCCACAACCCACAAAAAAGCAAACTCTTTGGGGTTGTTTTTGTCCTGACGGATGTCCGGCTTATCGCTGTTATAATTGGCCATGGCCTCGGCATGGGTCATACGCGCAAAAGGCGTTTTAAGATCAATATCGAGGACTTCTTTGAATATGCTTTTATACATGCGCTCCGTCAGGTCAAAAACAAAATCCTGGTCCACAAAGGACATCTCCATATCCAGCTGGGTGAATTCCGGCTGGCGGTCGGCGCGCAGGTCCTCGTCGCGGAAACACTTGACGATCTGGTAATAACGGTCCATGCCCGCCACCATGAGGATCTGTTTGAAAAGTTGCGGTGACTGCGGCAAAGCATAAAAAGCCCCCTGGTTCAGGCGGGAAGGCACCAAAAAATCGCGGGCGCCCTCGGGGGTCGATTTGGTCAGCACAGGGGTCTCGATCTCGGTAAACTTTTCACCGTTCAAAAACGAACGCATGGCGCTGCAGATGCGATGGCGCAAAACCAGGGAATCACGCACCCTCTTGCGGCGGATGTCCAAATAACGGTACGTCAGGCGCACATCTTCGGCAGCCTCGATATGGTCGTCGATCTCAAAGACCGGCACCTTGGCCGTATTCAATATCTCCAATTTCTTGGCCAAAAGCTCAATGTCCCCCGTGCTTGATTCGGGATTGACGTTCTTGGGTGGACGCACATTGACGGTCCCGGTGATCTTCACCACGAACTCAGGGCCCAATTTCTGGGCCTCCTGATGGGCCTCGGGAGATACCGACGGCACAAAGACGACCTGGGTGATGCCGTAACGGTCGCGGATGTCGATAAAAATAAGCTTGCCGTGGTCGCGCCTGCGGTGCACCCACCCGCAAAGGACGGCCTCCTGGTCTTTGAAATCCTTGTTCAATTCCCCACACGTGTGCGTCCTCATGACGATAAAACCTTTCTTCCTGGCATCATCGGGTCCTGGCTCGTCGTGGCACACCCGACGACACGCATTATTTCAATTTATCCTTCATTATCTCGATAATTCCTGATAAAGCCACCGTCTCCTGCTGACTGGTACTCATGTTTTTTACTGAAACAGTCTCATCTTTAAATTCCTGATCACCGATGATCAAAGCGAACCGGGCATTGGCTTTGTTGGCTTGATTCATTAGGGACTTCATCGAACCGCCTGAAAAATTTGTCGTAGCGCTGATGCCATTCTTACGTAAATCGCTTAATAATTGAAACGATCGAAATTGATACTCTGCCTGAGTTTCAATCACAAAGGCATCTATTGTTTGAGGCCCCTCTTGGGCCTTGCCAGAAGCCAATAATATCCGTTCCATTCCTAACGCAAAACCAATAGCACCATACTCCGTTTTTTCGTTCCCGCCCAAATCGTCTAAAAGCCCTGCGTAACGTCCTCCTGCCCCGACAGCATCTTGGCTCCCCAGCCCCTCTGCCGTTATTTCAAAAACCGTATGTGTATAATAATCCAATCCTCTTACCAAATGAGGAGCGATCTCAAAATTGATACCTGCTTCTTTCAATGCCTTCTGAACCGCCTCAAAATATCCCCTACTTATATCGGACAAAGGCAAATCTTGAACAAATGAATCGACTATTTTACGGCATTTCTCATTTTTACAGTCAAGAACACGAAAAACATTGTGTTCATAACGTCTTTGGCAATCTTCGCATAATTCATTTTTATGTTTAGTAAATTCTTTGCGTAACCATAATGAGATTCTTTCTTTATCTTCTTTAGACCCCAAAGAATTAATTTTAAGTTTTGGCCCTTGGACATGAAACTCTTGGAGCAGATGCATGACCAAAGTCAAGATCTCCGCGTCAAGAAATGGAGAAGCACCATCAGTACCTATAGCTTCTACTCCAATTTGATGAAACTGGCGTAACCGCCCTTTTTGCGGACGCTCACCGCGGAACATGGGACCAATATAAAAAAATTTGGATAAAGGCTCTTTCTTGTCAAAACTGTTCTCAAGATAAGAACGCACAATGGATGCCGTCCCTTCCGGACGCAGAGCGTAGCCTTCCTCTTCTTTGCTTGAAACCATCTCTAAAAGCTGTTTATGGACCACATCACTGGTTGCTCCAAGGGACCTTTTAAAAAGATTAATGTCCTCGTAGATAGGCGTACGGATTTCCCTGTAGCCGTAGGATTTACAAATTTTTCTGGCCTTGGATTCTAATGCTTCCCAGAGTGGAATAGCATCGGGTAATATATCGGATGTCCCGCGGGGGACGGCGAAGGTTTTATTCACGTGAATTGGACGGCTATTTGACTTTCTGCTTCATTTCCAGACCGGACTTAAAAACCACGACTTTCCGGGGAGGGACGGGAACGCTCTGTCCCGTGCGGGGATTACGGCCGAAACGGGCGCGTCGCTCTTTGATCTTAAAGACCCCAAAATTACGCAACTCCACCTTGTCCCCCTGCATCAGGGAATCAACAATGACATCAAAAGTTTTTTGCACGATCTTTTTGACATCCACTTGCTTGATGCCGGTGGCATCGGTGATTTTTAAAACGATATCCTTTTTGGTCATTAAAGACTCTCCTTAACAAAACCTGCCGCTTTATCGCAACTTAGACGAGTTGGTTTTTCTTCAAATTAAACGGAAGTATCGTACCAACAACGACTTACAGTGTCAACGAAAAATTATTCTCCCCCACCAACACCTTGATCTCTTCCACCAAAACTTCGCTGGGCGTGACATAAAATTCTTCACCCACCAAAATCTGCACTTTTTTATAATTATCCGCGTGCATCTGCAAATACACAGGGGTCTTGCCGGGGAAACGCATCAGCTTCTCTTTTAATTTCTCAAACTGGCCCGAATCCGATAAATCCACCTGCACAGACTTGACCAGATCATAGACCTCATCAATGCCCGCCATTTCATTGGCCACCATTTTGGGAAAACCATCCCGGAAACTCACCTTGCCCTTGACCACCACCACTGTATTTTCCTTCAAATAAGGAGAAACCTGGGCATAGCTGGATGGAAATACCACGATTTCCATCTCTCCGTCGTTGTCCTCCAGCCCCACGATGGCCATGCGTTCGTTGGTTTTCTTGGTGGTGGTCAGCTTGACGCCCGTGATAAGCCCCACCATGCGGACCTCCTGCCCATCGCGGGCGTTTTTGATATTGCCCGTCGTAAAATCAGCGAATTTCTCGATCTCGGTTTTATAGCGGTCCAGCGGATGGCCGCTCAAATAAAGCCCCAACAGGGCCTTTTCATGGGCCAAAACTGAAGCCTGCGGCCATTCCGGGATGTCGGGCAAGCCCTCCTGGTTCCCGCCAAAGCCGCTGCCCTCTTCTGCCATATTAAAGAAAGAGATCTGGCCGACCTCTTTTTCTTTTTGTCGGCGCGTTCCCACCTCCAGGGCCATGTCCAGCACCGCCATCATCTGGGACCTCCGGCATTTAAAGACATCGAAAGCGCCGCACTTGATCAAGCTTTCCAGGACCTTATGGTTATTCAAACGCAGGTCAACACGGCCGCAGAAATCAAACACGGAAGCAAACGCCCCGCCTTCCCTGCGGGCCTGGACGACGGATTCAATGGCTCCGGCGCCCAAATTTTTGACGGCCAGCAGGCCGTAACGGACGGCTTTGTTCTTTTCCACGGTGAATTGGGCATAACTATGGTTGACATCCGGCGGCAAAACGTCGATCCCCAGGCTCGCGCATTCCTTGATATATTCAACGACCTTGTCCGTATTGTCTTTTTCCGAAGTCAACAGCGCCGTCATATACTCCACCGGATAATTGGCTTTTAAATAGGCGGTGCGGTAGGTGATCAGCGCATAGGCCGCGGAATGGCTGCGGTTGAACCCGTAACCGGCGAAATAATCGATCAAATCAAATAGCTGATCAGCCTGGGGCCCCGGCATCAGGCTGGTCTTGGCGCACCCGTCGATAAAAAAGGACCGCATTTTTTGCATTTCCGACGCTATTTTCTTCCCCATGGCCTTGCGCAAGTCATCGGCCTGGGTCATATTGAAACCCGCCATAACCGAGGCGATCTGCATGACCTGTTCCTGGTAAAGAATGATCCCATAGGTGGATTTAAGCACGGGCTCCAGTTTGGGATGCGGGTAGGCGATCTTCTGCTCGCCGCGCTTGCGCCTGATAAAATCATCCAGCATGCCTGAACCCATCGGCCCGGGACGGTAAAGGGCATTGATGGCGATGAGGTCCTCAAACTCGGAGGGTTTCATTTTCTTTAATAGATCGCGCATGCCCCCGCTTTCCACCTGGAACACCCCCATGGCACAGGCGCTTGACAACATCTCGTAGGTTTTCTTATCGTCGAGAGGAATGGTATCAATATTGATCTCCACACCCTGGTGTTTCTTGATGAGCTTGACGGCCTGGTCAATGACAGTCAGGGTCCTTAAACCCAGAAAATCCATTTTCACCAACCCGATCTGGGAGATGCCGTCCATATCAAAGGCCGTGGTGATCTGCCCGTCGGAACTTTTGAACAAAGGCACGTATTCCGTCAGGGGCTTGTCTGCAATGACGACACCCGCGGCATGGATGGAGGCGTGGCGGTTGAGCCCCTCCAGCACCCGGGCCGTGGCCAGCAACTGTTGGGCGGTCTTGTCGAATTCAACGGCCTGCCGCAATTGCGGCTCCACGTTCAGGGCCTGCTCGATGGTGATCCCCAATTCGTTGGGGATGAGCTTGGCAATGCGGTCGACATCCGGGTAACTCATCCCCATGGCCCGGCCCACGTCGCGCACCGCGGCCTTGGCCTGCATGGACCCGAAGGTGATGATCTGGGCCACATTATCGGCCCCGTATTTTTTAGTGACATAATCGATGATCTCGCCGCGGCGTTCGAAACAAAAGTCGATGTCGATGTCCGGCATGCTTTTGCGGCCCGGGTTCAAGAAACGCTCGAACAGCAGGCCGTATTTGATGGGGTCCAAGTCCGTGATCCCCAACAGGTAACTGACCAGGCTGCCGGCGGCCGAACCGCGGCCCGGCCCGACAGGAACACCGATGGATTTGGCATAGTTGATGAAGTCCCATACTACCAGGAAATAACTGACAAACCCCATGTCCGCAATGGTCTTAAGCTCGTATTCCAGGCGCCGGCGCAACGCTTCGTCATTGGCCCTGTCAGGGTAACGTTTAGACACCCCCTTCTCGCACAGATCAAACAGGTAGGCTTGAAGACTCATGCCCCCGGGCACATCATAATGCGGAAGGTGATACTGGCTGAAATCCAGCTTTAAATCACACTGTTCGGCAATAGCCATGGTGTTTTTAACAGCGTCGGGAAATCCGGCAAAAAGGGCGGCCATATCCTGGGGGCTTTTAAAATAAAACTGGTCTGTGCCGAACCGCATGTGTTGGGGATCATTTAAGGTCATCTGGGTCTGGATGCACAGCAGGGTTTCGTGCGCCATGGCCTGGGTACGCTCGATATAATGCACGTCATTGCTCGCCACCAGCGGCAGGTCCAACTGACCGGCGATCCTGACCAAGTCTTCATTGACCTTTTTTTGTTCCATGATGCCGTGGTCCATGAGCTCGATGTAATAATGCCCACGGGGGAAGATCTCGGCGTATTGCGCCGCCGTCTTCAACGCGGATTCGAAAGACCCCCGCAATAAATGCCCGGCCACCTCGCCCTTAAGGCAACCCGAGGTGCCGATAAGCCCGCGCGCATGCTTGGCTAAAATGTCCTTGTCAATGCGCGGCTTATAATAGAAACCTTCCAAATAGGCCGCGCTGACTAATTTCATCAAATTGGCATAGCCCTCATTGTCGGCGGCCAACAGGGTCAAATGACAAATGTTTTTCTGGTCGGAGGCCCTCTCGAAACGGCCGGAGGGTGAAACATACACTTCACAACCGATGATGGGTTTAATTTTGGCTTTTTGGCAGGCCTTATAAAAATGGATGGCGCCGAACATATTCCCGTG
The DNA here is from genome assembly GCA_028865345.1 of Candidatus Omnitrophota bacterium. GTDB lineage: Bacteria > Omnitrophota > Gorgyraeia > Zapsychrales > Fredricksoniimonadaceae > JABDGZ01. The sequence continues at coordinate 31,679 of JAGWKL010000003.1, read as the reverse complement.
GTCGGTCAGCCCCAAGGCCGGCATGCCGAACTGGGCGCACTTGCCGACCAATTCATCGACGCGGCAAGCGCCGTCTAACAGGGAATATTGGGTGTGGACGTGAAGGTGGACGAATTGCGGATCGCTCATTTATGCAAAGGCCTGTCCCCAAGACCCAGGGACCTTAAGGTTAAATCGTACATTAATTTAACCCTAAGACCGCCAAGAATCAATACAAAATTATCGCCATCATTCCCACTCAATGGTGGCTGGAGGTTTGGAACTGATGTCGTACACGACACGGTTGACGCCCGCGACCTCGTTGATGATGCGGTTGGAAATGCGGCCCAACACATCATAGGGCAGTTGCGCCCAGTCAGCGGTCATGCCGTCGGCGCTGGTGACACAACGCAACGCGATGACATTTTCATAGGTACGCTGGTCCCCCATGACCCCGACAGTCTTGATGGGAAGGAGCACGGCAAAAGACTGCCACAGATCATGGTAAAGCCCCGCTTTCTTGATCTCATCCAATACCCGGTCGTCCGCCTCGCGCAAGATTTCCAAACGTTCAGGCGTCACTTCTCCGATGACGCGGATGGCCAGGCCGGGGCCCGGGAAAGGCTGGCGTTTCAGGATGGATTCGGGCATCTGCAGGTTCTTGCCGATCAGGCGCACTTCATCCTTGAACAACTCACGCAGGGGCTCGATCAATTTGAACTTCATGTCCTTGGGCAGGCCGCCGACATTATGGTGGCTTTTGATGACGGCCGTAGGCCCGCCGTGGGCGGCCACGGATTCTATGACATCGGGATATAAGGTCCCCTGGGCCAGAAATTCAACGCCTTTGATCTTTTTGGCGGCGTCCTGAAAGACCCGGATAAATTCATCGCCGATGATCTTACGTTTCTGCTCGGGGTCTTCAACGCCTTTAAGCCTGTCCAGGAAGCGCTTTTGGGCCTCGACTAAGGTCAAATTCATTTTAAAATGGCCTTTAAACGTACGTGCGACGGAAGCGGACTCATTCTTTCGCAGCAGGCCGTTGTCCACGAAAATGCAATACAGGCGGCCGCCGATGGCTTTCTGCAACAGTACAGCGACGACGGACGAATCCACCCCCCCGCTCAAACCCAAAACCACTTTCTTGCTTCCGACGGCGTCCTGGATCTGCTTGACGGCCGCTGTGATGAACCGGTCCATGGTCCAGCGCGGCAGGCATCCGCATATGGTATAAGCGAAATTCTGGATGATCTGAAGTCCGCGCTGCGTATGCACCACTTCGGGATGGAACTGCACACCGTAAATCTTGCGATGGCGGTTGGCAATGGCGGCATTGGCCGCATTCAAGGTGTGAGCTATGCGCGTAAAGCCAGGCGGAGGCGTTGTGATCTCATCGCCGTGGCTCATCCAGCAGGTCAAATTCGTCGAGAGGTTGCTGAACAAATCCTTGTTGTTATCAATGAAAAGCTCGGCCTTGCCGTATTCGCGGTCCTTGGCGCGGGCGACCTTGCCTCCCAGCATATGGGTGATGGCCTGCATGCCGTAGCAAACACCCAAAATCGGGATGTTTAATTTAAATATTTCAGGATTGGGCAACGGCGCGTTCTTGTCCGTGACGCTCTGCGGCCCCCCGGAAAGGATAATGCCCTTGGGGTAAATTTCCTTGATCTTTTCGATACTGATCGTATAAGGGACGATCTGGCTGAAGACCTTGCTTTCGCGCACCCGGCGGGCGATGAGCTGGGTATACTGGGACCCCATGTCCAAAATCAGGATGATGTCGCGGCTGCGCTGCTTTCTTATCTCCATGGGAACAATTTTTGAGGAGGAACGCAGTTTGATGGGTTTCATCAAACCGTGCACAGGCTTGCGTTTGGGCTTGCTCGCGGCAAACCGGCCGGCAGGGGCCTTCTTAACGGCTTTTGGAACTGTCTTTTTAACTGTCTTCTTGACGGCTTTTTTTTGAGCCATGCGCCATTGCTCCTGTTAGTGTCAAAAGGCTTTTAAGAGAGATTCCTTTGACGTCGTAGAGTAGTGTCACTTGCCCATACCCACCCGTTGGCCGATCTGAAAGACCTTGCCTTCCGTCTGGATGGAGGGTGCGAGGATAATTTCCACGTCATGCATTTCTTTGATGTTGCCGGCGCCCAAGGACCCCATGGATGTTTTTAAGGCGCCGATCAAATTCTGAGAACCATCATCGACCTTGGCCGGTCCTATGAGGATCTCCTTCAGGGTGCCGCTGGTGCCGACACGGATGCGCGTGCCGCGCGGCAGATTGGCGTGGCTCGTCGCCATGCCCCAATGATATCCCCGCCCCGGCGCCTCTGTGGCCTTGGCAAAAGCAGAACCCACCATGACGGCATCCGAGCCGGCCGCAAAAGCCTTGCAGATCTCGCCGCCGATGCGCATACCTCCGTCGGTGATCATGGGGATATACTGGCCTTTGCGTTTGAAATAATAATCCCGGGCCGCGCAGCAATCGACCGTTGCCGTGATTTGGGGCACGCCGATGCCCAAAACTCCGCGTGAGGTGCACGCAGCGCCGGGCCCGATGCCGACCAGGACCGCCGAAGCGCCGGCCTCCATGATCTCCAGGGCCATGTCGTAGGTGACCACATTACCGACGATAACGGGGACCTTGGTGTCCCTGCAAAATTGCGCCAAATCCAGGATCTTATACTCCGTGGCGACATGGCGGACCGTTGCCACGGTTGACTGCACGATAAAAATGTCCACCCCCGCTTCAACGGCGATTTTGGAAAAATGGGCGGCATTCTGGGGGATACAACTGACGACCGCCGGCACCTTGGCTTCTTTGATCTGCTGGATACGCCTGGCGATCAACTTATCTTTGACGGGGAATTTGGCGTTGTCGTAAAGGCTCTGGACAAGTTTGGTGGCTTCTTCGGGCGTGGCGGAAGCTATCTGGTCCAGAATTTCTTTGGGATCATCATAACGGGTCTGGATGCCGTCCAGGTTCAAGACCGCAATGCCTCCCAGTTTGCCCATGGCAATCGCAAAATTGACGTCAACAACGCCGTCCATGGAAGCGGCCATGATAGGAACGGAAAATTTATATTTACCTAAAATAAAGGTAGTATCCACTTCACCGGGGTTCACCGTTACCGTGCCGGGGACCAGAGCCACCTCATCAAAGCCATAACATCTGCGTGCACGCCGCCCGATACCAATCCAATCGGCCATTGCTTAACTCCTTTATTTTCAATAAGATATAGACTTAAGAAAGAGGTATAAAAATGAATTTGAAGCGGAATTATACATTATACAGGGCAAAAAGTCAATAAAAAAAGGGACAGGGCTATGGCCCTGTCCCTTTTTCAACCGCGGTTGATTAATACATCCCACCCATACCGCCACCGCCGCCAGGCATCGGAGGCATGGCCGGTTTTTCCTTTTCAGGAACGTCCGTGACCAGGCATTCTGTGGTCAAAAGCAACGCCGCGATGGACGCCGCATTCTGCAAAGCCGTGCGGGTCACCTTGGCAGGATCGATGATGCCCGCGTCGATCATGTCGACTTCCTTGTCGGAATTAAAATCATAACCGAAATTGGCGTTTTTCCCTTTCTCCCGGAGACTCTCGACAATAACGGAGCCTTCCTTGCCGGCATTGAGGGCCAACTGGCGCAAGGGAGATTCCAGGGCGCGGCGGACGATCTCGGCGCCTGTTTTTTCATCCCCATTAAGGCTGTCCGCCAAGGCGTCCCCGATGCAGCGCAACAAGGCCACACCGCCGCCCGGGACAATGCCTTCTTCCACGGCCGCGCGGGTCGCATGCAGCGCGTCTTCCACACGGGCCTTCTTTTCCTTCATTTCGGATTCTGTGGCAGCGCCCACATTGATGATGGCCACCCCGCCGGCGATCTTGGCCAGGCGTTCCTGCAATTTCTCTTTATCATAGGAAGAATCGGTGGTCTCGATCTGGTTTTTGATCTGGGCCAGGCGGGCCTTGATATCCGCCTGTTTGCCGCCGCCCTGCACGATCGTGGTATTGTCCTTGTCGATCTTGACCTTCTTGGCACGGCCTAAATCGGGGACATCGATATTTTCCAGCTTAAGGCCCAAGTCCTCAGTGACGGCCTTGCCGCCGGTTAAAACAGCAATATCTTTAAGCATCTCCTTGCGGCGGTCGCCGTAGCCCGGGGCTTTCACCGCGGCGCAATGCAGGGTGCCGCGCATCTTATTGACGACCAGGGTGGCCAGCGCCTCGCCCTCGACTTCTTCGCAGATGATCAACAAAGGACGTCCGGCCTTGGCCACTTTTTCCAGGACCGGCAGGATGTCTTTAATGCTGGAGATCTTCTTTTCATAAAGCAGGATATAAGGGTCTTCCAGCTCACAGACCATCTTTTCCATGTCCGTGGAGAAATACGGGGACAGATAGCCCTGGTCGAACTGCATACCCTCGACGATCTTTAATTCGGTATTGATGGTCTTGCTTTCTTCAACGGTGATGACGCCGTCCTTGCCGACCGCTTCGAAGGCCTCGGCGATCTTTTTGCCGATGACATTATCGTTGTTGGCGGCGACGGTGGCCACCTGCTCGACTTCCTTGGTATTCTTCAGGTCGACCTTTTTGGCGATCTTTTCCACCTTGGACACCACCCGCTCCACGGCTATTTCAATCCCGCGCTTAAGGGCCATGGGATTGGCACCGGCCGTGACGTTCTTCAAACCTTCACGGTAAATGGCCTCAGCCAGGACCGTGGCGGTGGTTGTTCCGTCCCCCGCAATATCAGAGGTCTTTTCGGCAACTTCCTTGACCATCTGGGCGCCCATGTTTTCATAAGGATCTTCCAGTTCGATCTCCTTGGCGACAGATACACCGTCCTTGGTGACGGTAGGGCTACCGAATTTCTTGTCCAGGACCACGTTGCGGCCTTTGGGCCCCAAGGTGACCTTGACCGCGCGTGATAACTGCTCAACTCCGCGCAGGACCTTGCGGCGTGCTTCATCTTCGAAAATCAATTGTTTTGCTCCCATTTGACTACCTCCTTAAGAAAATTTATTTTACAATGGCCAAAACATCATCTTCCTTCATGATCAAAAGCTCTTCACCGTCCGTGGTGGTGATTTCCGTACCGCCGTATTTGGCAAACAGGATGCGGTCACCCACCTTGACTTCCAGGGGCACAAGTTGGCCGTTATCAGAGGTTTTTCCTTTACCTGCGGCAATGACCTTGCCTTCCTGAGGCTTTTCCTTCGCGGTGTCCGGAAGTAAAATGCCTCCCTTGGTGACTTCTTTAGCTTCCAGCACCTTGACCACAATGCGGTCAGCTAATGGTTGGATAGACATACATCTCCTCCTTGGTAAAAAACGGTTAATAATGAATTTTTTCTAAGAGCTTTCAGGGGGAAAGTTCATTCTTAGCACTGCTAAATTCAGAGTGCTAATATAGCGGTAGATAAAATTTTTGTCAAGAAAATTTTAGCAGTGAATTTGCCGGAGTGCTAAAACCATCCGGAAACGGGGCCTGCTATTGTTTGAGACCCAATAACGGCGCAAGCTGGATCGGAACAACGTTGAGAATTTGGATTTTAACGCCGGAAAAATCCCCGCGACGGAATTGCGCGATCATGGCAGGGTCAAAGGTGATGTGCACCTTTTGCCCCGTACTCTCCATGTTCAGCGTTCTGGAATTAAGGTCGATACCGCCGGGCTCGGCTTGAGATCTGCCCAAGCCGTATTTATTCTTTTCATTCTTAAAGATGAGTTTTCGCCTGAAATTGGCGGCCTGGATCAATTTTTCTATTTCACGCTCCGGCAATCCGCTGCGGGAGAGCTGTTTGGTGATTCCTTTAAGCTGCTCATTGCTGCCGGAAGAATTGATCGCCCGCAGCCAATCGGTTTCTTCTCCAATGACCGCACTGCTTGCAGCCATCGCGGCATCGGGTATTGCGCTTAAGGCGGCCTCCATGGTCGGATATTTCTCAAGGATCTTGCCTTCCAACTCGCCCGGAGATGATGCCCCCATAAGCTGATAAAGCGCCTTTGTTTCAAGCGGATCTATTTGGGGAAGGCTGATGTGCAAATCCTCAGCGACCCTGTTGCGGGCATGAATATACATGGCCGTGACGATTTGGGCCAACCGCTTCTTGGATTCCTCCGTGGCGCTTTGCACGCCAATGGCCACTTTCGGAGAAGTGTTTGACCATCCCCAGAAAGCCTCGCCGTAAGGGGTATACAAATGAAACACGCCGTCATTATTGACCAACGCATAGGATTTTGACCTCTTGCTGGAGTCCCGGTAATCGCTGATATATTCGAAATCATCCCGCCCCGCAAAAAAGTCAATCACCGCATTTTTCATCTTTGTCATCGAATCAAATTTGGCGTCTTCATTAATGGGGATGCGCTGTTCCGGCACCTGCTTGGCATCGTTAATAATGCCTTTATCCTTTAAATTCTGAATGTATTGTGCAAGCGTGAGCTGGGAATCGCCTTTTGCTTCTGTAACTTTTCCCCACGCGTTGAGCCAGAAAAACATGAAATCCAGGGCATCATCCAAGGATTCCCCCCTGGAATTCGAAAGGAACATATGAAGCGAATACTCCGGTTCGGCCATGCGGAAGCCGGGATGTGTTTTCAAAAATTTGGCCACCGTCATTCCTCTTTGGGAGGCGATCTGGCGCAGGATGACATCCATGGTGGCTTTCACTTTTGAGTGCCCCTTCGGGTGCAGCCCGGCTTTTACGCCAAAATGCTTCGCCAGTTCAAAAACTTCCGATTTCATCCGCGAATCAAAAGCAAACCCCGCTTCATTTCTCAGGATATCCGCATAGGGCGCCAGGGTCGACTGGTATTCAATGATGGGATAAAATATTTCATCCCCCAGGAAAAGCCGGCCGTTCCATAAAATACTCACCCTGTCCGCGTCCAGGTCAAAGTTAAAAACAGGAACGTCCGGATGGTTTTCGGAGTAGGCCACAATATTGGCTTCCTTGTGGGCCAAAGCTTTTTCGTCGGCACGTGACGGATCGGCCAGGCCCTTTGTGGCCAGCGCATCCGGTTCCTCTTTAAGAAAGGTTTCAATATTCCCCGCACCGAGAATATCGCGGATCACCTGGCGATAATCGGCATCTGCCGCCATGGAACCGCTGTTTAAATTAACGGCCACCCGCAATCCCATTTGCGACAGCTGGTCAGCCAATCCGCGGTAATCCCGCTTCAATGAATCCAGATAGGCTTGTTTTGCCCTGGCCCTCAAACTTGCCGCTTCCGGCTCATGTTCGGTCATTAATTCCCCGCGCTGCGCCTTGCGGTACTCCGCCTTGAGGATTTGGCCTTTAATGGCCGTAAGCATTTCACCATAAAGGGTAATGCCGTCGATAATGGGTTTTGCGCCGTTGGTCCCCACCTCCACATGACTGCGCGTAACATACAGGCCGCCCTGCGCCCCAAATTCTTTAATGCTCTTATACGTGTGCCCGGAATTGGTGACGCCCAGGTCGATCACGTTGATCCCCACATCGCGCAAGCCTTTAATCAAATTCTTCTTTACCAATTCCTCCGTTGACGGCCCATTGTCGCCGCCGATAACAAAGGTGTCCCCCGGCTTCAATTGGACTTCCCTGTCGTGCGCCGCCGAATAAAATTTCACCATCCCCAACGCCCGGCCGATCCAGCGCAGCAACGTGGCATCCATCTGCTGGGGATATTGCGTCTGATCGCCATATCCGTCAAATCCGCGGATATCGTACTCCTTGATGATCTTGTCCAAAACCTGGCTCAAGGACAGGCCGTGCGGGGAGCGCCAGGACAAAATGGATTCATCTGTAACCATCGCCGGATTAGCGGAAGCTATTTGATCGTCGCTTTTCCTCAAATAATAGAGAGCATCGTCCATATTCTTGGGCTCTTTAAAATCATGTATCTGCTCCCCTGAGTTCATGAACACGGCATTTGTATCAGGCATTTGGGTCACATCACCTGTAACCGCCTCCAAATAAAACTCTCCATCCTTGAACCTCAGGTTAAACGGCAAATTTTCCTGCAGGATCTTTTTTAAACCTCCGACCTTATACACCAGCCTGAAAGCATTATACGGCGCGCCCACCTTCCCAGCTTCATCCAGGAGCTTGATGAGCGCCGGGTTGCCTTTGACATTCGAAGTCTCAATCAGAAAGCTCTTGCCGGTCTTCCTGTTCTTCAACACATTCCCGCCTTTTTGCTTGTTGGGGTTATCGACCAGTTCCCCGACCACGTCAAAGCCCTGTTCAAATTTGGCGATCGCAAAAGCCAGTTTATCCACACTGACCACGGAATCCTCGGAGAGTTTGGTCAAATCATTGATGCGATGGCTGCCAATGAGGGCATCATCAGGGAACTGGCTCAAAACACTGCCTTTCAAATAGCGGCGGCTTCCGTCGAGACCCAATGTATACGCCTGCCCCGGCTGGCCCAATTGCATAAAATTATATCCATGACCATAAGGCACCGTGGGGCTTTTCGGATCAAACACCAAACGACCGTTTTCAAATTTATAACCATGGAAGGTCGGCTGGGTGATGAAATAAACATTGTCCGGGTCGAATCCGTAGAAATCATTCTTGAGAAAATCGTCCAGAACAATCTGCTCAACGTCAGCATTCACGTTAACGATCATTTTCTGCCTGGCCAGAACCTCCTGCACCGGAAGCCCATTCTTCTGGGCCAGGGATTCCAACGCCAAACGGTAAGCCATGATCTGGCGGGGCCCCATACCCATATGTGACTTGGCATCTCCCGGTTTGGCCTTACCCATTTCCACAGCTATGTCCCAAATATCCAAGTTATACATCGGCCCACGGTTAAGGCGCGTGGCCGCGCCGGCAAAAATAAATTGCGGCACATAGTCGCCCGTTAAAAGATCCTGCCTGGCCTCATTCTGATAGACCCGAACATCGGGACTGCTTAAGAAGCCTGCCAGGGATTGAACATCATCAGAAAGGACCAAATCTTCGGGGTTGGATTGATCGTAGACATTGACCTTGTCGACGATCTGGTTGATTTCGCCTTCAATGCCTTTGACCTTATCGGCCTGACCTTGGGCCTTGGCCGCGTCGTAAGCCTCCAGCAGGGGCTGCATGCTTTCTTTGACCGATGTCACTTTTTCCGACAAAATATTTTCCAGCTGCCGGCTGGGTTGGCCAGCCATTGCCGCATCGGTCCGTACGATCTCTATCAAATCATTGGCTTGGGGCAATCCCTGGTGTTGCGCCTGAAAAAAACTCAAAATGGCCGACAACCCCTGGGGCTTTAGATGCGGGGCCAAATAAACCAGATCCTTCCATTTGATCATAATAATATTATCGGGAGAAAAACCGGGAGTCCCATCAATATAAACATCTTTACCAGAGCCGTGAGGAAAACCGGAAAGCAGCTTCCCTTTCACCTGATGTAATGGTGCAAGGACGGCCGGGACAAATAAATTAATGTCTCCGCCTCCCCGGGGATGTTCTTCTTCAAATTCCAACAAAATCGCTCCCTTTAATCCCATCTCATCAGCCCGTCGCCATGCGCTTTCAATAGTCGATGTCATGGCCGCGTTGGAAGTTTGGGGCGTTGATACAAAAGGCTTGAACGCCTCAAAAATGCCGTTGTCTCCGCCGTTGTTGACTAAAGCCTCTGCAACAGTGGATTGCTGTTCATCCGGAAATGATTTTAAAAATTGGGGCACATCCATGGCATCCACCATGGCTTTTTGAATGCTCAGGACATAAACTTCCTTGACGCCCAACCTGGATTTGAACATCGTCACTGCATTGTTTTGATCAAATATTTCTGTGGTAATGCTTGTGCCGTCTCTTGACAGAATCCCGACATTGGTGAGGGCGGTTTTGATGGCTTCCGGACTTTTCTTGCCCTCATACAATTTATCCAAATTACCCAAAAACCCCTCAACATTGACGGCATCCACCATGATTCCCTGGACCGCATTGAGTTGATTTGAAACGCCTAATTGATTCAATGCCTCTGTTAAGCCCCTATTCAAAGAAACCGTCATCGCCGCGTTGGGATGGGCCGCGTTCCCCGGAACCTTGCCGACCTCACTCAGGAGATCGAAAGTTCTTCCAGGCTGGCCGCTAAGATCGGCCTCGGCTTCCTCTGCCGGCACCTTATGAAGCATGGCGGCATCAAACGGAGTCAGCCCTCCGGAGAAATATTTACGAGGGATGGTCTCCTGGCTGTTAGGGTCGGTCTCTTCCTTAATATAGTTGAATACCCCCTTCTTATAGGCCTCAAGATACTGCCTGTATATCTTTTCTTTAATGGCCGGGTCAGCCACATTGACGCCGTTGACCTTGGATCTGTCCGTATAGACCTGGTTGAGAAGGGCCTGCTTCAAATTCTCCTTAAACCAGACGGCCAGGATCATGGAATTATAGATCTGGCGCATTTGGGCGAAGTTCCTGCCCGTGTTGACTTCATGTTCTATGGCCGGAAGAATGACCTGGCGGACGATTTGACTTCCGAGCGTATCGACTTTGGATTCTTCGGCCGTGCTGCTCACCCCTTGCGCATGGTGTTTTAAAGCCAGATAATCCTGATCGAGCATGACCTTGAGATGGCTCTTGACGACAAGTACGGTGTTGCCATGTTCATAGACTTGGGCAAACTCCGGCAAAATCCATACCTTATTAAAAGTATTCACCGGGATTTGGGTGGTGCCGTACATCTGACGAGCCTTTGCGTAAACGTCGTTCCAAAATTTCCTTCCCAAATTCTTTTCCGGATAGATCATGGACGCGGTCAATTGTTTCAAAATATAATCCTGGGCCAGCATATCCCGGCCCAATACGGTCTGCCCTAAATCTTTGGGGATGATGCGGTCTTTTTCATACGGCGAAAGGTTGACCCACTGATCGTTCTCGGGAATGGTGAGGCAGGCCAAAAAATATTTGATCAGGCGGCCGGATTCTTTTTTAACCTGGGCGGCATCCAAGCCGCTGTTGCCGGTATTAACAATAAAATCCATTAATAAAGGATTGTGGGGATGCACGGTCAAACCGGTGATCATGAGCGGCACATAAGCGGGAGATAGATCCACCATTGCCCCTGGTTGGGGCAGTCCCAAAACCCCCTCCTGAGCATAAGCCTTAGGCGTAATCACCATGGTCCCTATAAAGGCGGCCATAAGACATAAGCTAATATAACGGGAATACCAGGAACGGCGGATGGATGAAAAAGTCATTTACTGTTCTCCTTACGTGAATGAATTTTCTATCTACCCAAGGGAATCCGCCTTAGGTTGGAAAAACAACATTAAAAAACGTTTTCTTACCAATTTATGAAAGATTAACATATAATAGTGGCTTGTCAAGTTTGTATCTATATAAAATATAATTAGTTATGAACGTGACAAGAAATAAATCCCTTTAAACACTAAATCTTCATCAATAATGCGGATTTTAGGCGAGACAAACTTTTTCATGAGACGGGTATGCCCTCCGGTCATCACCACCTTAGGTTTGGGATTGATTTGCCGGCTTATTAAATCAATAAACCCGCGGCATAATGAGCCATAGCCATAAAACAGGCCGCTAAGGATGCTTTCCCGGGTCGTTCTCCCTATGATCCGGCGCGGGGCCGCAATCTCGATATGGGGCAAAAGCGCGGTTTTCAAAAATAGGGATTCCGCGGACAAGCGAAGGCCCGGGACGATGGCGCCCCCCAAATATTCCCCCTTGGGCGAGATAACGTCAAAGGTGACGGCTGTTCCCAAGTCTACTACGATCAACGGGCGGCCATAAATTTTCATGGCGCCGAAAGCGCCCACCAAACGGTCCTGGCCCACTTGTTTCGGATTTTTATAACGGTTCCTGACCGGCACGAAGATATCCCGGCCTATGATATCAACAGGCATGCTCTTTTTTAAAATATTCTCCAGCACCTTCGAAACCCGGGGGACAACAGAGCATATGATGGCCCTTTTGAGTCCCCCGGCTTTCAAAATCTTGGCAACCACCGCCTTTATCCTGCCGGTCTTTGAATCCGTATCAATGACAACCGACGATTTGATCCGCCCGGAGTTGTTGAGCACGGCAAAGCCGATGGTGGTATTGCCTATATCAACGGCTAGCAACATTCTTTAATTCCTTGATCTTGTCCCTGATCCTGGCCGCCTTTTCAAATTCAAGATTTCTTGCTGCAGCTTCCATCTGCCCTTCAAGATCGCTGATATAATTGGAGAACGCAAACTCTTCGTCGGTCTGCCCGCTCGCTTCCATGACCATATCCTCGGCTTCGGCGTATTCCTCAATCCCCAGATTAATGGCTTTGGCAATGCTGGTCGGCGTGATCCCGTGTTTTGCGTTAAATTCCATTTGAATTTTACGGCGGCGCTCACATTCCGCAATAGCGGATTTCATCCCCACAGAAACAGTGTCCGCATACATGATAACCGTCCCATGGATGTTACGCGCGGCACGGCCGGCCGTTTGCACCAGGGATGTCTGGGAGCGCAAAAACCCTTGTTTGTCCGCGTCAAATATAGCAACTAAAGAGACCTCCGGCAAGTCCAATCCTTCACGCAGAAGGTTGACGCCGATGAGGCAATCGAACTTTTTTTGACGCAGCTCCTGCAGGATCCTGGTACGGTCAATGGTCTCGATGTCCGAATGCAGGTATTTGACCTTTAAACCGGCATCTTCACAATAAGAACACAGGTCCTCGGCCATGCGCTTGGTCAGGGTCGTAACCAGCACCCGTTCATTTTGAGAGGCCCGCTGCCGGCATTCTTTGATGAGGTCTTCCACCTGGTCCTCCGTGGGCCGCACTAAAATGGGCGGATCGATGATCCCCGTCGGACGTATGAGCTGCTCCACGACGTGTGCGGTTGAGTCTTTGCGTTCATAGGGCCCGGGGGTGGCGGACATATAAATGCGCTGCTTTAAAAGAGCCTCGACTTCATGGAACTTGAGAGGACGGTTGTCGAGGCAGGAAGGCAGCCTGAACCCGTGGGCCACCAGCATTTCCTTGCGCGAGCGGTCCCCCTCATACATGCCCCCCAACTGCGGGACGGTGACATGGCTCTCGTCGATGATGGTGAGAAAATCGTCGGGGAAATAATCCAGAAGGCAAAACGGCCGGCTGCCCGCCGGCCTTCCTGAAAGGATCCTGGAATAATTCTCAATGCCCTTGCACATCCCTATTTCCTTGAGCATTTCCATGTCGTAACGGGTGCGTGAATTCAGACGCTGGGCCTCGACGAGTTTGCCCTGGGACTCCAACTCCCGGACCCTGGCTTTCAATTCGGCCTCCATATCAAGCAAGGCCTGTTTTAAGCCCGGAGGCGAGATCAAAAAATGCTTGGCCGGATAAATAAAGGTCTTGTCCAATTGCGCTATGGTCTCACCGGACACAGGATCGATCTGCCTGATCTTCTCGATCTCATCATCGAAGAATTCGATCCTTAGGGCGTCCTGGCGGTAGGCCGGCTGGATCTCCACAATGTCCCCGCGCACGCGTATTTTCCCTCGGGTGAAATCATAGTCATTGCGCTCGTACTGGATGGCAACCAGTTGAGAGAGCACTTCGTCACGGTCTTTTTTTTGCCCGACGGCCAGCCCCACCATCTGGTTTTGATAATCCTGCGGGGAACCCAGGTTATAAATGCAGGATACGCTGGCCACGATAATGGTGTCCCGGCGGGACATCAGCGAGGTCGTGGCGGCCAGGCGCAGGCGGTCCAGGCGGTCATTGATGGAAGAATCTTTTTCGATATAAATATCGGTTTGGGGGATGTAGGCCTCGGGCTGGTAGTAATCGTAATAACTGACAAAATATTCAACGGCGTTGCCGGGAAAGAATTCCTTGAGCTCGCTGTAAAGCTGGGCGGCCAGGGTCTTATTGTGGGAAATCACCAGGGCGGGACGGTTGACGTTTTGGATGACATTGGCGATCGTGAAGGTCTTGCCGCTGCCGGTGACACCAAGGAGCGTTTGGGCATTGACGCCGTCATTGAGACCGCGGGTAAGGGCCTCGATGGCCTTGCGCTGCTCTTCGACGGGTTTAAAACGGCTTTTAAGGGCAAACGTCGACATAATTTTTGCATCATATCATCGATCGGCCTCTTGTTCAATGGCATCCAGAATCCCGTTGACCATCTTATCGTTGTGCGTCGAAATAAATTGCCTGACCAACGGCGTGACGGCTTCGTATCGAACCTCCACCTCGCTGCTATGGCCGAAAGAATAAATAAAAACATTCAAATGGGTGTAACTGAAACAGAACACGTGAAAATGTCTTTTAATGCCCGTCATAATAAGCAGGGTATTATAAACCCCATGATCATAACGCTCATTACGCTCATAAATGGACGGCAGGGACTCTTCGGCAATGCTCCACCCGTTCTTTTTTAAGACATAAACAACGGCGCCGGACACCTTCTGCATGCCGGCATTTATTTCTCTGTCGTAAGGATGGTCCACCCTGCCGATGTAATCGGTCGTAGGCCGAAAGGCGCAACCGGAAAAAACCAGCAGGAACAACAGCAAGCTTAAATTAACAAATTTTCCCATGTTTGTACGGACGCAGTTTATTCTTTTCGGATTTCTTGACGATCTCCGCCTGGATATCGATACCCAATCCCCCGCACAGATCGAACAAACGGATAAAGGTGTCGGCCAGCTCTTCACGGAAATTATCCTGGTCCTGGTGGCGATAGCCTTCCATGGCTTCGGCCAGTTCGGTGACGATGAGCATCAGGGCTTCGCCGATGTTGCGCTTTTCGTCCCAGAAACCTTTTTGGCGGGCAATGCTGTGGCAAAGGTCACACCATTCTTTAAGGCTTAATTTTTCATAATTTGTGCTCATCCATGGTCTCCTTCCTTAAAATAAATAAATTTGATTTCCAGGATTGTGCCGCTACCTCAATTTTTATTTAGAGAAGCGGTCTGTCGTTTGTTTTTCTAAAAACTCCGCCATGTCCCGCGCCAGCGGCGCCTCGACGCTGATTGTGCCTTTCCCGGTCATCCGCGGCCATTCCAACGCCCAAGCATGCAGCGCGGTGCGCCTGAAACGCAATTCAAAATCGCGCCTGAAGGCGTACTTGTCTTCACCCACCAGAGGGTGGCCTATTTGGGCCATGTGGATCCGGATCTGGTTGGTCCTTCCGGTAACCGGCATCACCCTGACGACCGTAAAATTTCTGTAATAATCCTGGACCTCATAATGCGTCAGGGCCCACTGGGCCGGCGTGTGCCTGGCAAACTTGACACTATAAAAATCTTTGATGGGAATGCTGATCTTGCCGCGGGCTTCCTTAAGGCGCCCATGAACAAAAGCGATGTAGGTTTTACGGACCTGCCTGGCCTTAAAAAACTGCATCAACCTCTGCCGGCAGTCCTCACCCTTGGCAAAAAGGACCGCCCCTGAAGTGTCACGGTCGAGCCTGTGGGCAGGGTATAAACGCTGCTGTCCCCGGCGTTCTTCATTGACGATAGCCCCAAGCGTACGGCGCTCGTTTTTGCCGGCAGGGACAACTAAAAGTCCGGACGGTTTATTGAATACCAGGCAATCGGCGTCTTCATACAGGACGGGAATTTTCAATTTAGGAATTGCCGGGCGACTCGCGTTGTTGGTCTTCATCCAAATGCTCGTGCAGCAGGTCGGTCAAATAATTGATTTTACGGATCAGGATGACGGGAAAGACGATCATCCACACCTGAAAAGCCAAAGCCAGAAGCGCCTGAAAAGGGGTCACGGATAAATTAATTGTATTGTCCATAATTTTTACTCTCCACCATGCTTTCAATGAACTCACCAATGGCGCGGCTGTCTTTGGGGGCTATGTCGCTGAAAAAAATGGCCGTATCATAATAATCCCCGTCATGGGAGGCTTGCACGCGTACGATGACTCCCTGGCAGGTGACTTTTCTGGTCACCACCTTGTCATTTTTGCGAAAAGGCAACAGCAGGTGGATCTTCAGCCTGCTCATCACCTCGAGCCTCTGATCAACGCGGCAAAACGCGCCGGAACAACTCAGGTTTCTCGTTTCCGTAAGGATGTCCCCATGACCGTCGGATATTTTGATGGGGATCTTGCTCTCTAATCGAGGATGGCGGCGTTTTTCCTGGGAAAAAGGCAGTGAGGAGTGAAGAGGCACTTGATCTCCCCCTTTTAGGATTGAGGTTTCTCTTGCGCCTCAGCAGACGGGCCCGTTTTCTCAGCGGCCGGGGCTGCGGCCACCCTGGAGGCCTGGGCTTTCTTGAAACAATTGTTATTGCAATAGTACGCGCCGTTGCGGTAGAAACGTCTTGCCTTCTTTAAAGGTTTCTTGCACGCGGGACAATTTTTGACTTCTTCGGCCACCGGGGCTCCTGCAGCAGCTTCTGCCATAACTCTTTGACTCCTCTTATTTAACTTGTTGGTTTAAACCGGCACCTATAAGCCTGCCGACAGCTCTCATGGTCTCTTTATCCCTGATGAATTCAAGGCCGATCTCGTAACAATCTTCGGAAAACAACTGGCGTATACGGACAACTTTTGCCCTGGCCCAAATGATCTTGGGAGAATCTTGCGGACGTATTTGAAGCTCCAAGACGGTTCCCAAAGGAACAAATCCCTGGGCTTTTAAAGAAATGCCGCTTAAACTGATGTTCCGCGCGATACTGCCGTTAACAGTGACCTCAGGCAACCCGTAGGACACCGGCTCGGAATACAAAAATCGCGGGTTTGCGCGTTTATCACCATCCATAACAGGCCTTTTTGATGCTCAACAGTATAGCATAACCCAATCGGGATACAATATAAAAAAGGTGGCGGAAGCGGAACATCAGCGGAATTAAAAGGACGGGCGGCAATCAAAGGCCCTATTGCTTCGACTGCGTAAAATCGAGGTTGGGGGCAGCTAAAAGGATAGCCGGTAGCCCTTACGGACTACCGGCGTGTGGATGCCGTCCCGCCCCATTTCGGAACGGCGAGGGAGATCACTTGTTTTTCAACAGACGATCCAGGTAATGGGACGCGTGATCTTTACCGCCTAAACCAAAGGCCAGGCCTAACCCCAGGCTCAAGCCCCCTACCAGCATGGTCAGCGGCGCGCCGGTCAACAAGAAACCAAAACCGATCTTGTTGACAAAGACGCCGACAGCCATCAATACGACCGCCCATCTGGTAAAAGACGCCAGCAGGTCCGGCCTGGGCATGCTGGTATTGGCCGCAATCAGGCGGACAAATACCGCCACGATATGGGCCAAAAACATGCCTACCATCAGGGTCACCACACCCGTCAATACGGATGGCACATAAGCCATGACAGGACCGGTGATGGGACCGATAATGGTAACGCCCGCGTACGTTAATGCGATCACGAGCGCCGTAATCATAACGCCCCAGCTGATGACCGTACCGATCAGGTCACTGACGGAGCGCTTGATCCCTCCAGCTTCCAGGGTGTGCGTCAGACCGATTTCATGGCTTATACGATCAACATGGATGTGCTTTAAAACAGCACCAACCAGTTTGCCCGTCTCCCGGGCCACCAATCCACCGACAACCAGCGCGGCCAGCACCCCTAACACTGTAGGGACAAAACTTGAGATGATACCGAACACCGTTCGCAGAGGATCCAGAATGAATGTAATGGTATTCATACGGACCATCCTTTCCGTCCCGCAACGAGGGACTCACAACCCAAAGGTACGAGGCCCTTTAGGCTGCTACTTCAAGAATAACATCCGTCTATGCGAAAACAAGGCCTACAGGCCCATTTCGGGAAAACGCTTGCGCAAAAAAATCCCCGTCGACAAATGTCAACGGGGACCTTTTAATACATCAGAATCCTAAATTATTCATTCCCAACAGCTTGATAAAAAGGCTATTTCCTGTCCGCCTCTATACTTATAGTGAGAAGCACGTCATTGGATACCGCCACCCCGCCCTGATCCAGCGTTTTGTTCCAGCTGATACCCCAATCCTGGCGGTTGATGGTGGTTGTCCCTGTAATGCCGATGGCTTGGTGCCCCATTTCATTGACCGGCCCTGCAATGGTCACAGGGATGGTAATTCTCTTGGTGAGGCCTTTCATGGTCAAATCACCGGTAATGTAGCCCGGAGTGAATTTGGTGGCGACAAAGGTGATCACAGGATACTTCGCCACATCAAAGAAGTGCGGGCTTTTGAGGTCCGCATCCCGCATGGCAACACGGGTATCAATGCTGGCGGCATCAATAGTCACCTCCGCCCTGGAGGCGGCCAGATCCTTAGGATCATAGGTGACTGTCCCGTTGAATTTATCGAACTCCCCGGGCACATTGCTGATCATCATGTGTTTGACCATGAAAGAAAAAGACGTATGGTGAGGGTCAATCACATAGGTGTCCGCGGCGAAAACCCTTGATGTTATTAACAATGCCCCCAACACGACCAGCGCTTGAACTTGTTGACGCATAAAATCCTCCCTCAATTTTTAAGGCCTATGCCTTTTTTGAATAGAAATAAATTGATGGCCATCAGGACGGCCGTCAAGACAACCAAAATCACCAAACACACCCCAGGATCCACGTCTGAAAACCCGAAAAAACCATACCTGAAACCATTGACCATGTACACCAGCGGATTATACAACGATATTTTTTGCCAGGCTTGCGGCAGGCTGTGGATGGAATAAAAAACGCCGCCCAGATAGATTAATGGTGTGAGGATAAAATTCTGAAAAAATGCGACCTCGTCGAAATTTTGGGCAAAAATGCCGTTGATCAGGGCCGCCAGGGAGAACAGCACGGAACTAAACAAAGTAAACAGGATGACCGCCCACCAATGCGTCACCGTGGCATGGGCAAAAAACAAGGACACGCCGAAAACCAAAAAGCCCACCACCACCCCGCGCACCACCCCGCCCAGCGCATAGCCGACGATGATCACCCAGTCCGGGGCCGGGGATATTAAGATCTCCTCGATATTGCGCTGGAATTTGGCGCCATAGAAAGAAGCCACCACGTTGCCGTAGGCATTGCTGATGACCGCCATCATGACGAGACCCGGAACGATGAATTCCATGTAACTGACGCCGTGGATGGCCGCCACCTGGGAGCCGATGAACTTGCCGAAAATGACGAAATATAAGGTCTGGGTGATCAACGGCGGCAAAAGCGTCTGGGTCCAGATACGGATGATCCGGGTGGTCTCTTTGCGCACGATGGTCTTTAAAGCGATATAATAATCCCTTTTCATCGTTGAACGATCTCCAGGAACAATTTTTCCAGACGGTTGCCTTTGGGGTGGAAATCCGTGATCACAAAGCCGCTCTGGGCCAGTTTCAGGATCACCTCATTGAGTTCTTCGCGCTTTTGGATTTCGATGTCCAGGGTGTGCTCGTCGATCTTAACGGGATTAAATGAACGCACCTGGTCCAGGGACAGCATTTCCTTGACGGTCACCCGGTAGGTGTCTTGGGGAACCTTGGTAAGAAGATGGCGCACATTGTCCAGAAGCACGATCTCGCCTTCCTTGATAATCGCGCAGTTGTTGCACATTTGTTCGACCTCTTCGAGGTAATGCGTGGTCAACAGGATGGTCGTGCCCGCGGCATTGATCTGCCTTAAATATTCCCACATGCCGTGGCGAAGCTCGACGTCGACCCCGGCGGTGGGCTCATCCAGGATCAGCATGCGGGGATGATGGATGAGGCCGCGGGCGATCATCAGCCTGCGCTTCATGCCTCCGGAGAGCGTGCGGCTGATCGCTTTGCGCTTCTCCCAAAGCCCTACCCGTTTGAGGATCTCTTGGGAGTCCTTCAGGGCGGTCTTATGATCGATACCGAAATAGCCCGCCTGGTTGACCACGATGTCCTGCACCTGCTCGAACATGTGGAAATTGAACTCCTGGGGCACCACCCCGATCGATTTTTTGGCCGCTTCAAAATCCGTGTCGATATCATGGCCGAAGATCTCGACCTTGCCCCCCGTCTTGGTGACCAGGCCTGTCAAGATCCCGATGATGGTGGTCTTGCCGGCTCCGTTGGCGCCCAGAAGCGCGAAGAAATCTCCGTCGGCAATGCTTAAATCGACCCCTTTAAGCGCCTGGGTGCCGGTGCGGTAGGTCTTGACCAAACCCTTTATGCAGATAGCGTTCATAGTTTTCGACGTCGAAGCAATTGGGCCTTTTGGCGTTCATGTCTTTTTAATAATAATTACTTCTTCCAGCTGGGAAAGGTCCACCGCCGGCGTTACCAGGCAATCCACGCTATGGACGTTGGCCGAGGCGCTCACATTGGTAATACGCCCGATCAATATCCCTTCCGGAAAGGCGGTGCTTAAGCCGGAGGTCACCAGCACATCCCCAACCTTCACGTCCGCCTTGTCCGTCAAATATTCAAAGCGTAAATTCCCTTCCAGCGTGCCGGTCAAAAGCCCGTTTTCCCTTGAACGCTGGTCCACCGCGGCAACGGCAAAGGTGGGATCGGAAAGCAAGACCACCTTGGCCGTGTGCTCGCCCGTCTCAAAAACCCTGCCCACCACCCCCAGCGGATTAACCACCGGCTGGCCCACTTTGAGGCCCTCGGCGCGGCCGCGGTCAATGATCAATGACGCATTCCAATCAGAAGGGTCCCGGCCGATGACATCGGCCACGATAGACCCGTAACTTTGACTATTGCGGAAATCCCGGATTTTATCATAACGTTTTCGGGCCTCTTCATCCTCCCGCAGCGCGGTAAGCCTGGCTTTCAGTACTTCATTTTGTCTTTTGAAATACACATACTCATCATACGTCTCCCTGTAATAAAACAATTTTTTCAACTCGAAGACAGGACCCTGCCATGCATCCACAGGCCCGGCAACAGCGTCTAACAATCCGGCGGCCCTATAATTCTTCGGGTGAAAAAAAAGGATCAGGAAGGGGACGGCAACGATGCCGATATAAGCGGCTTTTTTGAAAGTTTTGCGCCACACGATTCACTTAAAAATCTAATTTGGCCTGGGCTGTAAAACGCCGGCGCACCAGCGGAGACATGTTCAGGGTCGCCCCTGTTCCGTTGACCACCGCGGTCAAAGGGTCATCGGCCACATGCACAGGCAATCCGGTTTCTTCGGCAATGCGCTTGTCCAGACCCCGCAGCAGGGAACCGCCGCCGGCCATGACAATGCCGCGATCGATCAAGTCCGAGGCCAGTTCCGGGGGCGTATGCTCAAGTGTTGATTTGGAAGCGTCCACAATGGCCTGCACAGGGTCCTGCAGGGCCTCGCGGATCTCCACGGAGGTCACGTTGATGGTCTTGGGAAGGCCCGCAATCAGGTCGCGGCCGCGCACATCCATATTCAATTCCTCGTCCAACGGATAGGCGGAGCCGAGGCGGATCTTGATTTCTTCGGCGGTGCGCTCACCGATCATCAAATTATAAGTTTTACGCAAATATTCGATGATCGCCATGTCCATTTCATCGCCGGCGATGCGGATGGATTTGGCGTACACCAGTCCCCCCAATGAAATGACCGCGAATTCCGTGGTGCCGCCGCCGATGTCAATGATCATGTTGCCCGCGGGCTCATGCACCGGAAGGCCGACGCCGATGGCCGCGGCCTTGGGCTCTTCGATCAGGATCACGTTACGGGCCCCGGCATGCTCGGCGGAATCGATCACCGCCCGCTTTTCAACCTGGGTGATGCCCGAGGGAATGGCAATGACAATGGTGGGACGGAACGAAAAACGGTTGGGCTGCACCTTTTTAATGAAATATTTGAGCATGGCCTCGGTGACTTCGAAATCCGAAATGACCCCGTCTTTCATAGGACGGATGGCCACGATGCTGCCCGGCGTGCGGCCCAGCATGCGCTTGGCCTCTTCACCGACGGCCAGAACATGGTTGGTGTCTTTTTCGATGGCGACCACCGACGGTTCGCAGAGCACCACCCCTTCGCCTTTGACGTAGACCAAGGTCGTGGCGGTGCCCAGATCGATACCGATGTCCTTTGAGAACAGGCCCAGGGCCTGGTCATAAATCAGCTTAAAAAACTTCCTTATTTGATTAATCATGAGGAACCATATTAGCTAAAAGCTCCGGAGCTGTCAAACGAATTATAAGCCCAAGCGATTGTACCATTTACGCATATATAAGGGACAAGTTTCTCGACTTCGCGGCGGGTCCCGGCTCGTTGCGGCATTCAGGTGCTCCTGCGATCAGAATCGCATAGCTCAGCGGCTTTGGAAGGTGGTTTCACTAAATAGGTCAGGCCGCCCTTGCCGTGCGCTCCTGAATGCCGCTCCTCGCCACCCGACGCAATGTATTATGGCCGCAATCCACGCGGTTGATTACAACGCACCGAGGGACTTCATGTCGTTGATAAAATTCGGGTAGGATTTGCGGCAGGATTCGATGCCGGCCACGCGGCAGCCGATCTTGGCGCCCAGGACCGTAAAGGCCATGGCTAAACGGTGGTCGTGATGGGAGTCGAGCAGTTGCCCGCTTTTATAATCCGCCTGAGGCTCAATGGTAAGAGTGTCTCCGGTTTCAGCCACGCGGGCCCCCACCTTTAAAAGTTCGTTCCTCAAATCACTGATACGGTCGGATTCCTTGGCGCGCGCGTGACGTATGCCGACCAGCCGTGTCTTTCCCCTGGCAAAAAGCGCCAAAACGCTCATGACGGGCACCAGGTCCGGGCAATTTTTGAGTGAGAACGTACCTCCCTTTAGATCAAACGGCCCTTTGATTTTAATGGCCCGCCTGGTCTTTTGGAAATCAACGCCCATCCTCCGCATGAATTCCAAAATGTGCCCGTCGGACTGCACCAGGCCGTCATCCCAATTCCCTTCCAAGACGACCAGGGAAGGCAAAAGCGCGGCCGCGGCCAGCGCAAAAGCCGCCAGGCCGTAATCGGACGGAACGCAAAAACTTTTTAGACCTTTAAAGACCTGCCCGCCCTTGACTTGATATTCCCTCGCCGAGACACGCTTGATGACAATCCCCGCCCTGGCCAAAATCTGCATGGTCATCCGGACATAATCCTGGGACACCAGCCGGCTCCCCGTCAAAATGACCCGTGAATCATGGGCAACGCCCGGCAAGGCAATCAAAAGGCCGGAAATAAATTGGGAACTCAAACTGCCGTCGATCTCGACGCGGCCTCCTTGCAAAGCGCCGCCGTTATAAACAATGGGCACAGATTCCCGGGGTCCCGTCCCCCGGATGTCCATCCCCTGCCGCCGCAACGCCCGGCACAAATGCGCGTTGGGCCGCCCCACCAGGGTGCCTTTGCCCCTGACCACGGCCCGAGCGGTATATAAGGCCAGCAAAGGAAGCAGGAATCTCAACGTCGTCCCTGATTCTCCGACGGAAAATAAGGCTGTTTTGGCTTTGGAAGAGCTTCTAAGAGCCTTTGCCGTCCTTAAAGCCACAAGGGCATCGTCGCAATCCGAAGCATCCTTGATATGAGAGACCCCGCCGCGGGCCGCGATGAGCAAACTGCGCAACGTATAGGACTTGGATGCGGGAATACGGATGCGGCCTTGCAGGCCATGGGCAGGCGGACAATGGAATGTCACGGCTTTAAAACCACGGTGTCATTTTTCTGTATATCTTTGCCGGTAAGGGGCGGGACAATGTCGGCGGCGGCCATTTCATCCTGCACGCGGGCGGCTTTGATGTCCCCCAAATACCTGGTCCCACGGTATACCGAGAGGACCGCATCGGGCTTGACACCTTCTTTTAACCCTAAATTAAAAATCACGAAATCGGCATCCGTATCGACGCTCAAAATCTTGCCCTGGGTGGCGCCGCTGGGAGGCCCGACGACGATCTTGCCCAGTTCCATGGCGCCTTTGCCGCCGGAAGGTGCCGGCTGCGCCGTTGAGGCCTCCTGCCCCGGAGAACCGCTGTTTAACGCATTGAGCTTGTCTTGCATCTGGCGGTTGGTTTCCGTCAGTTTGGACAGACGGGCCTCCAACACCGCGGCTTTATCCTGCGAAGTCTTTAATAAATCCTGGAACTGGGACAATTTAACGTTGGCGGTATCCAGATCGGCCTTCATGTTTTGGCCGGCCTGGGTCAAATTTTCCAGCTGGCTTTTAAGACCGGCGTTCTCTTTTTTCAAAGCCGCGCGCAGGCCCTCGTTCAAATCTTCTTCATCAAGCAGGTTGTTGATCTTCTGGTCAGCCTCCTTGTTTTTGTCTTGAGACAAGGCCAACTGGCCCTGCAGGTCCTTCATCTGGGCCTGCAATTTCACCCCCTCGGCGTTGGCTGAATCGAGCTGCCTCTCGATATTCTTGAGCATACGTTTTTCCAAGTGATACAAATAAAAACCGATGCTGGTTGATGACACCAACAAGACAATGATCAGGATGACAAAAATGGTAAGTGTTCTTCCGCCTCTAATGGACATAAAACCCCTTATGTGCAGCGTCTTTAAATGTTAGTAATACATTATAAGAAGAACGAAAACCGCAGTAAAGGCTAAAATTATAAATCATCCTTCAGGAATTCCGGCGGGGTCGGGCAGGAAAACTCAAGGTAGGCTTTTGTGCCCGGATGCGCGAAGGCGATCGCCTGGGCATGAAGGGCGAGGCGCCCAAAACTGCCGCGGCGGCCGTATTTTTCATCCCCCAGGATCGGGTGGCCCAGATGTTTCATATGAACGCGCAACTGGTGCGTGCGTCCGGTTTGAGGGTAAAGGGCCAGCAGGGTCGAACTTCTAAAACGTTTTAGCACCTGGTACAGGGTGACGGCTTCCTTGCCCTCACCTTCGGGTGCCACCTGGCGGTGATCATGATATTTCTTATGCTTCTGCAAAGGGACATCGATCACCCCCTGGTCGAACGCTACCTGTCCTTCCACACGGGCGACATAACGTTTGATGATCGTATGCTTTTCAAACTGCCGGCCCAGGCGCGCATGGGCCATATTGGTTTTGGCAATCAGGATCAAACCCGATGTGTCGCGGTCCAGGCGATGGACGATGCCCGGCCTGTCGGCACCATTGACGTCGGACAATTCCCGATAACGCCAGATCAGGCCGTTGACCAGGGTGCCGCTTTGAGCGCTGCCGGCCGGATGCACGCTCAGACCCGGCGGCTTGTTAATGACGGCCAGGTCATCATCCTCATAAAAAACATCCAGGTCCATTTTTTCGGCCGGGATGTCCTGGGGGGCGGCGGCCTGCCCCATATCCACTTCAACGGTGTCTCCGGCCGCGACCTTGTACTTAATTCTTTCCAGGCGGCCGTTGACCTTCACGAGGCCTTTTTCGGCCAATTTTTTAATAAACATGCGCGAAGGCACGTCCGTCAGGTTTTGGGCCAGATAGACATCCAAACGCAGGTCTTCATGCTCCTGGGCGACGGTAAGCGTTTGCTTCATTTTTCTTAAAGACCTTCAGTAACACTAAACCTGAGATAAAAACGCCTATGGCCACATATTGCGCCAGGCTTAAAGGCGTCCCGGTGGGGACGGTGTCCCCCCTGAAAAACTCGACGACAAAACGCTCGACGGCGGCCAGCCACAGATAAAGCACAAAAATAAACCCGGCCATGTGGGGCTTGCTTTGGGCCTTTTTAAGGACCAGAAAAATGACAAAAAGCATGGCGCATTCGAACAACTGGGTGGGATAAAGCCTGGCATGGTGTACCGGATAATAAGGGCCCCATGAGACCGGTTTGCCGTAGCAGCATCCTTTTAGAAAACAGCCGATGCGGCCGATGGACTGGCCCAGGGCAATGTAGGGCGCCACCAAATCCAAGGTCGGCCTTATAAACAGTTTGTGGCGGCGGACAAACCATACGCCGAAGAGTATCCCTCCGATAAAACCGCCCTGCCAGGCCAGCCCGCCTTCCCAGATCATGGGGATGGCCAGGGGATTGGCGCTGTAATACGGCCATTCGAGAAAAATATAAAAAATCCTGGCGCCGATAAAACCTCCCACCAGGCACCAGAACACCAGGTCATAGGCGGTATCCTGAGAAATGTTGGAACGTTTGGCGTCAAGGCTCAACAAATAGGTGCACACCAAAACAGCGGTGGCCAGCATGACGCCGTAGCTGTAAATGGTGATGGGGCCGATTTTAAAAAGAACAGGATGCATAAATATCCTTTTTTGATTATTTAGAGGCCGGAATACATTTTAACAGAATGATCGCGGCACCGATAGTGATGGCGCTGTCCGCCACATTAAAGACCGGCCAGATACGGAAATCGATAAAATCGATCACATACCCCAATAAAATGCGGTCTATCAAATTGCCGATGGCCCCTCCCAGAATCAGGGAAAAAGCCACCACATAGGTGCGGGACAAATGCGGGCTATGGCGGTAATAACAGATGTTATAAATCAAAAGCCCGGTGAGGATGACGGGAATGATGATAAACACGGCCCCGCAATCCCTGAAAAAACCAAAGGCGATCCCGGTATTGTGGACCAGGGTGAAACGCAAGATATGGGGGATCACCGTGATGGATTCATTCAAACCCAAAAAGCCGGAGAGAATGTGCTTCGTCAGGCGGTCCAAAAGGACAACAACGCCAACACCTGACAAGAAAATAATGATGTCCCACTGGGAACGTCGAACACTGTGCATGGGGCTACGATCAACGCCTTGATTCCTTCAATTCCTGGCATTTCAGACAGGTTTGCGCATGCGGAATCGCTTTAAGGCGCGTTGCCGGAATCGATTTTTTGCAAGTCTGGCACAGGCCGTAATTGCCGTCTTCGATGCGCTGCAGGGCCTCATTGACATGGTACAAAAGCTCACGGTCATTGGCGGCCAAACCCAAGGTGAACTCACGGTCATACATGTCGGTGGCCACATCCGCCATATGCAGGGCGTGGCCCGAAACATCACCGCCACGGTCATTGCCGCTGCCGTTGTTCTCATCGGACAGGCCGCGGATGTCCCCGGCGATCTGTTCCTTGATCCTCAAAAGCAGTTTTTTATACGGCTCGAATTTCGGGTTTGTTCTTTTCTTTTTTAAGACCATCCTGCCTGTCCTCCTGCTAAAACCTAAGTATACTATATAAATCTTTGTTCAACAATTTCTGTACAGCGGCCGCACAAGCACGGATGCGCGCCCGAGCGCCCCACATCCGTACGCCATTTCCAGCAGCGGGCGCATTTGACGCCGTCCGCCGGAAGTATATCAACGGCCTGCGGTCCTTCTTTAATTTCAACTTGAGATACGATAAATATGGACGCCAAATCATCAAAAGAACGCAAATAGGCTGACGTGTTTTTGTCCCCGCTGATCATGACCTTGGCCTGCGAACTGCTGCCGATGGCGCCGGATTTTCTTTTTTCGTCCAGGGCTTTGAGCACTTCATCGCGTTTCTCAAACAAACCCTTATATCTTAAATCCAGGTCGGCGGAAAGCCAGCGCGAATCAATGTCAGGCCAATGCGAACAATGGACGCTGTCCGGGCTTTCTGACGGGCGCCTGGGGGAGAACTCAAAGGCTTCCTCCGCCGTAAAAGACATCACGGGCGCCAAAATCCGGGTCAAAGCGTCCAAGGTATGATAAAGAACCGTCTGCGCGCTCCTGCGTTCCTTTGAAAGAGCGGGGAAAGTATACAGTCGGTCTTTGAGGATGTCAAGATAAATGCTCGACAAATCTTCATTACAAAAACCGTACACCGTTTTAAAGACCTGTACAAAATCATACCGCGCATACGCCTGGTCCATGGCCGCGACCATGCGGGCCAAACGGTTCAGGGCCCAGCGGTCAAGTTCCAACAATCGCCCGTACTCGAGCGGATGTTGGGCCGGATCAAAGCCGTGCAGGTTCCCTAATAAGTAGCGCAGGGTGTTGCGGATCTTGCGATAGGCGTCCACCAGGCGCTCGATGATCTCCTTGGAGATGCGCACGTCCTCGTTATAGGATGAAGACGCCACCCACAAACGCAGGATCTCGGCGCCGTAGGCGTCCACGATCTCCTGCGGCTTGACCACGTTGCCCAGGGATTTGGACATTTTGCGGCCTTCACCGTCGACGACAAAACCGTGGGTCAACACCTGCCTGTAGGGCGCCTGCGCCTCGATGGCCACCGACGGGATGAGTGAAGACTGAAACCATCCGCGGTGCTGGTCGGAGCCTTCCAGGTAAAGATCTGCCGGCAGCGGGGTTTTGATCATTTCATGGAACACCGCCTGGTGGCTTACGCCGGAATCGAACCAGACGTCCAGAATGTCTTGGGTTTTTTGAAAATCATGACCGCCGCAGTCCGGGCATTTGAATCCGGCAGGCACCAGTTCCTTGACATCTTTTTCAAACCAGACGCCGCTGCCCTGCGTCTTGACAAGCCCGGCCACATGCTCGATGACCTCGACTAAAAGTTTCTGCCTGCCCCCGCATCCGGCACAGGCCAGGGCCGGGATGGGCACGCCCCACAGCCGCTGACGGGAAAGGCACCAATCCGGACGGGCGGCCACCATGCTTAAAATGCGCTCCCGCCCTGCCGGCGGGACCCACTCGACCTGCGTCTCAATGGTTTTTTTGAGTTGTTCCCTCAAATCCTTATGATCGATGTTTAAAAACCACTGCTCGGTGGCGCGGAAAATAACGGGGTTCTTGCAGCGCCAGCAGTGGGGATAAGAATGTTGCAGAGGCTCGCTGGCAAATAACAGCCCTCTTTTCTTTAAATCCGCAATGATAGGTTCATTGGCTTTAAAAACATGCTGTCCCGTAAACGGCGCGCCTTCATCGGTGAACACGCCTTTGGAATTAACGGGCATCAGGACAGGCAAATTGTAACGCAGTCCCGTCTGAAAGTCTTCCTGGCCGTGCCCCGGCGCCGTATGGACCAGGCCCGTGCCGTCCTCCCTGGTCACATAATCGGCCGTGACAACCGGGCAATGTTCTTTCTTGGCAAAAGGATGGACATAGGTGACTTTCTGTAATTCTTCCCCTGATTTTCTTCCAAAAACCCTGGGGACCAGCGTCTGTTTTATTTGATTGGCTTGCTTTTCATTGAGAAACCCCGTTCCTTCATGAGAAAGAAGTTTGGGGACAACCAAGGCCCCATAAGGCCCCTTAATAAAAAGCTCATGGTGCCTCGACTCTTCAATGATCAAAATCTCATCCTCAAATTCCGCAAGAACGTAGGTGAATTTAGGGTGGACCGCCACCGCCGCATTCGCCAACAATGTCCACGGCGTCGTCGTCCAGATGAGCAGGGAGACTTTTTTGTCTTTGGGCAGACCCAAACTTTCCGGGTTCTCGACCTGAAACTTCACATACACCGTCGGAGATGTGTGGTCTTCGTACTCCACTTCGGCTTCAGCCAGGGCCGTTTCGCAACTGAAACACCAGTTCACCGGCTTCAAACTGCGGTAGACATAACCCTTGCCGGTCAACTCCGCCAGAGATTTTAAAATCCAATATTCATAATGAGGGCTTAAGGTAAGATACGGATCATCCCACTGGCCGAAAATCCCCAGGCGCTTGAACTCATCGCGCTGGATGGCCACGAACTTCAAGGCATAGTCATGCGCTTTTTTACGAAAGACGGGCGTGTCAAAATCGGACTTGGAGCTTTTAAGGTCTTTCAACAACTGGTGCTCGATGGGCAGGCCATGGCAATCCCAGCCGGGAACGTACAAGGCATCAAAGCCTTTCATAGTCTTGTACTTGACGATCATGTCCTTGAGGACCTTGTTGAGCGCATGGCCGATATGGATATGGCCGTTGGCATACGGAGGCCCGTCGTGCAGGATGAAAGGCTTTTGCCCTTTTGACTTTCGGCGGATCTGATCGTAGATCTTGTCCTTTTGCCAGCGCGAGAGCATCTGCGGCTCCTTTTGGATGAGCCCCGCCTTCATGGCAAAATCCGTCTGCGGCAGATTCAAGGTCTTCTGGTAATCTGTTTTATTTGATGTATTTTCCAATCAATAACCCCAATTCTTTTTTCTTTCGGGCCGGTATCACGGCAGGGTTTGTCATGACGGCAAATTTCATGGCCCCCGCGGCGCTGAAACGTTTTAGTTTTCCTGCCTCTCCAATGGCGATTTTCAATATGGCCTTGGCATTGGCCACGTTCTTATTAAGGTAACCGATGACCATCTCAAGCGTGACCGAATCATGCGACGGGTGCCAGCAGTCATAATCGGTCACGGCGGCGAGCGTCGCGTAGGAAATCTCCGCCTCGCGGGCGAGCTTGGCCTCGGTCAAATTGGTCATGCCGATGACGTCCATGCCCCAGCTGCGGTAAAGGTTGGACTCGGCCTTGGTGGAGAATTGCGGGCCTTCCATGTTCACATAGGTCCCGCCGCGATGGACCCTCAGCCTGAGCGAGCGTGCGGCCTTCTCTAATATATCCGCGATCTCCCCGGAAACAGGGTCTGCGAAGGCCGCGTGCGCCACGATCCCATCGGTAAAAAAGGTGTCGATGCGCCCTTTGCGGGTGCGGTCCAAAAACTGGTCGGGAATGACGAAATCCATGGGCTTGTATTTTGCTTTAAGGCTGCCGCAGGCGGACACCGACATGATGGCCTCAACGCCCAGCTTCTTCATCCCGTAAATGTTGGCGCGGTAATTGATCTCCGACGGGCTGATGCGGTGGCCGCGGCCGTGGCGCGGCAGGAATACGACGGGAACGCCTTCCAGCTCACCGGTGATGAATTTATCCGATGGCGCTCCGAAAGGGGTCTTGACCGAGACCTCTTTGACCTTCCTGATCCCTTCGATCTGGTACAATCCGCTTCCGCCGATGATGCCGATTGTGGCCATGTTATTCCCCTTCCTTGCGCCGGGGCCTGTCTCCGGATTGATGTTGCCGTGCTCCTCTTGGCGAATGTCGAAGACTATCAGCGGCCAGGATGGTGGTTTCCCTTTCCAGATGACTTGAACGCTTGCCGTCCGCTCGGCAACATCAATCCGGAGCCGCCCGGCGCCGCTATTTTGCCAATTCTCCCGCCCGCTTCTTTGCTGCAAGCAAAGCGTTCTTCATTAGTTTCTCAAAACTATCACCTTTTAAAAACACCTCCATAGCTGCTTGAGTAGTTCCACCTTTGGAAGTGACCTTGGCTCTGAGCGTCGCGGCATCGAATTCACTTCTTTCCAATAAATGAGCGCTGCCGATGAGCGTCTGATAGACCAATTGCCGGGATTCCGTCTCTTTGAACCCCAATTTTTTCGCCGCAGTCATCCATTGTTCCACAAACAAAAAGACATACGCAGGGCCGCTGCCCGAAACAGCGGTCACCGCATCTATCATAGATTCTTTGACAACCACCGTCTCCCCAACACTACTAAGGACAGACTGCGCTGATTTCAAATCCGCCGGCGTTGCGTATTTGCCGGCGCAAACGGCCGTGATCCCCTCACCGATCAGCGCCGGCATATTGGGCATGCAGCGGATCACGGGAATTTTGAGGCCTGGAAAATGCTTCTCAAAAAATCTTGTCGTAAGTCCGGCAGCAATGGAAATGATGGGCTTGCCCCATCTGCAGGCCCTGACACTTTCAAGCACGGCCGGCATGTCCTGGGGTTTCACCGCCAAAATCAAGATCCCCGCCTCTTCGACGGTAGTATTGATGTCCGCGACTGTCAGGCGGTATTTCTTTCTTAAATAGCTGGCACGCCGGCGATCGGCTTCCGCCACAAAAATACGATTATTCCTATGGAGCCCCTTGATCAGGGCCTCGCCCATGTTGCCGCCGCCGATGATGCCGATAATTTTCTTCATATGACTACCTCGCAGGCTGATGCCGTGCGTTATTTAAAAATCGCGCTGCCGATGCGCACCATGGTGGAGCCTTCTTCAATGGCGATCTGATAA
>JAGWKL010000026.1 GCA_028865345.1 Candidatus Omnitrophota bacterium | reverse complement strand
CAGGAGAAGGGCCAGCTGCCGCCGGCCATCCAGGGTCTTAGCGAATCTGCCGTGGGCGCTGAAGGCAGGGTTTTTGGTTTAGGGGTGGGCGGCGGTAAAACGAAGATTGAACTTATTGGCGATGAGATCAACAGGATCCTTTATGGGGATGGCAAAACAGTGATTCTTGTACATCAAGATACCAACATAGATACCTATAAGAAAGAAATTGATAAAATCGCCAGCGACCGCACCTATTTGCTTATTAAAAACAAGACCGCAGAAGTCCGTCAGAAAGACGGCACGTGGAAGACGTTGAACGAAGACCAGACTAAAAATCTCGATTATAAGAAATTTGACACAATCGTCATCAATGAAAGCGAGCTTAACAGCAAATTCCTTTCCGGTGAAAAGCAAGCGGAACTGATAACGATGATCAAAGGAGACAATAATAACCGTCTCATCGCGGACGACTTTCATGAAATGACCCGCGGCGCCGGGCTGGTGATGAGCGCGCATCTGTCGGCGGATACACTTTTTAAAGGTTATCCCGATGAAAAAGCCAGACTCGAAAGGTTTAGTACATTACTCGAGAAGGTTTCAAATCTTACTTGGAAAGCCATGCCGATCAGGGATGTTACGGGCAAAGACCAAGAAGAGCCGACAGCTCCTTTTGTCGATGAAATTTTAGGCGAGGTCAAGGCTGAAGTGGGCGGGATTGAAAATAACGAGAGAGCCGATCAGCTTATCAAGCACATCATCCGTTCTGCTTATCGTCAGAGGTCGGCACTTGAAACAAGGAGTTATTACGTCGTCGTTAAAGGGACATTCGAGGGCCATGATGTGCGCGGGACGATATATGCCGGCGCCAAAGATGCAGGGGACTTAAGGATTGAATGGGACCCGACGGGCAACAAGCAAGTTGACGACAATCTAAAGGCTTCGATCAAAACAATGGGCGATATCAATAATCAAAGAGGCTTGAGCAGGGATTTCGTGCTTGCCGAATCAGGTAACTCGAAAAAGGACCATATTTTCCATGATGCCATAGATGCCGCGGTAACAGCTCTTTTGGCGAAAGCGGATCATCAGACCATCCTTGATTATTTGGCGCGCCCTAAAGAAGCCCCCTCGGCTAATTTTCTTAAGATTATGAAAGAGGTGGGGGCCAAGAAGATTGCCTTCTTCAGCGGCACTCCTGATCTTTATGCCTTGCGGGCGTTCGGGCTGGATGTAAATCCTTCCAGATTGGAGGAGACACACGGAGACCTGACTTGGCTTGGCGGTGTTCCCAAATTTACTCCGGAACACCTCAACCTTGTGGACACTTTTAGAGGGCCCAATGATGCTTTGAAGGCGGCAATAGCGGATACCGTTGAAAGCATCAATAGAGGGGCTGTTGAGAAAAGCACTTTTGAAGCAACTTTTGGTGCAGACAGAGGAGCCGAGATTTTTGATTCATTAATGCAAAAAGGTTATTTGAGAGAGACAGCAAATGGCCGTGCGAATCCCAAGGCGATTACGGGCGAATTAAGGAATGAATTAGAGAAGCAATTTGGGGAAGATGCGGCCAAGATCATACCCATATTGCAAAGGACCCAGGTTGAAACTATCGTTGTTGATAATGGTATAGCCGGAGACAGGGCCGAAACAGATTTAAAGAAAGAATTCGCGGGCAACAGTAATGTTTTTGTGTACCACATTACAGGTCTGGAAACCAAGGCAGATCAGGAAAAAGAAGTCAGGGAAGCCATTCAGGGGCATGTGGCCCAAGGCCAAAAAGTTGTTCTCGTATTTGATCGGTTTGACGCGGGGTTAAATACGCTGGAAATGAAGCTGGATAAGAATCCGGATAGTAAGTATATGGCCAATATACGGCTTGTCGGCGGTTTAATGGACAAGATCGCTTTGGATCAATTGGTCGGCCGCGGGACTAGAGATTTAGGCAAGGCAGAGACGACCCGGGCTTATTTGGAAACAGGAAAATTACAAATTTACCTCGACCGCTCCCACCTTGACCAGACAGAGCAGGCGGCGTTGGACACGGTTCCCCTAGGCGATAAACCGGCATTAAATAAAATGGTTTTTGAATTGGCTGATTTAAAAGCACAGAAATTGGGTGAAAATGTCGAACGTAACGCGGTCCATACAACGCTGGGCCTGCGCCTGGAAGGCCTTCAAGGCAAAGCAACCCTTGCGCAGGTCAATGAACAATATTTGAAAGATGTGAGGCAGGAACTGAACTCCACATATGGGTTTATGTCTGGCGTTGATATCTCAGGGTTACGTTCCGAGATGCCGGCGGATTCCAGAGAGAAAGCGGACCTTAATGAGGCTGTCAAATATGATCCGGCCCTTGCAGAGTATACGGGCAATCTTAAGAAAGACACGGCAGGAGAGACTTTGATGAATCTCCTTGTTTCCGTGGTTGGCAAGACATCCACACAACAATTAATGCCCGTACTCCAGAAATCCTATCAAGTTAACCAGGCGGCTCAAACGCCGGCAGGGGAACCAACCCAAGCGCCGACAGGGGAACTGACGCCTTACGGGCAGGTCCTTTTGGACCGTCTTCTTACAGCGCCGACGGGCAGTCAGGATTTAAAGAGCACGCTGGATGCCGTTAACCGGGAAATCATGTTCCGGGTGGAAAACGGGTTTAGGGTATACCACAAAATGTGGATAAGGCATGATCCTCACGGCAGGTATGCGGACATTATTTCCCACGGGGCAATAACATACAGGGACGGGAGCGGGGAAGATCAGGAAGCCAAAGGGATGCATTTTGTTCAGCGGTATTATCTCGGGGTGACCCCGACGCAAAACGGCCACATGGGCGATTCAGTGGTTCTGTTGGACAACCCCCTGACGATCAATGGTGTTGAGATCAACAACGGAGATCTGACAAACCGCGAGCACAATTTGATCTTTGATAAAAGCGGCAAAGAGGTCAAAGCCGTGATTGATCCCTACAGCAGGCGCATATTTGTTTCTGAAAACGGTGAGTATAAATTTGCCAACAATGTACGCAACATTGAATTTCTAAACGGCCTCAACATCGCCGTGCCGGAGGACCAAGCCAAGAACAAGGAAATTTCATTTAAAGCCGCCAAGATCGAGAAAAAGATCAAGAAGATCAACGAAGGGGCTGAACAAACAGAGTATCTTTTAAATATGCGTCGCGAGGCCATAAAGGAAGGCAAAGGACCGGCGGAAATTAAGGCGATAGAAGATAAGATTGTCAATCAAGGCCTAATGAGCCTGAGGCGCCGATGGTTCTCTATAAAGACTGATGATAAAGGATCATGGCTGGTATTAAGGAAGGACGTCAAAGTCCCGCCTCAAGATCTCCTGGCGCGCATTATGAAAGCTAATGAGAAAAAGGGATGGGGTAATCGCATGCTGATCGATTTTGACCTTGAGTCAAAGGGGACAGCTGCCTTGGCCGATGACAATATAGTCCATGCCAGTATCGGGCAACTCATGAAGGCGTTGGTACAAAACTCTTATTTAAGTACCATTGTTTTCAAACATGAGAAAAGTCACGTCATGGATCGCTTCCAAAAGAAGATAAGCGCCAGAACTTATTCCATGTATCAAAAGATCGCGAACATTAAAGTTGAAAATGTCGAATCCCGTGCCATGCAGATAGGTGAATTGATAGCCTCTGCTCAACATCCCGGAACTCAAGGGATCGAATTGAAAAACGCCTCAGAGGCCGCGGCCGCGCAATACCTGCAAGACTTAGAGGTTAAAGGGCAACAAGAGGCTGATAAACTGGCTGCTCAAAGGATCGTGGGAGTTCGGGGGATTTCTTCCCGAGGAATCCACGAGACGTCCCGGTGGGAGGCAGACGTTTCAAATATTGAAAAGGGGACCTTCGAAAGAATTTTGAGATCAAAAGGATGGAGCGATGCGAATATCGAAGGGGCGTGGCAAAGATTGATCCAGCAAAAGTTCATAGCGCCTCAGGGCAACGGTAGCTATGCCCTGAAGCAAACTAAATTTTATTTGCTTGGGGGCCGGCCGTTCCATCCCAGCGGAGAATATAGTCTCCCGGGGTTCCATCAAGAAAAAGAAAGCAGGGACATTTTTGCCGCCCTAAACGGCGGTGTGGAGATCGGTATTTATCCAGGCGGGGCGGCCTTAGGTGAAATAAGGGCCCACATGACCGAGGCTGGGGCTTATCTTAAAGCGGCTATGGAAGCTTCCAGAGACGGAGACATGGCAAAAGCATATGAGATGTCTAAAACCGCTGCCGAAACGTATAAACGCGGCCTCGCGTTTGCTTTTCGCTTCTCTGGACTTATTGATGGATCGCTCAAAGTGCTGACCGACAAACAGGACCTCGGAGACATCAAGATCGTTGAAGAAGGAAAGACGGTCAAGATACCCTTAAAAGATACCGACCAAGATTTTTATATCAGCCTGCCGTATAACCTGCAGGGTAAAAAGACGGAAGAGATCCTCGGTGATCTGCAGCAGATGCTGGAAAAATCCAAGGAGAACATTAAATCCTCGATCGTCAAGGCGGACGTCTTATCGAAGGCAGCGCAAAATCATTACAATGATCCGGCTGTCTACCATTTGGTTCGGAGCTTGTCCGGCAATGACTTTTCTAAGCTGGCCCGAGAGGCGGGACTTGCTCCAAGCACAGATGCCGTCACGATGAAACGTCTGGTAGCGGAGATGCTGGGCGATAAAACCGCCGTAAGGAGCAGGGAACTAATAGACGGCAAAGGAATAGTTTCTCTTACGGCATCTAACGGGCATCAAATAAAATTTGAAGAAGAAACGGGGCGCATTGTTGGATTTGCCGGGTATAAAGATGAAGATCTGAATAACATCAATGATGCGTGGGGAAAAGACAGGGATATAGCCTTAATGGAAGCCGGAATCAACGCAACGGATGAAATCAAGGCGATTGTCCGGCAAAGATACGAGCGCATGGATAAAGCTTTAAGCGAGGCCGAAACAACGGGTGTCGTGCCTTTGAATAATCAGCAGTTTGAAGCGTTAAAGGTCAATAAGTTAAA
Source organism: Candidatus Omnitrophota bacterium (assembly GCA_028865345.1). Classification (GTDB taxonomy): domain Bacteria; phylum Omnitrophota; class Gorgyraeia; order Zapsychrales; family Fredricksoniimonadaceae; genus JABDGZ01. Next base: position 14,011 of record JAGWKL010000026.1, on the reverse strand, counting down.
GCCCAAAGGCGCATTTACGGTCTACCGTCCTCCTGAGGCTAAGGCAGGGTTGGTAGTGTTAGCTTCTGATACGCGTATTGCCAATCGCCTGGTACGCCGTATTCAGGCCTTTGTTGAAGGCAAGGAACCCGGCAAAATTCCTGAGGAGATCCAAGGAGGCGTTCAGGGGATGGATTGGACCCTGGAAGAGACAGCCGCCATGTTTAATGTGGCCGCAGGGAAGCTTTCAAAGGAAGAACAAACATTTGCGGACATTTTATTGAGTGCGAGATTGTTGAATAAATCCGGGGATCAATACGTTGTCCCCAAAGGCAAGAACCGCACGATCAGCCTGGTCTCCAGCGATGATCCTAATTTTGAAGAGACCCTTACCCACGAGTTGGACCATCATATTTATAAAACAAGCAAGGCTTACCGGGAACTTCGTATCAGAGAATTCGGCGAGACCTCTCCTGCATTCCAGGAAGCTTTTAAAGCAGCCTTGACCGAAGAGAAAAGCGTTTACGGGATGAATCCGCATGTGTTGTATAAAGAATTTTCAGCTTATGGGCGTAATCCTTCGGCCATGAGAAAATTCTTGGGACCCAGGGCTGCCGGTCTCGAGAAAGAAATCAAGGAAATCGGCAACACATTGAATAAAGATTTTGAAACAGAAAGCTTCCCGCCTGATAAAAAGGTCTTCAATATTTATGATAAAGAACGCGCAGAAAGAATTAAGAAAGCCATTAATGTCAATGCCTTTTTGACCGAAAGGTCGCAATTAATCAAACAATTGGCAAGCTTGGAAGGAGTGAAGTCTAAAACGGACGTCGGACAACAAATTCACGCGGTTCAAGATAGACTCGATGTTGTTAATCGTGACATCGTTGAGGCCCAGCGTTCTTTGCAGGAAGATTTAGGATCCAAAGTGACCCTGCCAGAACTATTGGCATTAAATGTAGAACAGGTTCCTGGGAACGGGCATATCCAGAAAACTTTTGACCAATTGCCAGCCGCATTACAGGAAAAATTAAAAGCGGTGGCAGACCATCAAAATTTTCTTTACGAATTCAATAGTAATACAGGCCGTATGACAGCTCTGGTAAGAGAGATAAAAGTTCCCAGCGCACTGCCTATCAGCGAATTTAAGGTGCAAGAAGTTACAGCTCTTCAGAATAACCAGATCAACTATAGAATCCAATCGCAAGACGGCGGGAATACCGTGGCGCGTTTAACAAGCCTTTATCCTGAGAGCGGAGTTAAATTTAATGCGAATACGGACAACAGCGTTTCTTTAACGAGGGAGCAATTCGATGAATTAGTTGAATGGTCAGGTTTGACTGCTGCGACATCTTCAACAAATGGGGCAGAGGGCCCCGAGAATCAAATGCAACAGGCCGCCGCGATAAACGTAAATGCGGATTTGAGTGATCTGAGAGAAAGCGCGCTCGAAGCAGAAGGAAAACTTAAAGACCTTGCCGAGCAGGTCAAGGCTGTGGGGTCTGAAAATGCTGCCAGCCCGAGCGTCGGGACCTGGAGGCTGGCCATAGCCCAGGCCAAGGCCGGCGATTTCACCAAGGGATTGGAGATCTTAAGGAGCTTGCCGGAGAACGTGCAAAACAGCGCCGAGGTTCTGGATCTGAGGGCGCGGATGACGGGCGGGCTCGGCCGCTTTGATGAGGCCGTGCAATTGACCCGGCAAGCAGCCGAGGCCTATGCCGGCGCCGGCAACGAAGGCGCGGTCGCCTCGATGCGCGAGTTGGAAGACCTCATCACCAACGCTCAAATAGCACATTTGACTCAATCAGGCGAGGTTAATAATCTGGATAGAGCTAAAACCCTTGTCTTGCAACTTTCCAACAGCAAAGATTTGCCGGCACCCGTGCGCGCGCAACTGCCCCAACATTTGGTCAATTTAGGGAGAGCCTTTGAGGCCATAGGACAATACCCGCAAGCCGTAGAAATGTTCAGACAGTCAGGGAATGATATTTTGGCGGCCCAGGGCAGCAGGATGGCGGCCAACAGTAATGAGATGGAAGCGGCGACGATAGAGAAGGATGGCACTCCGGAATCTCAACAGCAAGCCGGCGATTTGCGTAAGCAGGCACAGGCCTTCAGGGAGCAGGGTTTAAGTGAAGCTCAGGCGGCCCTGACGGCCGATAGCAATTCCGTGCAGGCTAATGCCCTGATGGGACAATTGACCATAGAACAAGGGTTTGCCCAAGCCAGAGGGCTTGCCAAAGGTATGGCCCGGCAAAAGATCACTACCGCCGTAAACGCAGGGTTGAAATTTTTGGGCAAGGCGTTGGAATTACAGGACGTCCGGATCCAGTCCCTCTCACAACAAGGCGCCCTTGAACAAATGCTTGCGCAGCAGGACAAACTGAACCTGCTTCAGGAAATTTTACAATTTACAGCCGTTCCCGGCCTCGAGCAGGAAAAAGAGGCCGGTTTGATAAGAGTAAAGGCGCTTTCGGAAAAGGTATCCGATGAGGATTGGGCCAAGCTCAATGTGAGCAGGGCGGTGTTCCAGGGCCAGGTGTTGAGAAGTTTGATTGAGATGGCCCAAGCCAAAGGTGAAGCCGGGGCGGAAGATTTAGCGAAATACAACAGTGAACTGAACAACTTGACCAATGAACAACAGTCCAAGGCCGTCGAGACGCAAGGGCAGGCTGTTGGGACAAACGCAAGCCCCTCGACAAATTCTTCATCAGAGAATGCTGCCGGCTCATTCGAACTTCAGCCGCCGGTTGCGCCTCTTGAGCAGACGGCCAACCCCAATATTCCGGACACATCTTTATTGACCTTGCCCGAATCTGCCCAGGGCAACGATGCTCTTGCCCAAAAAGCTTTTGAGGCCGAGCAAAAACTCAAAGAACTGAGCGAGCAAGCCAAGCAGGGCAACCAGGCCATGCTCACCCGGAATTATTTGAAACAAGAAGTGAAAAGCTCTTTGGGGGTCCTTAAAGATACACAAGCCTGGCAGGCCGGCGATGAAAAGGTATTAAGGGCCATGGCACGCGTTCTCGTCGGCAATAGGTCGATCACCACACCCGGATTGCTGGCCCGCAAGATTGGTTTACCGGCTGAAAGAATTTCCACCTATCTGGCAAACCGGAACATTACATGGGATCAACTCTTAGATAAGACCAATCAGGCGGGGATCTTGTTGGAGAACTTGGTGGAGGTTCCCATCTCTAAAGGGCAAAACAATCCAAGGGAAGCATTGCTTTCATTAAAGCCGGTTGACTTATTGGTCTCGTTGTATGGGAAAGAGAACCTGCGGGGATATAAGGTGGCGGTCGGCGCGGACCAAGAATCCTTTGAATATACTCCCAATCCTGATTATGCCATGTCGGCCGTTGCCCGCAATGAGGAATCATGGGGTATGATGGCCAAGCAGACCCCCGGGTCTTCGACGGAAGTGTCGGCCCAGCTGGTGACCAAGGAAGCGGCGATCGCTTTTGACGACAATGTGTCGGTGTTGTGGTGGAGCAAGAAACAAGCCCCCGCGGTATTCATCGCCCACATGATGAGGGTCATTGACGGAGCGGTGGATGTGTTTAAGGACAAAGGCGGGGACGTGCCGTCCGACCCTGACGGCTGGAAGATCGTCCACGATATCATTAGAGCAGATATGGTCCAGTTGAGCCGGGCACAGATCGCAGCGATCGCAGCCAAGGTTTTGCCGGTCAGGGAAGAACAAAAAGGTGGGCAGGCCATCCTCGCAAGCTTTGTCAGGGTCTGGATCGATGCCCATGGCTTAAATGGCAAGGTGAGCGTTGATGACATTTTGGGCATCGAGCATGCCACGCCCGAGGCTACGCCGCAAGCTTCTGTGATCCAGAGATCAAGAGTACGAAGCAAGGCCGTTCATGTGCAGGCCGAGACCGCATTATCCAGGCATGTCGTGCTTGCCCATAATCGTACCCAGGTCCCGGCGGTGGTCAGTCCTGAGGTCACGCCTGTTGCCGTGGCCCCTGCCGTGGAGCATGAATGGAAGGCGCCGGTTGGTTGGGAAGAAAAGCCGGAAAGATTCAGGGTGCCTACGACAGCGCCGCCGCAGGAAGTGATCAATGTTTCGCCTGCCATGCGTTCCTTCCTTGAGAATTCCGCCAGTAAATATCCTGATGATTTCGCGCAGTTGGCCAAGAACGGTGAAGATCTCCGCCGTGATGTTCTGGCCGACAGCGCCCATTTGATACCCATTTTGACCAGGGCCGAGGTTTTGGCATGGAGAAACGCGCTGGTGTTTGATAAACAGGTCGGTTCTTCCGTCGCGGTGTCTTCATCCGTGGTCAGCCTCACCAAATTTACCTTCTCAGATCTTGTCATGTTTACCTTCCAGCTCGGCCACTTCAAGGGCGATAAGAGCAGGATCCCGCTGGAATTTTATCTCAACCTTGACGGATTTAATCTGCTGGTGGCCCAGGCCCAAAATGACATAGCCCCCGACGACGATGACCGGGCCAACTTGAAACAGGAAAGGGACCTGATCCGCTTGGCTTTCCAAAAGGCCGGATTGAACAGCCCTGAAAGGCTGGTCGCTTATTATAGGAAGTATGACATCGGCGGCGGGTTACGTCAGAGCAAGGCCCGCCAACATGACCTTGAACAATTGTTCCAAGTGGCTTTGACGACCGAGCAGGGCAACACCGATTACACACCGCCGGCGGAGATTATCAAACAATCCAAGGAGATGGTCGCTGAGATCATGGGTGCCGCGAAGCCCGAGGGCAACGCGCCGGTTGAAATGAACGGTGCGCCGCAATTGCCTGCCGGCATGCCGCCTGTTCCTTTGCCGGTGATGCGCGCGAATTTGGATTTGGCCATGGCCGCCGCCAACGGCGAGGCCCCCGAACGATATGCCGAGAATGTCCCTGCCGATGAGAGGACAGATGTGCCGTTGTCGCCGACGGATGAAAGGCATGTGCTGGCCACGGCGCCGGCAGGTTCATTCACTGACGCGGCGATGACGGTGTCACAACAAATCAGGGAAAGGTTCGGCAAATTCTGGGACGAGATCAGGGACAATGACATTTCGAATGACTCCTATACCGGCGTTGTCACCAGGATTATCCGCGATCAGTTCCTGGCCCCGTACGTCCCTGAGACGTATAGGCATTTCAGCGGCTCTCCGGGGATCAAGGAGAGGCTGGCCAAAGAAATATTGTGGGGCACCCAGCAGGCCTATAACAATTTCCAACGCGTTGATGAGGGATTATTCAATCATCCGGATGTCTATGGACTTGCCGGTCAAAGGGCGGTTGCTTTAAGGCAGCGCGCCCGATTGGTCCAGGACCAAGACGCCAATTCCGCCGGGGCCCTGAACTTTTTGGCCGACACGATCAAGAATTATCCCAGCTGGGTCATTGCTCCTAACGATCAGAAGTGGTCGATGGCCTACCGGGTGGCCTACAAGTTTGGCCTTGAGCCGCGGTCGTTCAAGCAGGAGATCAACAAGGCCTATCGCGACGCGGCGATGGCGGTTAGACCCACAGGAGAAAACTATCTTCAAACTATTCAGAATGCCCTTAATCCCGGATCAACGAAGGCTTTCTCGGGCACAGAAACAAAGGTAGCAGAAAGCCGTAGGAAGCTCCTGGGATTATATCCAGAATTTATCAAATGGGTCAGTGAGAGAAATAATTTCCTTTATCAATCTTTCATGGGATCCGGTAAGAGCACGGCGGTGGTGGTCGCGATGGGTATGCAGCTTAGGGATGAACGTCCTGATGCCAAGCTCATTTCCGTTGAGCCGGGCGCCGGGCAACTGGAAGGCAATTTCAATGATATCAAGGACAAAGTGTTAGGGGCGTTGAGGGTCCATAATCCGCAGGCCGCGGAGGGGATCACCGTCGGAAAGATTGTGGAAACTCCAGTAGAGGGCGCCATCCAAGAACAGCAGCAACAGTCCCTCAATCTGGAAGAAGTCCTTAACGTTTTTGAGAATAACCGGATCATCCTCGTCACTGAGAAAGACCTTGAACATATTATCGGTCTTGCAAGGCAGGGAGATGAGACCGCCCAAAAAATCGAGAAGCTTTTGACCAAACCGGGCAACATTTTATACCGCGGTGAATACAAAGACTCCTTAGGGTTACAAATTTCCAAAGAGCAGCCCAAGGAAACAGGCATTGATGCAAAGGCCAAAATGATGGTGCAGGAAGTCAGCAAAATCCTTGAACCATATATTGACCAGGTGCGGGCCACCAAACAAGAGGGAGAAGAAGTCATTGAGGTTGCCCATGCCCTTGATAAAGTCAAGGAAGCTTTCTTGGAAAAATACAATGCCAAAGATATGGAAGAATTACGCGGCCGTAAAGGCGGCGATGAAAAGATCGCGGCGGCACATGCGCTATTAAAAGCCTTGGCCAATATGCGCTCTGGAACGCTTGGGTTGGTGTTAAGGGGCAAGGTGGCGGTTCTGGTCAACCAGATTGGTATAGGCCATAACAATGTTGTTGTCTCTGATCCGCTTCAGCGCGCAGCAAACCTTGAAGCAGCCAGACTAATGAGCGGCAATAAGATTGAAAACCTGGGTGGCCAGTTAGGACAGACAAAGCATGCCACATTTGTGGATGCCTTTGATATAGACAGCGAGGTTATCAATCATGGCGGCCAGGTCATCTGGGCATCGGGTACAGTCAATGAAAATCTTATGAAGGTCGCCCAGATGATGATTGGGGCCCGAACGCTTAATCCTCAGTCGGTGGTCAAAACGGAAACAGCCACGGATTTTGTTGTACCGGCCGAACTTTCTTTTGACGGGGTAATTCCTGAACCGCAAGAAGGCAGCTTTACGGACGCCTACCGTCTGCGTTTGGATGATAACATTCGCAACTTCCTGGACAAGGTGAAGACTGACGGCGGCAGGGCCATTATCTTCGATATGCTGCGCGACGGTGATGCGCCGACAACGGTCTCATATCCTGAAATGGTTTTGACTGAGGCTCTTAAGGTAGCTAAAGAAAGAAATAAATTTGTAGTATACCAGGAAACCACGGGGGACTGGGTCATTTATAATCCGATGGCAGACACCATCGAGGTCGAGGGAAAAGATGACATCGACAGGCTAATCCTCTCAGGCGATAAGGATTTCTTGATTCTTTTACCCTTGGGGTCTTCGCGCGGCATCACCCTTCCAACGATGCAGAATGATGAGATGTTCCTTTTGACGGATCGTCGCACCACTGAAGAGGATATCAACCAGGGCCTTAATCGCTCCCGCGGTGTCACCGATGCCAACGGCATCACCGATGCCAACGCATCCATTGATCGCAATATTGTCGTGATGAACCATGATCCGCAGAGCAGGCAGGCTTATGTCAAGGAAACGCAGGACAACACCAGGCGCAGCAATCAACAGGAATTCTTCCAGTTCCTTGCCAAGATGCTGCAGCATTTCCCAAGCCGCTTCGGTTATTCCATCTTAGGCCAGGTTCCTGAGGGAGCCAAACAGATTTTGCGAGACACAATTGAAGATACGAACAATGAAATAAATATCCGCGTTCATCAGAACTTTGAAGGGCGTTATACAGATACGCAGAAGGAACTGCAGCGCCTTATTGATATTACCGCCGATGTGATGCATAAATATTACAATCCTGGGATCATTGAAAGAGGCGCCATGGAAAAGATGGTCACCAATGGCGGGGCCATTTTTGACTGGCTGATGCAAAACGGTTATTTTGAAGAAAATCAAGGGACGAAGGGGACTTTCTTGCCGCTGGATAAGGACAAGGAGGCAAAATTAAAGCAGCAATATCCCCAAGAATTTGTTTTGCTTGCGTATATATGGAACCCCAAAAGCGAATTGATGCAGGCGCTCGTTCCGAAATCTCCGGTGTACGAGAAAATCCTGCGAATGCTTGAGGCAACCCCGGAACAGTTGAAGTTTGGTTTCAGACCCAATACGCAGGCCAAGCCGTTCAATGAGGTTGAAACCTTAAAGGACCTGGTTAGAACATTATCGAACATTAGAGAAGACAGAGTACCAAAGTATGTTGATGGCTTGGATCCTGAGTTGGTGCTGGTTTCCAACGCCACTCATTCTATCGACGGACTCAAGGTGTTGTATAGATACGGTGACGCGAAAGAACCGCCGGTGCTTGTGGCTAACTATACTTCGGATGACCAGACTATTAATGTAAAAGGCGGTGAAATTGTTCTTAAGAAAGGACAGGTCTATTTAGGCGCCTCAGGGAAGATATACGCGCTTGATCAAAACAAGAAGTTCCAGGACATCCGTGATGAATATCTTACTAAAGGGACATATGACGGCAATAAGCTGGAGAACCTGGTTGCTGTTGCATTAATTGATGATGGGAAGGTTAAACTTGCCAACTATGTCGGTGCCAACAAAGACACAGTCGAAGTCGCCATAAATCCGTTGACTATCAATGGTACAAGTATACCAGTGACCCTGGCATATAAAGTTGAAGATGAAGGTAAAAATTTTAAATTGATCGGCAAGAGAATAACCCAGGAAGTCACGGCCATAGGCGATACGACATTAGATCGCCCATGGGAAAATGGGGATTTAGTCGTTGATTTAAGAGCTGACAATGGCGAATCGTTGGTGGCTGTCCTTAACGGAAGCAATACCAAGGACATTAAGGCCCTATTTACGTATGATGCCATGGAAGAAGAAAACGGCCGGGGGTATGAATGGGTCGCTCCAGCCCCTGAAAACGGCGCTTTTGTTCTACCTTTGGGGCAGATAGCCGAGAATACCAATGTGGTGGCAAGCTATGCCTTGAAGCAATATCCCACGGGCGAAATAGGATTGACGATCACGGATGTCAGAATCAAAGGCACAGGCCAGGCCCTTAAAACCAAGGAAGGCATGGCCGAGGCCGTGGCGCAGCTCATGTTTGTTATCAACGGCGGCGTCCAGTTGAATCCAAGGGCTTCAGGTTTGAACTTCAGGGACACGACCAAGGCATTTATAGAAACAGCCAGAAAGTTTTATGGTTCAGAAGGGACCCCGTCAGAGAGATTAAGGCAGGCCTTTGCGCGCGCGGCCTTGGACTATGTCCGGTCACAAACCCATATCATGAGAAAGTCCTTGGCCGGACAGGATGTGATCAAGGCCATCCTGGATAGATATGATCAGATTCTCCAGAAGCAAAAGAATGAAAATTCGTCCAATGCGGAAAGTAAATCTGCCAATGTCCAAACTGGTAAGAGAAACGGCAACAGGATCGCCTCCTTCTTTAGAAATTTTGCATCCAAGGGGCTTGTGGGTGCATTATTAATCTGGGCAGGGCTTGCGGCTGCTCCGAGTCCTGCAAAAGCGGAGTTTATTCCAAGTCAAGCTATTGTCCACAGAGAGAATGGGACATTCAATCAGTGGGCGTACCAACAGCCGATACAGCCTCAGAAAGCGCAAGCTCCGGCAAGGAATTTGCCGTATGACCGCAATCAGGCCACGCATCAGCCATTTACAGGTCCGGTGACGCCGTATACGCCGCCGGCGCCGCCGGCATCGCCAACACCGCCGACGCCGCCAACGCCTCCGACACCGCCTGCGCCGCCGACACCGCCGAATCCCAATCCGGCTGTGCCGCCTGTCCCTGAAGGCTCCGGCCCCGGCAACAGTTTACCGGGCAGTGATTTGCCCAATAGAATTTCGCCTCCGCCGATCGTGGCAGCTGCGCCTCCGGATGCGCCGGTATTCCTATTTAACCGAAGCGAACCTTTGGAAATAACAGGATTGAGTTATCAGCGCGGATTTAATAATGATAAGGAGACATTAATTACCAACGGAGCTGGTTGGCAGTTATATCATCCAGGCCGTATTGTCTCTGTCCAGCCATTCCTCATGGCTGCAGACAGAAGAAATGAAGGAAAAGAGGAAAATAGCAAAGTAGTTGGCAGCAATGAAGTTGCAGTAGAAAATGCAGTTTCTGGCAGTTTGCAGGAAAGTGGCTTAGCGCAAGCTCCGTCCACTGAGAAAGCAGCAGAAGTAAATGAAGCGGGTAGCATAAGAAGCACAGCAGCAAGAAGCAATGAAGTCATAAGAAATGAAGTAAGAAGTACGGTAGTTGCAAGTACGCAAGTCGGTAGTAAAGAAGTAGGCAGTACGAACAATGGCAGTAAGGTAACAGGCAGCACAAGCAACAGCAGCAATGCAGTAAATGGCAGCAAAGTCAGTACGGTTGTACCTGGCAGTACAAGCAGGAATGAAACAGGCAATACCACCCACGCGGTGAACGCGGGTGCTACAAGCGAAGCAGTCAGAAGCACGGCAGTAGAAGCAGGCAAGATCCGTTCTCGTGTCCTGGCAATTTGGGAGGACACGCTCATAGCAGTACTGGCTGCGTTGTCCCTGATAGGATTAGGGAAACGTAACCGTAAAGATGTAGAAGATGCGAATCTAGCCGGATACGGCGAAGCTGCAGAAGGTGTAAGAGGTGTAGAAGGTGCACCCAAGCAAGCCAAGGCCGTTGAAGGTATAAGCGCTCGAGGTGTGGGAACTGTACAAGAAATAGAAAGTACAGGGACCGCGCAAATTCTGGGTTCCCGGACGAAGTCTGCGGAAAGCTCAGAAAAATCGAGTGGCGCCGTAAACGCTCAAAAGATAAATAGCGTCATTGCGAGAACTGTATCAACTCGAAATGACGAAAAGATATTAGCCCAAGGTTCATGGATTGCGTCCGCAGAGAATCGCGAAGCTCCGGAAGGTTCCAAGACTCCGGAAAGAAGCGATAAACCTGAAACGCAAGAAGTGTTTGTTTCGGCAAGCACGCCTTCGATCTTAGGGAAAACTGTTGTTGTGGCCTTTGCGCTTGTGGCCGCGCTGTTTGGAGCTACACCAGCTTCAGCACAGGCCATCACGCCGGCTATTGCGCCTCAACCAACGGTGATGCAGCAACTGCAGGCTTCGATCATTCATCCTGCGGTCTGGTTCTCTTCGTGTAACTCCATCTATATTGTTACGGCTATAGCAGCAATAGCCGGAATCATCATAGCCAGTAAGGCCTTAAGGCAGTGGCGCAAGAAGGTTGTCATTGTCGCGGGTCTTGTGGTGCTTGCCGCCTCTCTCTTTACCTACTATAAGAACTTTGATCATAATACTCAAGCGCCATCCCGGCCTGCGGCTATATCGTCAACGACGATACAGACAAAAGCTCCGACAGTCTCTGTAGCTCCCGCAGCGCCCCAAGAGACATCAGCAGTTCCCCAAACTCCTAAACTTGCCTCCGTGTCGGTCAGGGAAAGTTTCACAAACCAGATCAAACTGGCGGCCATTCCGTTAGACGCGGACGCCCGCACCATCGCCACAGCCAGCATTAAGCTTCATGAAGGGTTCTGCCCCACAGTATGCCCGGATCCTGTCACCGGCAGACCGCTGATCGGTTATGGATTTGATATCGGCCTGCACGGCAATCTCTTTTCAAAGCCCGCCGACCTTTACTTGGAGGGCAAGGCTTCCATGGATAAAGAAGAGGCTGACCGCATATTCAATATATTGCTGACCAATTCGTTCAGTGAGGCGCAACAAGATTTTGGGCCGGAGAACTTCGACAAACAATCAGAATGGATCAAGGCCTTGTTGGCGGAATTGGATTATCAGATGGGCCCCGAAGGGCTGAATAAATTTAATCATTTAAAGCAAGAGATCGCTTCAGGAAACTTTGAGATGGCCGCGGCCAGTATCAGCAATTCACTTTTGGCCCAGCAAACGCCGAACCGCGCGAATGATTATATTTGGATGTTAACGAACCGTTCTGGGGCGCTGCCGTCTATGCTCAATGCCCAAAACGTTGATTCGACCCTGTTAAATTTGGAGCACCGTGTACAGACCAATGACGCATTGGTCGGCAGCAGCCGCATTGTCAATGTTGTTGAAACCTTGCCGGCCCAGGAAGAAGCGCTCGTGGTCAAATTAGACAACAAGTATTACAAGGCCACGTCCCAGGACACCAGCATTCTTTCTCCTGATGAAATAAGCAATCTCCCGCCGCAAGCGGTGGCGGCCCTTAATGACACGAATATGAAACATACCGCTGTATGGCTGGTCGGCGCCAAAGAGCTCTTAAGCGCTGATTTCAATGCGGCGGCATATAACCAGCAGCATATGGATGCTTTGAATAATGTCAGCAGGCTCGTATTTGGCACTACTGCGGATACGCGCATGGTTACGTTATTTGATCCTGAAATTCCTTCTTCAGAAGTCTTCAGCTATGGCCAGCTTGATTTCTCGAAACTTGCCTTGTTAGCCCTGCCCAACGGCCAGCAAACCCAATTTGCCGGCACCTCGGGCCATAGCGCTTATCAGAGACTGCTGACCGTAGAAAATTCCAAGCCTCAGACCATCGAGGAGCAGTTTGAGGCCAACAAAAAAGCTATCGCGGCCATGAATGCAACGATCGGCGAAGATAAACGGGCTGTTGAGAATGCCAGGCAGGATGCAATCGTGGCCCAGAAGAAAGCAACAGAAGCGCTGGATGCTTTAAATGCGGCACTGCAGGGAAACGCTCCTGACGTCGACTACCAGTCGATGGCAGACCGCAATAGAACAATGCACGCGCAAGCCAAATACAGCGAGTTGCCGGGGTTTGTGGGCATTCAAAATCATTATTATCAGATGTTCGGTACGCTCTATTCTCCGTCCATCAGCGGCAACTGGGTGGCTAATTTCGGTATTAAATGGCCCTTTGGCAATCCTGATGTTCAAGTGGGGCAGATCCTTACTTCCGGCGCCAAGATCTCTCCGATGGGATGGATATTCGTCAGCGACACCTTTATGCAAGAGTACAATGCCTTGCGCGCAGATGCTTATCGCAACGGTACCGTTTTGATCGCTCCTCATAACCTTCTTGAAAATATTATTTCTCCTTTGTTGGATATCAGGAACAATTATTCTTCTGATGAACAACGCAAAATGGGCAGCTGGCATACGGCCCGTGTCAGCGTCATGGAGTTATTAGGGGATGTGTCCGGAGATAAGGTGTGGGATGCGTTGAGAGGCAGGAACTCAGTCGTTTCTCCGTGGGACTTCGGCAAACATTATTACAAGTGGGGTATCGATGAACTTAGCTTCTGGCAGGATGCTTATAAGGGTGTTAATGGCAAAGAATTCATTGTTTTCGAACATACCCTGCCCCAGAGCTTTGATGCCAATCAAAAGTTGGCGCTGATGTTCAAGAGAAATGACGCCCAGAGCTTCTTTGAATTGGCCAAGAAAGGCGGCGGGTATGCGGTCGGTTTGATTTATGATCCCAAGCATCCTGACAAGATCGAATATGCCTTCCTTTCACCGAGATACAAGGGAGACTTCAAGAACAACGCGGCCTATATCGTTTCATCCCAGCAGAAGTTCAAAGAGATGAAGGCCAAGGCCGATCAATTATTTGCGGATGAACATAAACTGCACAATGCCCAGGAAGATCTCCGTACTTATGAAGCGTATACGCTGGACCGTTATACCGGTGAGATCACTGGGATGTATACACGCCAGAATATGCCGGTGGCAGGGGATTGGTATCTTAATACCGCTGCCTTGCAGGGGGCAGGATTTAGTGCGGATCAGATCGCACAAATCAAGGCGGATTTAAATAAGGGCGGTCAATTGAGGGCCGACGGCCGGGTTGAGAATAGGTTTGAACCGTTGACCAAAGAGGACTTCCCCGGCTTCACCGATGAACAACTGAAGGCGATCCATAAGATCGTGGAGCAATCCGATGAGACACAGGATCCTACCAAGCCGCTCATACAATACACCCCCAAGGGCGCGGAAGATAATTATTGGCTGTATAACACGGTTCCTGCCAAAGGAATGTACGTGCCTCAGGACATGCCCATTGGCGCCATCGTCACCGGCAACACCTCACGTATTTACTATCAGAGCGAGATAAAGGAGTTCCAACACGATGCCGATGCCTTACATACTGCATCGGATAGGGTCACCTATGGCGTTAATTACAAAGCGCCTGAGAAGCAGCCAGGAGTCATGGGAGCCCTTCTGAATCCAAACAACGGTCAAGTCGAACCGGTGCAGTACATTCCATATACGCCGAATAAG